>CAYRYU010000012.1:0-105583 GCA_964428355.1 uncultured bacterium
ATGGCGTTTGTCCCGAGTGCATAAAGAAGCTGTATCCAGAATTCGGGAAAAAATGAACCCCGCCGGAACCGGTTTTTAATTATTCCGGGACCGTCGGAGTCCCCGGGCTCGACATTGCAATGATGACCCTGGCTTGATCGAAATTCCCCTTGGCATCGACGGAGAATATCTGCAGGGATGAATATTCATCGATCATGACCAGAGGAAGGAAGAAAGATTTCCCTTCGGCGTTAACCAGGTCTTTCCTCCCACATTCCAGACTTGGGCGGTTCATTTCAATGAATTGCCTTTCTGGGGAGATAGAACTCCCTCCAACCGCATCGGTCCAGAATTTCAATTTGGTCTTTGTTGAAGTTCTTCGGAAGAACCTGAACGGATGATCCTTGATGGAATATGAAAATCGTCAGATGCTCGAAAAGAAGAAAGAGCCCCCTTGCCGGCGGGCGGTCTGTTCTCCGCGACGAGAACGAGTTCTCGAAGGTCTTCCAGCATTCCGGCCAGGGAATTCAGGTGGTGTCGGAACTCCACAACATCGCTGGTATTGCCATCGACCATCCGTCCACAAATAGGTCCCCCGAAATCTCCCACCGTAAGGCTAAGGACCAACTGTTTGAGGTCCTCTCGATGATCTTTGCTCTTGCCATAATCGGGCCGGGGGGGTGGTTTGATCAAGGAAGGAAGAACTTCCTGGATGGTGTCATAATCCCCATGCAACGATATTGTGGTGGTGCCGAGGTGAAGCCTTTTGATGGCAATTTTGAACGCCGCCAAGCCGCGGAACACGATCTCGCTATACAGCTCACCGGTTTTTCCGTAAAGGGCGTCGAGGGCGGTCCCAAGCCGGAATTCATGGAAAAAGCGGCATTGATGCCCGTTTCCCAAAAATTGCAGGAAGATCGTATCCCGAGAGTGTTTGAGAATCATGCGACAATGTGTGATTCTTCAGGAAGATGTAGCAAAGAATTGCCTCGACGCACTCTCCAGGGGTAACCTCATGACGAGGATCCGGGGGAACAGCGGCATCAATGATATCCCGGATCTTCATTGCGCGAAGATAGTGCATGACAGCGGGAAGAGGGTCAAGAAGCCCGCCTTCGACCTGGTTGGAGATCTGAGTTGCACCTCACACGGTTGGTCCATGAATCTCCTTCGCAGGGTACTCCAAGAAGTATGCCCCTCGAAAGAGCCGAGTACAAGCAACTTCGCATCAAATAGCTATCTGGAGATCAAGTGAGGGGTTTTCGGCACATCCGGAATGTGGGTGTACAACCCTTGAAATCAAGGTCATAGAGGTGGACAAGAGATGTCGTTGCGGTTTAGGAACGGGCTCCCTCCAGTGCCTCTTCGAGAAGGGTTCCGGTGTTCCAGTTCTTCCTGGGGCTTCCGTTCACGGCGATGGTACTCATGTTCTTCCCTCCGAATCAAGGGTGGTAGGCAATCGATCGGACGGCATTCCAGACTGCCTTGACGGGTTCGAAATCACCCTCGGTCGCTTCGACGAAAGTCAGCTGCTGGGAATCGGCGTATCCCGTCTTCTGTGCGGTCCCCGATGCGGTGCGCTTCAACAGTGCTCCCAGAAATGCCTGTCGGAGGTTTTGAGGGCAATCCTGGCGGCAGACGAGGACATCGGAGGGGATTTCATCGGTCCGGCCCAGAACGAGTATCTGGCTGCGGGTGCGTGGGTCGGTGGAAGCTGCCAATGTGGCTTCGAGGCAGACTCCGACGTCGATCTTCCCATCGAGAACTGCCTGGAGGACCGCGTCGTGTTTCTTGAGGAAATAGACCCTGGAACAGACTTTGTGCGGGTTGATCTTGACCCTTTTCAGGAGGTAGAGGGGATAGAGATAACCACTTGCGGACTCGGGGTCGACGAAACCGATCGTTTTCCCGCGGATGTCGTCCAAGCCCATGACGCGGTCGTCCCTGCGGGTGATGAAAACCCCCCGGTAGGCGATGCCTCCGGGCTGCTGGGCTTTGGCGATTGGCATCAGGTTGCCCTTCTCCTTTCCGATGACATAGGACATCGGGCCGACCCAGGCAAAGTCGATGGTTCCCCGGGCAAGTGCGGCAAGGACGCTGGAGTAATCCTTCGCGGTAACCAACCGGACTTCCTTGACCCCCATCTCCCTTTTCAGGAATGCGAAGAGGCCGCTCACCTGGCGCATCATTTCCTTGAGGCTGAGATAAGGTGTCCGGCCGATCAGGACGTTCTTCTGCCCAAGTTCGACGTCCGGCAGTGGAACGATCGGAGGGGTTACGGATGCTGGTTCCTGGGGCGTTTCGGAGCCATAACCCTCGCCTTCGGTCTGGTATCCGGGGATCTCCTGCCCCCCATAGCTGCTCGTCACATCCTCTTCTCCGAGTCCGTCGAGGTCCTGCTCGGGGAAATCGTATTCCTGTGCCTGGCCAGGAAGAAGGCAGCAGAGAAGGAACAGAACAAGAAACAGGCTCGCCGGGATCGAAGTTCGGAAGAACATGATTGTCTCCTTGTCTCTGACGACCGGCCCGGAGGGGCGGGCCGGCACTACTCCCGTAAGGAAGGTGGGCACGAGAAGGACTGAAGGCTCCAACGGGAGGGATCTTTTCCCTTTGTAGTTGAAGCGCTTCGTGAGGTCAAGGGGTTCAAAAGGAATTTCCCGAAGAGATTTTCCGGGCGATGCGGGCTCCTTCGGCCAGTTCTCCGAGGATGGTCCCCGCGATCCTTTTCAGGTTTGGGAACTGGGAGGTCAGCTTGGAGGGGTTACGCGCGAACTCGGGTTCCCGGAGGAAGGTCTTTTCCCAGAAAGGGTTGCGTCCCTCGGTTCTGTCACGTTCCTTTGTGATGAACGCTTCGTAAACGGCTCTCTTTCCGGAGTCGATAGCGAAGAGGAGACGGTATGCATCGAGGGCTTTAGACCGGGCCAGATCCGCGAGGCGGTTGGGCCGGATATCGCGCCATCCCTCCTCCAGGAGCCAGGAGTAATCTTCAGCCCCCTTCAGGACCCATTCCGGGATCTGGTCAAAACACAAAGCGAAACGAGAAAGACCTGGTGTGAAGCGGCTCCGCTGGAGCGCCCCCACGGCGGAAACGCTGTAGCCCTGGTCAATCTTCCTCAATGAGGGGACAAGGCTGGAAAGTCCCATGAAAAGAAGGCTCGCTCCAATCTCCTGGCGGCGGGCAATCTTGAGCTGGACCTGGGATAGTCCGGGAGACGGGTTGGCAAGGAGGAGCCTGCGCCGGGTTTCGAGGGGACCGATTTCTTTCCGAAGGGCGGAAACCGCGGAAGCAAGATTGTCGGTGCCGATCTCGATCCGGCCCAGCTCAAGGATCAGGTCATAATTCCCCCCAGCGGACTGGACCGCTGTCCGGAGGTCCGTCCCCCCTTTTTCGGGAAAGAAACGTTCCCGGACTTTCTGTGGAAGGGTCGCCTCATCGAGGACCTGGAAGGGGCTGACCACTTTTGGCCCTGAAGGGCTGGGAAGCCACGTCTGCAGGACGTAGGAACGACCCATCCCGTCCTTCTCCTTCCAGTCGACGTTGACCTCGACCTCGGCAACATGGCGTTCGAAACCGGGTGTTGACGCTTCACCTCGCCGCTCCGCCTGTACCCGGACGAAAAATGGTCTCATCCTCTGGTAGATCGAACCGTCGCCCGACCGGATTCCCCCGTCCAACTCAGGATCGATTCGGCCGTATGGGGGAGCGAGATCCTTGAGATGACGGAAATAGGCGGATTGGGAATCGACCACCTGATCCCGGTTCCCCATCTCGGGCATGTCCCGGAGCAGCTCGAGGAACATGGTGTTGATGCGTGTTTCCTCGGAGAGGTCGGACATCACCTTTGAGGCGACCTGGTTGGCGGCAAATGTCTGGCTGGAAAGGATTGTCTGGGTGCCGCTGGAGCGGATCAACTGGGTGAAAGTGAGAGCGAGCACCGCCAGGACGAAGAGGCCGATCACGATTTCCAATAGAGTGAAACCCCGGCCCCGGGTTTTCGGGGGGGAGTTGGAGATTCGGGGAATTCTCTCAATCAGGGTCATGGCTAGAAAAGTTCTTCATCGGAATTTCCAGGAGGAACTCCATTTCGCGCCCCTTCGGATCGAGAAGAGACATCTGCACGATCACGAGTCCCGCCGAGGTTGAGGTAAATGAAGCCCTCTGAACCCGTGAGAAAAGGACTTTCCGGTTTTCCGGCACGTGGCCCGCGGAAAAGTCATCGGTATAGCTGATCATGCGGAACGGCCCTTCCTCGGGTTTGGGGGATGGTTCCAGGTAGATGATCCGGAGCTGGTTGACTATATCCCGGACGAGAAGATAGTGGATGGTGTTGCCTTCCAGCGGTTTCACGACCTCGGTACAATCGAGGAGGATGTCGCGGAGCCTGTCGGTGGCTTTCCGTCCCTCGATGTGGAACTGGATGTTCTCCGTCAGATTCTGGGTCGTGACCCGGGTGTTCCGGAAGTGGGCGATTCCCATGGCAACGGCGATGTTGAGGATCAGGATTCCGATTATCATCTCGACCATGGTGACGGCCCGGAGCGGGGACCCAATCATTGCTGCGCCTTCTCCTTGGTCTTGTCCACTATCAGCTGGGAAAGACGCCCGAGCTTATCCTGGGGAATCGGAATGGGGAACGGGATGAGTTTCTGGGTTTCAATTTCGATCTGGTCGCCGACCTTGGCGGCCAAATCCTGGGAATCGAGGACCTCGACAAGGGTCTGGCGCTTTTTCGGATCGCCGTTCGTCAGCTCGCTGATCGCGGCCTCGATGCTCTCGGGTGCCCCTTCCTTTCCCTCGGAAACGCCCGCGATGTACATGTCGAGGATGTAATCCGGTGTTGGAGTGACGCCCATGGAAATGAGTGCCGCCAATGTTTTTGCGAGGTGTTGCCTTATCTTCTCTCCGCAGACGGTCAGAAATGACTGTTCGGTCACCGGGGTCACTGTCTGGATTGGGGGTTGGAGCGGAGGATTTGCCGGTGCCGTCGTCGTCGCTGGGACATCCTTGATGGGAGGGGTTCCCGGGGGAGTCGCGTGCAGGGTGTCGAGGATCTTCTGGAGCGACTGAACGGGCCCCAGGGCCTGGACCTTGAGCCCTCCCTTCGGCTCATTTTCCTTGCGGCGGTTGATCAGATCCTTGATTTCGGGGAGGAAAGGGTTGCCGCTCATCGTCGGGAATTTCGCGTCGTCCAGGGTCGAAAAGATGATGGAAAAGACCCTTCCGCCCGAATCGAAGATGGTCTCCTCGTTCTTCACCCGCCAGAAGTAAAGCTTTGTCACCCGGCCGTACCGGCACCTTACGAAGATATCCACCTGGTCGGTGAATTCGGGAGGCGCGTCCGCGACGAAAAGATCGTAGCTCCCGTTGAGCAGCTTCCGGTCAAGCTCTTCGCAGGGCTTCCCCCTGAAGAATCGCTGGACGAAAGGAGCCTCGCGGATCCGGCCCAGGACTGTTGTGAAGACTGCCTCTGCCATCATCAACGTGCGGGAAACCTCGTCCACATGGCGTATCTGGTCGGTATAGGAGCTCCCGTAGGACTGGAGGAACACCGCCAGAAAAGCCATCGAGAGGATTCCGAGGATGACCAGGGGAAGGAAGAAACCCTTTCGTCTGGATCCCGGGAGGTTCCCAACACCGTTTCGGTACATGCTTCCATTATACCAGTGTCGAAATGGTTGATCCAACCGCCTTCGGTATATGTCCGGTGGACGGATTCGCGGCAGTTGCCGATGGATTGGGAAAACCACCGAAACGAGGACCAGAAAGATGAAATGCCCTTTCTACAACGAGGTCAATGCGTGCAAGACACATGCGGACTGCCTTTTCAACCGGGAAAGCAACTGCGCGGTCATTCTCGCCGCCAAGTTCTCTGAGAAGGCTTCCGAGGAAATCGCCCAGCTGGGGTCGAAGATTTCAAAAATCGAGTATCTTCTGAACTCGATCAAGGACAAGCTCGGCTGATACCGGGTCGGTCGGGGTAAGCACTCTCCGGAAATGGTTACTCACAGGGGGTTTGGGTAAGGTCCTGAGTGTGGTAGAATATAGGTAAGGGAACCACCGACGTCGCATTTTCTGTCACGGCAGTTTCACACCGACCCTTCGAGAGGTGAACCCGGTGCTTACCTTCAAATACGGGACCCATTTGAACCTCCAACAGAAGTACGTTCTGTACCGGGAGGACGACCCTGTCGATCCGGGGGGGGAAACGGTGTTTTTCGTGGTAAAAGGGAAGGCCATGCTTGCGCGGAAAACCTCCGCAACCTTCTTCCGGATGGGAATGGCCGAGAACACCCTTTTCGGCCTCCAGGATTCTGTGAACACCGAAAAGCGGTTCACCAGTGCCTTCGTTCTGGAGCCTGCCGAGATCTACCGTTGGAAGATCGAGGACTTCTTCAAGAACATTTCGGTCGATATCGTTCTCGCGAAAGCGGCCACTTTCTCACTCTGCCGCGAGCTTCGTTTCCTGAACGAGAAGCGGGAACGCTCCTTTTCCGATTTCAAGGACGAGGTGGACGGGAAAATCGAGACGACCGAGGACATGGGCGCGGCGGCTGCCCTTTATGGCATGGCTTTCCAGAAGGAAAGCGAGAAGATCCCGGACGACATCGTCAAGATGTTCGGGAAGACATGCGAACCGGGGGAAACCATAATCGCGGAGAACGATCTGACCGATGACATCTACATTCTTTTCGAGGGGAAGGTGGAGGTTTCGAGGGGCGGCAAGAGCATCTGTACGATGGATGCCGGTGAAATTTTCGGTGAAATGTCCCACTTCGAGAAAAAGCCGAGGGCCGCCACGATCAAGGCGCAGACTCAGTCGAAGCTACTGAAGCTCGAGCCCAAGAATTTCAACGTGCTTTACCAACTGCATCCCAGCTGGTCGATCAACCTCCTGAAATCACTTTGTCGGCGGATCCGGGCCGCCTACACGAAGATGTGAGGGGTTTTCCCGGGAAAGAAAGAATGGGAGAGGAAAAGCAACCACTTCGGATTTTCGTCGTTTCCGGGGGTGTCGGCGCGAGCGGAGAGCAGGTTCTCAACACCGTTCTTGCCCAGTTTCCAGACAGCCGGGTCGAGGTCAAAACCATCGGTAACGTGCGCGAGGCTGCCCAGATCGATGATGTGGTGGAGCTCGCGAAAAGCGCCAACGGAATCATTGTCTTCACTCTCGTGGATTCCGAGCTGGGGAAACACCTTGAGGTCCATGCGAAGAAACAGGGGGTCCCTTCCGTCGATCTTGTAGGGCCGCTTCAGGAAATCCTTTCCGAAAGGCTCGGCGTCTCCCCTCTTTGCCGGCCGGGCGCTTTCCGCCAGCTCCACAGGGAATACTTCGACCGGGTTTCGGCGATCGAGTATGCCATGGCTCATGACGACGGCTGCCAGCAGGAAACCTGGCATCAGGCGGACCTGCTTTTACTGGGGGTTTCCCGGACCGGAAAGACACCACTCAGCATCTACCTTTCGGTCCTGGGATGGAAGGTGGCGAATTTCCCACTCGTTCCTGAACTCCCGGTTCCCGACTCCCTGTTCAGGTTGGAAAAAACCCGTGTGATCGGGCTCACAATCATGCCCGACCGGTTGCTGGCCTTCCGGAGGCACCGAAGTTCGCTTCTGGGGGTGGGAGGGGCAACTCCATATGTGGATCCTCTCCAGATCACCAAAGAAGTTGAATTCGCGGAATCCCTTTTCCGGCGTGGTGGTTTCGGGATAATCGATGTAACGGACAAACCCGTCGAGGCCAGCGCGAACGAGTTGATCAGGCGGTTCGGGAGTTCCCTCGGGGGCCAGCGGATTCCCCCTCTCTAGGCTCATTTCCACAACCAGGGGCAGGGACTACGGTCCGGGTCGGCGCAGCGCAGAAAGAGCGCCCCGATTCCCGAAAGTCCCCGGAACAGGCTGGTGGAAGGAAGCCGGGAACCCCCATCATCTGGAAGATTGAACCTTCCGTCGTTGGCGTCCCGGCGGAGGAGCATCCGTTCGATACCCGAAAAGGCGAGGTCCTCCCAATCGGGGCGGCCACAACGCCTGCCTGCCTCGAAAAGGAATGACAGCCGGCCCGCTTCCCCGCAGCAGACGTGATCGAAAGGAAGGGCAATCTCCGCGATCGCTTTGACGGCGGGCTCGATATCACACCAGGCATCCTCGCGTTCCGACATAAGAAGCCGGGAAAACCCGATTCCCGTCGCGCCGTGGCACCAATGGTACAGGAAGGAAGGTGAGGTGTCCGTGCTGCCGTTGGCGAGCCAGTTTCCCGCGTCCTGCCTGAACAGGGACCTTTCGAAGGCGATTGCGCCGTCAACCGCCTCCTTGAAATCGGTCCGCCGGAAGTGCCGGGATGCCAGGTGAAGGGCGGCGGCTATCCCGGCCACGCCGTGTCCGAACCCTGAGATCGGTACCGTACCGGTCGTCCGCCAACCGACCGTCCCGTTTTCGGCAAGGATGCGGTTTTTTGCGAGATGCTCGGCCGCCTTCTCCGCCATGGCGGCCAGCCCGGCCCATTCGGATGTTTCGGCAAAGGCTGCCGGAAGGTGCGCCAGGGCGCCGAAAGCGCTCAACACGGTTCCCGCCGCCCCGGTCGTGAGGTCGAAGGAATTGTCCAGGTCTATGGCTTCGGGGGTCAGCAGGTCACGGAAGATCCAGGCTTCCTCGAGCCAGGATAGGTCTTCAAGTTGGCCGGCGGCGGCGACGATGCAAAAAACGAGCGATCCGAGCCCTTCCGCCCCGCCGATTCCGAGCTGGGATTCCGGCACGGCATCCTCCAGGAACTCACGGAACCAGGCCAGAGCCCTGCGTGCTGGTTCCCGGAAACGGTCGTCCAGAGAGGCGAGAGAGGCCAAAAAGAGGGCGATGCCTGCCTGCCCGGAAACCATGAATGGATCAGGGGGATCGAACCTCCGAAACCCGCGGTTGCCCCTGGCCGGTGGGCCATCAGGGTGATGGGGCCGGCGCGAGAATCCCGCATGCTGCATCCAGGTCAGCGATCCTCGGCGAGTGGGAACCGATTCTTCCAGGATGCGGTTTCCAACCGACCGCGCTTCCTGGCGCAGACGGCGCTTGAAAGCATCCCGGTTGCCGACAGGGATCACCGCACCGGAAATGGGAGCTCGGGAAGCTGTGTCAGACACTCCAGTCGGGGGCGCACGCATCGGGTTGCGAAAATGGCAGGACTCGAGGAAAAGCCTGCGGTTTGCAACCTCTCCCCCTTGCAGAAACCGGGTCAGGCAGACGCCGGCCTCTTCCAGCGGAGAATGTGCGAAACACCCGGGGAGCAGTGTGTTCCCATCGTTTTCCGGATCCAAGAGATCGGTCGCTCCTGCCCTGACCTCGAACCTCGGGGTATCGAAGCGGTCCAGGGCATCAAGTTCGGCGGTGCACCGTTTGACCAATTTTGCGAATAGATCGGGCGGGGAAGGCACCCTGAACAACCTCTCGAGAACAAGGGAACGGGCCACACCGGAGCCCATGGCCGCAGGTTCAAGGGACAGGTCCGCAAGGTTCCGGTAGAAGGTGGTGTCTCTCGCATCGATCCGGCACCGGCCGGCTTCGGGTCCATCCGTCATGGTGCTCCGGGTAGTAATCGAAGGATCCGATCGAAGGGCGGCGGCCATCTCGTCCCAACCAGCTCTCAGTTCTTCTGGAAACTCCCCGGGATCGTCCCGCAGGGAATCCATGCCTCCGGAGGGGAAAACTCCCGAACCCCCTTCTTGCCACATGGGCGGGAAACCAGTGGACAGTACCGAGTCGTGGAAAATCGGTTGCTGAACAACCTTTCCCATGCGAGTTGGGGGGCAGGGGAAAAGGGTCTCCATGTCGATGAGCTGAGGTCCGTCGGCTCCGTCGATCACGTTGGCCCGAGAGAAGCCGGTTGCCCCCAGAGAAGTCAGGAGCGCGGCCAGCCGGCCTGAATGCCTTGCGGCTTCCTTCCGTAACTGGATTTCCGGGCTTCCCGCGGGGCGCTCGGGAGCGGCCTCCATCCATCCATAGCCCGGGCGAGCCAGGACTCGGGCTGCCCCAAACCGGCTTTCCGGGATCGCTTTTTCGAAGCGGGAGGAAACTGTCACCCACCACCTCTCCAGGCCAAGGTCCCGGGGTTTGTAGACGATCGCACGGCCGTCGGTGAACCGTCCGATCATCACACTTCGCCCCCTGTGGTGGGAATCGGAGAGACCGGCGATGACTTCGGCAAGCGGTCCCGGGTCCCGGTAATCGAGCAGGGCCGCGATCAGTTCGGCCCGGTCGCGGCCCAACCGGAGCAGGAACTCGACGGAAGCATCGGCCCATTGTCCGACCACGATGGCGGTGAGCCGGGCAAGGCCGGGAAAATCCGCAAGGATCTGAAGGCGGCCTCTCGATTGGAGCCAGGTCTCGAATCTTCCATCGCTGCGCGGCTGCGGGTTCTCTTCCGAAATGATGGTTCGATCCGATGCCTGGGGTTTCCCGGCCCAGGCATCGTATCGAACCATGATCGAGGGGCCGGCGATCCGGCCCAAGCGCCTCGCGAGCCATGTTGCAAGCCCAGCCCGGACGCCCGGTCCTGAATCCAGGCCGGAACTCTCCAGGCGTCTGTCGAGCAGGCGGCATGCCCAGCCGATGATCGGGCGAAGCCATACCAGGACGGGACCGGGGGCGGTGTCGGTTGCCAGCTCGATTTCGGTTGAATCATCCGCTGCGGGATCTCTCCTGAGCTCATCGACCAGATCGGAAAGGAGGGCTGCCCAGGTTGGAAGGTGCGGGGGTCGGTGAAGGGTGACCCTGGCAACCGCCTTCCATGCGGTATCTTCAGAAAGGCCCAGGGCGGAAAGCCGTGCGCGGAATCGCCCGGGATCAGCATCACCGACGAGGAGTCTCCATTCAGCCAGACTCCCGGCTTCCACCTCACCGGGGGGCAGCGGCTGGAAGGCAGGTCCAAGCCTCTCTGCAAGGCTGGCCCCCCGTTCGATGAGGTCACGGAGGAAAGCGTCGTCAAACACGGGGTGTCCACCGCTTTTTGGAGATTGCCCATCTCCCGCCCCGGATCCAGCTTTCAGGAACTCAGCGGCCATTCCGTCTCGATGCCGGAAAAATGGTTCGCCGGGGCGACGTAAATCCCCCATCGGCGTCCGAACCGGGTCCCCCATGCCGGTTGGGTGGTATCGTCAGATCAGTTTCATGGCTGCCGGAGGCAGACAGGGGTTCGTTCGACATCGCCGCATAATATACCATGGATCCCGGACGCGCGGAGGTGCGAAACCTTCCCACGAAGAAATACCCTGAGTTTCATCGATTTCTCCGGCGATTCGCAATGGATTTTCGTGCTTTTCGTGAAGGACTGCCAGGGGCTCAATAGGAGAAGGAGGTCACGCTTCCAGACAAGGTCACGTTCTTTCTCAAGGTTCCCCCGGAGTAGGTTCCACCTGTGAAGAGGCCGTTGTTCTGTGTTCCCGTGGAAGAGCCTCCCGTGTAAACCTGGTAGGATCCTCCATTGGCGAGGGTGGGCGCGGAGAAGACCACGTAGTAGCAGTTGCGGACGGGTTGGAAGGTTACCAGGCTGTTTCCCGAGCTATCCTGGAGGTTGAAGATGGTCGAGGCCGGGAGATTGGAAGTCGCCATCAACGAGCACTGGGTGGAAGTCTGGCTTGGAGCCTCGATCATCCTTCCCGCGTTCGGTCCGCAGGCGATGAAGTAGCCGCCGGAGATGCTGAAGGTCCCATTCACGTCGAAAGCAACCTCGGGTTCTCTCGGAGGTCCCTGAACGATGACGGTCCCACCCGTCATTACGACATTCCCGTTGCTGTCGATTCCGTCTCCGCCCGAAACGTTGATCGCGATCGTCCCTCCGTTGACATAAAGACAGCTGCCGTCACTTCCCTCTACGTCGTTTCCCATGGTGGGATTGATTCCGTCATCCGAAGCGACGACGCTTGCCGTCCCTCCGTTGAAGGTGACGTTGGGAGCTTCGATCCCTTCCACCGAGGCCTTGATATCGATGGCTCCACCGTTCTGGGTAATCGACGTTTCGGAATGGATCGCATCGTCGGTGGAGGAGATGTTGATGGATCCGTTGATAACCGTGATCGCTCCATTGCTGACCATGGTCTTGGGATGGCAGTAGTCCGCATCCTCGCCCCATCCCGAGACGAGGAATTTCGTTCCGGAGGTGGTCAGGTTGAGCGTCGGCGAGTTCGTCCCGTCGCCGATGGTGATTCCGGCATTCGAGGAAAGGCATTTTCCGCCCGTGTTGGAAGCGGAAGCGCTGACGGTTCCTCCGAGGATGCTGATGGTCCCGTCCGAAGTGATGCACGTGGCGTTGTAGGAATCGACGGCATTGCCCGTGTTCGTGAATGTGGTCCCCGAGCCAGAGCACCCGATGGTAACCGATCCAGACGTCATCGAGAAGCCGCCGTCACCTGAGATTCCCTTCCCGCCCGTCCCGCTGTTTGAAATGGTGACTTCGGCCCCGTTCACGGTCACGCTCGAGGCGCTTTTGATGGCAGTGCAATAAGAGGGGTTGAAGGTGGAAGCGCCGACGTTCTCCAGGACGACGTTTCCCTCGGCCGTGACGTTGACCGTCCCTCCGCTCAGGAACATTCCCTGAGTCGATTTGATGGCCTTCGTTCCGGCTCCCCGGACCGTGATTCCGAGAATCCCTCCGGCGATCGTGAGGGTTCCGTCGCTGTCAAGGCCCTGTGCCCCCGCCTGGGATGTTTCGATCGTGAAGTTCCCGTTGCTGACCGTCATCGCGCCCCCGCTCTTGATGGCCTTGGGTTCGGAGTAGGTCGCGGTCGTGAAGCCTTCGGTTCCGGAGATCAAGATTCTCTGGCCTGTCGTGGTCACAACGACGGTTGGGGAGTTCGATCCGTTTCCGAACGAAAGCGTTCCATTGGTCGAAATTCCCTTTCCTCCCTTCCCGGAACTCGATAGATTGAGGGAACCCGCCAGTATGGTCATGTTACCGTCTGAAGTAAGACAGGAGGCGGAGTAGGCATCCGCAACTCCTGATGCATTTGTGTAGGTGGCTCCATCCCCGGTCGTGGCGACGTTGATCGTCCCGCCGGTCACGATCAGCTCCTGCTTCGCGGAAATCCCCTTTCCCCCTGCTCCAGAACAGGTCATTTCGATCGTGGAACCTGAGATGGTGACGTTGGCGTCCCCTTTGACCCCGGTGCAGTATTCCGGATCGTATCCCTGGCCCGAAGCCTTCAACGCTGCGGCACCGGAGGTTCCGATCGTGATGGTTCCTCCGCCGAGGTTGATGTGGCCTTTCGCCTTGATCCCCTTGGACTGGTTTCCGCCGACGTTCAGATGAACCGCTCCGCCGGTCACCCCAACCGTTCCTTCCGCTTTGAGCCCCGCGGAGTCTGGGGCATTGTTCGTGGCAGTCAACGTTCCCGCGGCGATCTCGATGTTCCCTTTCTCGGACTCGATGGAGTCACTGGTGGCGGTGATGTCGAGAGTACCACCCGACATCGAGATGAGGTCCTGGGCGTGGATTCCATCCTTGACTGCGGAAACCACGGTCATTGATCCCTCGCTGAAAGTGATTGCCCCGTCTCCGCAGATGGCGTGTCCGGAGTGGCCGGTCACGGTGAGCGAACCGGTTCCCCTGAACTGGAGATTCCCTTCGCTGAACAGGGTTCCCTTCTGGTCTTCGGTGCTTGCACCATAAGGTGTTCCGTCGGCAAAAGTGTTCGTCGTCCCGGGGGAAAGCACCAGTTGGCATCTTTTTGCGGATTGGATGTTGAGCGCAGGGCCATCCGGGTTGGTGATCGCGACTCCGTTCAGATTCAAGGTGAAGTCGCTCGAACTGTAGATCTTGAAAGAACCGTCAGTGGTGGTTCCTTTCAGGTTGTACTTCACCTCATCCCCCGCAAGGATCGAGTTGACGGTAACCTCAGCCCCTGACGTAGTGACTTCGATCCCGTTCCCCGAGTATGGATTGTCGACATCGACGACGTTTCCAGAGAAGGTGACCGTAACCGACCCCGACTTGTAATACGATCCCTTCAGGGTCGCCGATGCGAGTATGTGGCCGGAAATGCGGTTGGACAACGTTTGGCTGGCAAGCCCCGTCTCGCCGTTCAGACCCGTGTCAAGAGCGAAAATGGTGAAGAGGTAGTTGTGGGTGGTCCCCACGGGGGGATTGGGACCCGCGTACCCGATCTCCCCGAAATCGTTGATACCCTGTCTCATGCCGTCGGAAAGGGATTCAAGAGTCGCGACTCCGCCCTTCAATTGAGACGTGGATGTCGGGATGTCATAGATCAACCAGTGCGTGAAGCTGCCTCCCGTAGCATCAAGGTCGGAACACGTGATCGCGAGGCTCTTCGCATCTGCCGGGACCCCCGTCCAGAAAAGGTTCGGGGAGTTGCCGGTCGATCCGGCACAGTATTCCGGGATCGACCCGCCTTGGGAGAAGTCGCTGCTGAACAGCTTCATCGTCGTCGACGCCAACGGAACCACGCCCACAACCTTTGACGGAGTCGCTGCAGCACCGCTCTGGTCGTATGGCACGACAAGATAACGGTAGGTCAGGTCAGGGGTGAGACCTGCATGGAGGTGGGGGGAACCAGCATTCTGGATGATCCCCGTGAAGCTTCCCGTGGTCAAGCCGGGGGAGTCGGACCAGAAAATCGAGTATGACCAGGTGCCGGGAAGGTTGTCCCAGCCGATCGTGGCGCAACCGACGCCCGCAACGGCCCAGATTCCGACGCGCTGGGGAGTCGAGACTCCGGTTGCGGTCCCGTCGGCGGGATCCATTCGAAAGCTCTCGAGAAGACCGCTCGAGGAGTCGAGGAGGAGCGAGTAGATCAGGCCGTTTCCGACCTGGGTGAAGTCCAGGAACCTGACGAGAGAACCATCTCCGGTTCCAGAGCCGAGGAGAAAGCGGTGCGCCCAACCCGCGGAAAAGGATGAGAAGTTGGTCGAGTTCACCCAGTTGTTGCCCGAGCCGTTCCAGCTTACGACGAGGGGGTAACCCCCCAACGTTCCGCCGACCATCAGGCCGCCCCCCGGCAGAAGGGCGGTGGGACCGCACTCCCCCTCGATTACCAGTGAAGCCGTGGTCTCGCCGGAGGCCAGGTCGAGCTTCGAGATTCCGAAACGCGTTCCGTCATCCGCTTGCCAGGCGACGAAGGCGAATGTCCCGAAACCCTGACGGACGATTCTCGAGAACAAACACGTCTTTTGACTTGCCCCGGACGGTGTGGTCGCCACCTGGGCAACCGTTTTCGTCCAGGTGTTTTTCCCAGAAGCCGAGAGGGTCGAATTCAGCGAATCCAGCTCGAGCCTGGTGTAATCGGCCTGGGGGAGGTTGGCGGCGACGAAACTGTCATACACCTTCTGCGGGGTGTCCACGGCAGGGATTCCCGAAAGGAGTCTCGCTCCCGAGGACTCGAGCAGTGAAACCACCCTGAGAAGGGATGTCTTCAAGAGTTCGGGGGAGTTCCATATCTCTCGGAGTGCTGCGGCCAGGATATCGCATCGGTCGCCGCATCCCTTGGGGACGACCTGGAGGACGTTGTCCCCCATCGAAAGATCCAGTGCCCCGTGGAAATCAGTCTTCCCTCCTAGAGAGCCGCCTTCGATCACCATTTCCCCGAGGCAGGTCGCGGCAGGGATTCCGGAAAAGCTGATCTGGACGCTTCCGTCAACGGCTTCGACGGTCTTCGAAAGAACCCGGACGGGAGTGGAGTCGCCTGGCTGGAGGAGTACCAGACGGAAAGTCACTGTCGGACTCGACCCGGTCGAAGCCAGGATTGAGCTGGCGATCCGGGAGGTCTTGACTCCCGACGCGGTCGTGGTCGGAATCAACGCCTGAACGGTGACGTTGGCCGTACCGTCGGTCGTGGTTTCCGAGACGATCGGACCGACCTCCGAGCTTCCGAGGCCCAGAAAGCGGCAACTGGAGAACCAGATGGCGGCGAATCCAAAAACCGCAAGAAAAGCGACCAGGCGAAAAGTCTTCATTCAACCCTCCCGTTCGAACTAAGCGATTATTGCAGGGGAGGCAGGCCCATTACACGAAAATAATCCTTAAGTTTCGAAAGGTTTCCTTAAGTGAGTCATGCCTGCAAGGACATCGCCCGTCGGGCCAAGGGCGGGCCATCCGTGGCCCCGGCCCGACACTGCCGCATCCTGCGGTTCGTCCTGGCTGTTCGGGCACATTCGCCCCCTCGTGGGGCTCCTCAACTCGGACCCGCAATCCCCGCTCAGGCGTGCTATAATTGTTCAAGACAGGTGCTTCCGGGTATCTCGGGGAAGGTTTGATGGGCAGGAGGACTGATATGGGGAAAGCAGGATTGTCGGTGCTGGGCCGAAGGTTTTGCCCCACAGGGGCGATTCCCTTCTTCTTTGCCCTCGCGTTCACCTGCGTTGCTGTTTTTGCTGTGGGGCCTTTTGACGAGGATGCTGCGGGAAAGATTCCCGATGCGAAGGTATCAGCCCAGCCTTCCGCTCCACCCGTTTCCGCTTCAGACATCATCGCCCGGAAAAACGCGGTCCCCAACCTTCCCTGGACCTGGTTCGTCAGGGAAAGGATCCTCCTCGAGGGTGCCAAGACCGTCCACTCGGTCGCTGACATCCTCGCGCTGCTGGGGGAGGCGTCTTCCAAAGCGGTACGGGAGAAGCTCCTGCTGATCGGGATGAACACCCCCCGGAATTTCGGGGAGGTGAAAGCCCTTTGTGAACTTGCCGCCAAGGGTGAAACGAGGGAGAAGATCCTCCTCGCCAACCTCGGGAAAATGCGGACTGAAGAGATTCTCGAATCTGCAAGGCAGGTCGGAGCGGACGCGAAGGATCGGATGTTCCGTCAGGTTCTTTCCCAGACCTATGGTTTGGCCGATGGGTCCGAGGCGGGATCGCAGATTTCGCTGTGGGTCACAGATCCGGTTCGTGCGGCCTTTCTTCAGATCCAGGATGAGGAGCCGAGATTCTGCGGACTGACGGTTAGCGGGCCGACGATCTATGTCGACGATTCGAGGAAGTTCCAGGCCATGGACGGTTTCGGGTTCGCCCTGACCGGGGGAAGTGCGCAATTGATCAGGCGCATTCCCGATGAGGCGCGGGAAAGGCTTTTGAAGAGGATCTTTTCGTCGGAAGGCGACGGAATCGGGGTGAGTTTTCTGCGCCTGAGCATCGGTGCCTCCGATTTGAGCCCCAGGAGTTTTTCCTACCTCGACCTGTCACTTTTCCAGAAGGACAAGGACCTGGCGCGGTTCAACCTTTTCGCCGGAGACCCGGATGTCGTTCCGTTGTTGAAAGAGGTCCTCGCGATCAACCCATCGATCCGTATAATCGCGACCCCGTGGTCCGCCCCGCCATGGATGAAGACGAACCGCAACTTCCGCGGCGGCAAGCTCAAGGGTGAGTATTTCGCCACCTATGCGCGTTACTTCGTGAAGTACATCCAGGCCATGAGAAGCCATGGAATCCGGATCGATGCGATCACCCCCCAGAATGAGCCGCTCAACGGATCCAACGAACCGAGCATGGTGATGGAAGCCGGCGAGCAGGTCGTATTCATCCGCGATCATCTGGGACCCGCGCTGAGAACCGCCGGCCTGGACGATGTCGAGATCTATTGCTGGGACCACAACTGTGACAAGAAGGATTATCCGCTCGCGGTTCTGGGCGATTCGGGGGCTTCCGAATTCGTTGCGGGGGTTGCCTGGCATCTCTACGCGGGTGACATAGGAGCCCTTTCGGAGGTCCGTCAGGCCTTTCCCAAGGCGAAGATGTACTTCACCGAACAATGGACGAGCCGGAAAGGGAAGTTCGCGGGGGACCTCCGTTGGCATGTCGGGAATGTCCTGATCGGATCGATCCGGAACTGGAGCCAGGCGGTTTTCGAATGGAACCTCGCCGCCGATCCGTCATGCGATCCGCACACCTGGGGAGGATGCTGGGACTGCAGGGGTGCCATAACGGTTTCGAGGGACAACAAGGTTCCGGAACCCTTCAACGTCTCGTACTACATCATCGGTCACGCGTCGAAGTTCGTCCCACCGGGGTCCGTTCGGGTCTCCACCGAGCAGGCGGGGAACCTTCGCAACGTGGCTTTTTCCACTCCGGATGGGAAAACCGTCCTGATCGTCCTGAACGACAGCGACGATCCAACGCTTTTCAACATCAGTTGCCATGGAAAGTCCGCACCTGCCTACCTCAACCGCGGTGCGGTCGGGACATTCATCTGGGGGGAGTGAACCACCCGATCGGCTTCCCGCTTTCCCCCCGAGGCCTATTGTTCCTGCCGGCCTGTCACTTTTCGGGGAGCGGACCGTGAAACGAGCATCGGATAGGTGGAACGATTTCCCCCTCCCCGATCGAATAGGTCCCCGAATCGGGGCATGAGGGGATGCTCTTGAGGTAGCCCTGCCGGGCCAATTCCGCAACGTCGGCTTTCGCAGCTCCCTTTCCGAAAGTCCCCGGGTGATCGATCTCGTACATCGCCGCCACCGCAGAGATGACCTTCATGTTGGCAAGGCATTCCCGGTTGTTGTCAACCTCTCCTTTGGCGTCCCAGTACTTTTCGCTGACCAGTTTTCCATCCTTCATGACGACGACCGATTCGGGTTTTCCGTTCGGGTGCCACGTCCTGATCTCACCGTCAGGGTTCCCCTTGGAAAAATTCGCATCCAGGGACTGCTGTCCGTTTTCGAACCATTCCTGGCATGGCCCATCGTTTTCGCCGTCCTTGAACATGGTCGAGGCCTTCTGGTTACCGTTTTCCCACCAGGTCCTGGTCAGACCATCCCATTTCCCGTTCTTCATGGTTCCAACCGTTTTGGGTTTTCCGTTTTCCCATAACAGGGTATTGAGGCCGTTGATCTTCCCTCCGCGATACTCGACCTTCACCTTGACCTTCCCGCTGGGATAGAACCCGACCGCTTCCCCTTCCATCTCCCCTTTTTCATTGAAAGGGGTCTCGTCCATCAAGGTCCCATCGAGGAACCAGGTTCGGCCAGTTCCGGTAAATCTCCCGTCCTTGAGGTGGAATTCCTGCATGGTTTTGCCGTTTTCGTGTTTTGAGAAAAGGACCCCCGTGTATGGAACCGTTTCGCCCGTGAGGAAGAAAACTTCTCCTTCTTTTCGAGCTTCGCTGAAGAGATGTCGTTGCTCTTGAGCCGAAAGGCCGGCTCCGATGAAAAGGAATAGCGGCACCAACCAGAGATTCTTCATTTCGGTCACCTCTCTCGATGGGATCATACGCCATCGTGAGGCACGCTACAAGCGTTAAGGTGACTCTGATGGCACTCGATCAGGAGGCGGAACGCCCGGGTTCGCGGTTCTGGGGTGAATGTTCCAGTTTCTGTGCGGGTAAGAAGTCTGAGGTATAATGGTAACACTTGAGCGGGGAGGTTGAGGAATGTTGGGAATTGGCTTCTTCAAGGGGGAACCCAACGAGTTCGTCCTGGTCTACAAGAACGGGACGGTGACATACCGGGGCCAGGGGATTTCCTTCTGGTTCTGGAGGCCGACCACCAGCATCGTCTGCGTGCCCACGGGAACCATCGACGTTCCCTTCATTCTCAATGAAAGCACCGCGAGCTTCCAGTCCGTGGCGATTCAGGGGGCATTGACCTTCAGGGTGGTGAACCCCGAAACCGTTGCGGGCCTGCTCAATTTCAGCATCGATCCCGACACACGCGCCTACCGGTCCGAAGACCCTGAGAAGCTAGCCCAGAGGATCGTCAACGAGCTCCAAAGGCTGTTCCGGGGAAACCTGGCACAGAAGTCTCTCGAACAAGCCCTTTGCGAGGCGGGGGAAATCGCCCTCCTCGTCCTTGGCCAGTTGAAGAAAGAGGAAAGCATCACCCGGCTCGGGGTGGAGGTCGCCGGCCTCCATGTAATCAGCGCAAAACCGACTCCCGAAATGGCCAAAGCGCTGGAGGCGGAGTACCGGGAGAATCTCCAGATCAAAGCCGATCAGGCCATCTATCGCCGAAGGGCGCTTGCCGTTGACGAGGAACGGAGAATCAAGGAGAACGAGCTGACCACCAGCATCACTCTCGAGACCCAGCGCCAGAGGCTGGTGGAACTCGAAGGGAAGAACGCCCGTGCACAGGCGGAGTTCCAGGCCGCGGCCACGGGAATCCGGCTCGCTCCGTACAAGGAGCTCGATCCCGCGATACTCCTGGCACTCGGAATCAAGGAGATGGGCGAGAATGCCGGCAAGATCGGGCAGCTTCATCTTACGCCGGAACTGCTGGCGGCCATCCTTCCCCCCGCGCGGAAATAGGCCGGGAGCCCGTCGTGCCCGCGTTCGACTCGGTCGTGGTCATCACCCGCCGCACCCCTCTCGAGGAGTTGGTGTTGCGGTTCAACACGCGGTCCAACGCGCGGTTCTACCAGGAGGTCCAGGCCTCCCAGGATCCCCATTACCGTGGCGGAGCATTCGATGAGTTCGAGCAGTTCCACGAGACGTATCAGAATGCGCTCAGGGAGCTGAAATCCGTCCTCCCGCAAAAGACGCGTATCCACGTCATCGAGCGGGAGGTCCTTCCCACCTACCAGTTCGCCGATTCCGAACTCGTGATCATCCTCGGGCCCGACGGCCTCGTGGTCAATACCGCCAAATATCTTTCCGGTCAGGCAATCCTCGCGTTCAATCCCGATCCGCGTCGGATCGACGGGGTGCTGCTTCCGTTCGCCATCGGCCAGGCCGCGGCTGTCCTCCCGAATGTCTGGGATGGCCGGTTCAGGGCACGGGAGGTATCGATGGCCCGCGCATCCCTTGCGGACGGGCAGTCCCTTCTCGCGGTCAACGATCTTTTCATCGGGGCCCGGACCCACGTTTCCGCCAGATACCGCCTTTCCTTCGGGGGGAAAGCGGAGAACCAGAGCTCCAGCGGAATCATCGTTTCCACCGGGGCGGGTTGCACGGGTTGGTTCCAATCCATCGTCAACGGATCCTGCGGACTGGCCCGGGGAATAACGGGTTCCGCGATCGGGCGGCCTTCTCCGGATTCCTACCGGCTGGACTGGTCCGACAACCGGCTCTACTTTGCCGTCCGGGAACCATTCATCAGCCGGACTTCACAGGCAGACCTCGTGTTCGGGATCGTCCAGTCCGGGACGAACCTGACAGTGACATCCCAGATGCCCGACGGGGGTGTGATCTTCAGCGACGGAGTGGAGAGGGACGCGCTCTCCTTCAATGCCGGGACGGTTGCCACGATCGGCCTGGCACCGGGGAAGGTCCGTCTCGTAGTTCCCTGACTCTTTGGACCTGCGGTCCCTTGCGGGTCTGGCGGAAAAGGGAACTTTTGGCCGCCCCCGTGGTCAATACACCGTGGGACCCCTTACGAATCGGTGGAGGTTTTTTCGATGACGTTCGACAAAGAGGAGCTGAAACGCAGTATCAAGTCGCTTGGAAAGTTGATCCTTTTCGTGGTCTTTTTCCGGACCTTCGTTGCAAGCGGGTATCAGATCCAGGGCGGCTGCATGGAGCCCCAGTTGTTCGATCGCGACCGGGTCGTCGCCAACCGGGCCCTATTCCTCGTCCGGCAGCCGAAGCTCGGCGAAGTCGTTATATTCCCATTTCCCCGTGATCCGTCTCGCGACTTTGTCAAGCGCATCGTGGCACTATCTGGTGATAGCGTCGAGATCAGGGGAGGCCGCCTTTTCCGAAACGGGGGCGTTGTCAGGGAGCCGTTCGTGAAGGAGCCGATCTGGGGGAACTTCGGCCCGGTTCGTGTTCCCTCCGGAAAGGCATTCGTGATGGGGGACAACCGAAACAACTCCCTCGACAGCCGCGCATGGGGGTTCGTCGACCTCGACAGGATCACCGGCCGCGTGGAGTTTCGCTTCTGGCCACCCTGGAAGTTGGGTCTGATCAGATGAAGCGGGAGGCCGCCCGCGCGGCCCGACCTGCGCGGCCCGACCCGACACCATTCAAGGGCGTATCTCGGGGGAATTCCCTCCAAGGGGCGATTCATGCTAAATTCGGGAGCGACGGGAAGGGTTTCCCGAGTTGGCTGAATCAGGGAGGCGAATGTGGGGAAGATTGCATCGAAGGCTTTTTTGGCGGTCCTCGTACTGTTGGCGGCCCAGGCCGCTTGCGCCGGAGACCTCGAAATCCGTAAGGACGGTTCGATCTGGGCCCAGGTCGAGAGCGGGGGCGACATCCGGATCGATGGAAGCATCGTCGGGCAAATCGAATCGGACGGGACGGTTCGGAAGAACGGAAGTATCGTCGGTAAGATCGAGGACGAGGGTGACATCCGCGACAACGGCAGCTTGAAGGGCAAACTGGAGTCTGACGGAACGGTTCGCCTGGATGGCAGCATCTTCGGTGCGATCGAGAGCGACGGCACCATCCGCAAGAACGGTTCGATCTGGGGATCGGTCACGGGAATCCAGGACTTCCAGGACCGGAAGCGCGTCATGGCCGTCCTGTATTTTTTCAGCGGGGAATTCTCGAAGTGATCTTCCCCGCCCTTGCGATCCGAACTGAGGGAGGGGCGGCAAGACCGGGTTCTTTCCCTGATCCTGCTCCGTTTCCAACAGGGGTGAAATCCCACCGGAAGGCGATGGTTCTCCACCGATGAGTTGGGAAGCCCCCCTGTTCTGGGCCCTGGCCGCAGCAGTTGTGGCCGTTCTCGTTATCTGGGCCCACCGCTGTTCGCGATGCGGGAAATGGTTCGCCTTTCACCTCCAGTCCCGGACGCAAGTCGGTGAGGGGGAAGTCCAGGTCTGGAAGAAGCAGAAGGGTTCCGATACCGCCCGTCTCGTCACGGAATACAGGTATTCCTATAAAGAAGTCAGGGTCTGCACCGGCTGTGGGTTCTCCGTGGAGAGCTCCACCAGTTCGAAGAGGCACTATCCCTGCGGGACTTTTCCCCGAACGGCCGGGGAAGCAAAACCGGCGGTGGGCGTCAGGGAAGCGCCCCTGCAGGAAGGCGAAACTTTCCTTCAACGGTGGAGGAGACGCGCCGGTTGGCTTTTGGCCAAGGTCTTCAAGGTATCGATTGCCCTCCTGGTTGTTTTTTTGATCGGTCTGACCTGTTTCGATGCGGAACTGCTCGAGTATCCCGGTCATGTCGATGAGTTCCTCGAGAACTTTCTCGAGTTCCTGGCGAATCCCTTTTCGCCTTCCTTCCGCGAGTACCGGACTACGGTCGAAGTGGCTGAGGGGCGATGGAGGAAGTCTCTGGGAATCCTGGAGTTGAGGAAAGAAACGCTCGAGGACTGGTCCGATAGGGTTCCCCGCGAAGCCTCCATCGTATCGGAGAGATCCGATACCCATCTGATCGCAAGGGAAGGGACCAACCTCAAAGGTTTTTACGCGATGGAGATAGCCACCTGGACGAAGTTTACCATCGAAACCTGGAAGCAGGTCGGTGAGATTGAGGCTTCCGGCACCGGCGCAATTCCTGGAACCCTGACTGCGGATATCCCCGTTCCTGGCGAGCAGGTTCTGGGTTCCAGGCGTCCGGGGGTTCTTTCGGAGGAGAATTTGATCACCTTTCGCGACCGGAAGAGCGGCCGGATGATCGAGGCGGAGGAATTCTTCTTCCTCCGGCGGAGGGATCGTGCCTACAAGCTCGTGGGTGATTTTTCCGGTTCCCGGTCGATCGACGGGAAGACCTACTCCGATTTGATGATTGCGAGCGGCGTCTGGGATGCCAGAGTCAGGGAGTATTCGACCGGGCGCATAAGAATCATCTTGTACGTTGACGATTTTTTCCGATAGGGAGGGCTGAATGAGCGGGGACGGCGGCCCGCGGGATACCGGTCCGCGGGATACCCGTGGGGGAAACCCCTATGGGGATTCACTTCCGGGCGACGCGATCAAGCAGCTCGTGGTACTCCTGGCGGAAGGGGGCACGGGTGAAGCTGAAGGGGACCTTATTTCGAGGGTCCTGTCGGATGATTACGTCGAGGCATACCGGAGGGAAACCCAGACCTTCGGACCGGTCAGAGGGTTGTTCGACTACTGCTGTGTGAACAGGTTCAGCCGGGTTTTCCGGTTCCTGGTCGAAAGAGGGTACCTCGAGACATCGAAACTCCCGAATGAAGACGGGAACGATTTCGAGAAGGCCTGTCGGAACTGTGCATGGGATATCGCCGCACTGCTTCTGGAACGGGGGTTCAGACCGGGTCCCGCCGAACTCCAGGATGCTCTTCCTGAGCCCTCTCTTGTGAAAACCATTCTCGGGGCGGGTGTCCCCCTGGCTCCTTTCAAGAGGTACAAGTGGGAACAGGATTTCGTCCGCAGCCTGGTCCTTTGCGCCAGGAGGATCAGGGTGGGGCTGCTGAAGCCTGAGAAGCAGCTGGAAGTGCTGAAGATGCTGTTGGAAAGAGGGGCAACCTTCGAAAATGCCGATGAGGATGGAAACACCCCTTTGATTCTTTCGGTCAAGGAAAGAGCCCCCCACATGGTAAGAGCCCTGGTTGAAGCCGGGGCTTCTCTCGACCGCGTGAACGGAAAGGGCCAGACCGCCCTGATGGCAGCGGCGTATCTGGGAGAAGCCGAGAGCGCAAAGGTTCTTGCCAAAGCGGGAGCCGCTCTGGACGTCCAGGACAAGGATCGCCAGACCGCGATATGGATTGCCGTCAACTATTTCCGCAAAGACATCGTCCGAATTCTTGTCGAAGCGGGGGCGAACGCCACGATCCGCGACATAACGGGGTCCACGCCCGCCGACCTCGCGCGGAGGAGGAAGCTCATGGATCTGGTTCCTCTTCTGGAAAAGTAAAGGGGAGGCGGGAGCGGACTCCGGGCTTTCCGCATCTGGTTTCAGTCTTCCCTGATCCGGAACACGGGCCCCTTTGGTGGGAAAGGGAGAAGCCGGTGCGCGGGAAGAAGGATCGCGTGCTCACGTCTGGTGCGGAAATGGTCGCAGAAACCGTCGGTGATTACCAGGATCGGGCCGTCGGGAGGGAAATCAGGAGCTCGCTCCAGAAGGTCGATTCCGGGTTGGAGGATGGTGCCCCCGCGGCCTTTTACCTGCACCCTGTGGGCGAGGGCCTCGGGGGTCACGAATCCCTGGTCGTAGGCAACGGCATCGCAGAACACGACCCTGATTGCGGGAACCTCACGGGAAAGGCTGTAACTGACCACCGCCCCCAGGGCCATCCCCAGGACTTTTCGGTCCATGGAGCCAGACGTATCGAGGACCACCCCAAAGGTCCTTCCGTCGAGCGCCCCGGGGACCATCGTCCACCGGGGGCGGGGAATGTCGGGTGAGGCGCTCTGCCTGCGGCTGGGCCGGGAATATGACCTGCGCTTCTCGATGGGCGAGAAAGCGTGGTCGAACCACTGGGCGAGCTCGACATCCCAGGGGATCGGCGGTTGGCCCAGGGCCTGGATTTCTTCCACAAGGCCGGAAGGGAGGAACCCCCGCCCCTGGTCCTGATGGTATCGAAGGCCCTGGCTGAGCGCCCGCCGGTAGAAATCGTCCAGATCGCTGGCACCGTGGAACAGTCGGCCGTGCTCGTCTCCCAGGATGTCGCCTAGGCCGTTCCCCCGAAGGGTCGCCAGCCGCCGGAGCTTCCGGAGATCACGCGCGAGTCGCTCATAGACGGCCTCGGAGGAAAGCCCCTTCAGCTCGGGATCATACAAGGTCCCAATCCCGGGAGGATCGCCCAGACCCATTTCCACGAGCCAGCCGTTGATGACGAAATCGCAGGCGACGTTCCAGAGGTATGGATCACGGTTCCCGCAACGCACGTCGTGGCGCAACCCGACGTGGAGAAGCTCGTGAGCGATAACGAAGCGAAGCTCGTGCTGACCGAGTCCAGCTGTCGGATTCAGGTATATCATCCGGCTGGACGAGTCGACTGCGGCAACCGTTATCGAAAGCCTGTGGCAGGCAATGGTCTCCTCGCAAATCGTGAAGGAGGCCGCCAATGAACCCAGGAGGGGAAACGAGCTGAGGAACCACGAACGGGCAGCCTGGGCCTCCGAGGAAACCTTCCTGTCGGCTGGTACCGCGCCCCCGAGGACGGAACTCCTTCCCGATGCGGTATCCAGTGCCGCCGCCACTGCCTGGGAAAGACCGCATGCGAGCAGGTTTCCCCAGTCGGTTTCGGGGCGGGCCCCTTTCGTGTCATGGAAAACCATGTCCGGATGAGGACCCGCAACCCCCCAACAGCCAAGCTCGTCGGGGATCCCCTGCCGGCGGAAATGCTCCGCAAGCCTTTCTTCATCCCGGGCGGGGAACTCGAGGACTCCTTCCATTTCCTCAGGCGGCCGTCCGAACTTCATGTCCGCAAGGAATCGCGAGACGACGCAATCGCAGGAAGCGTTCCATTCCCTGCTCCAGGAATCGCGGGAGAAATGTCCGAAACCCAGATGAAGGAAACAATGTGCGATGATCCAGGACCATTGCTCGGGAGGCGCTTTCCGCGTGGGATGGACGAAGATATCCCCCCCGCCGGTAACTACCGCCCAGCCGTCTTCGGGACACAGGTTCCCATGCTCCCTCCGCGAAATCCAGGCCTGCTGGGCGATCGGGGTGAACAGGGGATGACGGTAGACCCGGCCGTATCCCTCCTGGAACCATTCCTCGCCCTGGTTCTTCTTCTTCTCACGATGGGCGGGTCTTTTCGATCCCAATTCAGCGCTCCACGATGCGGGGGAGGTCCCGGACAATCTCGACCATCAACCAGGCCGGGAGGCTGTCTTCACCCTCGACCCTGGCAACCACCATCTGGGCGATCTCGAGGCTGAGTGTCGCCAGCTCCTTCAACAACCCCTTCGCACGGTGCGCCAGTTCCCGGTGGGAATCGGAAAGCCTGCCCGCATCGGCGGGAAGCTCCTTGATCAGTTGGGCTCTGAACGACTGCGCGAGGAAGTAGAGTACGTCGCGGTCTTCCGGTGCGGTGGGCCAGCCCAGGTCTCCTTTGAGGATCGCCGACAACCGGAACCGGCTCTTCAGCTGGCGGACAAAGGCCTTGAACTGGCCCGCATGGTGCGGAGAAAGGCAGCCGAAGGCGAGAATCTCCAGCTGGCGGTCGGAAAGGTCATCCCCGTATTCCTTCAACGAGTCGCTGAGAATGTGCCAGGAACGTGGAGTGGAAAATGGTTCCTCGTGCTTGGGAGGTGTCACGCTGAGATGGTCGGGCCGGAGGCCGATATACTCGATGATGTTGGGATGGATCGAGTTCGCGATTGCCCAGTCGAGCCATTCACGGGTCGAAACCCGGAGGTGGACGTGGGCCATCCGGTTGATCAGGGCGGAAGACATGGGTTTGACTATTGCGCTGTCCTGGGAACGGTTCCCCGCTCCGATCACGATCGATCCCCTGGGAAGCTCGTATTCACCGACCTTCCTGTCCTGGATCAGGCTGTAGAACGCCTTCTGGACTTCCGGGGAGCAGGCATTCAATTCGTCGAGGAAAAGGCAGTAGGGTTCTCTTCGGGCAATGTTGGCTGGAGGGCAGAACCGGCTGACCCCGTCCGTGACCTGGGGCACCCCGATGATGTCTTCGGGGGCAAGTTGGCTTCCGAGCAGCGAAACGCATGGCAGGCCAAGCTGGTCCGAAAACTGACGAACGAGGGATGACTTTCCTATTCCCGGCTGCCCCCAGATGAAAACCGGGCGGGTGATGGCCACATTCAGGAGGAACTCCGACAGTTCCCGCGGCGTGACGGTAACCGGTGCATTCATCGACTTTCTCCGATCGGATTGAAGGGCGTTCCGCCCTGTTGAGGTCGCGGGGCAAAGACCATCGGAACATGGTATCTTTTTCCGGATGAAGGGTGCAACTGTCGGTCGGTGTGGATGGGTGTGGATGGGTTGACCGAAGCAGGAAACCCGGATACACTTTTCCGCAGCCCCCCGCCGCCCGGTTGATGACCGCCCGTGCCCCTGTGGGAGGATGAATCTCCGCTGGAGCGAGGAGTTTGCCTCGAAATGGCCGCCCAGGATTCCGTTTCCGTGAAGACCCGCGATGGGTCGCATGAGATCGTTCTTTCGCTGCTCCCGAGGCCGGTTCCGCCTGTAGGCGGGCGGGTCCAGATTAAGGTGGACGGGGCGGTTTTCCCCTACTCCCGGAATCATGTGGAAACCCTCGCAAAGGAAGCGATGGCTTCATCCTCCGGTTGGGTGGATTGGTTCCTCGACCGGGTCCCGGTCATCGGGGCCTTTCGGTTGGAGCGCCGGGTCAAGGAATGGTTCGCCGCTGTCGCCAAGGTGACGGAAATTGCGACCGACCCAGAGGAAGTTGAGATCAAGGCCGGAACCGGGCATGTCGAGCTAATCTTCCGGACGACGAGTTCAGGGTATGCCTCCTTCGTCACCATCCACAGGTTTCACATCGATTTGGTCCGGCGCGATTGGGGTTACTCTTGGGAAAACGGCGAGGTCTATGTCCACTACGGGGAATAACCGACGGAAAGGCGGGTCCGCCCGACGCTGCCGCCATTGCCCCCTGCCTTGCAGCACGGATCCCGGCATTCCGGAGCGATTGGAAAGCCAGGGAAAAAGGGTTACCATATTCGCATGACTTCGATGCGGGAATTCTTCGATGGACATTCCTCCAGTTGGGATGGTTATCAGCGCCCCCAGGATTTCCAGAGGGTCGGGCAGGTCGTCGACCGTATCGGGCCCGGGCCGGAGGACCACGTTCTGGACGTGGGCTGCGGAACCGGGATCCTGGTCCCATATCTTTCTCGAAAAGGCGTGTCCAGGTATCTCGGGATGGACCTCTCGCACGGAATGGCATCGGAATTCCGGCGTAAGTATCCCGAATGGAATATCCTCGTTGGGGATTTCGCGCAGGAAAACCTCCTGCCCGGTTCATTTTCGCTTGTACTGATCTTCAACGCCTTTCCACATTTTGATGATGAGAAACGTGTTTTTTGCCGGGCCTTCCAGGTTCTTGTGCCCGGGGGCCGCCTTGTGATCGCCCATTCGATGAACCGTCTTCACCTCGATGAGCACCACCGGAAAGCGGGCCGAGAGGTAGAGGATCACGTCCTGATTTCGGACGAGGAGTTCCGGAGACTGTATCTGGAGACGGGTTTCGTGGATGTCGCGGTAGAAGACTCGGACTATTTTTTTTCTCGGGGATCGAAACCAGCCTGAAGGGACCTCCCACCGACCCGGTTCGACTTTCGAAGAATGGGACCTGATTGGCTGGCCTGATGGGCTGGACTTACGGGAAATGGAGTCTCCCTGCTATAATGAGAAAAATGGTCTGGGGGACGAAGATGAAGAAGCTGTTTTTGGTCTGCGCGATTCTTTCCTGCTCCATGGGTTCCTTTGCAGGGCCATTCGACGAGGATTCCATCTCCTCGCCCAAAACGCAGGAATCCGCAGTCCAAGGAAGCGCGATTCCTTCCCCCGAACCTTCACCAGAACCTTCCGCCTCGTCGGGGAATGCTGCAGAGGAAATCGCCCTCCCGCAGGATAAGATCCCTGGCCTTGCGGGCCAGATCGATCTGGCGATCTCGCGCACGAAAAAGCGCGGGATAAAGGTCACCCCCGGGGCCGACAAGGTGAACATCGCGGACCTCAACAACTGGCTCGTCCATTTCAGGGACACGAACGGTGTGAACAAATTCCTGACAGGCCAGGAGAAGCCCTTCGTCGACGCGGTCAAGGCGATTTTCCAGAAGACCGGTCGGAAGCTGACCGCGGGCGAACTGCTGGAGATCTCCCTCAAACTCAATAATGGCGATGTCGCGCAGTCCATGATCACAATCCACAATGCGTTCCGGCAGCTTTCCCGGGGTCGCGACGGCATCTCCGGCCTCAGCCAGGACACCGGTTTCTTCCATACCTGCCTCGACTCCGCCATCATAGGGAAAGCAACGCCCAACCCGGGAGAGGACATTTCCGACGAGTGGTACCATTTTTTCGGCATGGCGTCGATGTCCTACGTCGGGGAGGAAAAGAACATCCTCTCGGCGGGCAAGGATTTCATCACGAAAAGCAAGGGTAATGACTGGCGTGCGAACCTTTCGACCCTGGCGGGCATTCTCAAAGGAGGGTTGAACCCCCTCTCCTGGATTCCCGGGCAGGGCGTCGGGACTTCCGTCGCCGTCAGTGACGCGGTCGGAGAACAGGTTTACTATGGATACCTCGCCACGGCGGGGGAATGGGCCGCCAAAAACCGCAACGGGAACTTCTTCCATGATTGTTGGATCAACCTGAAAAGCTGGGGAAAAGGCTTTTCAGGGATCGAGGGTGACGAGTTCGGGGCGGAACTGAGAGGGGCGGGCTTCGGAACCTATCTGAGTTCCAGGGTTTGATACCTGCCCCCGAATGACAGGTCGGGGAGGGGCCACGCATGTATGGCAACGCTGGTGTCGCAACACCGGTGTCTTTCCCTCAGGCATCAAACCTGAACGCCGGGTGATATCTTTCTCCCGAATCGCTTTTCCTGAGAAGAGAAAAGAGCCGTCCGATCAAGATACGGGCGGCTCTTTGGCTTCCCAAAGGGAGTTCAGGCGATCATTTCGGGGGGAACATGTTGTAGAACTTTTCGAATGCCGGGCTGGTCTGGGTTTTCTTGTATGAATTTGGACCGATGGCCCAGGGCCCCCAGTTCGTCCCGTTTTTGCTGAGTTTCATCATGACGCGGCAGTTCACGACAGGGTCGAAAAGCTCGTCGTTGGATTTCAAGCCGTAGGCCTTGCGCCTGGCGGGCCCCATGCTTCCGATCATGTTGATCTGGAAAAGGCCGTAGGACTGGTCGCCGGTCTTGGTGTTCCCGTTGTAAGCGCTGGGATTTCCGCCCGATTCTTTCATTCCGATTGCCCACGCGGTGCGGAGGGCGTCCCCGGTCAGCCCGGTCTGCTGAAGCCATCCAAGGAGTGCCTTTCCCCCCTTTGCCCCGGGAGCGGGAGGGGTGACCTTGGGGACCGAGGTGCCGGAGTTGTTGCCGGTTCCGGTTTTGTTCGAGGAAATGGAGCTCGAGGTTGGAATGCTGGCTCCGGGAATTATCAGTTCCCATCCAGGGTAGATGAGGTTTGGGTTCTTGAGCAGGGAAGGATATCTTTCCTTGTTTGCCTGGACGATCTTCCAGTACCGGGCTCCATTTCCGAGGAGGCGCTGAGCGATCTTCCAGAGGCAGTCGCCTCGAACGACGGTGTACTTGCTGGATGCCGAACCTGTCGACGCTTTCTTGGAGTTCCCGAATTCTCCCGAAGGCCCAACCGCCACGGTTCCCGAGGGGTCACTCTGGGGGGTGGATTGTTGGAGAACGACCGTCCCCTCGCCGAACGGATCGGGCGATTCATTCATTGCGCTGGCGGGTGCGTTTCCAAGAAGGCAAATTGCCAGGATCAGGAACCCTGTACCCCGGGTTTTCTTCCCAAACATGCGATTCTCCTTCGAAAATGAAGGTATTTCTTTCAGTATACCAGAAATTTCCCGAAAAGTTTCGCCGGTCTTGGCCGTCCTCGGCTCTTTCCGGTATCCTAAGGAGTATTGGAAGTTGTGACCGTCCCAAATCGATATGGGAAAAAAGAGGGAAGGGGATTCCCTTCCACGCGGGGGACCGGACCCGACCCTACTTGAAATGTTCCTTGATGATGTCTTGCAGCAGCTTTCTGTGTTCCTTCGTTTCGTGCTGGATCTTGGAAAGCTCGGCTTGGACCTGGGGGTCCACGCAGGTGAACGCGTCTTTCAGGGAGGACTCGAGCATGGAATTCTCTACATCGGAGATGAAGGTCAGGGCATATTTTGGAGCGATCTTCCCCTCCTCGAACTCCCGTTTCCGGGCCTGCACATCATTTATGACTATCTGGAGAGCCTGAGGACGGAATTTCCCACGTTTCCACGAGTCAACGTTCTTTTTCAGGCACTCCTTGATCGCCTCGAACATCTGGGCGTGCTTCTCCTCCTGGGCGATCAATTTCTTCCAGGACTCATCATGCTGGGGAAGTTTCTGGAGACAAACCGAGTAGTAATCGCGCAAAGACCGTTCCATGGTGACGAACAGGTCAACGAGATCCTGCATGTACTTTTCGAAATCGAAATCTTCCATAATGTTCCTCCAAGTGGAATTCGAGGGATTCTACCATCAAATCCCTTCGGAAAAAACAACCCCGCTGCCCTTTAACAGAAGGCAGGCGGGGAGGCGTATCCCAACCGGAACAGAGGGTTAGAACCCGTTTCCTGGTCAGTTGTCCAGGTAGATGACGGGAACGGTAACGTGGCCCGTTCCGTGGCATGTCTGGCAGGGGGGTTGGGTGGAGATACCGTGGCAGTTCGGGCAGATTTCGATCCGGCTTTCGATCCTGAAACGGAATTCGGTGGCGGGACCCCAGGCTGCGCCTTCACCGCTCTGCCGGACCGCCCAGATGTAACGGCCATGCATGTAAAGCTTGTCTTCGTCGAGGTGACAGTGGTTTGCTCCGACGAGAACGCGCTCCCATACTGTTTTGCCGGAATGGCGATCGAGAAGGGTGATGTTGGAGTAGCTTCCCGTTCCTTTCCATCCGAACCCGGGGGCTTCGGGGGGATTGGTCATATAAAGCTTTTCGGGTGCGGCGGGAATGACAGGAGGAACCGGTGCCTGGGTGCTTTCAAGTGAAACCTTGATTGCGCCCTTCATGGGAAGGAGCTGCGCTTTGGGGAGCCGAACCTTGACATAATAAAAGGTGCGTGCAAGTTCTTCACTTTCGACGACCAGGCGGCCGGTGAGGGCGAATGAGCGCTTGTGAAAGACGAACCCTTTGGCAACGAGTTCTTCGGGAAGGTCGATCCGGTGTTCCCAACTGGTCGCTCCCTGGGTCATCCCCAGGTTGTGCTCGAACGTTCGCTCGATGACGTCGGCGGACGCGCATACCGAGAATACTTGAATCAGAAAGAGAACCAGGACAAAACAATTGCGGAATTTCATTTCTTCCTCCAACCTGCTTCTACCACTTTTTGGAGGGCATTTTTGCCCCCTCCGAGACTATCGTCCCTCTCATTCAAGAATAGGAGGAGGAAGAAGCACGGGCAAGGGACAGCATGCCGACCGCACCAGGACTCTTTTCATGGGGCACCTCGTGACATGATCTATGTCCGGTTGGAAGCCCGGAGACACCCTGATTCTGCGGAAAGACTCCCTGAAGAAGGCAGAACTCGGAATCGAAAGGCCTTTCCTGGTTTTGCTGATTCCCGCCCCATGTTAGAATCCTTTCCGGGCGGTCCCGAACATTTCGGGACCTGCCCGGGAACCATCCCCGACAAGGAGTGAAACCGTGCCGAATCAGTCCACCCAGAAGGATCTCCTGCTGACGTTTTTCCTGCTTTTCGGACTGCTCCCGGGGTTCGCCTTCGATCCCGGGAGGTTTGCCCGGGAGCCACAGGAACAGGAACGTGACCTCCAGAGCTCCGAGTACCAGGACTTCGTCGTGTTCGGGAACCCGAACCTCCCGAACGCGCAGGATCCCTATGGGGGCAGCCCGGATGCCTCGGTTCCCGGCGATTCTTCAACGCCCTACAGGCCCCAACAGGCCCAGAATGAAGCTCCCCAACCTCCAATCCGGCTCGGGGAAAAGAACGTCCGGGTCGGACGGATTCCTTATCTCAGCCTTCGGGAGATGATGCGTCAGGTCGGTCCCCTGTTCGCTTTTCTGAAGAAGAAGACCGGGGTCAGGGAAGTCCGGCTTGTCACCGCCAGGGATTACTCAGGGGTTCTGGAAGCTCTCGAGAGGGGGACAATCGATTTTGCCTGGGTCGGTCCGATGGCCTTTGTGAAAGCCCGGGAGAAAATGGGATTGATCCCGCTGGTCAAGACGAACCGCCCGGAAGGGATCGGCTACCGGGGAGTCTTCATCACGCTCAAAGGCGGAGAGGTATTGGGGCTGGACGACGTCCGGGGAAAGAGCATAGGGTTCGTCGATCCCGAATCCTCGAGCGGGTACCTATTTCCCCTGTATCTTCTCCAAAGGATCAACATCAATCCGCACCACGACTGCTCCAAGGTCCTGTTTCTCAAGAAACACGACGCGGTTCTCGAGGCCGTTCTTTCCGGAACGGTGGCTGTAGGGGTCTGCCTCGAAGCGGCGATAACGGATTCGAAGGATCCCAGGGTCCGGGACCGGATACTGGTTCTGGGCAGGACGGACGAAATCCCTTCCGATGTGCTGGTTTGCAGAAAGGACTGCCCGCCGAACCTCCGGGAAGCTTTTTCCAGAGCCTTTCTTGGGCCAACCCCGCCCGCTGCGCGGAAGAAAATGCGGAAGGGGGAGCCTCCTCATCTGGACTTCGTTCCTGCGGTCGATGAGGATTTCCTTGTCGTCCGTAGTGTGTGGGAAGCGGTCCGCTCCACCGCGTTCGCCCCGCAGGACGTGGGTCCCGGAGAATAGGGATTTTCAGGCGAAGCGGCCAGGAGGCGGGGCGGAGGGTCAGTTCCCCGCGGGAATTTCCTTGAGATAGTCGACAGCCTCAGGTATTCCCAATTCTTTGGCGCGTTCGAGGTCCCTCTTTGCATCGTCGAACTGGCCGAGGTCAAGGTAACACCCACCCCGTTGCAGCAGTGAGTACCCGTCATCCGGTTGGATGTTCAAGCCGGTGGTGAAATCATCGATCGCGGACTGGGTCCGCTTCATCTTGATCATCAGGGCGCCCCGGTTGAAATAGATCATCGCATCGTTCGGCCTGATGGAGAGCGCTTTGGCATAGTCATCCTCCGCCTCCTGGAACCGGCCGGTCTTGGCATACAGCACTCCGCGGTTGGTCAATGCTTCGACGAGCTTCGGATCCAGGGCCAGGGCCTTGTTGTAGTCCTCAAGCGCCTGGTCCATCTTGCCCAGCTTTCGGTAGGACATCCCCCGGTTCGAATACCCCGCGGCCAACTCGGGATCGAGCTGGATTGCCTTGTCGAGGTATGGGATCGCCTCCTCGAATCTTCCCTGATCGTTCAGGTCCTTGCCCTTGTCGTTGTTTTGAACCGCCTCGGGGTTTTCGGCCCAACCCGGAATACAGAAAACCAGGCCAAGGATGATGCCCAGAACAGCTCCGTTGCGAATTTTCACGATCTCCCCCTTTCAGAATCTGGAAAACGCCGGGGGAATTCCGCCGGCTCGTTTCCAAAAGATCCCTGGGGAAATTATACCAGTTTCGTGGTTCCCGCAGGAGTTCCCTGCGAGGCTCGCGGTTTCCCGGCCACATCCGAACCTTCGGGCGGGATTCCGTTTCGCTTTGACAGATCCGCAGGTATCCCTATAATTAGGGGTAGTCGACCCGGAAGGATCGGGAAAGTTTCCCATTCCGCCATTTCGAACGGGGGGTTCGGATGAGATCAGCAATCAGGCTGCTTGTACTCGTGATGATAGGAATGATGGGCGTCGCCACCGCCTCTCCGGATCCGGCCGCTTCCTGGAACCGCTACCTTTGCGCCCAGCGCAAGTATATCGATGCGGTTCAGGCCGGAGCCGATGCGGGGACCCTGAAAAAGCTGTCCATCGAAGCTCGCGAGGCATACGAAGTCTGTCGCCCTACGGGGAACAGCACGACCGGGACCTCGCGGGAGAATGATCCTGCCGTAGCCGTTTCCGCGGAACAGATTCCCGATGATTCCGCTCCTGAAGCCCCCGCCGGGACGACGGCAAAAACCCCCCAGGATGTCCAGACCAGCGCTGAAAGAGTCTGGACCGCGTTGTCCGCTTACCTTGCGGATCCGGCCGACCCGCCCGTCCCGGCGGAGTTGAAAAACGAGATCGTCCGGATCACGGAAGTGGTGTATCGGGGACGGGAAGCCGATTTCCAGAAAGAGCTCGAAGAGAAGTTCGCCCTCGAGAAGCCATCGCCAACGGTGGCCGAAACCACTCGCTTCAAGCGTGTCATCGGGTGCCTGCTGGTCGCACGGGTCCGGCAGAGGCTGCTCGACCGGGTCCGGGATTTCGGCTACAACGTCGATTGCCAGCGGGTAAAGTACCAGGCGATTTCCTGGCTGAACCCGTTCCGGAAGATCCCCGCCCTTTTCCGTTTGTGGCGGGATGAAATCATTTTCAGCAAGGGGAAAAAGGCTTTCGACGAGCTCCAAACGCCGGAAAAGAGGAACTCCTACGTGAACTACGGGAAGGAGATCCTGTCGGAGCTCGCCCACCTGGTTCCGGGGTTTCTCGACTTGTACAAAGAGTCATCGCTGCACCACACTTCCGTCCCGCTCAAACCGGTCACGGAAGGCGCGGAGCTGTTCGTCTACACGATCCCCTGTCCGCACGGAACCGACTGGAGTTCTCCGCGGAGCCTCCTGAAGAGCGGGATCTTCAACCAGGTCTCGATCAAGGATCCGAAGAAGCATGCGATCGGGCATATGTTCATCAGGCTTCGCATCCCTGGCAGGCCTGACGTGATCACGGGAATGACGACCCTCAGCCAGACCGAGGAAAAGGATCTTGTCCTGAAACACGGATACTGCCTCGGAGTTCTCACAGCCGACCTGGTCGGAAAATTCGACGACTCGAAAAAACTCGAGGATGAACTCGTGCAACGGTTTCCGTCGGGGCTCGTCTCCTACGTCCGGTTCCTCCTCCACCCGGACACGGGGAAAAGGCTGCAGGAGTATTTCCAGGAGTATTCCGACCGGAAGTGTTTCGAGCACTACGGCGGGGTGAACCGTCCAAGATATGGAGAGGGAGGGGGATGTTCGGCTTTCGCGGTGAGTTTCATCGAGGCAGCGGGCCTCATGGATGAAGAATTTTTGAAAAACTGGTATGTCGAAGTCCGGGCTCCCATGGCCAGTCTTGGAGGCCCGGTTTTCGGAAAGCGGGTCGCCGCGAGCAAGATTCTCGGTCTCTCCCGGTGGGCACGGGAAAACGAACCCCACGTTCTCCTCCCGATGTGGGATCCCACGCTTGCATACCGGTGGATCGTGGATACCTGGAAACGGGAGCTCAAAAACCCCTCGGGGATGTACCTGCTGGAAAAAACCGATCGGACACTGGCCATAGTCGTGGATGCCCGGCACATACCGCCTCCCGGTGAACCTGTCTGGCTCGAGGGGGAGAACCCCTATCGCCAGCACGGCTTGAGGTTCGGCCCGGATCCCTACAAGGCAGCCCCTGCCCGCGACTGATCGCGCGAAAAACCCCTTCAGGCACAAGATTCCTCCCGTCACCGCCAGGATATTTCATTGCTTCTTGACGGACAATCGGCAATCGTGCGAAGGTCGATCCGACAATAACCGAAACCTGGAGGGGGAATTCCGATGCCGTTCCTGAAAAAAGTCCTGCCTTTCGCCTTCATCATGGCCATTGCGAAGGTTACGGTTCTCTTTGCACTTGCCCCTGGAGAGCGGGTAATGGCAAGGTGGAACCTGGTCACGGATCCCTGCTTTTACCCGGCAAGAGTTTCCTCGGTCGAAAACGGCATGGTGAGCCTCGTGTATGACGATGGGACGGTCGGAAGCATGACCGATGCCGCGGTCCTCCGAAGGGACGTCCAGGTCGGGGATTTCGTGTTCTGGGGCAACAACGCCGCCGCGGTGGCGGGGATGGGCAAGGACCAGAAGGTTTCTTTGCGTCTTCTCGATCTGGGCGACATTTCCGGGGAAACAACGCTCGACGGAGTCAAGTTCCTTCTTCGACCGAAGGGCGATCTCGCCGGCGTGATTCCCGATCCCCGGGAGGTCTTGGGGACAAAGGTCTTTGCAAAGTGGAACGATCAGATCTGGTACCCGGGGGAGATTGATCAGACACAGGGAGAAGCCCTCCACGTGCAGTTCGCGGATGGAACCGACAGGTGGTTTTCCCCGGAATGGGTTCGACCGTTCCATGTGAAGACGGGTGATCGGGTTTATGTCGCCAACCCCACCGATCAGCAGCCCTTTCCAGGGGTGGTCCGGAAGATCGGGAGGTCGGTGGTCGACGTCGAATTCTTCGATGGGAGTTCCGTCACGGTTTCCGAGCAATCCCTCCTGGCCTTTCTGGATCGTCCATGGATCGATGAATCCGCCGGGTGCCCGTGTTTCCCGAAGAACCCTGAAGCCGATCCTGTCGTTCAGGAACTTAGGAGCCTTCTTGCCCCGCGCCTCCATTTCTACACTCCCGACCCGGAAAGCGTGGAATCGGGGATTTCGCCGGAGACCATAGAAGTGGGTCTCGTGCTGTTCTCTCCTTCCGACCGCGTGCCACCGGAAGACTGGAGGAAGAAGCTGACACTCGTTGCCCAGCAGGTGGAGGATTTCCTGAAGAGGGAACTCTCGCCCTGGGCGACGGTCCGTGTGTTCGTTCCAGAAAAGCCGGTCCGGTCATTGCGGAACCAGGAGTGGTATTCCCAGAACCTCAGCGAAAGCCAGGCCTGGCATGACTGGCAACCCACCGGGGCTTGCCTGCTGAGGGCTTTTCCCGACGGTCCCAAAGCGGGGGCTTTCAGGGTCGTCGTCGTCATACCGGATGCCCCGGGGTTGTGCCAGGACGACTCCGGTTTCGAAAACGGGATGGGCTTCGTCCGGACCCAGGGGGAAACATTTTCGGGCCTGACCGAGGAGGGGCTTCGAATGGTCGCTTCAGGAGTCCCGCCCACCTCTTTCAAGGAGTGGTGCCCGGATTTCGCGGCAAGCACGATGGCTCACGAGATCATCCACACTCTCGGAGTTCCGCATTCTGACGGTGATCCCTTCGAGATCATGAACCTCGGGCCGTGGTATCCAATCACCCGTCCCGAGGTTCACCTGGGTGAGTTGCACAAGATCGTCCTCCGGTCACCATTCCTGAATTCCCTTTCCCTCTCCCAGGGGTTTGCGGGTTTTTTGTTGGACCGGAAGGGGGAATACCTGAAAACGATCTCCTGCACGGGGAAAGCCGATCCGGATCTCAGGCTCCGGTTTGGGCGGGGTCCTGGGCTGTTCAGGCTCGAGGAAACCCTGGAAGCTTTTTCTCCAGGTTCGAATGCCCGAAATGTGGAGCGTCTCTACGCAGGTGAAAGGGAGTTGTGCCGGGCATATCTGACCTCGTTCATCGCGTTCGTGCTCGAAAAATACGGCACCCCCGGGGTGAAATGCCTTCTTCCCGTTCCCGAGGAGGACGCCGCGGCCTTCGTCGCTTCCGCCCTGAAGACCACCGTTTCCCAACTCGAGAAGGAATGGCACGAATGGATAGGCGCGAGGATTCCAGGAATCGCTGATTCCATTTCGACCACTCCAGCCGGGCAAAATGCTCCCGGGGGTTCCCCCGGTCAAGGCCGGGGGAAGAACACTGAACCTGGCAGGATCAGAACTCGGTGCCGCTGACGAAGTTGAAATCCTTCACCGTGAGGAACGGGAAAACGCCGTAGTCGGTCCGGAACTCCTTCCCGATCTCGGCGGTGTTCATGAGCATCTCGAACACATTCTGGTTGAACCGGAAGTTGTTGACGCTTCCGGCGAGCTTCCCGTCCTTGATCCGGAAGAGACCGTCGCGGGTCATCCCCGTGAAGATCCCGTCCATGAGGTCGACCAGGCGAATGTACCAGAAACTGTTTACGAAAAGGCCATCCCCGATCTTCTCGATCAGGCGTGTCTCGGGAACATCCGTGCCGTCGAAGATGATGTTCGACGGCCACCGTCCCTTCGCGGCGATCTCCTTCTTCTTCTCCCAGAAACGTGAGTACCAGCCGTCGACGAACTTGCCATCCCTGATCATGTCGAAATTGCCGGCCGGCCGGCCGTCGGTCACCGAGAATGGGAAAGCGGGGCACACCGGGTGCCTCGGGTCGGCATGGATGCGGATCCGCTCGTCGGCAATCTTCGTTCCCAGTCGGGGAAAGATGGCACTCCGTTTCTCGTCGATGGCTTTCATGTCGAAGTTGTACCACATCAGGAAAACCAACAGTTCCCCCACCGCCCTTGGCGAGAGAACGACCGTGTAACGACCTGGTGGAAGGGGCTTTGGGTTCTCCGAAAGCCGGGTCTTCTCGACGAGGGATCGCATGAAACCATCCTCGTCGAAACGCGAAAGATCGGTGTCGAGAAAGGTCTCCTTGAAGGAGGAAGAGCCGGTCATCGCTGTCACGTTCAGAGCCAGTGCCCTTTCCTCGTGCGAAAGTTCGACCCCCAGGTTGTTGAGGGTCGTGGCACGGCGGAAGCAGGACGAAAGGGAACCGGCCGAAGTGAGCCGGTTCCGGTCGATCACCTTGAAGATCCTGGAAAGGAGGTCGTAGCACTCCTCGCTGGAGGTCTCCCTGGCCTTGACCGTGTAAAGGGAAGCGTGGGATGCCTCTTCTTTCGTGACAGCGGGCATGTATTCAGGGTCTTCGGGGAGCAGTGTGGCGTTTTCGTGGGCCCGGTCGAAGGCATGGGAAACGCCGGCTTCGGACAGGTCATTCGTCCTGAAGTTCCCGATGCGTCCCTTGTATCCGACGTTCACGACAAGTGAAGTGAGAGCTGTCCTCAGGTTCTCCCTGTTGACCTCGTTGTTGGAGAATCTTATGAAATGCGTGTCCTCCTCGAACAGACATGCGCAGACGTTGTCGGTGGGGGGATTCTTCAGGCGCGTCCTGATGGTTTCCATGGCCGCGGACAGCTCGGTATTCCGGGAACTGCCCTTCGCGGCTTTTTTCTCCCCTGGAGCTTTCTTCGTTCGTGGTGTGGAAGAAGAATTCTTCGCCATTATTTTGCCCTCCTCACCGTGATGTTCCTGAACCTTGCCGGGCTGGCTCCGTGGCTCATCTGCGCGGCCTGCATCGGATCCCCTTTCCCGCAGGTGAGGAACCCGTGGCGTTGGAACTCCCGCTCGTCGCAAATTGCATCGCAGCTTCGCCAGAATTCGTAGGAGATCGCGTTGTAGGTCACGTTCTTGAGCATTCCCGCGATCTTCCCATCCTTGATTTCCCAGAAGGCGTCCCCGCCGAACTGCATGTTGAGGCGCATCTGATCGATGCTGAATGATCCCATCCCCTCTATGTAGATTCCCTTCTTCGTGTCGGCGATGAGCTCCTTCAGCGAAAGCTTCTTTTTCCCGGGTGCGAGATAGAGGTTGGGGATACGCACAATCGGGACGTCAAAATACCGCGTGGCACGAGTGGTTCCGGTGGCCCGCGTGAGGCCTATCTTCCCGGCGACCTCGCGGTTCGCACCGTATCCGACGAAGATTCCGTCCTTGATGATGTGCCACTTCTGGCATTCGACGCCCTCATCGTCATAACCGTAGGTCGCGAGCCCTCCCTCGAGGGTGTTGTCGGCGATGAAGTTCACCAGGTCGGAACCGTAACGGAAGGTCTTGAGCTTGTCGAGCGTCACGAAACTTCGGCCCGCGCAGCTTTCCTCGTAGCCGAGCACGCGGTCGAGTTCGGTGGGGTGTCCTACCGACTCGTGCATGGTCAGGGAAAGATGTTCGGGGTCGAGGATGAGCGTCTGCGCGCCGTCTTCACAACTCCGTGCGAAACAGTGTTCCCGTGCTTCGGCCGCCAGCCGGGGGGCCTGTCCGAGGAAATCGGTTTTCCGGAAATACTCGTATCCAGCATTCATCGGGGCAGGGGAGTAGGAGCGCCCCTTCACCTCACCGTTGGCGCGGGCAAGGGCCTTGATCATGAAATCAGTTGTATAGAGGGTGGTTTTTATCTTCGATCCATCGGTGTTGGCATACCGGCGTTTCATGCGGCGAAAGATGGCGGCACCGTTCGCCTTGATGATGTCTTTCCCCTTGAGGATCTCGTCATTCGCCGTGATCATCTTGTTCGCGACTTCCCCGACGCTGACCTTGAAAGGATCCTCTTCGATCCTGGTTTCGAAAGTGGCGATGTGGACCGGCTCCTCGCAAAAATCGATCTTCCGGGCGGAATTCCGGTTGGCGAATCTTGCCATCCGAATGGCTTCCTCCGCGGCTTTTCGTATTCCCGCGGGGGTGACCGACGGGGTCGAGCTGTACCCCCAGCCGTTTTCAAATAGGACCCGCACCCCGACGCCGTTCGTGAACTCCTCGTCGAGTTGGGCAACCCGCCGATCCTCGAAGTAGAGGGAGCGTTCCTCGAAAAGATGCTCCCGGACGTCGGCGAACCGTATCCCCTGTTTCTTGAGATGACCGATGATTTCCTCGAGCTGTTCCATTCCTTGCCTCGATCCAAATTCCTTTCTTCCTGGAGTTTTGAAAAGTCTACCTCTTGACGCGTTGGAAATCCACCCCTTCTTGTGAGTGCTTCTGGACGTCCATAGAGACCTGATTGTGGGACCGCTGCCCGAAGCGGGCGGAGAAGGGCACCGGCCGCGATCGCGGGAATGATGGGGAGGAAACCGACCGCGGGAGTTTCCGGGGAGGCTCGCTGATTGTTGCCGCCCTTCGAACCCTGCGAGGAATCTGCGAAAAATTCGTCTCCGGTCAGGGGGGCGAAGATTTTCCTTCGGTGACGGGGCCCACAACGTAAAGGTCCGGGGACTGGCACAGGTCCAGGTTCCCCGTCGTGTAGGCGCGGTTCCCCTTGGCATCCTGGACCAGCCTTACTATCGGCCGGAGATGCGCTCCCGGATTCGGCCGGATGACCAGGGCGACGGACCCGTCGCTGAGCCGTACCATGCTTCCCGGCGGAAACAGGGAAACCCGCTTGAGAAAGACGGCGAGAATCTCGGGGTCGAATTGGTTGTCGATGTTGCTCAGCAGGATCCTGATCGCCTCGTAAGGTTTGATCGGGGGACGGTACGGACGCGGACTGGTCAGGGCATCGTAGACGTCGGCAATGGAAACGATTCGGGCGAAAAGGGGAATGTCCTTCCCTTTCAGTCCGTCAGGGTATCCTCCTCCCTGGAACTTTTCGTGGTGGGAAAGGACGATCTCTCTTACCCGAGGGTCCAGGTCGGCACAGGGTTTCAGGATCTCCAGGCCAAGGCGGGGGTGCTCGCGGATTCCCTCGAACTCCTTGTCGGTCAACGTTCCCTTCTTTTGGAGGACGGCGAGGTCGAGTCGCAACCGTCCGACGTCGTGGAGCAGGGCTCCGGTCCCGAGGACCTGCAGATCCGGTTTCGATAGGTTCATGGCGTGGCCGATGGTTAGTGCGAGCGTTGCCACGTTGATCGAATGCGCGTAGGTGTAATCGTCGAAGGACTTCACGGCCAGGAGGTTGATGATCGCATCGGGGGTTTTTATGATCTCCGCGAGAAGCATCCCGGATGTTTCCCGGGTTTCATGCAGCTGAAGGCGTTTCCTGTTCCGGATCGCGGTCCCCATGGTCGACACGGTCCGGATGGCTTTCAGCTGGGTGTTTTGGGAAAGCATCCCCTCCTTGTTCGGCAACACGGCTTTCACTTCGATGAAATTTTCGCTCAGGGGGGAAATCGAAGCGGCAAAACCATGGATCGCTTTCGTGTTGGTGACGTCCGTCAACTGGAAATCCTTGACCAGGTAATCCTCACCCGAGGCGGCGCACAGGTAGAGATCAGAGCGAAGTCTGAGCGTTTCGATCGAGTCGGAATAGCAAAGGTCGAGGAAGGAGAACCGGTATCTGCCATCTTCCTCCTTCGGATACCAGATGAAGGCCCGACAGCTTCCGATGTGACTGAACCCCGAGTAGATCTGGGGGTTCGAAACCACGTTCTCGTTCTTTTCGGTTCGATCCACGGTCCGCGAGGTCCAAATCCTTTCGGTCGAGGGTTCCGGCTCCGACCGGTTTGATTCCTACTCTATTCTACCCGATGACTCGGCCGATTTCCTTCGATTGTCCACTTTTTTCGACCGTGATGCATAGTGCCTGAGGGAAACTGCCCGGAGAAACTTCCCCGCGGCCATCCAACCACCGACAGCGGGACCTCGTGTCCCGGTGTCGTTGACAGTGCTGCGGAAACCGTGTATACCGGTCGCAGCGCAAAGGCGGTTATGAGCGGAAACATCAGGGTGAGGATCCTCGGCATCGGCGGTTGCGTTTCGAGCTGCCCATCATACAACGCATTTCTCGTGAACGACGACCTTCTGGTTGAAACTCCCCCGGATGTCATGGCCTCCCTGAACCGGCAGAAGGTCGACCTGGGTCCTATCGACAGGGTTTTCATCTCGCACCCGCACGGGGACCACAGTTTCGGACTGCCATTCCTGATCATAAACAAATGGATACAGGGTCCCAGGGACGGAAGGCCTTCACGCCTCACCCTGATCGCGCCAAAAAGCGTGATCGACCAGGTCCCCGTCTTGCTTTCCATGGCGTTCACCTCACGGCATCCTGTGGTGGAGTGGGCCCGGAAATGGCTCCAGTTCCAGGTGATCGACGGTTCATCCGATATCGGGTATTCGGGCTGGAGTATGCGCTTCTTTCCCCTGGAGCACCTGGTGGAGACTTTCGGGTTCAAGCTGGTCGATCCCTCGGGCGGGACCGCGCTCACCTACATTTGCGATTCCCGCTGGTGCAACGGGGTCGAAGAGCAGTTGAAGGGACTCCCCCGCATGGTGATGATCGACGCAAACGGTGGTGGGATGCACATCTCCCTCGACGAGATCCTCGAGCGCGGGATCGGGATTACCGGGAACCGGACCCGATACGTTGGAACCCATGTTTTCCAGCCTTTTGTCTCTGCGCATCCCCAGGTAATCTGTGCAGCTGACGGTCTTACCCTCGAAGTTCCTTCAGCGGAAGAGGGCAGACTCTGAGGGGCCCGCACCTTTCCGAAAGGTTGGGGCAAAGTGAAGGCGGGAACGGGCCGGTTCAGATCTCGGAAGGGATGCAACGTTCGCAACGCTGGCCGAAAACCGACTCCTGACCGTCGGGAGTTCGCATCCAGACAACCTCACAACGGTTCGGGCACCCCTCCAGGGTCCGATGCTCGATCGCGATCCCAGTCCCCCCGAGGTTCTCCCAGCCCTTGAACCGGGATGGGTTCGGGGCCGCATCCCTGGCCATGAGGGCTGCCCCGACAGCGCCCATGAGGTGCGGGTGTTGCGGGATAAGGACCGGGGCCTGGAGGAATTCCTCGAAGGCCCTTTTGATGGCTGGGTTCAGGGCGGTTGCCCCCTGGAAGACGAAGGGCGGGAAGATGGGACGGGCCCGGACCAGCATGGCGAAATAGTTGTTGATCAATGCCCGGGTGACTCCCATGGCGATATCGGAAACATCGAAACCCGAGTTCAATTTGGTGATCACCGAGGATTGGGCGAAGACCCCGCATTTCCCTGCCAGGGCGATCCGGCGCGTGCTCTTCAGCGCGGTTGGTCCGAACTCCTCAATGGGGAGCCCGATCCGACCTGCAATCGTCTCGATGAAACTTCCCGTTCCACCCCCGCAAAGGGTGTTCATCTGGAAATTCTCGATCCGCCCGTCCTTGACCTGGATGAGCTTGCAGTCCTCGCCCCCGATCTCGAAGATCGTCCTGACCTCGGGGAACAGGTCGAGGGTTCCCCGGAAGTGGGCGATGATCTCGGTCGGAACGACGTCCGCGCCCAACAATGCCTGTCCGAACTGGCGCCCGTTGCCTGTCACTCCCACTCCCCGGACGGGAAGACGGGAAAGGCGCGAGATCCCTTCGAGAGCGGAAGCCAGGATTCCGGTGTTCTTCTGGTATTGCCCCTCGAGAATGCATCCAGAACTGTCGAGGATGACAAGCTTTATCGCGGAGCTTCCCATGTCCACTCCCAGGAAATTCATGGCCCGGTCGGTAACCTCCATGGAAAGACGGATAGTCCCTGCCTGCGGGACAATGGAAGACGGTTCCTGGACGGAGGGGGGAGGGTCAAGGGCGTTCCTGCCGGCGGGCTTTTTCCCGGACCATCTCTACAAAGGTTTCGAGGCGTGTCGCCACGTTCAGGTGGGAGAGGTTCTCGTCGATTTCGACCGTCAGGAGCGGAAGCCCGTGCTTCTGGGAGATGGCCTCGATGAGTGATTTAACGGTTGTTTCAGGCATGCAGGTGAGAGGATACATGTGGATGATCCCGTGGTATCGGTTCAAGCCGGCATAGAGACTGTTCCGGAGGCTTTCGAACGCGCATCCCGAGATCGGCCCGTTGAGGAGTTGCCGGGCCTGGAGGTCGACCTCGTCATGCCGAAGAAGGTGGAATTTCTTCCTGAAGTAATGCGAGATCAGTGCTGGGGCGGTGGTGGAGATGCCCCGGGAAAGAAGCATCCTTCGGACGTGGAAGTTGAGCTCCGGGACCACCAGCGAATACGCCTCCCCTGTGAGCATGACTTTCAACGGCTGGCCTGCGAACCGACCTTCCTCTTCCTGCTCGCATCTGATCATGTCCTTCACTGCCCGGATGATGCGCTTGAGGATCTGGAGCCAGGACAGGCGGTCACCGGAAAGTTGCCCAAGGGTGTGGAAAAGTCGGAACCGGTCGATCTCGAACAACCGGAAGTCGTATCCCAGCTTTGTCAGAGTGTCCTGGTACAAATTGGAGAAATGTGTGAAACGGCAGAACCCCTGGGAGTTGTAGGTAACGATGTTCTTAACGCCGGTTTCCAGAAGCTCGATGATGTTCCCCAGAGTTACCTTGTACGGATAGCAGATCATCTCGGGGGAATACCGGACTCCCTTCCGGATGGTCAGATCCGTGATTGTGGGAGGACGGACCACGTCCCAACCGAACGATTCGAGCAATCGCGAGATCGCAACGTTATAGAACCCGCAATCCGCGAAACCGATCTTCCCGAGTGTGGGGGCCTTCATGACCTGGGGCGGGGGATCTTGGTGCGCCCCTCAGGGGACCGTCTTCCGGCGATATTCATCATGCCCGGAGTATACATCAACAGCGCCCTTGATGGAAACGTCCTGGCCTGCCCCAAAAATCGCTGTGCCATCTCGAAAAACGTTCGCGGGATTTGGTGGTATTCTCTCTTGCTGGTCAAGGGAAAGGGTTTCCGTTATCATTTTTCCCCAACAGATACTTTGGAGGTTTACGATGTTTCCCGTTCTTCTTCGGATCATGCTCGCGGTTCTTCTCATCTTCCAGATTCCATCCGGGGTCTTTGCGAAAGCGCCCGAGGAGCAGATTGTCGCATTCACCTTCGACTGGGACGACAACATCTTCGAGATGCCAACCAAGATCATGCTTTTCAACAGGAATACCGGAGAGCAGTTTCCCCTTTCAACGGCGGAGTATGCTCTGGCAAGGTCGAAAGTCGGCAAACCGGGAACGGAGTTCGCCGATTTCGAAGTCCGGGACTCATTGGCAACAGGGTCGATGCGGTTTTTCGGGGATATCGGCCAGAACGGGGCCGAGCAGTTCCAGAAGGATATCGATTTTGCGATTCTCAATCATCCCGGGATCTGGAAGGGTCCGGTCTGGAACGATTTTTCGACGGCCATGAGACGGTCCCGGACAGCGGCGAATACCTGGATCATCACTGCCCGAATGCACGGTCCCGAGACGATTCACCGAGCGCTTCTAAACCTCCGGAACCGGGGCTTCCTGGGGAATGTTCCCCCGGTCGAGAACATCTGGCCGGTAAACGCACCGGGCTTCGAAGATCGTTTCCGGAAAACCTTCGGAGTCGAACCCCCAGCGGGAAGTGCCGCCAATCCGTCAGCCCGGAAAGCCGGGGTCATGGAGCAGATTCTGGACAGGATCGAGCGGACCCCGTTCCCTCGCGGCGCGAAAAAGGTGTTGGCTCCGGTCGGAAAAAGCCGCCAGGTTCTGCATTTGTGGGGATTTTCCGATGATGATTACGGGAACTTCGAAAAAGCCGTCCAGGTCCTGCAGAAGGGGGTAGATTCCCGAAGGTGGAGGAGGGTCAAGCTCACGGTTTTCTTCACGGGGAAAAACTCTCCGGGGAAAACCCCCCATGCGGTCACCCTGGTTCCGGGGAAAAGCCCCCGACCATTTTCCGAGGGGAACGAGTGGAAGAACCTCGTCGATGAGGTTCCCCCAAGAATCATTCAAAAGTAGAAACAACAATCCACGGGTGTGGTTCGGGCGATGCGGGGAAACGCCCTTTCCAGGCTTTCACCCACTTCCGCGATCTGGGCGAAATCGGGGCCGTTCCCCTGCGCGGCATGCAAGCCCGAGACGTAGTAATCCCACATCGGAAGCGCGGCGGAGTCTCCACCTGCCACCCGGCCGATCGCGAGCGCCCCCAGCGTGACGATGGCGGAAGGCTCGGTGGGGAGGATCTTCAAGGCCTGACGGAGCAGCCTTTCGGATTCGGCCAGGTGGTTTTCGTTCTTGTCCAGGACTCCGACCCGAGTCAGGGAATGGGGATCGTGCGGCTGAACCTCTATCGCCCGGTTCATGTGTTTCCGGGCGGTTTTCATATCCCCTGCCCGCTTGGCAATCAATCCCTTGTGTAACCAGGCCCGGGAAAGCCAGGGAAAGAGATCGAGGGCTTCATCGAGGCAACGATCGGCTTCCTGCGGCTTTCCGGCGGGGATGAGCTCTGCGGTCCCCCTGAACAGGTTTCCGCTGGGGTCCAGGTCGCCCGTCTGGTGCCAGATCCGGGCGCCCTCCCGTCCCGGATCAACGAGCGCGACGTCGTAAGCTCCGCCGGTCCGGTGGAGGGCTTTCTCGAGGGCCGCCACCCCGTCGGCCCCGAGAGGGAGGCCAATCATGGAAGTCGCGGAGGAGATGGGGAAGTCGGGAAGGGCCTGAAGCCGCCCCCCATCGAGCCTCTTCAACAGGACGGGAACCCAGCCGCCTTTCATTTCCTCATGGTGCCCTCCCGGGTTCCCGAGAGCGAAGAAAGCTACGACCGGGCGCGGATATCCCGTCGGTTCGGGAAGTATGATGATCACGACGTTCCGGAAAAGGGAATCGGCTGTGAGGCCTGCCTTCTCGTATTCCTGGGAATAGATGTTCCGGATGTCCGCTACGGCGGCCAGATCGGTCGTTGCAAGGGCGCTTCCCAGAAGCCGCTCTTCTTCGCTCCGCGTGACGGTTTCCCGGACCAACCGGTCCATCCGCCGGAGGGCCCGGTCGAAAGTCGGAACCGGAGCGGCCGCCCCGGGCGGCCGAAAGCCCTTCGGGAAAACCGCCTGTGTCGGGGAAAGCGTGAGAATGGCCTTGTGAGCCTCTACACCGAGGGGATGGTTCTGTGGCTGGATCGAACAAAGCTCGCGGCAGACGGAAACGAATTCTTCCGCGATCGCCCTTCCCTGGCGGGCGACCCGGGTTGCCAGGGGAGCCATCAAATCCGCTGCGCGATAGGTCATCTGGGATTTGGGGAAGATCCGGACGAGTTTGCAGATCATGATTCCGAGAAGTGGAAGGGGACCATTCTGCCGCCGCTCGATCACCATGCACATGTCCTCGAAAAGGTAAGCCAGGGCCAGGGAAAGGGCTTCCTCGATCCCCTTCTTGATCCTCAAATGGTCGATCGAGATCAGGATCGGCCCCATTTTGATCGCCAGGCGACGATACAGGTTCTCTCCAGGCCAGGCCCTGGCATCATCTCCGGTGGCGGGAGCAAGGCTCGTTTTCAGAAGGACGCGGGACCACCGAAGGACCCCGAGGGATAAAACCACATCTGCAAGGGCGATGTTTTCGAGCGAATTGAGTGCGTCATCCAACGCGTCCAGGCCACGGTACATCTCTTCCTCGTTCAACGCGTCGATTCCTTTCAGAAAGGAATTCCACCCTGCCCGAGCGGCTTCCGACGCATGTTTGGGGACGTTGAACCAGAAACAGTGCTCCTGGAACCACTCATCGAGAGGATCGGAATCGAGCCGTTCGCCGATGTGACGGGTTCCGGCACCCGGGTGGTGTTGGGGAACGGAAGGTCTCTTCGGGAGGGTCTCCGGTTGCATGGAAGCAGGCGGAGGGGGTGGAGGGGGCGGAGGAGGGGGTGGAGGGGGCGGTGGTGTGGCGGGCGGCCTTGCCGGATCCTCCCTTTCGAGCTCCTTCAGGATCGAGGCGTGGTCCTCGTCCGAAATCTGGAAAAGCTTTCGGAGCCCCGCCAGCATCTGCTCCTCGAGCTGGTCGATCCGCCCGTCGGCCCGGGAGAAACGGAGTGCGCTTGAATAGAGGATCCTCGGATCGAGAGGGCGCGGTTTCCCGAGCTCCCCCGCCTTGAAGCGGTCCCGGGCCTCGAAGACCATGGCCCGGGCTTTGTCCGGGTCGATTTTGAGGAAGGGGGCCATGGCCTCCAGGACGGCCTTCTCGAAGGGTTCCAGAACCCCATCCCTGCAAACCTCATCAGCGATCAGGCGGAAAAGGCCCTCACGTGAAAGAGCAGAATTCTCCCGGCGGCTATCACCCATTTTCATATCCCTCCGTTCCGGACAATGATATCTCAATCGGAAAAAACCTGGAAATCCGGAAAACCGAAAGGTGTTTCGAACGTATTGTTGACAAGCCGCGATCGCAGCAAGTATTCCTTCCGCGAACCCGGAGACGCCGCGGCAATTCCCATTCCAGTTTCTTCGAACGGTTCGATCGGTTTTCAACCCGAAGCTCGGTGTTTGCAGGAAATGGAAATCACCTCGTCCCTTGAAAGACGGGATCGAAAGACCCCGCTTTTCGACATCCGACATGTGTCCTACATTGCATGATCCGACGGAGGTCAGGGTATGGAAAGGCGCGCTTTTGCATTCTTTCTCTGGCTGGTATGCACAACCGTGGCAGCCGGCGATGCGGATCTGAGTAACATCATCGAAAATGCCAAAAAGGGGGATCCTTCCGCGCAGTACCGGTTGGGATTGGCATTCTACCTGGGAGAGGGAACCCCGCAGAATTTCCCGCGGGCCGTTAAATGGTTCCGGAAAGCGGCCTCCAAGGGAAATGACGAGGCCCAGTTCAGCCTTGCCGAGTGCCTTGCCTATGGGGATGGGGTTCTCCGTGACGACCGGGAAGCGACGGACTGGTACCACCGCAGTGCCCTCCAGGGAAACACCCGGGCCCAGGCGGAACTCGGTTTCAGGTGTTTCAACGGGCTGGGGATGGAGTATTCCGCAAAAGAGGGAGCCAAATGGTACCAACTTGCGGCGGGGAAGGGCGATCCTCAGGGCCAGTTCGGGCTAGGGTGGTGTTACTATTACGGGAATGGACTTCTCCTGGATACCACCCGGGCCCTGATGTATTATCAACTCGCCGCCGACCAGGGTTACGCCGGCGCTCAGGCCAACCTGGGAAACTGCTATCTGGAAGGCCGGTTCGTGACCCGGGACCTTCCCAAAGCCATCGATCTGCTTAACAAAGCCGCATCTCAGGGAAACACATTCGCGCATTTCACCCTCGGGAACTGCTATCAGAACGGCTTGGGTGTTCCCCAGGATTTCGTCCGGGCCCATTACCATTTCAATATTCACCAGGCTACTCTCGACCTGGGGCCGGGAGTGGAACCCCCCGATTTTCGGGGAATCGTCGAAGCCCGTATGACACCGGCCCAGATCCAGGAAGCCCAGCAGCTGGCCCGTGAATGGAAACCCCGGAGGAAACCGGTCAAAGGCTCGATCCATTGATCCGCTTCTAGGATGTTACCACTATCTCCGGGTCGGAATAAAACCAGAAGTGACACCCGAGATAAATCCCCACCAGGGCGATCAGAACCGGCGGGATAAGGGCAAGGTTCGTCAGCCGCAGCTTCTTCAGGACTATCGCACCGATGCCCAGGCCCGCCCCGAAACCGCGGATACCCGCTTCAGTCCTTCCGGGGTTGGCCGTTAGCCTGCCGCGAAATAGGAAGACGGCGAAAAAGAAGAAGCCGAACAGGGCGAATCCCCGCGGAAGGTCATCGAGCGAAAACGAAACCATCGCGACGATGACGGATATCAGGAGAAACAACCCGGCTCCTCGCCAACCTGTGTTCCCGAAGTAATGACGAATTCGTTCCACCGGGTCACTCCTCGAGCTGGAGAGTGAAATGGGTGTTGGCTTTCTGGTCGTACAGGACGACCGAGTCCTTCTGGATGTCGATGATCTTGAAATTGTTCGAGGTTTCGTCCTTGTGGCCCGAGACGATGTTTCCCTGTGGATTCTGGATCAGGGCGACGGGTTCGCTTGCGGAAAAGATCACTCCCTTGAGCTTCCACTGGGTCATCGATTCCGGGGGGAGTTCGGTGGAGTTACGGGCCACCGGGTTCAAGTTCAGGGTGAAGCGATTATGGAGATATGGGTTGTACATCACCACCGAGTTCTTCCGGATCTCGAGGACTTCGTAACCCTCGAATTTTTCCCCCTTTCGTTTCGAAAGGACAAACCTTCCCGACTGCATCAGGGCGACCGGTTGTCCGGCCTCCTCCTGGATCCCTTTGAGGCTGAACCTGAATTGGCGGGGACGGGGGACTCTTTCGAACTCCTTTTTCAGATCCGGTTTCAATGACCGGAAGATCCTGGTGAGAGCCAAGTGAGCCAGTGTCACCCGTTCCTGGTCGACCTCCTCGGCTTTCAGGTTGTCGACGCCTCGCAGCGCGATCAGCTCCTTCTCGAGGGAAAGGCATGCCTTTTCGACGACGAACGGTGAAAGACTCTGGCTGGCAAGCTTCTCGAGGATGGGAAGTCGCTTCTCGATCCGGTCGAGGGAATTCCGGATGATCTCCGCCGGATGAACGGGAATGTAACAGGTCATCAGGGGTGAAGAGGGTTTGGGCGGAGGGGGGAACACAGGGTATCTCGAGAGCCTGGATTTCGATTCCCCCAGTTCTGCGATCAGGGTCTGCGTTTCCTCGGGACTGAGAACCCCCTGCGTCTCGAGGTTCTTCAACGACTCCCCCGCCTTTTCCAGGTTTTTCAGATATTGCTCCTTCTCCTCGGAGCTGGGACGAAAAATCCCGGCCCCGAGCAGGCGGTCGACTTCCACCCAATTCTTTATCAGTTCCTTGCCAACTTCGCTCTCTTCGAGGATCCTGGCCGCCTTTTTCTTTGCCTCTACTGCGAAAGCGGAGCCATGTTGGGGATGATCGACCAGCCCGGGAAACCAGGTGACGAAAACCGTCAGACCGGCGGCGATGGCCCGGGTAAGCCACCTTGGCGCTCTCTGCATGATTCTTTGGGGGGAGATCCTGAACAGCAGACAGAAAAGGACGATGGCCCCTCCGAGGAGGATCATCAGAAAATGAGGCTGTCGATATGGCATTGGGGCCCTCCGTTTGGGGAATGCTTCTCCTGGATGCTGCCTGGCCGTGGCGGGGACCTGACACCGGTCAAACCAGATTTCCAAATCTTGTACCATTTCGAAAACCTTGAAGTCAAGGATTTCCTGACAGGTTCGGCTCCCTGCTCCTGCCTTCTTGCCTCGAGTATGCGGAATCGGCTAGAATCAGCCTGAAGATATGCCATCCTACAAACCGAAATCCCACAAAATGGGAAAGGGAACCAAGCTTCCCAAGCCCCGGTCCCGCGGTGAACGAAAGGCTCCCCCCGCCGAACCCCCGACCGGGTTGGTCACTCTGGTCTTCACCGATGTCCAGGGATCCACCGGGATCTGGGAACGTTCCCCCGACGTGATGCGCCTCTCCCTGGGAATCCACGACCAGGTGATGCGGGATACCCTGTCGGAAGCGGGGGGATACGAAGTGAAGACGGAGGGGGACGCCTTCATGGTGGCATTCGGCGATTCCCTGCAGGCCGTCCGATGGTGTTTGACCGCTCAGGAACGGCTTGTCGCGGCTCCGTGGCCACAAGAGCTGCTTGCCATGTCCGACGCCGCGGCCGTGGAAGATTCCCATCGTTCGATGATATTCCGTGGGCTGAGGGTCCGGATGGGGGTCCACGCCGGAGTCCCCGAATGCAAGCCTGACCCCGGGACGGGAAGGATGGACTACTTCGGTCCGATGGTGAACCGTGCCGCACGCGTCGGGGGGGCAGCACATGGGGGCCAGATTCTCGTGAGCGGTTGGGTCTGGGAGCAGATCTCTTCGCGCCTTGCCACTCTCGGAGATCCCGCGACAGCCGATCTCGGGCATCACCGCCTAAAAGGCCTGGACACTTCAGAGCGGCTTGTGATGGTCACTCCTGCAAGCCTTTCGGGACGAGCGTTTCCGGCCCCGAAGACCCTCAACCCCCGGTTGTCCAACCTTCCTCCGCAGACCAGCTCCTTTCTCGGCCGCAAGGAAGACCTGGATGCGATCGAAAAGCGGTTCTCGGGCCCGGTCCGGCTTGTAACGCTTACCGGAACCGGTGGGATGGGGAAGACCAGTCTGGCCCTTAGGTTCGGATTGACCCGGCTGTCTTCCTTCGCCTCGGGAGGCGAAGGAGGGGTCTGGTTCTGCGACCTGTCGGAGGCAACCTCCCTGGAGGGAATCTGTGAGTGTCTTGCAAGGGCACTTCAATTCCCGATCCCATCAGGAAGCTCAACCGATGTCCTGGTCAACCAGTTGGGAGCGACCCTGGGAGGTCGTGGTCGGATGCTGGTCATTCTCGACAATTTCGAGCAGGTCGTCGCACACGCTTTTGCAACCGTAGGGCGGTGGCTTGTCCTGGCCCCCATGACCTGTTTCCTGGTGACCAGCCGGGAAGCGCTGCGCCTGCGGGGTGAGGCAGTCCTCCCGCTCCAACCTTTGTCGGCAGGCTTCGGGAACGAACCACCCGACCAGGATCCTGCCGTCCAGTTGTTCCGGGAGCGGGCCGAAGCCATCAGGCCGGGATGCCTGTCCCTCCCGAAAGACCTGGCGACAGTCCGGGAGATCGTCAGGGTATTGGATGGCATCCCCCTGGCGATCGAGCTTGCGGCCGCAAGGATGGCGATCCTAGGCCCTTCCGATCTTCTCGTCCGTCTGGGGAAGCATCTCGACCTGCTGACCGGCGGTGGACCGGCGGTTCCCGAACGTCAGACCACCCTTCGCAAAGCGATTGCCTGGTCCTGGGACCTCCTGGACCCGGTCGAGCGAATCGCCCTCGCTCAGTGTGCCGTTTTCCACGGTGGCTTCGATCTGGAAGCGGCCGAAAAGATCCTTGAACTGAAGGATTTTCCGGGGTCTCCGCCCGTCTTCGAGGTCATTCAGGCCCTCTGCCGCAAGTCCCTGCTCCGGACCGGGGAATCCCCGGAAATGCCCGGCCGTCTGCGTTTCGGGATGTTCGTCGGGGTGCAGGAGTTTGCCCGCGAGAAGCTTGGGGAACTTCCCGAACGGGATTCCATCATGCATCGGCATGCGGTCTATTTCTCGAAGCTGGGCCGTCTTCTTGCCCCGGCGGTCCCGGGTGGCGGTGGGGATCTTCGCCTCCGCCGGCTGGCGGCGGAAATGGACAACCTGCGGGCCGTCCACGTCTGGACCTCCGGACGGGTTCCACCCACGCCCGAGCTGGCGGATCTCACCCTCGAGGCGGCCATTTCCCTCGACCCGCTCTACACCACCCGCGGCCCTTTCCCTTCTCGCTCCGAAAGCCTGGACCGGGCTATCGGCTATGCCGCGACAGTGCCTGCCGATCCCGCTCTCCTGGCCTGGGCGTTGGAGGCACGGGGCCGCGCCCATCTGGTTGCCGGAGAAACCGATGCATGCGAGGCGGCATACGAACGCGGGTTGTCACTCGCCCGAAAGAGCGGCAACAGGAAGGCGGAAGCGTTCATCCAGCGAAACCTGGGCTTGAAACGTATGTTTTCAGGATCCCTGATGGATGAGGCGAGGGCGAGGTTTGAGGAAGCCCTTTCCATCCTTCGGGCCATCGGGGAAAAACCGAGCATAGGCCCGGTCCTGGGAGACCTGGGATGCTACTGGCTTGCAAAACGCGATCTGGACCAGGCTGCGCGTCTCCTGCTCCAGGCCAGGGATCTCAACAAGGAGTTCGGCAACCAACTTCTCGAAGCTCTCACACTCATCAATCTTGGGATCATCTTCCAGGAACAGGGTCGCCTCGAAGATTCGGGCGAGGTTTTCCGCCAGTCGGTCACCCTTGCCGAGGAGCTTGGCGACCGCCGGCTGTTCGGCTACTCGCAGGGCTATCTTGGCTGCCAGGAGCAGGAATCTGGCCGGCTCGAGGAAGCCGCGGCTTCCTACCGGCTGGCGGTGCGCTGTTTCGACGAGATCGGGGACCGGGGGTATCGCGGCTATTTCACCGCCGCCTTGGGCGGATGCCTTGCCCTCCAGGGAAAACTCGAAGCCTCCGCCGCCACCTTCGCCCGGATCGACAACCAATGGTCCGCCCTCGTCAGTCCCCCTTTCGTGCTCGTCGGGCGTCTCCACAGAGCCATAGCAGCCGCTGCCCGTTCGATTCTCGCGAACCGCGAGGGCCGGGTGGTGGAGGCCGCCGACCTGGCACGCGAGGCCCGTCTCGTCCTCGCCGAGGGCCGGGCGTCCGACCTCGATTCGGAAGACGTCCGGACCGCCCTGCGATTGCTGGAATCCGCAGTGAAGAGCCTTCCCCAAACTCCCCCCGTTCCCGAAACCGCCCCCGGATCCTGATCGCGGACAGTTTCCGGGGCCACCTTGTGATCTTCGAGACAAGTTTGGCCAGACGGCTTCCGTGGGAACGAACCTTCGGTGGAAAAAATTGCAGAGCCCGGGCGAAAGATTTACAATTCGGGGATGACAAACCAGCCGTCGCAACCAAGCAGCAAGCCTTTCAAACCCGGGGATGTCCTGCAGCACGAGGGGGAGACCGCGGGCTCCCTCAGCATTTTGTTGAAGGGGAAGGTCAGCATCCATGTTTCCCTGCCCACGGAGAGGGCGACCCCCGCGGGAGCGGTTCCAGGAAAGGATTCCTCATTCAGATTGTTCGATCTGGAGGGGAACATTTTCCTCGGGGCTTGCGCCCTGGTGACCGATGGAATCTACAACTTCACCTGCAGGGCATCGGGGGAGGGGATCCTTTGCTCCTATCCCGTGGAAAGCCCATCGCGGCTTTTTGGCCTTGCCCGCGCCCAGAAGGATTACTCGACCTTCATCATCCAGTCCCTCGGGGTTCTTCTGGAAAAGGCCCGCGACGCTTTTTCCACGATCGACGAGCATTCTTCCCGCCTTCGCGTCATGACCGACAACCTTGCTCTGTTCTTCTGGATTCTCAAGGAGAACCACCGGTTCGAACTCAAACCTGTCACCCCGCTATTCCAGAGGGCCTTCGAACGGTTGGGGCAGATGCGCAAAAGCGGCTTCCAACCACCATTCCGTTTCGATCCCTCATTTATCGAGGCCTCCCCGGCTGCCCCCGGAAATCATGACCCGGGCGTGTCGCGACCGGAACAAGCGGACCCCGAGGATGGCGATCGGATCGAGGTCCCTGATCCCGTTGCCTACGCCATCCGCTTGAACAAGATTCCGCAGGAGACGAGGAAGCTCTTCTTCTCATCGGATATCCAGGTTGCCGCGCGCCATATCCGCGATGCATCGGACAGTCTGAACTCCTTGTTGTCCGACTGCCGGAAGAGATTTTCGGAGGTGGAAGGGTTGCTGCGGGAATTGTGCGCCGAGTCGGGCGACAGCCTGTTCAGCGCCTTTCTGGGGTCCTCCCGGGAAATGGCGTCCGCCGGCCAGGACCCAAAAGCCTCGATCGAAGCTCTCGATTATCTCATCGCCCGGATCCGTGAAACCGTCGAGCTGATCAAGAGCCGGTTCGATCACCATTCCCCCATCGACCTGGAGTACATCGGACACGAACGGGAACAGCTCGCGGCGCTTCTGACCGGTTCGTCGGATGGAGCCGGTGCCGGGGGAGAGTCCTCGTCCTTCATTGCGCGGATGAACGCCCTTCCCGATGAGCTGCGGGACAGTGCTTCCAGGTTGCTGGCATACTCGGGCCTCGACAAGGAGTTTTCCGACTCGTTCATGTCCCATCTGAACGCCTTCAGGAACCTGAAAGACCGGTTTTCCCAGACGCCGGAGGCCAAGGGCACCCGGGCCGAGATGCTCGGACCATTCAGACGCCTTTTTGAGGCAGTTCTCCGCCGGGCTCTCGCAGAGGGCGATCAATCCAGGCTTGTCACCATGTTCCTGCGATACGGATTCGTCGACGAATGGCTGCTCGATCCCGAGCAGACCCTGTCCATCTTCAGGTTCGCGGGCCAGGGGAATTTCACTCCGGTTCCTGCCAAGGCATCAGAGGTGGCTTCGGTTTCACCCCCCGCCGTTGTCGTTTTCACGCTTCGCGAATGGCTTCAGCGCATCTTCACCCGCCAGGTCGAACCTTCCCGAAACGAATTCGACACCGATTATTCGGATGTTTTCACCGAGCTGAAAAAGCAGAGAAAGGTCACCGACCACGACAAGCCCGCCTTCGATGCGAATGTCGATGCCAAGCTCAGTTTCGAGCTGGATACCCAGCTTGGAACTTGCCAGAAAGCCGTTTTCGGAAGGCCCAGCAATTTCTTCCCGATGCTGCACCAGGCGATGATAACCACTCCCCTGGAAAAGGCGGCGGTTTCCCTGGACAGGGTCCGGGAAGCTCTCGAACGGATCCAGACCGTGGATTATTCCGCCTTCTGGCGGGAGGTGCGGTTCATCGACCCGCGCAAGGTCATCGAAAAGGAACGCATCATGAAATGCGTCATGCCGGACATCGTCGTGCTGCCTACCTATGGCTCCAGAGGGATCATGTGGCAGGAGATCGGCGGGCGTGACCGGAGCCTTCCCGGCCGCTTCTTCCTCCCCGCCTTCACCGACGAGAACCTCGAAACCCTCCTGATCCGCCTGGTCGGCAGATACCGCTGGGAGCTCACAATCACTCTGATGGGAGTCGCCGCGAACGATCCGACCCAACCCTCGCTGACCTCCGAATATGGGTCCTACATCCAGCTCTACAAGAAGAACCCTAACCTTTCCGATTCCGAGAAGGAGAATACCCGTCAGTTGGTCGAGCAGAGCAAGGGAGTCCTGCGCGACGTGTTCACGGCGCACTATGAGATCTGGATCCGAAACGAGTCTCAGGGAAACCTGCGCCTGGACAAGGAAGCCCGCGGGATCCTCAGCCGTTACTGTCCCTTCGCGAAACCCATCCGGGAGAAGCTGGCAAACCACCCCGCTCACGCCGATCTGTTGAGACTTTTTCAAGGTTCGCAGTCCAAGGAGGCCCGGGGTCTCGAGGGCCGATATGCCAAGTTCCGGGCGGCGGCAAAGGGTTACCTCCCCCCCGATCTCGAGGAGAACCTGCGCTTTTTCCGCGATCTTTGAGCGGTTTTCGGGACCTGCCGCCCATGGATGGCGACGTGTCCCGTTTTCGCCCGGATGGGGAAGCTTTTCGGGACCTTTTATCCGATGCGAGAAAAGGGGATGAGAAGCGGCCACGCGGTTCAGGCGCATTCTGGCGGGTGATCCCGAAATCCTGAAAGACCGCTCCGCCTGGCAACCGGAGATTTTTCGAAACCCGCCTTGAAAAAGACTTTTCCCCCCATTTCGGTGAAAAAGACGAGGTGGTCTTGACACCAGCAATGGACGCACAGTATTCCCTGCGCGAAAATCGAATTTCCTGTCACGCGGGTGTTTTTTCTGGTTGGGGGCGATGGGCAAGGAATCTTTCCTGTTGCTGCCAATAGGACCCGGAAAGGAGCCATGCAAGAAGGAGGGGCGGTGCCGTCAGGATTACTGAGCCCAGAAGAACGGACCGGATGTCGGGAGGAGGTTCCTCCTCCAAATTCATTGATTGCAAAAAGGGCAATCCGATGAGGATAATGCACCAGAACCCATAGGAAGGCCAGAAAAGGAGACGTGAGACATACCATTTCCAGGCGGGAGGAGGCTCTGGCATCGAGACATCCACCTCTGGTGGTCCGCCGTTCTCAGCAATCCTGGCCAGGGAGAGAGTCTTTCCTGCCTCGAAAAGGCGGCGGATGGTCCTCCAGAAAAACACGGGCCCTCCGAAAAATATGATCAAGACCAGAAGCGTTTGATTGCTTAACAGAAATGCATCGTACAAACCATGGCCGATGACGGCAAAAAGGTATCCGCGGACCATCAGAGAAAACCGGGAACCGGCCGGGGCGAACTTCCCCAATCCTGCGTAGTATCCCATCATGGCACCCCAGGCAAGGTGACCGGGAACGGACAAAATCGCCCTCAGGATCCCGGTCCCGAACCCTTCATCGATCACGTAACAGAAATTCTCGATGCCTGCAAAACCGAGTGAACTTGCCGAAACGTAGACGATTCCGTCGTTTTCCTCGTTGAAGTGGGGGTCGTTCCAGACGGGCCACAATCCGGCAAAGAGTTTTGCCATTTCCTCAACCGCTCCAATGAAGAAAGCATACACAAAGATTTCGTTCGTGGTCTTGGGCTCACCGCAAAATGCGAACTTTTCGAATCCGGCTTCAAGGCATGCCACGGGAATAATGGAAAGAGCTCCCCACCCCATAACCTTCAGTACGAGTTCAAGAGGTTCCGGCTCCGCCCGGTCCATGAACCTGAGATAACGGAACAATAGAACGACCGGAGCGAGGGAAAGAACAGTCAGGCAAAGAAATAGTAGAATCTGTTGCCCCCCGGATCGATTTCGCTCCCCATGATGGCATGTGGAGATTCAATTCTCAACCCGCTCCCCCAAAATGGTCTCGTCCTGCGGCAATCTAGATGGACGCCCGATTTTGAGCGGGTCGTAAGGTCAGGGTGTCGCCGTGTCGTCGAAATCCGGTTCCAGATCCGAAGGCAGGCACGGACCCGATAGACGATAAAGGTATGCCCTCCCCCTCCTTCCGATCCGCCGGATCACTTCGCCTTTTCTCAGGCAGTAGGCCATCTTCTCGGCCAGATACTTCCGGATCCCCAACGTTTCCGCAAGTTCCCGCGCTGTAAAGGGTTCATCGGGATGTCCGGGAAGAAGAGCCTGCCAGTCCGCAGGCTTTTCGAACAAACGGCGGTCGACAACCTCGAGCAGGCGACGCTCCTCCACAAGCCAACCAACCTGTCGAAAGACACGTTTCCCGGACTTGTATCTCGATTCCTCTTCTCTGGTGAACAAGACCTCGAAGGAGAAGTTGGGGTTCGTGAGAAGATGGGGGAAGCTCACCAGCTCGAGGAACAGATCCTCCACCCGCCCCCTTTTGGGGGATTTCCGACGGGAAGCCCGTGAATCCATGGTTTCCGGGGCCTTAACGATCCACTTTTCACAGGCAATAGGGAAGACGACCCTGACCCGGTGCCTTTTGACCAGGTCCATCAGCTTGGATCTGATAGAGGAAAAACTCCCGGTCTGGACCTCGACAAGAAGGTCACCATGAACTATGTCGATCACGAAACCGTCAACGGATGCCTCGATCCGGTCACCGGGTTGGGCATACCATTCCTTGAGCGAGGCATGAAGCGGTTTCTCGTTGAACTGGCCAATTCCAGGCATTCCGGCTCCCTCTGTATCGGCATCCCGAGCCGATTCTACCGTAACGGGAAAAAGGACGCAATCAGGTTCCGGGGACGTGATACCGAATTCGGGTTTTCACTCCTTCGGGCAAATTGAAGGGGTTGGGCAATGAGAACGAGGAATGAAGGACATCCGAGCAGGACATCGAGACGAGCAGGACCGCGAATGTGGGCATTCTGGTCTGCCTGGCCCGCGCACATTTGTCCTGGATTATTGCTTTGACGGGCCTTCCCCTTTATAATTGCGACATCTCAGCGATACCTGGATGAAGAGAATTTTCGTTGGAGGTCTTTCATGCTCAATTCGTTTCGCAGTTCCCGTCGTTGGTTGACGTGTTTGTTTATAGCAGCCGCCCTCATGGTGCCGTCTTTGGGGTGGGCACAAACCAACTCGAGTCCGATTTCGGTGGAGGATCTTGCGAGAATGCTGGATGTTCCGGAGACGTATGTATTTGTTAAAAGCATCCTAACAGTCAGTGAGTCGGGAAATGCGACTGTAGTCAACACGAATTACGGAGCTTATAACAGCAACAAAAAAAGCGGAAAAGGTGAGGATGCGGAAGGGATCATTGAAGCCATGCAGGAATTGGCCTTTGATGTGAACACCGTCATGAACACCGTCAAGTCGGCCAAGGTTACTATCCAGAACAGCTCGAAGGTTAATGTCGAATTCCAAGCCTCTCTCTCGGTTGGAGGCGTGAAACAGTCTCCGGAAACCAAAGGCAAGATCTCCCCCTCGAAATCGGCAAGCCTAACCTATCAGTTCAAGCAGATCACACTCAGTTTCCCCGTTCTTCTTTCCCTTAGGCTCAAGTGGAGTGAATCCGCGGGAAAGATAAAATCAAGGACCTTTTATCAGACTTTTACGGCAAACGGAGCCACTTTTTCCATCACCAACAATCTCCTGCGACTGAAATAGGGGACGTGATACCGAATTCAGGTTTCCATTTTTTCGGACAAAATTGCATTCGGAAAGGACGATCAGTGCGGCGAAGTTCGGAAATTTAGAACGAGGACAGAAGGACATCCGAACAGGACATGGAGACGAACAGGACCGCGAATGGGGACATTCTGGTCTGCCTTGGAGTCCGATTCCGAGTGCCGGGACATGCGCCAACCAGCGCCTGCACCTGACTCCGCAGGTTACGAGCCCCACGATGGGGCGAATGTGCCCGAAAAGCCAGGATGGCGCAGTCCTCGAGGGCACCTTCTCGTTTAACGACAGATCACGCAAAAACCTTTGGGGCGGGATCGGCCTCCAGAAGATTCAGATGACGAAAGATGGTATTCAGGTCAAAGAAACCGGTGAAGGACTCGTCCTTACGATCGAGGGAAATTCCAGGAGGAAATGGGGAAGCGCCTCGCGGACCTTTTGCCTCCCAGCTTGGACGCTTGATCGAAACGCGTCATCATCGATCTTTCGCGATGCGAGTCGATCAACAGCCCCGGGGTCGTGGCCTGGATCGGCTTGGCGATCAAGGTGAAGGAAGATTTCCTCGGTGAGATGCTTGTTTGCAGTCCCACCCCCGTCATGAAGAAGGTCTTCTCCCTCGCGGGCCTCCCCGCCTACGCGCGGATCTTCCCGGACATTGCCTCCTGCCTTGCCGAGGTGGCCGGGAAAATCCCACCAGGAAGGGGGTGAAATCAGCACGACACTCTCGAAGCGCCCTCCAGGAGAGGAACGGTTGGAAAGCCCCTGAGGGGCCTTCATTGCCCTGACGGGCCGCCGATAGGGATAATCCATTTTTGCGCTCTTCCTCCTCGGAAGAGGGGATGGTCCGGGATCGAAGCCCAGCGTGACGAATCCGTTGGGGTTGAGGGTGATTTCCTGCGTGCAATCCTCGAGGATTTTCTGAAAAAGAAGGATGGCTTCGAAATGGTCTGAGCCAAACTCGCCCTGCTTTCGCGCGGAACGCAGGAAATAGAGCGTTGAAAGCCCGATTCCCGCGAGGATGAACGCTCCGATCAACACCTCGATGAGCGTGAATGTGTTTCCACGCGGCCTGCGGATCATTCGATATCCCCCACGTTCATGAAGCCGATGTGGGTGAGGAACTGGAGGGAACGCTTCACGTCGTCTGCATCGTATTCTCCGTCGGGTTGCCTGACCTGGGACTCGGGGATTTCCGCCCCCTGGAAAAATGTCGGGTAAAATGCGGAACCATCGATGCGATCCCATGAAAAGAGCGGTTGTTCCAAAACGATGAAACTCGTCATTCCGTTTCGGGGAGAGGTTGGAAAGTCGGGGTTTTCCGGGGGTGACGGAAAGCCCGGATCATTCGCCGCTGGTGGGTTCCTTCCAGTTGATCACCTTGCGTTTCTCCTGTGATTCAGGCTTGGAGCCTCCCTCTTCGCTTTCATAAATCCTCCAAAGGTTTGATTCCGGCAATAATAGCAACCAATGCTCGAAACGGGTTACCCGTTTTCCGGTCCATGTTACCACTTTCTTCCGAACGATCCGGCGCGCGTTTGAAATGGGTTGAAATGGGTTGAAATGGGTTGAAATGGGTGAAATGGGTAACCTGTCCCCCTGATGTGTGATATCCTGTCGGGGGCAGGTGTGTTCATCCGCCGTTCCAGGGGATGCGGGGTTCCCGGAATGACCGATTCCGGGCAGGAGCCAGCAAGCCCGCTTCTGCCGCTTCGATTCGAAGCTCGATATCGAAAGGCCATTCATTTGTGGGAAGCCCATGAACCATCTTTGGGGAGGAAACCGATGATCGTCGCACGAACTTTCAGGTCCTTGATTCTCTTGTGCCTTGCCGTTGCTTCTGGGCTCCTGTCAGTTCCTAACACCGGGTCAGCCCAGGAGCCGGCGGCTTCTGCCACAGTTCTGACCACGGTCAAGGCTCTTCTTCCGCTCGAGGACCTGGCAAAGAATTCCCCCGACCAATTGTCCCGATATCTCATTCTTCCTCTTTCCCATTTCGAGAACCTGAAGAAGGCGAAGGAGGCGTGGCTTGCGTCGGCGGCCCAACCGCTTCCGGAACGCCCTCCGCTGGCAGTCCGGGCATTGTCAACCCACATCGAGGGTCGACTCGAGGGGCAGTTCGTCCGTTTATGCGGTGTCTTCAAGGCGGAGTTGCTGGACGATGACTGGCACACCCTGAACCTGCTGAAAGGGCCCCTCGCGATCGAACAGGTTACCCTCGACGGGCTCCCCTGGCATCTCGAATCCCGGCCGATCACGAATTCCTCGCGGAGTTTCCAGATGGCCGGGGACCGCGAACGGATGGCACTTTCCGGCTTCGAACTGGCCCGGAAGGGTGACCTGTTGCGCCAGCAACACTGGATGGACAACGAGTTCGCCTTGTCCTGCCGGGGAAAGGGCCGGCACCAGATTTCCGTGACCTTCCTGGTTCCGGTGGATGAGACCGACGGGGTGTTTCGTTTCGATTTCGGGGTTCCCCCCGTTCCCCTGACCTTTTTCCGCTTCGTGCTTCCCGAATACGAGCCCGCGGTCGAGGAGACGGGTTTCAAGGATTATCGTGTGGATCCCGATACCGGCAAGGGTAGCGTGTTCTACGGCTGGCTTGGGGCATCTACGGCTGTCCGCCTGGTCTGGCGCCCGAAAACCCCCGTCGCTCCGAGAGAAACCCCTGACACTGTCCCCCCGGAAAACCATGAAATCGCCAGCTCCTCAGAGCAACCTTCGCCTGTTCCCGTTCCGGTGAAACCTCCCCCCGTTCCACTCGTCTACTCACGAAGTGAAACCCTCATCACGATCGGTGAAACGACCCTCCAGGGAAGGCTTGACCTCGAGTACTCGATCACGAAAGCCCCGGTTTCGAGCTTCACGATCCTCATGCCCGACACGGTTGACGTACTGCAGGTCCAGTCCGATCGGCCCGAGTCCCATCAGATAGTGGCCGGAGGGGGCTTCAAGAGGTTGATCGTCGATTTTCAGGCGGGACGCGAGGAATCCTGCCCGCTTTCGATCCTTTTCGAAGCCCGAATGGACAATGCAATCGGGACATTTTCCATCCCCGATGTCTACCCGGTCAATGTCGAGCGCGACCTCGGAACGCTCGCGGTGCAGGCTCTGACATCGGTAGAGGTGTTGCCCGTTGAGGATCTTCATGCAAAGGAAGGCGTAGGCCAGAATCTTTCCGGGGCGAGCCGGATCGACCCGCTGGAACTTCCCGATTCCCTGAAAAAGCGGGCGGCGCGTCCGATACTCCTGGCCTATAGGCTTGGGGGTAGGCCGCTGGGGCTCGGGTTGCATGTCAAGCGGTACGCCGACTTCCCACAGCAGACCGTCGTTGCCGACCAGATGGACGTCATGACGACCTTCACGACGAACGAGAGCAGCCAGACGCAGGTAACCCTCCGGATCAGGAACAACAACAAGCAGTATCTGATGCTCCAGCTCGCAACGGGGGCCGAGATACTGGGGACCTTTCGAAACGGACAGGCGATTAAACCGGTCGCCGGCAGGAGCGATGGCCGCGTCCAGGTTCCCCTGCTGATGAGTCAGGAGATGGGTGTGCCGGAAACCATGGTCTTGAAAATTTTGACCAAACAGGCGGTGGCAAGCATGTCCTGGATGGGAACGATGAACCTCGAACCCCCCCTTCTCGACATTCCGGTCTCACGGATGTCGTGGACCCTCTTCGCTCCGACCCAATACTCGCTTTTCAATTTCCAGGGGACCGTCCAGTCCAATCTCCTGAAACAGGATCCTTTCTTTTTCCGCGGGTTCTTGGGGGCTTTCGAGTTGGTGAAACGGTTGGTCTTGAACCCCGGAGCGATCCTGGTCCTCTGCATCGGGCTCGTCGTCGCCCTGCTTGTCATCTCCCGGGCCTTCATCTTCCGCGTCGCGGCGAATGCGTGGGATTTGGCGGAAAGGGTCTTCCGTGCCCTTTTCGTGGAGCGTGCGGTTTCCCTCGTTTCCCTGATGGTGGTTCTCGCGATCATCGGGTTTCTCGCGGCTATAGCCACTCCCAACTTCCGGAAGGCACGTGAGCAGTCCCGGGAAAAGGCCTGCTACGCCAACATGAGGGTGCTTCTTGGGGCGGTCGAGATGTACAACATGGATCATTCCACAATGATGACGAAACTCGACACGGAGACCCTTCTCAAGGGCCAGTATCTGAAGACCTCCATCCAGTTTCCCGAGGTGAACTGCCGTTATTCCGCTCTCGGAGATCTAACGGGGGTGGGTGTCATCACCTGCGATGTCCACGGACCGGTCGAGATGACGAGCGGCCTTTTTGACCAGCTTCGCGCTGGTGCCCCCAGTGATGAAAGAGCGGCAGGAAGGGCGGGGGCGTCGGGATCCCCGCTTCCCCAGGCCCGGGGAAGGGGAACCCTTCCGATCGAAGCCAAATTCGTCACTACCAACAACCACTACGGTCTCGAGCGTGACCTCGTCCTGGCGGACATCCTTCCGGAAAGGGGGTTGGCGGCGAACTCGACATGCCCGAAGGTCGAATTCACCTACCTCAGGTGGGAGGTGGTGATAATCTCCAAGATCCTGGCATTCACCCTTGCGCTTGTTGCAGGGTTCTTCTTCATCAACGGATCCTTTTTCCGGCTTACGTTCAAGATCATCGTTTCGGTTCTGATCCTGGCTTTCCTGAGCGCCTGGGACGACCTGTTCCAGTTCGTGGGGGAACACGCAAACATGGGGCTCTGGATCGCGTTGTTGGGAGGGGTTGCCTGGAAGGTAATCTGGTTCATATCCGAGAACAATTGGAGCCCGGGTTTTTCGGAACCTCCGGGTTCGCCCAGGCCTCCCTCGTCCCCCGGGGATTCCCAACCTTCTTCCCAACAGACTTCCCACCTTCCGGCTCCCTCGGCAAGAGATGGCAGGGCGCCATTGCCGGGAATCTTCCTGGCCCTCCTGTTCACGCTGCTTGCGGCCATGGCAATGGCCGGGCCTCCCTCCCCCCGGGAAATCCGGCTGATGGTTCCGTTCAGGGATCTGACCTCCCTCGGAGGAACCGAAAGTGGGTCAGTGATAGTCCCGGAGGATGATTACCGGTATCTGATCGATGTGGGTTCGGCGCCAACCCCCGCGCCCAGCCTTCCTCCGATGGAATACTGCCTTCGGTCGGCTTTCTTCAGTGCCCGGGTCGGGGAGGAAGGGGTGCGCTGCGAAGCGACATTCACGATCGATCTTTTCAGGGATGGTTGGAAAAAGGTTTATCTGCTTCCGGGCGAGATCGTTCCGTCAGAAGTTACTTTGAATGGGAAACCTACGTCTCTGGACCTGTTTCGGGCGATCGATGGAAATGCGATCTACGGCTTGATCCTGGAGGCGACTGGGTCCATCGAGGTCGGTGCAAGGTTCTTCCTGCCTCTTTCGAGCGGGGTCGCCAAGACGCGCAGGTTCACCCTCCCGATGGTGCCGACTCCCCAGACGAGATTGCGGGTGGAAACGCCTGACCCGGATTGCGAAGGATGGGTCGATCCCGGAATGTTCACGCTCACCGAATCCGGTCCTCGGGGATCATCATTCGAGGCCATGCTTCCTCCCTGTTCCGAAGTGAATGTCGAGCTATCCCCGAGATTTGCGCGAACGGTTCCGACGCAGGTTGCCACATCGACAGGAGCGGTTGCGACAGGAACCCAGCCTGTTGTGGTTCGCGAGGAAACGAGGGTTGTCGTCCAGGAACGCAATCTGGTCTCTCTGGAAGAGGGATTTGCCCGTTGCGTCAATAAATATGAACTCCTCATTCGCGGGACCGAGGGGATCGACCGCTTTTCCCTTCGTGTCCCTCCCGGGGTCCGCGTAATGAAGGCCGAATCGGTCGTTCTCGGCGAATGGACCGAAGAGCGGACGGAAACGAAATACGGCATCCTGCACCTCAATTTCAAGTCGAAACTCAAAGGAGAGGTGGCATGCACGGTCACCTTCGAGTTCGACTGGAAGAATGATGAAAAGGACCTCGTGGTCCCCGAGCTGGTTCCCATGATGGTTGACCGGAGTTTCGGGTTGCTCGCGGTCGGGTGCCTTCCCTTCCTCGAGCTGGCGGTTGCGGATACTCCGGTCGGATACGAACCCATCGATGCCGGGGAGTTCGTCCGGCAGGTCGGCGGGCAGGTTCCGGAGAAGCTTCCGTTCGCGTTCAAATTCCTCTCACATCCGAACAAGCTTCTGATGAAGGTCAGCAGGCCCCGGGACATCGACCAGGTGACTGCCCTGATCGACAAGGCCGAGGCGATGACTCTCATCAACGAGGACGGTTACATCATCACCCGGATCGGATATGAAGTGAGGAACAACTCCGAGCAGTTTCTGAAGATCGCTCTTCCCGCGGTTGGAAGTGCCACTCCCGAATTCTGGAGCTCCGAGGTGGGTGGGGTTGCGGTGAAAAGCGGCCTCGACACGGAGCATGGCTGGTACAATGTTCCGATCCTGCGTTCCCCGATAGTTGCTTCGGAGCCTCAGGCCTTTCCCGTTGAGATCGTATACGCCACGAATCTCAAGACCCCCCTGGGGTCTTTCCGTCCCCTTCATCTCGAACTTCCCCGGGTCCATCTCGGTGTGGAAGAGTTGAGCTGGGTTGTCCATCTTCCCGAAGGGTGCGAGCTGATGCTGATGAAAGGACGCTCCAACGTCGATCCCACGGTGGGAAAGCCGGCCCAACCGCTTCTCGATGGCAGCCGTTCATTTTCCCGGCTCGACCTTGGTTCCCTGATCAACGTCAAGAGCCCGGGGAGCTTCGCCGGAGTGGGTGGAAACGCATCGATGCGCGGCGCAGTGGGGGCTTTGGGGCTTCTTCCCGTCAAGTTCTCGATTCCCACGACGACCTGGTGGTCCGGGTTCACCATGCTTCAGATCGATCCGGGGAAAACCCCTCCGTACATTGAGGGTGCCCTCGTAAACACCAAGCGCGGGTCGGGAAGGTGGTTTCAGGCACTCATGATTCTTCTCGGGGGTATAGCCGGTGTGGGAACCCTCCTGATGCTGTCCGGGCGGCGGCCGCTCATGTGGTTCCTGATCCTGGCATTTCTCGGGTCAGGACTCGCAGTAGCCGTGATGCTGAAATTGTACCAGTCGGATCACTCTTTCAAGATGGGTTTCTCAGCGGCGATTTTCCTGTGCTGTCTCCACCTTCTCTACCGCTGGGACCCGAGAAAGGGAGCCCCCCCGGCGGGGAAATAGCCTGGGGGCTTTGCAGCCCTGGGAAACAGGGGGCGGTTATCGTCATCGACAATAACCGTCCCCTGTTTTCCGGAAATCATCATTGCGGGTCGTCGGGAGATGCAGTCGGGTTAAGGTTGTACGTCCCGGGTTTCGTGATGTTGATGATGTCCGATTTCGTGTATCGGGGAAAACGCGTCCGCTTGTCGTCCCACCTTGCATGGAACCGGTATTCGCCAGGTTCAGGCACTTCGACGGTCTGATCCGAAGAAACCTTCTGAACGGACTTGTTCCAGCTCGATTTCTCGGCCCTCAGACAACCGGATTTGTAGGTCAGATCGCTCTTGGCGGAACTCGAAAGTTCGAAATGGAGCTTGGCGGGAATCGGTTGCGAAATGAAGATAGTTTGCGCAACAAGCTTGTTTTCCTGGACCGTCACGTTGGTGACGCTTTCGAAGTAGCCGCTTTTCAGGGTCTTGAACGCGTGGGTTCCCACCTGGATCTTCGGGAAACTGACGATCCCGCTTCCGTTCGTGTTCTGATACTGGGAGACTCCCCTGATCGAAACGGTGACCTGGACTCCACTGATGGGCTTTTTCGTGTACTTGTCCTGGACCGTGATCTTGACATCGCCCACCCTGGGGACCATCACTATGCTGCCGGTATTCGACGGGCCATCATTGATCTGGAGTTCGGCCGTTCCCTCCTTGAACCCTTCCATGTTTGCCTTGAATGTGTATTTGCCGGTCGGAACCTGGTAGAAACGAGCGATCCCCTGGGCATCGCTTTTGGTTTTCTTGGTATCACCCTTGGCCGCTACGCTGACATCGGCACCGCTGACCGCATTTCCCGGGTTGACGAAAACGGCGATATCTCCGAATGCCCCCTTGCTTGCAACCACGGGTTCGAGCCGGACGGTGGTTTTCGTGTTTCCGTTCTGGGTGATCGTGACGTTCGTCGAACTGTCCTTGTACCCCGTTTTCAAAGTCGCGAACGAGTGGGCTCCCGTTTTCAGGTTGGCGAACGCGGCCACCCCTTTGCTGTCGGTATTCACATACTGGGAAACACCTGCAATCGACACGGTGACCTGGACTCCGCTGATCGCCTTCCCCGTATTCTTGTCGTTTACCGTGATCTCGGCATTTCCTGTCTGGGCACTCAGAAAGATGCTTCCCGTGTTCCCGGAGCCCGCATTTACGGTGAAGGATCCCGAGCCTTGCCCATAACCGGACTTCGAGGCGGTGAAAGTGTAGGTTCCGGTGGGGAGTTTGTTGAACACGGCAATTCCCATGTAGTTGCTGACGGCGGTCATGACCTTTCCGTTGACGGTGACGCTCACGGTCGCATCGGAAACGGAATTCCCGGGGTTCACGAAGATGGTGATATCACCTTCCGCCGCCAGGACGGGCATCGCGAATTGGAACACCAAAAAGGACACGGCCAACGACATGAGAAGAGAATTTTTCATCGATTCCACCTTTCGTTTGGGTTTCCCAACAACATGTACGGAAAAGGAAGAGAAAGCGCGGAGACGGTTTGGGTTCTCCGACGAAAACGATTTCCGGGAGAGTCCGAGTCGGCTTCCGGTTCAAGAAAAACCGTCGGATTCCAGCGGTCCGGGCAAATCTCCCCATAAGGGGATCGATGATTGCCCGGCACAAGCAAACTACCACTCCCGTCCGGGTGGGTCAAGACGGTCAACTCGTTCTCCTATCTCCAGGTCGCGAGGATTTCCAGACACCGGCGATTCATGGAAAATGCGCGCTCCGAGGTCGCCGCCTCGTTGTAGCAGCGCAGTTCGGGGGCGTTCCCCGAGGGGCGGAGGTGGACGACCTCCCCGCTCGCGAAGGTGATCCGAAGGCCGTCAGTTTCGTCGAGGGAGGCGACCGGTCCGAACTCCGCGCCGAAAACCAGCTCAGCGCCTCGTTCGCGTGCTAGCCCCGCGATCCGCTCCCTTGCGACCGCGGTCGGGAAATCCCTGAGCCGGTCGCTTGCGGTGAAACGGGCGGGGAGAAGCGCGGTGAGCCCCGAGATGGAGAGGGATGATTCCCGTGCGAATCGGAGCAGTGCCAGCGCAACTATCAGAGCGTCCCTCGTCGGCAGCGGAGCCAGAACCCGGCCATCGCGTTCGATGGGGTCCTGGATAAGGAACCCTCCGTTTGCCTCGTACCCCACGACGGGTTTCCTTTCGGCTGCCTGCATGGCCGAGATCACATAGGGCGACCCGATGCGGGTGCGGACGACTTTTCGGAACCAGCCGCACTTTTCGAGGGCGGAATTGCTCGAAACGGGCGTTACCACGGTTTGCGCTCCGAGCCACCTGGCGACGAGAATTCCCGCAACGTCTCCCCTGATCCATTCTCCGAGCTCGTTGCTGATGAGCGGCCGATCACCGTCTCCGTCGGTCGAGCAGAGAGCGAAGAACCCTCCGTCCGCGGCCCGGTCCTGGGCGAGCGAGACGTCCTCCGGCCGCACCGCTTCGGTGTCGACGGGAACAAAGACCTCTGAACGTGCGAAACGGACCACCTCCGCTCCGAGTCGTTGCAGGATCTCCACCAGAAGGTCGCGCGCAACGCTGGAATGTTCGTAGACCCCGACGCGTATCCCCGCGAGGCAGTCGGGCGGGAAGAAACCGAGGTAACGCCCGAGGTAGGCGGTTCGGGCGGAATCGTCCAAAGGCGGGAGTTCCTCACTTGATCTCAGCGCTCCGGAAACATCGAAAAGGTCGGGGATCTCCACATACTGCTCCCTGATCCCAGCTTCGTCTTCTTTCAGGATCTCACCCGCGGGCCGGTTGAACTTGATTCCATTCCGGTCGTCGGGGATGTGGCTTCCCGTGACCATTGCGCTTGCGATCCCGGCTCCCATTGCCCAGACGGTAAGAGCGGGGGTGGGGATGAAACCACAGTTGACCGGAACGAAACCGGTGTCGTGGGCGGCATGTGCACAGGCCCGCATGATCCTCGGGGTCGATGGGCGCAGGTCGCCCGCAAAGGCCACGCGGGACCCCGGAGTTACCTCGCGGCGGGAAACCAGGTAGCCCAGGAAACCCCTGGTGTAAGCGTAGCAGACCCTGTCTGTCATGGCTTCGACAAGGCCCCGCGCCCCGCTCGTTCCAAACCCTACGCCGCTCCGGTCCATCAGATCGGCGATCCGAATCCTATCCGCCATGGTCGTTCCTCCGTTGCTTCATACTGCAGGATCGGGTGGGGGAACAATCGGCCTCTGCGTCATGTAGCCGAGGAGAGCCACCAGGTCAAGTAATCCGAGGACGACCACGGTGACGAGGGAGTATCCGAGTGTTCCCCAGAAACAGGTATCCAATCTGATGTTGGGATTGCTCGTGGAAAGGACCTCCCAATATGCGATTACGGTGAAATAAGCCAGGAACACGCAATACAGCAAACCTAGGGGAGCGAGCAGAAGGTGGAACCGCGACCGTGCCAGGGGCTGGACCAGCAAACCCGCAATGAAGAAGGGGTTCGCCAGGAGCAAAACCGCGTAGAGTACGATCTTGGTGTTCTCGTTGCCCGAATCGCCTGAAACACTGATCAAAGCGGCTCCACACAGGAGCAGGCCGGGAAGAAGGCACAACAGTGAACCCAGATTCATCCACCAGGCAAGAGGGGAAAGCCTGGAATGTATCCGAAAAGGCGGGTGCCCGGTCTCCCCGCCATTAACGACGCGACCGATATCCCCAAGTTCCGGTTCAGGGGTCCGACTTCCCCTTCCGGGATTTGCCACGGGTCCCTCCATTCGTTGCTTCAGTGAACGCTTTTCAACCTTGAACCGGCCGGATAGGCGCTTCGAAGGCCGGTTCGAAAACTCCTGGGGTGGAATTCTACCATAAAAGGCAGGCTCCCGGGTGGCAACACGAAATCGGGGAAGTTCGACCGCCCAATGCGGGGGGAGTATTCGAAATTTGTAACATCTATGCGTTCCCTGGTAAGATAGGAAAAAATCGTTATCAGGAGGGATCCGGATGCGTTGTCAAATGTGTCGAAACGTTCTGGCGGTTTGTCTGTTCGCTGTCCTCCTATCTTCTCTTCTTCTGGCAGAGACCGACCTCCTGGGAACCCTCGAAGACCACAACCCCCAGGATGACAAGACCAACGTTTCTGGTCAGAATGAACCAACCATTCTTCAGGACCAGGCTTCGACCGGGCAAACCGGCGGGAACGAGGGGTCCCTCTTCGACAAGATCTTCGATTCATTGATGAGCATCCTCGAGAGGATCACAAAGATTCTTGAAAAGATCCTGAAGAATCTAGGTGGGGGCATCGTTGCAAATCCCCCGGGGGGGGACAACGGAGCCAAGGATAATGGAAAGACAGGATCGAATGGTGGCCAGGATAAACCGAATGGCGGCCAGGATAAACCCGATAGTGGGACGGACAAGCCGATCGGTGGTGCACCCAATGGGCGTGCGGCGATCGAAAAAATGTTCGGCGCCCCGGGAACGAACCAGGTAACCACCACCATGCCTGCGGGCCGCGGTGGGAAGAATGTCCGGGTCACCTGTAACGCGAAGATCGCTGACAAGCTCAAGGCCGTTTTCGAAGAGATCAAGGCGCAGGGTCTTTCGGATGAAATCCACTCCTTCGACGGCTGTTACAATAACCGGAACAAGAGAGGCGGTTCCTCGAAGAGCACCCATGCCTGGGGAATCGCTGTTGACATCAATGCCTCCGAGAACCCGATGGGTTCGAGCAAGCAGACCGCGGGGCAGAAGAAGATCGCCGCGATCTTTGCGAAGCATGGTTTCCACCAGTTGCCAAATGACCCCATGCACTTCCAGTATTGCACCGGATACTGAACTGGCACCCAGGGATTCTTCCGGTGCCGACCCGATCCCGAAGGAGGACCATCCAATGAAGGCCCGAACCCCGATTCACTTCCTGATCGCACTGATCGTTCTCGCTTTCCCGATCCGATACATTTCCGCCGAGGAACCCTCTCAAAACAAGGAATGGCCCAAGTTCAACGGCGCATGGTTTGAAATCCAGTATCCCGAGGACTTCAAGGCCGAACCTTCAATGAAAAGCACGACCAATGTTTCCGGCCATGACAGCGCGTTTTTCATCTCCCCCTCGAAAGAGGTATCGTTTTACGTGTTCTCCCCCCAATGGAACGGAACCCCCACCGAGATCCTCTTGAAGGAAGAGAAGGAAACCCAGGTTTCCAACAACAAAACCGAGAAGGACGGGGTGATAACCATCGATTGCACGATTGCGGCCAAGGACGGCTCCTATACCCGCTCCTTCGTCGACGTCGAAGATACGAACTCGAACACCAGGAAGGTGTTCGGAATCAGCTACCGGGATCAGAAGGGTTACGACGCCTTCAAAGACCGGTACACCCGCTTCAGGGATTCCCTGGTCCAGTTCGGAGACTGAGCGGAGCTGCTTTTTTTTAGTCCGGAATTTCGAAACCGGGCATGGTTTTCCATATTTCGGGGGACGCCGAATGTGATTTTTCCTGACTCCTTTCCAGAAGCATCCGTGGATTCCCACGGTTTCATGCGATGAGGGAAGAACCCGGGTTCGGGCTGCCCTGACATTCGGGGAGGGCGTCCCCGGGACTTCAAGTAGGCACGAAAATGGATGATCCTTTGGCGGAAGCATCTCCGGACGGTTTCCATCGAAAAGAGGAGAAAAGGGTTGTCCAACTTCGTGGGGGAAAGTAGAATCGGGGACGGAAAAGAAAAAGAACCGGACTCTGGAGGAAACATGGCCCGCAAAAGGCAGAGGTTTGTTTTCATGGGTTCGGCGGCGTTCCTGTTTGCCCTGGCCGCCTTTTCCCCCGTCTGGCCATTTTCCATCGATCTGGGACTCGCGGCAGAACGCTTCCACGAAGCCGAAGCGTGTTCACTCAGAGACAACGGCAAAACCTGGGGCATCCAGTTATACGGTCCCATCCTCTTTTTCGATTCCAACCGGCGGATCGCGGCAAATCAGCCCGATAAGGCGGGTTTGTTGCAGCAATCCGGGGATATCTTCGTGGGCGAGGTTCCGGCGAATGTCCAGTTGTCCAACTCCGTCATGGAGCTGGGTGGGGTTCGCTGGGCAACCGTTTCCTGGCCATTGCCGAAAGATGAGTTCCAGAGAAACAGGCTTCTGATGCACGAATCATTCCACCGGATCCAGACCCAGCTTCCCTCATCGCCCGAACAGGGCGAGGAAAACGGGCATCTGGACACCCTGGAGGGCCGGTTCTGGCTTCTGCTGGAATTCCGCGCTCTGAAGGCCGCTTTGAAGAATGAATCCCTCCAGGCTTTGGAGGATGCGGTCGTTTTTCGGTGGAGACGTTATGAGCTCATCCCGGGAGCGCGGAAAAACGAAACCGCCCTGGAGATGAATGAAGGGTTGGCGGAATATACCGGGTTCAAACTGGCGTCCCGCTCCGAAAAGGAACTTTTCGAAAGAGCATATTCCCAGCTATGCCAGAATCAGGAAAAGGGGAACTACGTTCGGGCATTCGCCTATTACACCGGCATGACCTATGGAATCATCCTGGACAGAATCTCCTCGGACTGGCGGGAAAATCTTGACATGAAGAAGAACTTTTCCGACGCGGTCAAAGAGAGTCTTCTTCTCAGCATTCCCAGCGACCTGAAGGCGGAGGCGGGGAAGCGCGCCGGGAAATACGACGGGGATTCACTCTGGATTTCCGAGTGCGAATACGATGAATGGCGGAAGAAGATGCGGAAGGAGTATATCACCCGACTCGTGGAAAACCCCGTCCTTTCGATGCCACTTACCATTGATGGGAACTTTTCCTTCGAAAACTCGACCATCTTCCCTCTCGAAAAGTACGGAGTCGTCTACAGGGTTGCCACTTTCACAGACAAATGGGGAACCCTGCGGGTGTCGAAGGGGGCGCTTCTGATCAGGGAGGGAAGTTCCGTCCGGATTCAGGTTCCCGCGCCGGAGGATGTTCAGGACAGCCTGGTCGGCGGGGATGGCTGGTCGCTCGAACTGGTCGACCCGGCGTGGAAGTTTGTTCCCGGGCCCCGGAAAGGTGACTACTTCTTGAAACTGAGCCGCTGAAGGTAAGGCGTTGAGGGGTATTCCATGAAAGGGTTTGGAATCAGCCTTCCCGCAGCCCGCGAGGTTGCCTGCGCCGTGCGCGAGGAAGCCCTCGGGAATCTCGGAGAGTGCATCGGCCTCCTGAAGGAAGCGATTCGTTTCGAGTCGTTCAGCGGCAAGGAAGGACCACTTGCCAGAATGATCCTGGACTTCCTGCGTAAGAATGGTATTCCAGCGTTCATCGACATCCGGGGAAGCGTCGTGGCGATTCTGGCTCCCGATGCTGTTTCCGCGACCACCCCATCTCCGGAGCCAGGGACGGACGATCGCAGGATTTGGGAAGCCCATTTCCAGGAGATCGTCAGAAAGACCGGGGAAAAAGGGATCGGAACGCTTGCATACAATGCCCACATGGACGTCGTTGAGCCTGGCGATACATCGCTCTGGAAGTTCCCCCCTTTTTCCGGAACCGTCGAGGATGGGCGTTTTTACGGTCGCGGGAGCTGCGATATGAAGGGGGCGATGGCTTCGATGGTCATGTCCCTGGTTCTCGCGAAGAGGTTGAGAGAGAGATTCCCTCTCCGGAGAACAATCCTGGGATGTTTTGTCACCGAAGAGGAGGTTGCGGAGGGTCTGGCCTTCATGGAAATCATCCGGACCGCAGGGATCAGACCCGATGCGGTTCTTCTGGGGGAACCATCCAAGATGGAGATCGCCCGCGGTCAGAGGGGAAAACTCCAGTTCAGGATCGTCGGGAGGGGAAAGCGCGTTCATTCCTCCGTTCCCGAAGAGGGGGAGAACGCAGCCTACAAGGTCGCCAAAGCGGTCTCCTGCATCGAGGAAATGGAGAGAAGGGAGTTCGCCAGGGTCGGTCCCGATCCGGCAAAGGTCCTGGGGAGATCGACATTCGTCGTTACCGCATTCCACACCGTTCCCTTCGACCGGAGCAGCGTTCCTGACCGTGCCGAAGCGGAGGTGACGGTAAGGCTCGCCGAAGGGGCCGATTTTTCGAGGGTCCGGGAAGAGCTGCGGGGAATCACGGGCTGGCCCGACGTCGAGATCGAATTGCGGGGCTACGATGGCGACTCCTATTCCGGCAGAGCCTCCGAATGGTCTTCCGAGCATCGGGCCTGGCAGTTACCGCGGGATCACGATTTCTTCCGGTTCATGGATGGGGCCTTCCACCTAGCGCTCGAGAGGAAACCTGCCGACAAGATCTGGCCCTTCTCCACCGACGGGGTTTTCAGCGCCGGGGAGGAAAGGATTCCCACGCTTGGAATCGGTCCCGGGCGGGAAGAGGTTGCGCATCAGATCGACGAGCATGTTTCCCTGAAGGACCTCCAGGAAGCCCTGACCTTGTATACCTTCCTCCCTTTCGCCTGAAGTCTGAACCGGCTTCCTCTTGCCCCCTTTTGGTCACATTCCGGGGAACGCTTGCTTTGCCGGGTCTCGGTCTTCCGGGTTTCAGTCTTCGGGGCCGGGCCCCAGGCAGCGTTTTGCCAGATGGTCCTCGAGGTTGCGGAAGCCCCTGGATTTGGTGCGGAGGGCGAACCAGATTCCGTAGACGCGGTTGATGCGATTGAAATGCTTCTCAAAAAGTGCCTCCAGAGAGGCTGGATCTTTGGCCCGGACGTAATGCTCCGCTATGACCCTCATCAACAGTTCGTTGAACTCGATGGGTGGGTTATGGAGAAAGCGGGTGATTTCGAAGAACCCGCACTCGGAAGGGAAAAAGAGGTTCTTCCACTGGTCCGTGAATGAGGCTTCCAGGAAGGGAACGGCCGCGGAGATGTCCATCTTCCGGCGAACCGCCAGAAGCAGCATGAACAGGGCCAGATGCTGCCCCAGAGAATCCATGGTCGCGATGTTGCGGGCGATCAGGGGGAAAACCTTGCTGGTGACTCGCCTGCCACGAAACATAGCATTCAGGAGCACCGCCATATCCTCATTCGATGGCCTGGACTCGACTTCGAGAATCCGGTTCCTCGCCGCGGCGACCGCGGCTGAAGTGGGTGGAAAGGTCATCGAGATCCCGTCCGCTGTGCGATTCGTCTCGTGGGGCACCGGCCGGGCGGGCCGCTTTGTTGTTGCCATGGAGGCAGTCTACCAGATCGGGAATGCCTGGTGGGAAGGTTTCTTGGATCCTGGGTGCCCGAGTCTATTCCTCGGAGCTGTCGTCCACGGATGGCGACGTGTCGGGGACGCCTGAGTCCCGTTTTCGCCCGGTTGGGAGCGCCTCAGCCGGCAAAGCTTATCGGGATCTGTTGGGCTCCGCGGGGTTCCTCTTTCCTCGTTGGCGCCTTTTGGCGGCTTTTTCCCGGTAGTTCCCATTGGTCGTGTTTCCCGGGCGAAAAAACAGATCGAGGAGGCCAAGAAAAACAGCGGACACGAAAGAGGGCCGTCCGAAAATCGTGCCAAACCCCGCCTCCAAAAGGGATGCGATCAGACCTTGGGCGGCTTCGTCCTTCCCGTTCTTTCGAAGCTCTGCGCCATACTTCCGAAGCTCCGTGTCCCGGTGGTATTCCTGGTCCTTCGCCCCGATTCTTTTCTGGCAGCCAGAGGAAGTGCAGTATTGATAGTCTCCCACGATCTCGAGACATTCAGAGCAGAACTTCTGCCGGCAGACCCGGCAAAAACCCGTTGCCTCACGGTCCGGGTGATTTGGGCAGGAGGGAGAGGAAAACCACCCCATCGGGAACCTCGTTGCATTGACTTCGGTTTTCTGGCTTAGGACGGGAGGCAGCCCATGGCCTGGGCTCGGGACAGGGGGAAGCGGGAAATGTCACAAGGAACTCTGGAATCCCGTATCGCGTCCCCCGAACTAGACCAGCCCGGCCTTTTTCAAGTCGTCGCGGAGAATGCCATACTCGACTTTCGAGCGATGGCGGAGATCCATGGGAATATCGGGGTGGAAGATCACCTGATCCACCGGGATCTCGTTCTTGGCCATTACCCGGCGGATCTCTGCCTCCCGTTCCGCGCAGAGCTTCTTGTCCTTGATTTCGGCGGTGTCTTTCGGCGCGACAACACAGACGGTCTTCTCCCCGAGCTTCTGGTCGGGAACCCCCAGATAGGCCGCCAGCCTGGTGTAGGATTGGCGCTTCAGCACGACTTCCGCCTGGACGGGGAAGAGATACTTCCCGTCGCGCTCGATGACGTTGTGGATACGACCGACGATCCAGACATTCCCCTTCTCGTCGAGACGTCCGAGGTCGCCCGTCCTGTGCCACACGATGTCGTGGTGGTCGCGTATCTTCGACTTCTTGAAAGCTTCGGGGTCGTTGTAATAGGCCCGGCAGACATGTTCACCGGCGACCAACAATTCGCCGACGTTTCCCCGGGGAACCTCGAGGTCGGCCCACTGTTTGTCGGAAGCGACCTCGATCGGGCCTCGTACGATCTTGATGAACTTGAACTTCAGGCCTTCGGCGAAGTGTCCCACGTTGACCCCGGCGTCGACCAGCTCGGGATCCTTCTCGGAGACGCTGCGCTGGGCGAGCATCTCCTTGCCCGTGATGTGTGTCATCGGCTCGGCCTCGGTGGAGCCGTACATCACGACGAGGTCCGAGTTCGGTGCGATCTTGGTGAACTCCGCCACTACATCGCGCGAAACGGCGGCCCCGCCGGCGGCGACACGACGCAATCCGGGAAGGGTCTCGCCCTTCTCGAGACAATACTTGTTCAACCCGTTGAGCAACGACGGGTTCAGCGTGAGGGTGGTCAGCCCCTCCCCCTTGATTTGCGTGAAGAGGACATACGGATCATTGGCGGCCGGCTCCGCCACGTTGATGGCAGGCAGAACGGTGGTGACACCCGCCGCGAGATTGTTCAACGAGAAGATCGGAAAGACGGGAAGGTCCTTGTCGCTCTCCGAATACGGCAAACAGGCGTCGATGGCGTAATGCTGGGCGGCGAGGAATCTGTGTGAACGGTCAGCCCCCTTGGGTGTCCCCGAAGAACCCGTGGTGAACGTGATGAGCGCGGTGTGCTCCTGCCCCACCGGGACCGGCTCCGCGACCTCGGGGGTTTTGAGAAGATCTTCGAAGCGGGCAGTCCAGGTTTGGGTGCAGGGCCCCATGTTGATCTTCATCGGAATGGCTTCGAGGGCGGGTTTCCCCTTCCCCATCGAAAAACCGCGCTCTCCCGACAGCCAGACCTTGGGTTTGCAGAGATCGGCAACGTATTCGAGCTGGTCGGCCCGGGCGAATGAATCCAGGAAAATGCACGTGGCTCCCAACATCTGGAACGCGAACATCCCCGCGTAGAGCCAGGGAATCATGGGGACATAAACCAGCGCGCGATCGCCCTTTTCCACTCCGAGCTTCTTGTAACCCGCAGCCACATGGACGACCATGTCGTGGACGTCCTTATAGGTGAAGGGGTCGTGCGTCAGCGTCCGGGCGAAAGGGTTGTAGTCGAACCAGATCTTGTTCTTCGTGTTGACCCACTTCATGCAGACTCTGTCCGGATGCTTCTCGAAATGCTCCTGGAGGAAACAGAAACAGTTGTTCCGCAAGCTTTCTTTCCCGATGTCGTAACCGATCTTTGGAAGCACCACTTTCGACTCCTTACCGGCCGGTTTTCCGCTTGTCACCCGACCGCGTTCTCTTTTGGACTTTTGGCCCATCACCGATGAAATTCGAAATGTACAAACGAAGGATACCACCCCTCCTCTTCTCGAACAAGAAGAGCTTCGAAGAGCTTCGAACGAGCGAAACATCTGCTACTGCGGGTTCGGTCGATTCCCTCTTCCCTTGGAGTGGGCAAATCGCGTAGTATTTGAAAAATTTTTCCGGGAAGGGGATAAAAGGTTGCCAGGAAAACGGTCGGCCTGCGGAGAAATCAGTTCGGGAGCCGCTGTCGGGGCACAAGGGACGGTTCGGCAGGCGATCGCGGCAATCGACCTGGAGATCCATCCGGAGTCCGAACGACTGCTCTCCGTGGGAGCCTGCCTGGGTGGAACATCACTGAGACGCGAGATCGGGGGGGACGATCCCCTCGAGCTTCTCCGGGAACTCGACTCCTTCTGTGAACCAGCGTCGCTCCTTCTCGGGCACAACCTGGTGGCACACGACCACGCGTGGCTGGCGCGACATGCCCCCTGGATGCGCCTTCATCGCCTTCCCCGCGTCGATACCCTGTTCCTGGCTCCACTGGCCTTCCCCAGGCATCCATATCACAAGCTCTACAAGGGGTACAAGCCGAGTCCGGCATCCCGGAACGATCCGCTTCGGGACGCTGCGGCCACTCTCGACTTCTTCGTGGAGGAACGGGCCGCGCTCATGAAGGATCCTCTTCTTCCGGTCCATCTTGCCCTGATTTCCGGTTCCGAAGGCTATTCCGGTTGCATCCCCGGCCTGAAGGACCTGGTCGCGGCAATCCCCGCGCGGACCGAGCTTCCCCGGAGCCTGGCCCCCGTTCTTGCCGGCCGGATGTGCGAAGTTGCACTGGCAAGTCTTCCGAAGCTCCTCGACACCTACGACGGAGCCGCCCTTGCACTGGCGTTGGCCTGGCTGGCGACAGCCGACGAGAAGTCGCGGCTCGCCCCCTGGGTGGTTTACGCGTTCCCTGAAGCGGTGTTGTTCCTGCGCAGAGCACGAGAGGAGAGCATGTGCGGGAGCTGTGCCTACTGTCGGGAATTTCACGAACCCGCCCACGCCCTGAAAAGGTTCTTCGGGTTCGATGCCTTCCGCCCCATCTCAGATGCGCCGCGGTTGACGCAACAGGACGTTGCGGAAGCCCTCTTGCGTGGGGAGGATCTCCTCGTCATACTCTCCACGGGGGGTGGAAAGTCCCTCTGTTACCAGCTTCCAGGACTGATGCTCGCCCGGCGGCGAAACCTGCTCACCCTGGTCATTTCCCCTTTGCAGTCGCTGATGAAGGACCAGGTCGATTCGCTTCGGAATCGCGGGCTTCTGGACGCGGGGACGCTCAACGGGATGCAGACCGTTCTGGAACGCATGGAAACGATCGAAGGGATCGCCCTGGGCTCGGTCAACCTGCTCTTCGTCGCTCCCGAGCAGATGCGGAACGAGAACTTCTGCCGGATCCTCCAACAGCGTGAACTCGGGCTGGTCGTCATCGACGAGGCCCACTGCCTTTCAAAATGGGGCCACGATTTCCGGCCCGATTACCTCTACATATGCAAGTTTCTGCGTCTCGTGCTCGGAGAGGGACGGGCTTTCCCCCCCATCGCCTGCTTCACGGCCACCGCCAAGAAGGACGTTGCGACGGAGATCCGGGAGTTCTTCCGCCGCGAGGGGGGCAGGGACCTTCGGGTGGTTCAGGGGGGGCTCGACCGGCCCAACCTGAGGTTCTCGGTCAAGGTCGTGGAACTGTCCGAGAAGAATCCGATCATCCTCGACATCCTCGCCAACATCGGGGAGGGTGCCGCCCTCGTCTTCACCGCAACCCGGAACCGGGCGCAGGAGCTGGCGGAATTTTTGAAACGACGCGGCTTCCGGGCCGACTTCTTCCACGCCGGTCTCCCGGCGGAGCAGAAGCGTGAGGTCCAGCAGGATTTCCTCGAGGGCAAGCTTCGCGTCATCACAGCCACAAACGCCTTCGGCATGGGAATCGACAAGCCCGATGTCCGCGCGGTCATCCACGCCGATGTCCCTGGGTCTCTCGAGAGCTACCTCCAGGAGGCGGGGCGTGCCGGGCGTGACGGGCAGGACGCGGAGTGTCACCTGCTTTTCTGCCAGGCTGACCTCGAAGACCAGTTCCGGCTCACGTCCCGAAGCCGGATCACCTTCGGCGACCTTCTCGGCATCTTCCGCGGCGTGAAGCAGCTTGCCCTGGGCAAGCGGAAGGGCCGCGATTCCAATCGACCCGCCCCAAGCCGAACGACAGAAACCACGGGGGAGAAGGCCCCCCCGCGAGTTCCCCGTTCCGGGCCCGGGGAAGCGCCCGGCCCGGGGGGTCTTTCGGGAAGCACTTTCCCGGCTGATCGTCAGCCCCTTTCCAAGGTGGTGAAGACCACCGGGGAGATCCTGCGGGAGGAGGGAACGGATACGGAAACCTTTGATGCCGCAGATGAGATGGCCGACACGAAGGTGAAGATCGCCCTTTCCTGGCTGGAGAAGGTCCAGGTTCTGGAGCGAACCTGGAACCGCACCTCAGTCATCCAGGCAAAACCCAGCCTTCCGGGCCTCGAAGAGTCCATGGCAAGGATCCACACACTCGAGCTGCCGGGAACCACCCGCAGGGAATGGGGCCAGATCCTGAACTTCCTTTTCCAGAGCCACCAGCAGGATCTGTTCAACACCGACATGCTCTCGGATCTCTTCGGGCGGGAAGGGGAAGCGATCCAGAAGACCTTCCGGCAGATGAGGCATGCGGGCCTGATAGACTGCAATCTCCTCTTTTCCGCCATCCTCTGCAATGTCCCCGGAAACCAACGCAATGCCAGGGACCGTTGGCTTCGGGCCGCCAAGCTCGAGAGGCACCTCCAGGACTTTCTTTCGGAGGTTGAACCCGATGAGAACAACAGCATCATGCTTCACGCCCGGGGGGTGGCAACGCTTCTCAAGGACCGGGCCGGAATTCCCGACGCCATCCAGGAGGACGTCCGCCTCATCCTCCAGGCCTGGCAAGGGGACGGAACCGTCCTTTTCCGGGCTCATGGATTCGAACTTTTCAACCTGAGCTATGCTATGACCCTTCGGGAGGTCCAGGTCGCCTCCCACCGACGCCTTCTCGCCGGGGAGATGATTTTGCGCCATCTTCTGGCCCTGGCGAAGCCGCGTGGCCTCCAGTGCCGGGTCTCTTTTTCACAGAACGAGCTGGAAGAGCTCCTCGCCAGGGCTCCGGGACTGAACCTCGAGTCGGGGCAAGAACCTCACCTCATCAAGAAGGCGCTTCTCGCCCTGCATGAGTCACGTATCCTAACGTTGCAGAACGGCCTGGCGGTCTTTCGGCCTGCCCTTACACTCCAGCTGAACTCCCCCCAACCTCCCAGGGCCGAGGATTGCGAAGACCTGGCCAGTTATTTTGCGGAAAAGACGGCCCAGATCCACGTCATGGGAAGATACGCCGAATACGCCCAGAAGGAGATGAGGGATGCCAGGGCCCTGGTCCGGGATTACTTCGATCTCGACCATCAGGCCTTCTATGCCCGCCATTTCCATGGGGAGAAGGGGCGCCTGGAGATCCCGACCGGTGAGGAGAGCCTGAACCGCATCCTTGGAAGGACCGTGACCCCGGATCAGGATTTCGCCCTTTCCGAGGAACAGCGGGCCATCGTCCAGGAATCCCTGCAGAACGACATAATGATCCTTGCGGGGCCGGGAAGCGGCAAGACCAAGACCATCGTCCATCGGGCCGCCTGGCTGGTTCGGGCCAAACGCGTCCCCTGGGGGAGCATCCTGATAGTGGCCTTCAACCGTTCCACCGTTCTGGAGATCCGGCATCGTCTCAAGCGTTTGATCGGGCGTGATTCACGGTGGGTGCACGTGCAGACCTACCACGGGCTCGCCTTGCGGATTGCGGGAAGATCTATGGGGTCGGCCCCGGAGAAGCGCGCGGGCCAGGACTTCGAAAAGGTGATGGCCGACGCGGTCCGGGAGGCGAACCGGATACTCGAGGGTCTTCAGGGACGCGACCGGGATGAGATGACCGGTGGGCTTTTGGGAAGGCTCCGTTTCATCCTGGTGGATGAGTACCAGGACGTCAATGCTGACCAATACCGCATGATCTCTTTGCTGGCCCGCAAGGACGAACCTCAACCCGAACACCGGATCCATCTCCAGGCGGTCGGGGACGACGATCAGAACATCTATACGTGGAACGGGGCGGATGTCCGGTTCCTTCGCCGGTTCACCTCCGATTTCCACGCCGTAGTCCACCGGTTGCTGACGAACTACCGGTCCTCGCCGGAAATCGTGGCCCGGACCGCATCCTTCATAGCCCGGAACCCCGGTCGCATGAAGAACGAGGTGACAATGGTCTCGGCCCGGGCGGGACACCTGGCGGGAACGCGCGAGGGAGTCCGTTTCCTTGCCGCGCCGGCCGGAGAGGGGCTTTTTGTCCGCACCTTGGCGGAAATCCGGAGCATGGTTTCCCGCGGGTTCGCCTTGGGGGAGATCGCGATCCTGTGCCGGCACAACGAGGATGTCCTGAAACTCCGCTTCCTGGCCGAAAAGGCGGGTTTTCCCGCCGCGATTCTGCGCAAGCCGCAGTTTTCCGTCCTCAGGCTTCGGGAGGTCCAGCGTTTTCTCGAACGTCTCAAGGAGGCCGCCCTGAAGGAGCCCGCGATGGAGAAGGTCTCCGAGCGCATCCAGGAACTGCGGGGGGATCGGTCCAATCTTTCCGACCACCCCTGGGAAATGTTGATCGACTCGGTTCTCGAGCAGTACTTCGAGGAGACGGCGGTTCCCTCTCTCGCGGACGCCTTCCATTTCTTCATGGACTCCTTGCGGGAGTTCCGGCAGGGGGAAACGCGCCGCCCGGGCTTCCTCTCGCTTGCCACCATGCACGCAGCCAAGGGGCTGGAGTTTCCTGCCGTCATCGTGCTCCTTGACGGCGTAAGGCAGAACGAGGAGGAAAGACGGCTGGTCTATGTCGCCATGACCCGGGCCCGGGAAGCGTTGTCCGTGGTTTCTTCCCGCCCGGGTGCGGGGTTCGCCGCGGAAATCCGGGGACGTGATACCGAACTGGGGGAAATCTGTATCACGTCCCCGGAATCTGATGCATGCATCAATGAAGAGGACCGGGGCGGGGAGACACGCGTTGTGGAGCTGGGTCCCAAAGATGTCTTCCTGTCCTGGCCGTCTTCGAGCCGTCAGATCATCGATACCGTCTCGGCCCTGGACGTCGGTTCGAAGGGCGAATTCCTGGCGGGAGAAAAGGAGTTCCGCATACTGGTCAACCAGATCCCGGTGGCCCTTTCTTCTAAGTACGGTCACGGTCGGTTGCAGAAGTTTCGGGGGATGACCTGCATTGACGCCACCTGCTACGCCATTCTCGTTCGCTCCCGATCAGATGAGACCCGCGAATTCCAGACCGGGACCCGCAACCAATCCTGGGAAGTCCCCCTGTTCCAGCTGACCTTCTCCGGAAATCCGGGGACGTGATACCGAATTGGGGGAAATCCGTATCACGTCCCCGGAACCCGGTAACTTCTCACCGGTCGCCCGGGAAAGGCTCCTTCTCGGGAAAAACCTTTGCGCCGTTTTCCTCGAGGAACTGGATGACCTTGGAATCACTCCTGTTTCGGCTCCTCTGGACCGCAAGAGGTGTTCTTCCCTCGTTATCAACTGCGTTGACCTCGGCTTTCCTCTTCACGAGCAGTTCCACCATGCCCAATTTGCACCATTCCATCGCCGTATGGAGGGGAGTCTCCCCTTTCTGGTTCCGGGCATTCACGTCTGCTCCACTGTTTATGAGCATTTCCGCGATCTCCATGTCGCCTCCGTTCACCATTGCAGAGTGAAGGGGGGTGTTGCCCGCGTAATTGATGAGGTTCACCTTCGCTTTTGCCGCGAGGAGACTGCGGACAGCATCCCTGTGGTGGTTGAAGGCCGACATGTGCAAGGGGGTCTGGTACATCATTCCAGAATTCTGCCAGTTCACGTCGGCCCCGCTTGCTATAAGGATATCGATGACCCGGGCATTTCCCTGGTAGGCGGCGACAAAAAGGGCGGATTGGCTGGAACGGTTGGGTTCATCGACTCTCGCCCCTTTTTCCAACAACAGCTTCACGACTTCGGGGTGATCGTTCTCTGCCGCAATGATCAACGGAGTATCATCGTGGGGGCCGCTCTTCCCGTTGACATCCGCCCCCCCGCGCAGAATCTCGGAAACCTTGGTGAGGTCCCCGAACCGGGCGTGATGATGGAGAGACGTTTCAAAATCCTGCACCCCGTTTCGCAGAAGGAATTCCGAAACCTCCCGGTGCCTTCCCCGCTTCGCTTCATAGAGGACGGTCTGGAAGGCGAAATTGTTCACGCTTGCATTCGGATCGGCCTTGTTCGCGAGCAGAAGTTGGACGATTTCCAGGGAACCGGCTCTGGCAGCCCTCATCAGGGGTGTGAATCCCGCGGAGTCGCGTGAATCGATCTGGGCACCGTGATCGATGAGGAACTCCGCCATTCCCGAGCGGCCCTCACTTGCTGCAAGAGCGAGAAGACTCGCCTGGCTCATGTTCGAGAGTTTCTCGTTCACATCAAGGCCCCTTTTCAGGAAGGCTTCGGCTGCTGGCCGTCCCCCCTTCTCAAAAATTCGGCACAGAGTGATGAACGTGTCTGTTCCACGCCTCAGTGCCTCCGCCACGATTTCGTCGGGATCCTTCCCAGGAGGGGGCTGATAAAGATTCTGAGTGAGTATGAGAAGCACGATCGTGAAGGAAACAATGAACAGGATCTTCGGGAGGCCGCCCGATTTCGATCCCCTCTGTATCCCGGATTGGTCCTCTTGGTTTTCCAAGTTCCACTCCTTCAATAATCTCGGGACACCCGACCAGTTTTCTTGCCGGTCGTTCCCTGGATCCGACGATATCGAGGATATGATCAGGGCTTCATCACGCGAGGATTGGTTCCGTCACTTCCGCTTTCCAACCCGTATCTTACCTTTCATTACCGGTTCAGAGAAGCAGGAATATCAGTTCGAGGAGGAACTCGTGCTTATCCAGCCATTTATCCAGAGGCGTGTCCGGGTGATCCAACTCCGAAAGCTGAAAGTCGATGAAGAACTCGTCGGGATCATACCCCGTTTCTTCGCATTTTGCCCGAAACTGGTTTTCGGCGGTTACGCCGGGATATTGGCCGACTTTCGATCCCTCGGCATACCCGTGGAGGGCGCAGAAAATGTTCCCTGTTCCCGTAAGGGAATCGGGGCCCCCGTAGTATTCACACCCCGTGCTAGGTTTCTGGATCTCCGTCTTGAGATACTGCTCTTTGACCAACCGTGGAATGTCGATTACGAGAGTCTTCGGGTCGCGGTCCATCATCTGGGCGTGATCCATGTTGTACATTTCCAGAGCCCCCAGCATTACCCGCATGTTCGCGAAGCAGGCTTTGCATCTGGCTTGCTCCCTGGCTTTCCGGAATCCTCCGCCGAACATTCCCAGGAAAGCAGGATTCAGCGCATCTGCCCGGATGAGGGCCACGTCGGCCGGAACCGCGAGAAAAGCGGTGTATTCCGTCACGAGGCTGTTCGCCAAGCCAAGCCTCGTGATCTCGGCAGAAACCTCATCCGTCTGCTCCCTTGCCGCGAGGGTCCGGATGGATTGACGCGCCAGCAGGGTCCCGAGTGGAAGGCGGCTCTCACGCCATGTTTTCGGGGCGGGGAGGGGAAGCATGACTCCGCCGTCGATCCCCCTGATCATGACGCTCTGCACGGGCCCGGGGTCTCGTAGGATGTAGAAGGCTTCGCTCCTTGTGCGGAACCCGAGGTGTCCGAAGAGTGGAAGTGAGAGGGCGCGGTCTCCCGGGTCGAGTCGTGGCTGCCCCCGCATCTCGGCAAGAATCTCCGCGCATCTTTCTTTGGCGGTTGCCCACTGGCCATTGTCGAACCAGGAGAAAACCCCGCCCATGTCGGACCCGATTCCCTGCAAATCTTCCGGAATCTCCTTCGAGAGAAGCACGACCCAAAGAGGACACCTTCCCATGGCCTTCCAGAGGGCCTTGAAGAGCGCCTCGGAGAGGCCGTCCCCGTCGGTGATGAGAACGGTCGGTTCGGGTCGGCCCAGGGTTGACGAGGCTATCAGGGAACCCCAGTCCGTCGGGCCGAAGAACCGGTGGCTTTCGATCCTTCCCCTGTCGGTGGGAACCGCTCCCCCTGGTCCGATCAGGAACACCCTGCTTCCACCTGTTTCGGCCTCCAGAGCGTCCAGCGTGCGCAGGAGCCTTTCCCGTTGCTTTCCTCCCATCGATCCGGATCCGTCCGCCAGGATTCGAAAGCTGCCTCGGGAAATGGGCTGGGCTCCGGGGAACTCCGAAATCCTGACGAGGGTGAATCGGCTGTCGGAATTCTTCAGTCCGACCACTTCGACTTTCGAGGGTTTCGTGAACCGGGCGATGAGTACCGGAGATTCGATTGGCGGGCTTTCGGGGGCACATGTGAAGCGGATTTGCTCTCCCCTTCGCTCGATGGTTGTTCCCTTTTCGGGTGAAATGGAGACGGAGGCAAGCCCTCGCCCATCGCGGATCTCTCCCTCCAGATGAAACGTCGGGGAGGAGTTGTCGGTCTTTCCGGATTCCCCAGGCGGGAGTGATGGACGCGGGTAATCATCCTTGGGGAGAGGGTTTGGGGAGATTTCGACCGGCAGGGGAAGCCGAAGAGAGTTGCCATCCGCGGGTGCGAACAGCACTATCCTGAAGCGAAGCCTCACCGTCCAGGTCGCCTCGATCGGGAATACCTTGATCAGGAGCTCATTCCCATGCTGCTCGAGAAGTCCGGGATCGGTTTGCCGGCTGACGATCGATTCGTAAGCTGCTCGGGCTGCGCCTATCTCCATGATTTTCCCGGGAACCCACGTCTTCCCATCGGTCATCATCGCGAAGGATGCGACGAATCCGTCCGGGGGGAGCGAAAACCTGTAGATTCCCTCGATCTGCCGGGGATTGGGATTCTCGAACTCATCCTCTACGTCGATAACCCCCACCCCTTCTTCGAGGGATATCGCAACCTTGCGCTCCGTAAGGAACGGCTCCAAGAGCCAGGAGAAGCGTTCGGACAAGCGCAATTCCCCGTTTCCACGAACGCATGGAATGGCGAGAACCATGAAAAGGGTCAGGAAACTGAAAACGTTCCGAAGGGTCCGCGCGTTCATCGTCGCACCTCCCTCTCCGTCACGATTCTCAACTCGATGCGTGGGCGGCCATTCTTCCGGTGGACCAGACCGGTGAACCACCTCCCCCGGGGAAATCGAACCCTCGGAACTAGCCGATCGATGAAAGCCCGGTTTCGCCACTGATGGATCGCACAGATCAAGGTTCCATCCTCCGGGTTGATCATTAGACCGCCTCTCCCACAGGCTTTTTCCTGCTCTGCCGTGATCGAAGCGGCTTTTGGAGGCTCCCAGCTTTTCAATCCCTGCTCGACGGCCAGTTTCTGCAATGCGGCGGTGCACCGATGCATTTCTTTCTGGAAGGCCATTTCGGCGAACTCGGTGAGGAGCTTGGCTGCGAAGGCGTCCATCCGGAATCCGAACGCAGTCTTGACCGCTTCCCCGCGGTGGGGGAATATCTCCAAGAGCGGTGCCTCCCCGTTTTCCAGGCGTGTCAGGGCTTTCAGGTCCGACTCGTCGGTTACGCACCAGATGAATCCCCCTGCCTCCACCGTGGCGCGGAAGTATCTTCCACCCCAGCGGGCCGTGAACTCTGAAGCGATGATCTCCCGGCCATCCACCTCGACGATCCGCTCCGTCGTCGATCCATCGGGAAAGCGCTCACCTGTCAAGGATCCGGATGCGATCTCCCAGTTGGCCCGGGACACCCCCTGCATCGGGCTTCCTCGGGCCGAGGACCCGGACGAAGCTGCCTTCGCGGTTACCAACCCAAAGACCTCTTGGTTGGGATCAGCGGACAGGGTGTTGCCCCAACGATTGATCTCGCCGAGCCTTTCCCCGGAATACATGACCTCGGTGAAATCTGCGGAGACCGGGATCTCTCCATTTCCGGGAAGCCACCTTTCGAGCCAGTAAGCCGCCGGCGAAAGCCTCCGGGCCGCCGAGGCAGGAATCGGAAGATCGGGAACCACCCCGTCGGCAGGCTCCAGGATGAACTCTCCAGCGGAAGGATCCCACCGGAAACCTATTCGGTTACAGGTGTCGAAGAACCGGGCCAGGGGCATCAGGATCCTCCCCAGGTCCGTTCTGGGAGGCTCTTTCCCGTCAGGGGCCGCGGGTTTTTCGTGGGAGCATAAAATCCGGAAGGGAAGCGTGGCGCCGGGGGGGGCATCCGAAACGACCGGTTTTCCCTCGAGAGGGCAGGTCCAGATGCCTGGAGGGAGGCTCGCGATCTGTTCTCGAGCTCCTTTTCCGGGATTTTTGCGCAAAAACCAGGAAAGGTGCCGGCAGGAGCGCTTGCAGAGCTCCTCGAGATGATCGTTTTCCATCTGTCCGGCTTTTCGAAAAGCTTCATGCAACCCGCTCGCCATTGCCCGGGAGCCTACCCAACCCTCGATGAAACTGCCGGTTTTCGGAACCTCCGGGGGGTGTGGGACCGGCTCTGGAGTGGGATGCTCCTGGTTTTCTGCTTCATCCTGGTGCACCAGGAAAAAGGGGTGGATATACCGGCTCTTGCTTTCCACGCAGGTCGCCCGGCCAGATTTGTCCCATTTCCAGATCTGGATGGTATCCGACGCCCCATACCGGATCCCCCACAGCGTCTCGTCGGTTCGGACCGTGACGGAAGCAAGTTCCCCGGGGAGAACATCGAGCAGGGGACTCGTAAGGGTGTCTTCAACAAGCTTCAGCTCAGGTACTGATGAGAGAGTGGCTTCCAGATCCTTCCACGAGTTGACGCGTATAGCCATAATCCAGTCCGCCTGGGAATCGTCCGGGGCACCAAGGAACATTCCTCGCGTGAGAGCAACCGTCAGGATGGCCAGAATCGCATATCGGAGCCAGTTCTTTCCGCTTCTCATGCCGTTGCTCCCCTTTCGCTAAAGCGTGTCTGAACTTCATCCGGGTTACCCCTGGGCAAAAAGTGCCCCACTTCCAAGGGTTGCGCAAGTTCGATGCCGTCAGAAACTTGTTTCCCTGTATCCCTTCGAAAGTGGCAGCCCATCGCAGCTTGCCAGCTCAACGGCCATGGCGGACCATTTTCGTCTGCGTCGGTTCTGTCCGAGCCTCAGGCATTTTCCGAAAGGAATTGAAGATCCTGACCCACCAACTTTCCCATCGATGCTCGGCGGGTGGCATCGTCCTCTTCGAAGATGCCGCGGATCCTCGGGTATGCCGCCCTCCCGGGAGCTGTTTTCTTGACCCAAGGTTTCGGATGACTGTATCCTGGGCATGGATAAAGAAAAGTGGGTTTCTTTGCAGAAGCTTGAAACCGGAGGAAGAACGGAATGTCCATCAGGAAGAGCTTTGGATTGTTCCTCATACTGTTGCTGGGGGTTCCCCTGCTCGCGTCGAATGACGATGACCGCCGTCTTCCTTTCTTCATGTGGTCTCGGGAGGACCGCCTCCAGGTCGTCCCCGAACCCGGTGTGGAAGAATCCAGGTTCGGAAGTCCGGAAAGAAGGAAAGGAAACTTTGCGGATTCAGGTCCCCAGGAGATCAAGCCCCCGATGGACGAGTACATTTCCGCGCTCCAGGCTTCCGCTCCCTACATTCCCCTCGAGAAATTGGGGACGGCATCGGGGAAGATCCCGGAAACGATCACCCGGGAACAGGCCCGAGCGGATATCGACATGCTGGAGTATCTCCTCGAGCACGCCTACAGCGGAAAAGATTACTGGTCGAAGAATGGTGTCGGTTTCGAGGGGTTGATCGCCGAGCTCCGGAGCAGTGCTGAAGGCTCGGGGACTTTTCCGGTCGCGGCTTTCGAGGAGATCGTTTGCCGCGGGCTCCAGAAGATCCAGGATGGTCACCTTGGGGTTCGCGGGTTCAAACGCCACAGGTTCTTCAAGCATGAGGACGCTTTCTTCGCCGATCTCCTGATCGAAAAGAAGGATGGTTCCTTCATCGTGGTCGATTCCCAGGTCCCGGGCCTCAGTGCGGGCGATTCAATTCGGGTCGCGAAGGAGAACCTCTTTCCAACCCTTTCCCCAAGCGGAAAGAGCCACTTCCTGATCGGTCTTCTGTCCGCCTCTGCGATCAACGATCTCCAGATCCAGTCACGGAGCGGTTCTTCCATGAAGATTCCTTTGCATCGATGTCGCCTGTCAGGATTTTCGGATGAGGACACATCGGTTTTTTCTTCGACGGCCATCGAGGGGGTTCCGCACATTCGTGTCAGATCCTTCTCAACCGATTTCAACAAGGAACTGGAAATGTTCGCCCAATCGTCCCTTGCCCTGATCGAAAAACCCGCCGTGATTCTCAACGTTCTTGGGAACGGAGGCGGCTCGGAAAACTACGGTAGGGCATGGCTCAGGAATTTGAACGGAAAGCATGCCTCCAACCGGATTTCTGCAGTCCTGACCAGCCCTCCGATAGTTGAAAGCTGGGCCAACAGTGATCTCGAAGGGGCCCCTCCCTTCCTGCAGGAATTGATCAAGGAAGCGCGGGCCAAGCTCGAGATTCTCAAGAAGAATCCCCGAAAGAGCTGGGAAATCTGGTATCCCCAGTCCGCAGGCGGAACGGGGACCTTCAAAGGGAAACTCATCATCCTGATGGATCGTTGGGTGGCTTCGTCCGGAGAAGGGACCCTCGGTTCATCCCGGGCGGTGAAAGATCTTCTGTTGATCGGTGAAAATTCCGCCGGAATCGGGACTTTCGGGGAAGTCCGACCTTACATCCTTCCCAATTCACGGATTCAATTGTCCCTCCCATGCAAACTATTCCTCGAACCCGGAATTCTCGAGGGGAAGGGCTTTTTCCCGAATCTCTGGCTCGATACCAGCGAGCCCCTGGAAGAGATCGTCAAGTGGCTTCACGAACCTGAAGGATACCGCTTTCGGCTGGATGTCCCGACGGAAATCGCGACGATCGATTTCGAGCAGTGGATTAATGGAAAACCCAACGGCCTCAAAAAGAGAGTGGGGGTTTCGGTTGGGAAGCCGGGGGATCCTGTCAGCCTCGTTCTTCGCGACGAATCGACGGTTTTCGAGGGAAAAGCCTCCTGCCTCCTGACCGGGGATTCCCAGACCAGGACCTGGTGGTTTCTCGGGCACCCCTTCCCGGTTTCGAAGAAGCGTGTTTCGGTCCGGTTCGCGGTCAAGGGTGAGGGAATTGCTCCCCTTCCCCATGATTACAACAATTGTTACGTCGGGTTCATCCTGGAGGATCGAAGTGGAAAGTACAAGCATGTCGTGAAGGATTTCGAGGGGACTTTCGATTGGAAAACGGAAACCATTTCCGTCGATCTGGGAGATGATATCGTTTCCTGCGAATTCGGTATCATGAAATCGAAGGCCGGAAAACTCTGGGTCGACGACATCCGTTTCGAAAAATCCGAAATCCCGTCTTCCACCGAAAGGTAACACCCCTGGGGAAAATGGATGTTCCGGCGGTCGTATCAAGAAGTCGGGGTGAAACCTACCAGATCCCCGTTGGGATGGCCGCCTCCAGGCTTTCCTCGAGTGGGTCGGGAAGCTGCCAGAACAGGTCCATTCCAGCCGACTCCTCGATCCTGTCGATGGGGACGAGGAATTGTTTCAGATCCTCATTCCCGCACACGTTTTGCGGTATCAGGAAGGAAATGATCCTCGGCTCCTCGCCTTCTTTCCTGACGATGCATTTGAAGAAGGCGTCGGGGATCTCGATGTTTCCCGGAAGAACCTCCCGGTGCTCATCGAAAACCGGGCCGGTGATGACCCAGATCCGCGAGAATTTCCTTGCATAGTCCATTTCCAGCGCTTCGAGTTTTCTCCAGATGACCCGGTTGAGAGTGGGTTTCTGGGGACAGATGTTCGACATCAGGAAGGTTTTCCTCTGAGCTTCCTTTCCATACTGGGTCGAGATTGCCCAATTGGGTGCCAGATGTCCCTTGTCATAACCGCTGTTTTTGAACGAATCTGATTCGACCTGCGAATCGACACGGTCGTCGGTCGAGAAACTCGATGGACGGGGAAACTTCTCGGCGAAAAGGAGGTCGAATACGCAGTATCCCACCCAAAGGGGGCTCTTCCTGGTTCCGGAGAAACCAGAAAAGAAGCCCTTGTTTTCCAGGATTTTCAGGTTCGAATCCTTCCGAACTACCTTGGGGAACCCAGCGAATACGACCTTCCGGCTCTTGATCAACCCTTCCCGCAACTCACTTCCGAGTCCGGAGAAGGTTTTCATGAATTCGGAGTATTTCCGGGAAATCAGCTGGGACAAAGCCTTCGTATCCGAGAGGTATTTCTCTATCTTCCGAAGGGTGACCGCGGGTTTTCGTGCTTTCCGGCATGCAGCGAGGTCCAGGGTGAGAACGTCGATGAGGTTTTTCGTGACGGAATCGAAGGCGGCGATTCCGGGTGCAGGTTGCGAGCCGGCATTGTCCAGGAAGAACTCGAAATTCGCAATTCCTTCCTGGGAGTCCGACTTCAATCCGCTTATCAGCGTGTGGAAAAGGTCCTTCGAGAGGGCTTCCAGCTTTTCAAGGAAACTGATGTCCACCATCAATGCCTGCCTCGACTCGAGGTAGGTTTCCTCAATGGACGCCATTCTGGCACCCAGCTCTTTGGTGGTCGGAAGGGATCCGGCTTCAAGGCAGAGGAACGGAAGAAGCATAAGAAAGGTCAGCAGTACGACTTGCCGCAGGGGAAGCCATTTCATCGGAGACCCCAAAAGGCCTTTCCTGTCGTGAAAACATGGTTCCATATCATCAATCCTCCAGTTTCCCCAGCTCCCTGGCCTATTCAAGGTCCTTTCGCGCATCTTCGAACTGGGAGAGGTCAAGGTAGCACCGCCTCTGAGCATCTGTTGACCATTATAACGTCCAGACCATCATCCGGGCAATTTTCCAGAAGCACCGTCAGGAAGCTGGGAGGAACCCGTGCAATCACCTCCGGGTGCAAGGCGGTGTTTCCCTTCTTACCCCGGGCATCAACCTTTTCCCCAACCCCGATCAACTTCCGGATGGTGTCCTCAGGGACTGGGCCATCCTGGCCTTCGCGGCCCGGCTTCGGGAACATTCGCCCCATCGTGGGGCTCATGTCTTCGCAACCCGTTTTCCCGGATCATCATGGAGCCTCCTTCTTCCCGGGACTTGTACAAACCGGAGACGAGGGACTGCATTTGAAAAGCTGGACAGGCGAAGCCTTGCCCTTGAGGGCAACGGGCGGCAACTTCCGGGCTTCCAGGTCCGGGGGGAGGTGGGCCAGCACATCCCCGCTGATCAGCAGGGACGGTTCCGGTTCCCGGGCAGCGCGGCCCTGGATGCGGGCGGCGGTGTTCACCGTGTCCCCGATGACGGTGAAATCGATCATGCCTCGTCGCGAACCCACCTTCCCCGAGATGGCCGGCCCAAAGTGGACGCCTACGTCAGTCCGGACCGGGAACCCCCCTGCCGCGAGGCGTCGCCGATCGAAGGCTTCGGCTTCGCGCAGGAGAAGACGGGCCGCATCGACGGCCCGCCGGGCGGGATGTTCGAGGCCGGGACGGGGGAAAAAGACGGCCATGACCGCGTCCCCGATCAGCTTGTCGATCTGGCCGTGATAGGGGGTGAGGCAGGAATCCACGAAGGTGAAGTAGTCGTTCAGGAGGTCGATGAGCGCCGGCGGTTCGTGCCGGCCGACGAGGTCCTCGAATCCATGGATGTGGGTGAACAGGACCGCAACTTCCCGCCGTTCCCCGCCCAGGGCCAGGCTCTCCCGATCGTCCTTCTTCACCTCCTCCAGAACCTGCTCGGAGACGAACCGGGACATCCGTTCCCGTTCCTGGAGCCCCTGGGCCATGTCGTTGAACGCCGCGGCAAGTTCACCCAGCTCGTCGTCGGCGGTCACCCGCTCCCGAGCGTCGAACCGCTTCCGCCCAACCTCCCGGACCATCCGGGTCAGGCCTTCGATCCTCCCGACGATCCATCGGGAGAGGACGAGTGCCATGGGAACCATCAGGCTGAGACTGAGAACGATCGAGACCGCCAGGACCCGCCAGGCGAACACCTCCTCCCGCTCCGGCGCAAGGACGGGATGAAAGCCCAGGATCATGCCGATCCTCTCCCACCATCGGCTGTCGGAAAAGGGGTGACACTCGATCAGACCGATCATCACGTGGCCGGTCACCTCCTTGGGAAAGGTGACCACCGCCAGGAACCGCCTTCCATCGGGAAAGTTCACCATGCCGGATTCGTCGACCCGGAACCGGGTCACCCGGTCCACCATCCGCCGCAGGGCTCCCGATCTTCCCAGTGCAGGCGGCAGAACGCGGCCGTCGGTCGAACCGAAACCGATCGTCAAAGCATCCGCGCCATCCGTCGAGGAGGCGGTCTCGGCCAGAATCCCCTCCACGAAAGGTCGGGAAAAGGCGACCTCGTCGAAAGCCCAGCTGATCATGCCGATTGACCGGGGTGGGGTCACCCCGGGGGCCGACAGGACCGATTTCTGCTGCACCAGGTTGCTGTTGCGCGCCTGCAGGCGATTGAAAAGGCGCCCCTGACCGAACAGGTTGTACATGACGTTCTCGAGATGGCGGTCGGACAGCAGGACGAAGCTCTGGGTCAGCCGGGGATCGGGCTCCCGGCCTTCCCCTTCGATCACTTTCGCCAGGTGATGGGCCATCAGGTTCGGGTACTGGCCCCAGGTCTGGATCGGTGCAACGCCCCGGTTCAATGGGGTCCGGTTCCCCTCTTCGTCGATCAGGACCACCTCGAACCGGTCGAGACCCGCGCAGGCCTCCTGCAAGCCGCTCGCAGACAGGGGAAGCCGCTCGGTGAGCGCCTCCTCGATCCTGCGGAGGCCCGCGCTGAAACTCGCCTGGAACGACGGATGGCGGCGGTCGATCTCGACCAGGCGCGTCCGAATGCGTTTCTCCCAACCGATCCGGCTCCGGCGGGCGCTCTCCTCGGCGAGATCGACCCCCTGGAGGAACACTCCTGCGAGAGGCAGGACGGAGGTCAGCGCGAACAGGGCGAACACCTGGCGTTGCAGACTGAGGTCGGTCGCCTGACCCAGCCACAGGGTCCGCCATCCGTGGAAGGCCAGGAAACACGCGACGAGGGAGTAGGCCAGGAGGAGCAAGGGACGGGCCTGTTCGAGTCCTCCCCGCAACCGTTCCTCGCGGATGCCCGCCACCATGTACCGGCCCTGTTCCTGCGGAACGTACCGTCCGACCCAGGATCCCAATCGATCGGACCAGCTGGTCTGTCCGTCGAAGAACCGGATCAGGGTTTCCCGCAAAACCCCCCGCTCGCCTCGCGCAAGTTCGATGACGGGTCGGTTTCCCGCCTTGCGGACGATCATCGCGAGATCGGCTGGGGGGGACAACCGGCGGAGGATCCTGGCGGCCAGCCTTCGCATCGGCACATCGGCGGGATCGAGCAGGATCCAGAGCCCGCCGTGGGATTCCTCGCCCGTCCGGAGCGGGGCGCCCCCGAACCGCTCCTCCGGGAGAACCCAGGAAAGGCGCATGTGGCCCTTGTCGGGGAAGATCCGGGGCAGTCCGGTCGGATCGGTGAGATCGGCCAGGGTCGTCAGACTGCCGAACATCGCCCGACAGAGCCTCCCGGCGGCTTCGAACCGGGAGTCTTGCTGATTCCCTCCTCCCTCGCGCTGAAGGGCCAGCAACGCCCGCCATAACTGGGAGCGGGTCTTCCGCGGCCCCCGGTCGGACTGGAATACCATGTCCCCCCGTGCGTCAAAGGCCAGAACCACGGCCCGGGGAAAGCATGCGGCGAACCTCCGCCCGATGCGGGCCCCAACCGGGCCGGAGAAGGGCCCGCCCCGACGGATGGCCCGGCCCGCCCGCAAGGCCGACCTGCCCAGGGCGCGTACGAACCGTGGCCGATGGAACTCCCCCGTGGCCGACAGGATGGCTTTGTCAAGCTGTTCGAGCCGGTCGCGGGCGAGCTCCCGCCGGGCGGTCTCGGCCCTACGGTCGATCAGGGCGCGCAAGGACAGGAACCCAAAGGCCAGAAGGGCGATGACCGCGCAGAACAGGACCCCTCCCCCTGGGGCTCCCGCAGGCTGCGCGCCCCGGGCGTGTGTTTCGGGAACCCGTCCCTGCCGGGTTGGCTCCGGATGCGCATTCATCGGCTGGACCCCGTTCGCAGACCTCGAAGGCATCCCCCTCGGGAATCGTCAGGGGAACGGCCCGAAAAGCGGATCCGATTGCCTCCATGGTTTCCCGTGACACCACCACCCGGGTCCCGGATCCGTGCCGGCTGGCCGCCTCGAGGGCATGGGCGCGGGAAATGGCCGGCCCGATGACGGCGAAGTCCTGCCGCCCTCCGGTGACCCCTACCTTCCCTTCGATTACCTGGGAAAAGTGTATTCCGACGCCGTTCTCGACCGTCAACAGGCCACGGGCCACCCGCTCGCGATTGAACGTGCGGAGGACCGCCCGCATGCTCAAGCCAGCGGTCACGGCCTGCTCGGCAGGGTGGGGAAGTCCCTCCTCCGCGTGGAAGACCGCCACGAGGGCGTCCCCCACCAGTTTTTGGATTTCCCCGCCCTCTTCCTGGATGACGCCGTCCATGGCGGTGAAATAGTCGTTCAGCATGCTCACGACCAGGTCGGCCGACTGGGTTTCCGAAAGCGTGGTGAAGTCGCGGATGTCCGAAGCGAGGATGGCGGCTACGACGCTCCTTCCGTGCCGGCCCACCCCGCCGCCCGCCTCCTCGGCCTTGATATCCTCGACCGTCGAGCGGGAAACGAACCGGCGCAGGCGTTCCCGCTCCTGCAGTCCACGGGTCATGTCATTGAACGCACCGCACAGGTTTCCCAGCTCATCACGGGTCCGCTCCTCAAGGCGATGCCCGAAACGCCCCGCCGCCACTGCGGCCGCTCCCTCCCGAAGCTGGCGAAGGGGCAGGACCAGGCGGTCACGCAGGATGCGGGACACCCCCACGATCAGGATGAAGCCGGCCAGAAAGAGGATGATCAGAAGGCGTCCCACCTCCGAACGGCTTTCGAGGATGGGCGCGTAGGGCATGAGACAGACGGGGTAGAACGAATGCAGGAACCGGGAGAAGCTCGTCCTGGCAAGTAGCTCCTGGCCTTGCCGGGACTGGAGCCGTACGGATTCCGGAACCTGGGTAGCCCGGGTCCTTCGCACCGCCTCCCGAAGGGGAACGACATCCACCAGCCGTTCCTCCTCGTTCCCGTAATCCGGATGAATGGCCAGAATCTGGAAGGGCTGTCCCTGGACCGGGGGATCCGCGCTCAGCCGCCGGAGAAAGGACAGCGTTTCGCGGCTCAGGTCGAAGATGAAGAAGGAAAAGCACCGGGCCCGGCGGGGGGAGTCTTCGACCAGGCGGCAAAACGAGGCGAAATGCGAAGTGTTGAACTCCGAGAAGATCACGGTGCCGAGACTCTTGACCATCTCCAGGAGCGGCGAGGATTCCCCGAGGATGTCCTGGGCGGTGAGCAGGGCGGGCTTTCCCCCCGCCTTGACGGAGGCCGGCGCTTCCCCGCGCTCGAGCAGGATCTGGAAGAACAGATCCAGAACGATCTTGCGGAGGGAATCCGCCTTCGTGCCCAAGGCCTGTTCCATGCTCGCCGCCATCGATGAATACAGCCAGGGGGCAAACCCCGGCTTGCGGGCATCGGCGAAGAAGATCGCATGGGCGTCCCGCAGGGATTCGGGGATCTGCTCCGGAACCGGTTGTACCAGCGTCCCCAGGTCGAGTGCCCGGGTGAACCCCAGGCACCTCTCCTGAAGGTTTTCCAGGTGGTTCCAGAACCGTCGGTCGGTTGCGACCAGGTGGTCTTGCATCCGGCCTTCCCAGCGCGTCCGCTCCGCCGATTCCATCTCGATGAACCGGGAAGCCCCCACGAAGGCGAGGGTCAGGAACGGCACGACACCGGCGAAGATGAAAGAGAAGGCGATCTGGCGACCCAGAGGGACCGATGACCGCCTCCGGCCCAGCAGGATCAGGGCCAGGCGATGGCTCAGCGAAAACCAGAGGAGGACCGCGGTCAGCTCCAACAGGTGGCGGGCGGAGCCCGGCAGCCGGAAGACCATTGGCGGCGGGACCGCCAGGCAGAGGAAGGGGCCGCCCCCCAGATCCAATCGCTTTTTCAGGATGATCCCCTCGGGATGCCATTCCACGCCCGCCGTGGGGGGAAGCCCGGCCAGGCGTGCGATCGGAAACCAGGGTTCACCCTTCGCGTGGCCCGGGGTCACCACGCCGGAGGCAAGGAACCCGCCAAAGGGAAGATCGTCGGGGATCGCCCGCAACCCGTTCCGGAAGCGCATGTCGGGGGGAATGTCCTCCTCCCGGACGTCGAGATGGAGCAGGGACTGGAACCGGGCCTTGTTGGGCTTGACGGGACCGATTACCCCGAGGTATCGGCGGGATTCGCCCGCCAGCTCGACAACAAAGCTGAAACGCCGGGCCCAGAGGAAGGAGATCAGGTTGTTCTGGCCGTAGTGGCTCCGGCAGAACTGCCGGGCGCGACGGCCCAGCTCGACCGACTCCGACGAAGTCCCGTATCGAAACCGGATCTGCTGGACCGCAAGGTTCAGATCCTGGAACTGGCTCCGGTCGGGAAAGTCCCCGGGGGGATAGACCAGATCGCCGTTCTCGTCGAAACCGAAGATCCTGACGGGGATCCCCAGCGCGGTTCTCACTTTTTCCGCCAGAGTTGGGGCGCTCGTCGCCGTGACCGCCTCCCGAATGGACTCGCCGAACTCGCGGGAGAAGGCATTCCACAGGACCTCGGGGGATTTGAGATTCTCCTCCACCCGGAGGGCGATCGCGGGAAGCCGGTCCTGGACGCTCTGCAGGACAAGCTCCCGATAGCCCGCCAGAAAGTTCTCGAGCAGGAAGATCGCCAAAGCCGCGGGGATCAGGAGAATCGAAAGGAGAGCGGGCAGGGCGAGCCGTTCGCGAAGTGCCATCGAGTCCCTTCCCTGTAAAAACGCTACCCAGGGCTTGCACCTATACTACCACACCCTCCCTTCGGGCACCTCCCAGGGCTCCGGGGACGTGATACCGAACTTGGGGAGATCCGTATCACGTCCCCGGAATCAAGGGAATCTCCCGAGGGGGCGGGCGATCCCCCAGGAAAGTTCGAACCCCTCCGCCGGTCGCCGCGTATACAGGGATGGAACGAGGCGGGGATGGATGTTCCCCGTCACCGGTTTCGCAACGAGAAAACAGGAGAGACGCAGCCATGAGGACGAAACCTTTTCTCCCCATGCTGGGAACGCTTCTGGCGTTCCTGGTGGCCTTCGGGCCCGCATGGGGCCAGGTAGGCCCCGGCCACGGTTCGCCCGTCGTCAGGGAGGCCGCCCCGACCCCGCCGTTCGAAATCTGTACGGCGACCTTCGACCGGAATCGGCCCAACGGGTGGGAAATCCCAGCCCGTGAGCTCGCCGTGGCCTGCCAGGCCACCCACAGCCTGGCCCGCCGGGCTCTGCACCCGCTCGACCTGAAGCATCTCCAGATCCGCAATGCCCTGGCCGAAACCGACCGGTATGCCCAGGAACTGGCCAACGAGGCAGCCTCCCCCGAGGTCACCCTCAAGTCCCTCCGGTTCCGGATGTCGCGTATCTCGATGTGGGCGAACACCGCCGCCTTGCACCTGGCGGAAGCCAAGAATTCGAAGGCCATCCAGAAGGTGCGGGAGCACTGGGTGAACACCGAACGGCTGTGGAAATCCCTGGAAAGCCAGCTCGGCCAGGGGTTCGCCTCCGACTGATCTTGTTGGGGCCCCCACCCCCCCCTCCGCCCGTGGTATCCTTGGGGCATCCCTTGACCGGAGGCGCTTCCATGAAACGTTCCACCCTCCTCACACTGGCCGTCCTGGCCGTCCTGCTCGGGGCCCCCGCCCTGCAGGCGATGAACGAGTGGACGGTGATCGTCTATGTGTCCAACGATGACCACGACCCGGCGATCGCCGAGGCCAACGCCCGGAACTTCAAGAACATGGCCCGGATCGGATCGGGCAAAGGATACGAGGTCCTAATCCAGGTCGACGGGGGTCCGCCGAAGAAGACCGCCCACGGCTCCGCCCCGGATGCTCCTTTCAGCGGCACGGAGCGGTTCCTGGTACAGCGCGGGGAACTGGTCGGCGAAGGTCGTCTGGGGGAGAAGAACATGGGTTCCCCCTACACCCTGTGGGAATGCCTGAAATGGGCGGCGGAGAAACACCCCGCCCGCCGGTACTGCCTGGTCATCAACAGCCACGGGAGCGGGGTTTTTTCCTGGCGCGGCCTAGGCTCCACCAGCAGTTCCCGCCCCGGGGCGGTCAACTTCGACCCGGGCCGCTTCGTCGCCTACGACGACACGGACGACGACTGCCTGACCGTCTACGAGGTCGAGGCCGTCCTGAAGGCATTCCGGAAACAGCTGAACCAGGGCCGCCCTCTGGACATCCTGGCCTTCGACGCCTGCATGCCCGGCAGCATCGAGGCCCTGTTCCAGTTCCGGGAGGTCTTCTCCTTCCTCGTCGGCAGTCCCGAAAGCGTCAACATGGATGCGTTCAACTACCACGCCACCCTGAACGCCCTGGCCGACAATCCCCGGCTTTCCCCCGAGACCTTTGCCCAGGCGATCGCCGCCGGCGCCCGAACCCGTCTCATCGGCGCCTGGAAGACGGCGGGCGCTCAGGAGATCGCCACCGCCCTCGACCGGGTTTCCATCGCCCTCCTGGAAGCGTTGGAAAGCTCTCCCCGCAAGCTCACCCTTCCCGATCTCGTCACCTACGGCGGCGACGACCGCTACTGGGATCTGGAGAAGTTCGCCCGGGTGCTCAAGAACGGTCAGGGAAACGTCGCCCAGGCTCCCAACGCCCAGGTCCTGAGGGAACTGGGGGCGGAGCTCCTCGAAGCCCTGCTCCGGGCCCGCACCTCGACCAGGGGCAAACTCTCGGTGGCCTGGCCGAAAGCCGCCGAGTATCAGGAATTTTTGCTTTGCTACAAAGCCCTCGCCCTGTCCCAGGCCACGCACTGGGACGAAGTGCTAGACACCAACCGTCTCGCCCGCTGACGAGGTTGACTCCGGGGACGTGATACCGAACTTGGGGAAATCCGTATCACGTCCCCGGAATCAACGGGATCGGAATACAGGGAACGTTTCCTCGGTGGCCAGTCAACTGAGGGGATGGCGGAGGACCTGATGTTGGAAGCGGAAGAGCCTCCATCCCGTGGATTTCCCACAGACGGTCGGAAATGATAACTGCGGCCGGCCAAATGGTTCGCTTCGGGAGGGGTTGTCATTGCATGGAGCCTTGGCAGTTCCCGACCCCTTCGATGGTTTCTTTCCGGAAACTAAACTTCGCGTCTCCCGAAGCCCCTTTGCGGAGTCCTTCAGAAATCCCAAAGAGGTTGGACCATTTCCCTGCCCAGTATCTCCGAAATTCACCGAAAGCGGAAATGTAAGTATGGATAGGGGATGACCCTGATAAATGCCAGAATGTGATAAAGAAAAAAGAGTCCAAAGAGGACAAATAGAAAGGAGAAGAAGATATCCAAAACAGTCCCCTCCTTTCTTAAAAAGGAAACGGGACATGAAGAAAAGCAAATCCAAACGAAGAATACTTCTCCCGATAAAACCCCCCAAAGGCTATCCTGATCCCACATGTCTATGTTTGGAATCCCCACTGCCACCCAAAGAAAGAAGGGGAAGAGCCAATAGCGCCTTAAAGAAACCCGTTTCCGGAATGAAAGAGTTTCATTTTTTTCCTCAATCGAGTTTTCGAAAAAAATCAATGAGATCATGGAAGCTCCCAAGATTCCCCAAAAAATCAACTCCTCAGGTCGAAACATCTTGCCTCCACAAAGGTTCCTCTGTTACGCAATTCCGAATGAACGTGAGCCTTTGCAGGGAAAGCCCAGCAAAGGATTGCCCGAACCATCAAGAAGAATGATATTCGAACAGATGACTCGAAGAAAGGAAATCTTTCCCCTGTTGGCGTTTCTACTCAGGCGTAACCTGGATTTGCTGCGTAAGCGTCTATTCCTTCCTGCAACAGGGAAATGATCCGGTTGCAAAGGTGGATCTGAGCCTGCAGACGGCGTTTTCCGGCATCGGGCTCGCTCGCTCTTTCTTCCTCGGACGGTCCGGCATCTCCCTTTTGCCCACGCAAAGCCTGCTCGAGCAGACGACCGATGATCTGCGCCAGAAACGTGCGGCTGTCAGCCGGATCGAGCGGTTTCTTGAGTGCCTTTTCCCCAAGATCGGCGAGTTGCCGTTCGAGCAGGACTGTAATGATGTGATCTTAAAGGCCTGGTTTCATCTTCCCGAGCCATCATTTATTCAAGATCGATGAGAGAAATGGACTTCAATTTTTCCTGACAGTCTTTGCTTTCCTGGCGGGCAGTTTGGGAACTCCCAGCCAAGCCAACAACTCTTTCCTGATCCGTTTGCTGAGTTTTCTGGCCAACACAGCCATTTCCTTGCCTGCACTCTCACCGGGATATCGAAACATGACCGCCCCGATGGACATTTCCCGCAATTCATTCCGAGAACAGGACATGACAAGACCGGTTTCAACGAGAAGTTCATTCAGAACCTGAAGGTCATGGGTTTTCGGCGGGATCCTTTTCTGAAGAATCAGCCACGCTTTCATGAGCTTTTCGATACATTGCTTAGCGTGGAAACAGATTCCGTTGTAGGAGGATTCTTCCTGACCCGGGATTCCCGCTCGAGAATATGGAAGTCTTCTTCCGCCTTCTCGATCCACTCCTTAACCGTTGCTTTCATAGAGAACCTTTCCGTGGTCAAGTGCCATTCGAATCAGTGGATCGCCTTCTCGATACCGCCGTTCCGTATCCTTCGGAAGTCTTGCCAGGAGATCGATGGAAAACCCCGGATCCGTGGCATCAAGGATTGTAAGCGTTCACCTACCCCCCTCGGGTTTTGAGGGAAGAGTTTGCTGATGAGG
>CAYRYU010000013.1:0-33224 GCA_964428355.1 uncultured bacterium
GGCCGGGCCTGGGCGATGAAAGCCGCGCTCTCCAGATCATCGCGGGTGGACAGCAGAAGGTAGTTCCTGCCGGTTTCCAATTGACCCATCCAGAACGAGACCAACAGGATTGCCAGAATCGAACGCCTGACCCCGGATCCGGGTATCTGCCGCGAAAGATCCGCGAAGGCCCCCGCCAAAACGACGGGAAACACGCTGACGAGAAGCCTGGTATTGGGGGGGAAGAACAGGAGGGTAAAAGGGCCCACGACAATCGCGAAGACGAAGAGGAGGGGCCTTCCCTTTTTGGGGTGGGAGAACCCATTGACCATGGCCATCAGGAAAAGGAAGCAAAGAAACATACCCCCAAGGCTCGTTCCCCCCAACGCCCGCGGAAAATCGAACAGAATACCCTGCTCGATTCTTCCCGCCTGGCGGGAGAGCCGCTCGATCGGGTGCCTGAGAAAATCCTCCACAAGGGTGTCGAACTCTTCCGGGGTGGCCTCGTTGACCTTTTTCGAGAAGGGCATCCCTCCCAGGACGGACCAATGGGCAACCACGTTCCGCCAGTTTTCCTGATGGAAGGGGTTGCCGAAGTGATACCGGTTCACCAGCATCTGTGGTGTTCCCGAAAGAAAGCACCCTGCGATGGCCAGGAGAATTCCTGCAACCCGGAGGTTTTTGCGGTCGAGAAGAACGGCCAACAGAAGGGGGATCGCCAGCTGTGCGCCCTGGTATCTTGTCGAGGTTGCCGCGCCGATGACAGTTCCCGCCAACAGGAAGGTGGAAAGGGACCGCTGGTTTTCATCGAGGAGCTTGAGACAAAAAAGGAGCGAGGAAAGAGCGAGGCAGTGAAAGAGCATGTCGGATGCAGCGCGGATGGAGGCGATCCAGGTGGTGGTGATGGCGAGGACCATCAGGGCAACCAGGAGGGAATAGAATCTGGAGCAGAACCTGCGGGCCACCAACCAGGTCAGCATTATGAACAGCCCTCCCGAAAGGACCGACACCGTCTGGCAGGCACGGAAAACAGGGATTCCCAGGAGATGCAAACCTGCTCCGAGAGCCTGGAAAAGCAGGGGGTGAAAGACGTCGCGAGGGATGCGGCCCGACGCTATCTCATGGGCCTGCCCGCAGTAGTTGTCGAGCTCGGGATTCGAACTGTCGGTGTCCTCGAGGGGATGACCATGCCAGGCAAGGAGTCCGAATACGAAAAGGCCCCACAAGGGGAGCAGCAAAGGAGCCCATCGGAGAACCCTTCGGACCGAAACCAGGGTTCCCTCAGCGGAGGTTCGCCTGTGTCGAGGCGATCAGATTCTGAAGGCTTGGAGGAACGTAGGAACGCGGACCTGACAAAGGCAGCTGAGGCTGGTTCTGGGAGATCCGAAGGATTTTCCCCGCTTTTTCGGGATCCATGAAACCAAGTATGAGTGCCGACTTGTCGGGTGGAATCCCTTTCAGGATCTCGAAGATCATCTTGTTGTCGCTCACCTCGTCGAGAATTCCCGCCATCGATCGCGGATCCATGGTTGCGGCGATGTTCTGGACGGGTTTCAACCTGTTCTCATCCTCCATGAACCTGATGAGGCTTGATTCGAGGGTGAGCGCTTCCGAGGCAAGTTGCCTGGAAAGAAGATCCATGGCTTCTTTTCGGACGTTCAGGTCCTGTTTCAGATCCTCGATGAGTTTCTTTTCCTTCAGGAGGTCCTCCTGCATCGCCCGAAGCTCCTCTTGCCGCTTCCGATACTCGTCGTCAAGTTCCTTGTGGCGCTTGGGGAGGTCTGCCTGTTGGGAAGCGATAAGGCCCCGGTAGGCCAGGTCAAGGTCGTGTGCCCGGTGTTCGAGCTCCTCCTGGCCGTCCTTCATCATCTGGTCGTATCGTTTCCTCTCGCGGAAAATGAGCTCCTGGTAGCGTTCCTCATCCGGAAGCTGGTGAAGCTTGACGAAATCGTAGTATTTCGCGAGGGGCCATCGCTGGCGAATCGAGGTTGGAACCATGTAACGGAACTGGACGATATCGAGGAAATCGACCATCAAAAGGGTCAGGACCCCAAGGCCGGTGAAAATCCCAACGAGGAGGACGTTGAGCAACGCCATCAGGGCACGGAAGAATCTCGAGGGCGTCGCTTCGCCGGGCTCTTCGGAAGCCTGCGCACCTTTCCCCTTTTCCTCGGGTCTTGCCTTTCGCGGGGGAGGACCCACCGGCGTGTCGGTGGGGAGAACCGCGGACCCTCCCGCATCAGGCGGGCGTCCGTTCCTTTCTCCGGGTTTGGTTCCGGATGTTGTTGTTCCTTCAGGCATGGACTACTCCTGAAAGACTAATCGGCTTTTTTCCCGAGTGACTCCAGGACTTTGCTGACGAAATTCCTCGTTTCGGGGAAAGGAGGGACGCCTCCGTGTTCCCGGACTTTCGTCGGGCCGGCGTTGTAGGCCGCCAGGGCCAGCGAAAGATTTCCCGAGTTCTGGTCGAGGAGCCTGGCGAAATACCTGGTTCCCCCGGCGATGTTCGATTCCGGATCGAATGGGTTCTCGACCCCAAGCTCCTTGGCCGTTTCGGGCATGAGCTGCATCAGTCCCATCGCTCCCTTGCGGCTGACATTCTTGGGATCGAATCCCGACTCGACTTCGATGATTCGGCTGACCAGCTTCGGATCGAGATCGTGGAGAAGGGAGTATTTCCGGATAAGATCGCCGAAATCAGGGATCTGGGACGATGCCGGGGACAGTCCGGGAAGCGGGAGGGGGGAAGGTTTCGGCAGGGGAACTGCCCCCGCGGCCTTCTTCCCTCCGGCATCCGCTGGCTCGCTTTTCTTCGCGTCAGCGAGGGCATCAGCGAATGTCTGCTTCTCCCGACGGATTTTCCGCGGGCTGATCCCGCGAAATGAGTTGTTGATCTCCTCGATCCGCTCGAAAATATGCTTGATGTCAATCATCTGCGGTTTCCTCCACCTGCGGGGGATTGAGGCGGGTGGCGAAATCGTCCATCCGCTTCTGGTCCCGGGCTTGTTCTTTCTTCACGAACTTCTTTTCCTCACGTTCCCGAATCTTCTCATAGGTCTTCCGGACACGCCGCTTCTCCATCAACTCCGCGAGGATCTTGTCCCTCTGCGAAACAAGTCGGACCCGCTCCTCGCGATGGAACTCCTTCGTGTTGAGAAGCCGCTGGAAATAGACCGCATACATGCGTACCCGTTCCATCCTTCCCGCGAGGAGGTCCTGGACTTTTTCCTCCACCCCATTCGCATATTCCGATTCGAGGTTCGCGATCATGGAGTCGATTTCCGCGATCTGCCCTTCCTTGATCGCGAGCCGGGTCTTGACCTCGGTTTCGTTGTGGACGGCTAGTCGGAGCAGCTGGTCGAACTTGAAGCGGAAAGCCATGATCAGGACAGGATCGACTCGAGTCTCGCCACCGCCCTGTCGAAAGGAATGGCCTCATCGATCCCCTGCTTGATGAACTCCTGGATGCGGGGCAGGCGGGCGATCGCCTCGTCGATCTTGGGGTTCGTGCCGGCCTTGTAGGCTCCGATCCCGATCAGGTCCGAGGACTGCTGGTAGGTCGAGTAGAGCTCCCGCACCCTTGCGGAAACGTCGAACTGGCGCTTGGGAACGATATCGGGCATGAGTCGCGAGATGCTCGCGAGGATGTCGACAGCGGGATAGAGGCTCTGCTGGGCGAGCTCCCTGCTGAGGACCAGGTGTCCGTCGATGATACCCCGTACAGCGTCCGCGACAGGCTCGTCCATGTCGCCCCCCTCGACGAGAACCGTGTAGATAGCTGTGATCGACCCTTTCCTGGCGGTTCCGGCACGTTCGAGAAGCTTGGGGAGCAACGAAAAGACGGAGGGGGTATAACCGCGGGTCGTTGGGGGTTCCCCTATGGCGAGTCCGATCTCACGCTGGGAGAGGGCGAAGCGGGTGACCGAGTCCATCATCAGCATCACGTCCTTCCCCTGGTCGCGGAAATACTCCGCGATGGCGGTGGCCGTGAAGGCGGCCTTCACCCTGAGAAGGGCGGGCCGGTCCGAGGTTGCCACGACGACAACGGATCTGCGCAAACCCTCGGGGCCCAGATCCTTCTCGATGAAATCCCTTACCTCGCGGCCCCTTTCACCCACGAGTCCGATCACGTTTACATCCGCGTTCGAACTGCGACAGATCATTCCCATCAGCGTGCTCTTGCCGACGCCGGACCCCGAAAAGATCCCCATCCGTTGCCCTTTTCCGAAGGTCAGGAGGCCGTCGATGACCTTGACCCCGGTCGAAAGTGGCTCGGAGATCCTTCTCCGGGAAAACGGGCTCGGGGGATCGCGGTTGATCGGAACCCGGTCGAGCGGCGGGAGATCACCTTTCTCGTCGATCGGGTTTCCGAGCCCGTCGACCAGCCTTCCGAGGAGGGCATCTCCGCCGGGAGCGGTCAGGGGAGTGCCCACCGGGAGGACTTCGCTTCCCTGGCGGATTCCAGTGGTGGAGAGGAGCGGCATCAGGAGAACGGAACCCCGCCGGAACCCTACCACTTCGCAGGGAAGGGGCCCGATGGCCGTCATGACGTTACAGAGTTCACCGACGGGGATCTGCGGCCCGGTGGCTTCGACCAGAAGCCCCACCACCTGGGTTACCCGGCCCGTAACCCTTATCGGGTCAGCCTGGTCGATCACGGACCGGTAGCCTTCAAAGGGGAACACGGTTGCCTCCTGCTATCGTCTCCCGCGACGGAGTGAAGTTCATTCCCGAAAATGAGCGGAGCTCATTCGCCGCGGTTCAGGAACTTCAAGAGAGCGTTTTCCAGTTCCTGGGCCTGGGTTTCGACCGAGGCGTCGATCGTACCGACCCCGGTTTCGATCTTGATCCCGCCCGGCTGAAGGTTGGAATCCTCCACGATCTGAAGATCACGGACGGTGGACAACCGGCGCATGAACTCGGTTTTGTGGCTCTCAGTCATGCTCTTGTCCTTGAGGTTGATCCGGAGAACGATCTTGTCGACCTCGGAAACCTTGTTAATGGCGGCATCGATGTTCTGGAGAATGATCTCGGGCCGGGAAAGGGGTTCCACTTTCAGGACCCGCTTTGCGAAGGCAAGGATGATCCGGACCATTTCCTCCTCGGCGGACTTGAGGAGGCCCATCCGGCTTGTCTGGAGTTCGGTTACGAGCATCTCCGTCTCCTGGATGAGGTTCTGCCATTCGAGGCGGCCTTCCTGGAGGCCCTGTTCCTCACCCTTCGAGATTCCTTTCTCTTCGCCGAGCGCGTACCCTTCCTTGAAGCCCTTGTTTTTGGCTTCCTCGACGTGTGCCTGGGCGGTCTTCCGGATCGAATCAGCCTCTGCGCGGGCCCCTGCAACGAGATTCTCACCGCTCTTGCGGCCCAGTTCGAGAGATTTGGCGATCTCCTCCTCGGTGTTCTTCCGCCGGGCGATCAGCTCTGAGTGAAGCTTTTCCTCCTCCCTGGAAAGGTTGCTCTCCCTTTTGACCAGTTCCTGTTCCCATTCCTTGAGCCGAAGTTCGAGGGCGGCCAGTTCGAGGGCTTTTCTGGTGGCCGCGCCGAAGGAGGATGGCTGCTTGCCGTCCGCCGCAGGAGGGACATGCGTTTTCCCCGCAACGGCCGCGTCAAAAGGGGGGGGAGGAGGAGGTTGGTGGAGCGGATGGCCCTTGGGGGCAGGCGTCCCGGTCGGCGAGGTTGAAGGCGGCTTCACTTCTTCGTGCGGGCTGTCGGGGGCTTCCCGCTCTCCGATCTTGGAGTTGGCTGGGCCTGTCAGGAGTTCGGCCGAGAGTTCCTGGAAGACTTCTTCCTCGTCGAGTTCACGCTTTGGAGGCGGCGGAGGTTCCTGCCCGGTGGGAACACCGGACTTCTTCTTGTGGTCGATCTTGACCTGGAATGACTTGAAGATTCTCGCCATCTGCCCCTCGGATCAATCCACCCAGCCTTCGCCGTTTCGGATGATGAACAGTTCGCGTTTTTCGATCAGGCGGCGGATGGTTTCCATCATCCTGTCCCGGGCGGACTCGATTTCGGTGACCGGGGTCGGGCCCAGATTCTGGATTTCATCCCGGAGGTCCTGGATCCCGCGCTGGGACATGTTGTGGGCGATGTTCTGGAGGACCCCGTCAGAGGTTCCTTTCATGGCGAGCGCGAGGTCCCGGAGTGTGGTGAGCTTCAGGAGTTTCTGGATTCCGCGGGGATCGGCGAACTCGAGATCCTCGAACAGGAGGAGCCGGCGTCGGAGTTCGGTCGCGATCGTCGGCGCGCTTGCCTGAAGGCCCTGGAGGATATTGCGGGTCGTCTGGGGATTGGTGTATCGCATGATATCCGCGAGGATATCGATTCCCTTTCTCTGGGCGGTTGGACTAGCCAATCAGTTCCTCCTCTCCGGGGCGGGAAATGATGATCTCGCCCTTGGCCTCGAGGCTCTTCACGATGGCGACGATGCGCTGCTGAGCCTGATCGACGTCGCGTATCCGGACGGGACCCATGTAGGCCATTTCCTCCTTGAGCATTTCCGCCGCGCGCTTCGACATGTTCTTGTAGAACTTCTCCTTGACCTCGTCGGTGACGCCCTTGAGGGAGATCGAAAGATCCTTGGGATCGATCTCCTTCATCATCCGCTGGATTCCGCGGTCGTCGATGAGGACGACATCCTCGAACACGAACAGGCGTTTCTTGATCTCCTCCGCGAGGCTCGGTTCCTGGACCTCCATCGTTTCGATGATCGTCTTTTCGGTTGCCCGGTCGACCTGGTTGAGAACGCCGACGAGGGATTCGATTCCGCCCGCGCTCGTGAGGTCCTGGCCGATGATTGCCGAGAGCCTCTTTTCGAGGTAGTTCTCCACCTCGCGGGTGACGTCTGGGCTCGTGCGGTCCATCAGGGCGAGGCGCTTGGCGATTTCGGTCTGGGTGTCGGGAGCGAGGGACTGGAGGACGATCGCTGCCTTCTCGGGCTGCAGGTATGCCATGATCAGGGCGATCGTCTGGGGGTGCTCGTTCTGGATGAGGGTGGCGAGTTGGGTGGGGTCGGCGGTCCGGGCGGCCTCGAACGGGCGCACCTGGAGCGAAGTGCCCATCCGGGACAGGATTTCGAGCGCTTTTTCCGGGCCCACCGTCTTCTCGAGGAGGTGCTTGGCATATTCCAGGCCTCCCTCGGAATAGAACTGCCGGGCCATCATCAACTGCTCGAACTCGAAAAGGACGGCTTCCTTCACGTCGGTCGAGATCTTGCGCTGTTTGGCGATTTCGATGGTGAGGGCTTCGATTTCGCTGTCGGAAAGAGCCTGAAAGATTGCCCCGCTGGTTTCGGGCCCGAGGAAAATCAGGAGAATTGCCGCCTTCGTCCGGCCCGAGAGGACAATCTCGGGTTTCTCCTGATCCTGGGACATTGCGGTCGATTGAAACGCCACCCTGTATCCCCCCTATTCTTCCAACCAGATGCGGAGCACCTGGATTGCGTCGTCGGTCTTCAGCTTCACGAGGTTGCGGACTCTCTCTTCCAGCTTGGTCCTTTCGTCCGCCTCCTTCTGGAGCCGGTCGAGTTCCTGGATGCGCATCCGTTCCTCTTCCTGCCGGGCCCGGTCGCGCTCGTTGATGATCGCCGCGAGGCGGCTGATCCCGTCGTCGAGGGAACCGTCAGCCTTCCGCTTGAAGGCTTCCTTGTAGAGGAACTGCTCTTCCGGGGTCATCTCGTCGAAGTCCGGAGGGAGCCCTTCGTTGTCACGTGCAAATACATAAGCCTTGTACCGAAGCTCCTGAACCTTGCGGCGCTTTTCCTCCAGGTCCTTGATGTCGGGGAAGAAGTTGTTGATGTCTTGGAATCGGCGCTCCCACTCGGTTTGTTGCTGCTCTCGCAGCCGGTCCTTGCGCATCATCTCCGCCTTCCTCATGGCTTCGGCTTCCTTTTCGGCCTCCTCGATGAGTGCCTGCTCCTGAGCGAGGGCCCGGGCGCGCGAGATTCTTACGAAAATATACACCAATCCGAGGAAAACCGGAATGGACATGAGAAGCCCGACGATGATCATGAACATGGCCCGCTCCTGACGTGCGCGCTCCTCGAGGTCCCGACGGGCCATCTGGGAAAGATCGTTGTTGAAAGGCATGACCATGAGGGAAAGGACGTCCCCCCTCTTTTTGTCGAACCCAACCGTGTTCTGGGCGGTCTGCCGGATCTGGTCCTCGAGGTTCCCGCTGAGGAGGCTCGGATCCCCGTCGAGGATGACGGATACCGTGATCCGTTTGAGCGTTCCCTGGGCCTTGACGAACTTCTCTTTTGCGCGGGAAACTTCATAATTGTTGATTGCACCGCGACGTTCATACTCGTTCCAGGTCGTGTTTTCGGTTCCCGGGTATGCCGGGGCTCCGGGCGGGAGGTTGGAATTGACTCCAGGCTCTCCATCCTGGATGAGATCGCGGCCCTTGTATTTCTCCTCCTCGAGTTTGTTCGAAATGACGATTCCCTGGCTGCTTCCATCGATCGGAGGCATTACCAGATCGCTGACAGCCTCCTTCTGGTCGAAATCCATGTTCGCGTTGACCCGCACCACGGCTTTGCCAGGGCCGAAAACCTCTTCGAGCTGGCTCTGGAGTTTCCGTTCGAGCCGCTTTTCCTCCTCGACCTGATGCTTGCGATGGGCGGTCTTGATCTTGTCCAGCGTCATCTCCTCGTCTTCTTCGAGGAGGCGGCTCAGATCCTGGGCCTTGTCGTCGGTGATACGGATGTTCTCCGATTTCAGGCCCTCCACTGCCGACGAGACCCAGTCCCGGATGGCACGGACCTGTTCCTTGGTGATCGAAAAGCCGGATTTTATCTTCAGGAAGATGCTCGCTGAAGGCTCCTTCTGGTCTTCCTTGAAGATTTCCTTCTTGGGCTTCACTATGTAGACTTTGGCGTTCTCTATGCATTCCAGGCGAATCAACCCGCCCTCGAGCTCTTCCTGGAGCCCTCTCACAAAGTTCAGCTCGAACTCCTGCTGGGTCGTTCCCGAGAAGATCGAACGCTCGTCGATCAGCTTCTGCCATCCGGGTCGGGCCTGCGGAAGGGTTTTCTCCTGCGCAAGTTGGAGAAGGATGTAGCTCTTGTCCGAGACGGGAACCTGGATGTCGGTGCTGTCCTTGCCAAGCTTGTATTCGACGTTCAGCTCCTTGAGCTTGGCAACGACCTTCCCCGCGTCCTCGATCTTCAGCTGCTCCTCGAAGAGCGGAATGTAATCCTTCTGGGAACCCCACATGGTAGCCATGAGGACGCCCGCAAACACCAGCAATGTGATCGCTGCCAGGGCGATCTGCTGATTCCTGGGAAGTTTGGCTATAGGTTCCCAAAGCTGTCGTAAAAACTCCGTCATTGTCCCGACTCCCTACTCGATACTGTTTCCCTGTACCCACAGGGTCGCAAACCCTGAACGCGATTTTTGTCGTCGTTGCCGGGTTCACGCCGGATCAATCATCAGAACTGCATCCGCATGATCTCCTTGTATGCCTCCAGCGCCTTTCCCCTGACCTCCAGGGTAAGGTTCATGGCGGTCCTGGCCTTTTCTGCCGCGATCATGACGTCATGGAGGTTGTCGATCCTTCCGAGGACGGCATCCTGGGTCAGTTTCAACTGGGTCTTCTCGAGGCCGTCGACCTCGTCGATCGCCGTCCGAAGCCTGTCCGCGAACGAACCCCACTGTTCCTTGGCGTTCGCACGGTTGATGTTCGGGGCATTCTCCAGCTCGGCGAAAGGACTGCGATTGAGTATTCTCATTTCAACTCATCACCTCCTGCCCCCGATTCCAAGGGCGGAACTGAACATGTCCTTGGCCGAATTGATGCATGTCACGTTTGCTTCATAAGCCCTGGTCGCCGTGATCATGTCGACCATCTCATGGACGATATTGATGTTGGGCATCCGGACGTACCCGTCCTTGTCCGCATCAGGGTGGTTGGGGTCATACACCATCTTGAAGGGGGCATGGTCCGACATGATCGTCGTAACCCTGACTCCCGTTCCGATCCGGTTGGGAAGCTTCTTGTCGAGGAATGGCCACTGGCCGAACGGCTTCCTCGCCTGGAAAACCACCAGTTGTCGTCGGAAGGGCCCACCATCCTCCGTTCGCGTGGTGTTCACGTTCGCGATGTTGTTGGAGATCACGTCCATCCGGAGCCGTTCCGCGGTCAATCCGGTTGCGGAGGTGTCAATAGCCCTGAACATTCCCATCAGACTTTTCCTCCTCTCGAAATCACGTCGTTCAGATCGGAGAACAATGCAGCAAGTCGAGCGGAATGAACCTGGTAGGTCATGGTGTTCTTCGCGAGGTCCGACATCTCGACATCGATGTCGATATTGTTCTTGTCGTTCCTCATAACGTGGGCGCGATCCGTGATGGTTCTGGGGCCCACATCCATGTAGCTCAGCTCCCCGATCGGGATGTGCCGGTCATCCGTCCGGCGCCCGACCAGGTCGACCTTGGAATCGAAAACCTTCGCCATCTGCTCCTCGAAAGTGATTATCTGGCGTTTGAAACGAGGGGTGTTGACGTTGGCAATGTTGTTCGAGATGACTTTGTGGCGGAGGGTGGACGTGTCGAGGCCCTTTATCAAAAGGTTGAAGGTCGAGGTTCCGGTCAACTCCCGAAACATGTCGCTTCGCTCCAATTCCCCGTTTGAAAGGATTCGCCTGCCTTGCGAGGGAGCCCTATTTTTTGATTCCGCCAAAAATGGTCTCCTAGATATAATTATCGGCAAAAGCCGAAAGATTTCTCATAGGATGAATTTCGCCAGGTCCTGGTCTTTGGTGAGTGGGGCAAGAACAAGGTCGACCTTGCTCCCTTCGATCACATAGTCTCCCTTGAGTTTTTCCGGTGCCTCGTAGCTGACTTCATCGAGAAGACGTTCCATTATCGTGTGCAAACGCCGTGCCCCAATGTTTTCCTGCGTTGTGTTGACGTGGTAAGCGAAAAAGGCGATGCGATCGATCGCGCTGGGCTCCAATACCAAGTGCACGCCGTCCACTTCCAGAAGGGCCGAATACTGTTTGACCAATGCGTTTTGGGGTTCCGTGAGGATCTTTCGGAAATCATCAACGGAGAGCTTGTCCAATTCCACCCGGACCGGAAACCTTCCCTGAAGCTCCGGGACGAGATCCGAGGGCTTGCTCACGTTGAAGGCTCCCGCGGCAATGAAGAGGATGTGATCAGTTTTGACCACCCCGTATTTCGACATCACGGTGGTTCCTTCAACAAGGGGGAGCAGGTCGCGCTGGACACCCTCCCTGGAAACATCCGGACCGGTCTTGCTCGTGTAGGTAGCGGCAATCTTGTCGATCTCGTCGAGGAAGATGATCCCGCTCTCTTCCACGAGTTTTACTCCCTCGCGCTGGGCTTCCTCCTGATCCATCAACCGCCCGATCTCTTCGTTGAAGAAAATCTCTCTCGCTTCCCCGACCTTGACCTTGCGTCGTTTCTGCTTTCCGGGAAACATGTTTCCAAGCATGTTCTGGAAACCCTGCATGTTGAAGCCCATCTCTTCGACGCCGCTCTGGGAGATCACCTCGACCATTGGGGTGACCGATTCCGTGAACTCGATCTCGACGACCTTGTCGTCAAGCGCCCCCGATTTGAGCTTTTCCGAGATCTTTTCCCGAGTCGAGGCCATGGTGACAGTTTCTCCCTCTGTCTTTTCCTCTCCTGGCTCGAAACCGCTCAGGGGATGTCTGGGGGAAGAAGGAAGGAGGGTGTCCAGGAGGCGTTCATGGGTCCGTTCCCGGGCTTTGGGGGCCAGAGACTCCATTTTTTTGGAACGGACCATGCGGATACCGACTTCGACCAGGTCACGAACCATCGAATCCACGTCCCGCCCCACGTAACCGACCTCGGTGAACTTCGTTGCTTCGACCTTCAGGAAAGGGACTGAGGCAATCTGGGCAAGCCGTCGGGCGATTTCAGTTTTTCCGACCCCGGTGGGGCCGATCATGAGAATGTTCTTGGGGCGGATGTCTTCCCTGAGCATTCCCTTGACCTGCCTTCGGCGGTAACGGTTCCGGAGGGCAACCGCAACAGCCCTCTTGGCGGCATTCTGGCCGACGATGAACTTGTCCAGTTCCGCCACGGTTTCCTGGGGGGTCATTTCACCACGGGGCAGCAAAATCGGATCGTTAGTCATCGGTTCAAAGATTCTCCACCGTAATCTGGGAATTCGTATAGATGCATTGTTCGGCGGCGATTCCCAGTGCGGCTTTGACGATTTCCTCGGCTCCGAGGTTCGAGTGCCGGAAGAGCGCTCGGGCTGCCGCGAGCGCAACGGGGGCTCCCGAACCGATTGCCGCGATCGGTTCGTCAGGCTCGATGACATCCCCTTGACCCGAGAGAACAAGCACGGATTCCTGGTTCGCGACGATGAGCATCGCCTCCAGGCGCCTCAGAGCACGGTCCATTCGCCAATCCTTGGATAGGTCCACCGCCGCTTTCCTCAGGTTCCCCGAGGCGCTTTCCAGTTTGGTCTCGAATCGTTCGAAGAGGGTGAGAGCATCCGCCGTGTGACCGGCGAAACCACCGACCACCCGGTTGTTGAAGAGCCTTCTGATCTTCTTCGCGCCCGATTTGATGATCTGGTCACCCAGGGTGATCTGGCCGTCCCCTCCAAGAGAAAGGCGGCCCTCCCGGATGACGGCAAGGACGGTAGTTCCGCGGAAACTCATCCTTCTTTTCCTCCCGAACGTGGATGGGATTTGATATAGATCTTCCGGAGTTTTTCCCGGCTGAGATGGGTGTAGATCTGGGTTGTGGAAAGACTTGCGTGGCCAAGCATCTCCTGGACCGCGCGAAGGTCCGCTCCCCCGTCGAGAAGATGCGTCGCGAATGAATGCCGGATTGCATGCGGATGGACCCTCTTCATCAGACCCAACTTCAGGGTATACTTTCGGAGAAGCCGGGCGACGCTTCTGGTTGAAAGCGGGGTTCCCAGGTGGTTGAGGAAAACGCGGCGCGGATGGGGTTCGGGTTCCCGCCGGGGGGCCCTGACGTCGAAATACTCCCTGAGGGCTTTGCATGATGACTCGGTGAGTGGGACGAGTCTTTCCTTCGATCCCTTGCCAAGCACCCTGACCACTTTTCCATCAAGGTCAAGCGAATCGATCGTCAAGCCCGTCAATTCTGAAACCCGAAGGCCGCTTCCATATAGGACTTCCAGGAGCGCCCGGTCTCTGATTCCAAGATCCCGGGAATCGGGGGCGGTAACGAGTGCATTCACTTCCGATTCGTCCAGAACCTGGGGAAGTCGCCTTCCAACCCTTGGGGACTCAACGCCCAGCAGAGGGTTCCTGGATAGGGTTTTCCGCTTGAAAAGAAAGCGGAAAAAGCCCCGAAGGGCGGCCTGTGCACGGCGTATGCTCTGGGAGGATAGGTTCCTTGCCCTTTCCCAGGCCCAGAAAAGGCGAAAATCGGCTGCGGTTAGGGCTTCCAGGCTTGATGGGATGAAAGAAGGAAACCTGCTTTTCATCCAGGTTCCGAAAGCGGATAGGTCAGTTTCATAGGCGCGCACCGTGTGCTCAGAAAGGCCCCTTTCCTTGGTGCAATAAGCCAGGAAACCTTCAATCAAGCCTTTCAAGTGTATATCCTCGCAGAAATCTGGGGGTTTTGTGATTCCAAAGAATAGCATAACCATGACCTTCTCACAAGTGGGGTGCATAAAAAAAGTGATCGGTCAGTTATGAAGACATGTGCATTCCCCCAAAATACTGTGGGGAGCTCCAATTTCCGGGAAAGCTCGAAGATTCACAAACCCTCTTTTCGAGGAGACTCTTTCGGATCGCGGGGTGGAAGGGAAAAAGTGGGAGATCTGAAACTTTTCAAATCATGATCCACGGTTGACTGAACTGACGGTTCTGAAGCTCTTGTTCCCGGGCCGAACCGCCTCCCGTTGGCTAGTTAACTGTCATCTATCTTCCTTGGAAGTTTCCTACGACGCAACCCGTGGATGATCCCGGTTTTTGGGATGGAGGGACATCTTGACTATTACCTTCGAGCTCTCTATACTTGATAGGTTTCATGGGGGTTTCGGTCCCCGTTCCGATAGGGGTGCTGAAATTCTGCTTTGGGTTAAGTGACGGCATTCCTTGCGGACTTCCGATACCCCAAAAGGAGCCAAATGCAACGAATAGTCCTGCCGGATGGTAGGGATATCCACTTCCAGACTGCGACTCCGAATGACGTCCAGCCGATCCTCCAGTTGTATGAGAAAGTTTACAAGGGTCATTACACCCTCGAGGACGTTACGGTTGAGGAGGAAGTCCGGAAAAGGGTCGACAACCCCAACTATTTCTGGCCTCTGGCCCATGTCGAGGGAAATGTGGTGGGCTCGGTCCTGTTTGCCGTGGATCCCGTTAACAAGCTTGGAAAAGCCTATGCGGGTGCGGTTCTGAACGAATTCAGGGGCCAGGAGGTCATGCATACGATGCTTCTCCAGGGCCTCGAGCGGCTGACCCGCCGGACCAGGACCTGTGACGTGATCTATGGAACAACCCGGACGGTCAGCAAGGCACCCCAGAAGATGGTCGAGCACCTGGGGTTCCATCCTCTCGGGATATTTCCCAACGTTCGGAAGGTCGAGTCGTTCGAGACCCATGGACTGGAAGTGTATCTTACCGAACACGGCCAGAAAATCCGCCGACCGAGGCCGCGCCTGATTCCCGAGGTTCGCGAATTCTACCGGATCGTCAGGGAGAACCTGGGTTTCGAAGAATCGGAGGAGGTGGGTCTCCCACTTGCCGATCCAAGGAAGATGGGGGATTCCGTTACCTTTTCCGTGGAAAAAGATGTAAGGGCGGTCAACAGGAAATTCGACGAGTACCAGGACAAGGACCTCATGGACAAGGTCTTTTTTCCCTTCACGGAGCCCAACCTCCTTTTCCGGTCGGAGGATGGAAAGGCCGAGATCTTCGTGAACTTCAACGATCTCGACGGGAACGGGATGATCATCGGATACCGTATTTCCCATCCCGACCTGAGGCGGATTCTCATGTGGTTTTGCGAATCCGCTGCGGCTTTCGGGATGCGATACATCGAGCTTCTGGTCAGCGCTTTCAAACCCGAATTCCAGAGGGTGGCATGTGACGCGAGGTTCCTGCCTTGCGCGTATTTCCCATCGATGAGGATGTGCGACGACGGATTACGGGAGGATTACATCGTTTTTTCCCGCTCCTTCGAAGCACTGGATTTCATGGATCTTCACTTGATGGGCGTAAACAGGCGATTCCTGGACGCGTTCATGAAATGCTGGTACGAACTGCTTGTCAGGTGCCAGCCCGATTTCGATGATGGAGGTTGGCGAATTGGCTGAGGGCAGACCTTTCGTTGCCAACGGGGAACTCTACGATATCAGGGAAGCTTTTTCCCATTGCGCTCAGACCGATGCCCTCTTCGACCGGGCGATGAACGAGGCCCTTTCCTGGCACAGAAAGAGGTGCCCCGACTTCGCTGCATTCCTTTCCCGGAAAGGTTTCGAAAATTCCTCCTCGCACGTCCGGCCCGAGGAAATACCGCCGATTTTCGTGACGATATTCAAGGAGAACCGGCTCGTTTCGATCCCCGATGAAAAGGTCAAGATCGAACTGACCTCCTCTGGAACAACTGGCCAGAAGAGCGCCATCGTCCTCGACTATCGGTCCCACAAACGGATCCTGAAGATCGTCTTCAACATCTTCGACTCCCTCGGCCTTACCAACGATCGGGAAAAGGTCAACTACATCGCCTTCGCTTACGATCCCAAGATCGCGAAGGACAACGGTTCTGCCTTCAGTGACAAGCTTTTGACCGGGATGACGAAGAAAGGCATGGTCTATTATTCGATAAAATGGAACAAGGCATCCGCCTCCTTCGAGTTCGACCTCGATGCCTGTATCAAACGCCTGATCAGCTTCTCCCGGCGTCCCGAGCCGATCAGGCTCCTCGGCTTTCCCGCCTACCTCTGGCAGGTTTGCAAGGGCCTGGAAGCCAGGGGAATCAACCTGTGTCTTGGTTCCCGGGCCTCGATCGTCACCGGGGGAGGCTGGAAGATCCATAAAGACCAGGAAGTGAAAAAGGAGGTCTACAAGGCCGAGGTCGCGCGGATCCTTGGGATGCCCCAGGAAAACATCCGCGATCTTTTCGGGATGGTCGAACATGGGGTCCCTTATGTAGACTGCGAGGTAGGGCGGATGCATGTTCCCATCTACTCCCGGGTCCGGATTCTCGACCCCGAGACACTTTCCCCCTTGCCTCACGGAACCCCCGGGTTGATGCAATTGATGACCCCCTATCTTTCAAGCTATCCCTCGATTTCGATTTTGACGACCGACCTGGCCGTGCTCGAGCCTGATTGCCCCTGCGGCAGGGCCGGTCTGACGGTGAAAATCCTGGGACGGGCCGGACTGACGAAACACAAGGGATGTGCGATCACGGCCCTGGAGCTCTTGAAATCGTAGCAGATGCGAGGCGTGCCCGCCCCAGCCAGGGTCCGATGCCCCAGGGCCGTTGCCCCGGGGCCGTGATACCCAGCCTGGTCCTCCCGGCATTCTTGCGCATCGTTCCATCATCCCCACGGAGGAAAAACCATGAAACCTGGCTCCAATAACCAGTTGTTCCGCTTTGGAAAAAGACTTCCCTTCGGCCCTCTCGCTGCTGCCGATGTCCCTGAACTCCTTGCGGAAGCGCGCCGGCGGGAGTCCCAGGCCGCCCAGACTCCGATCGAGAACATTCTCTCCATTCTCGACAAGGTGGCGGACCTCTGGGCCGATCAGCGACATCCTCTCGTCGAAAGGGCCCGGAAGGAGCTTCCGGGGCTGGTGAAGTTCAGTCTGCCAATGGTTGACGAAGGGTTGCACGCTTTGGTGCACCTCTGCCGGAGGGAAAACCTTGAAAAGCGTTTGAAGGGGGAAATCGGCGGAAAGAACCTCCTGGACGGCTGGACCGAGAAGGAGGGGTTGGGTTTCGAGTTGATGGCTGCCCCAAGGGGAACCATCCTTCACCTTTCTGCGGGAAACGTTTTCGTAGGGGCAATCGACAGCCTGGTGTCGGGAATCATCACGAAAAACGTCAATATCATGAAGATGTCCCATGTCGATCCCCTTTTTCCCGGGCTCTTCATGGAAAGCCTCCTCGAATGCGATCCCCAGGGGATAATCTGGCCCAATCAGGCCATCCTTTCCTGGAAGGGGGGGGATGCCGAGGTCGAGAAACCCATGCTCGGCTCCGACCTGACCGTCGTTTTCTGGGGAGGTCGGGAAGCTCTTGCGGCGGTAAAAACCAAGATTGGCCCCGAAACCCGCCTGGTGGAAAACGGTCCCCGCTACTCGTTCGCCGTGGCCGACGCCAGGATTCTCGAAGAGACCGAGAGTGAGGCCGCAGTTGAAGGGCTCTGCCGTGACCTGTGCATGTGGGACCAGCAGGCTTGCTCGTCACCGCACGTAGTCTACGTCGTCGGGCCAAACGACCGAACCGTGTTCCAACTGATGGACCGCATGTTTCCCCACCTCGAGCGCATTTCGAAAGAGCTTCCGTTGGGTTCCCTCGATTTCGACGAGAAGGTCGAGATTCGAAAGGTCCGGGAACTTGCCACCATGGCCGAAGTCAAGGGTTCCGGCCGGGTGGTCTGCCCGGACGCGTTTTCCTTCTCCCTGATTTTCGAAGCCAGCCCGCGGTTCAAGGTCTCATGCCTCAACCGGACCCTTTTCTTCAAAAGGGTGCCAACCCTCGACGATCTGATGGAGCAGATCCTACCGCTTTCTTCGTTTCTCCAGACCGTCGGGATTCTTCTGCGCGGCGATCAGCGCGGGGAGTTCGAACGCAGGGTTCTCAGGGCAGGTGCCAAGCGACTGACCGGGTGGGGGGGGATGAGCGTCGGGTTTGACGGCGCACCCCACGAGGGGTCTTTCCTGCTTTCAAACCTAGTCGATTGGGTCGACCGTGAACCGCTCGGGTCAGGGGAAGGCCGTCTCGAGCGGCTCAAGGCGGAGATTTCCCGTTCCCCATACTACAGGGGGGTTCTCGCGAAGACTGCCGAAAAGGGGGGCCGGTTCAAGGATTTGCCGCTGCTCGACCGTCCCACCTTCTATCGCAACTCCCCCCCCGTTTCTCGCGATATCTTGACGGGGCCTCTCACGAACGCCTATGTGTACGCTTCCGGAGGCACCACCGGGGAACCGAAGTTCACGTTCTACTCGAACCCCGAATGGGTCAGGACCTGCGAGATCATGTCGTTCATCTACCGGACCGCCGGGATCACCAAGGATGACGTTGTGGGAAACCTCTTCCTTGCCGGGAACCTGTGGACGAGTTTCAGCGTTGCCGCCCGGGCGGTCGAGATGATCGGCTGCCTGAACCTCCCCATTGGCGGTGGGGCTGATTTTGAAAACATGATCAAGTACATCAGGGCTTACAAGGTCAACGCCATCGTCGGACTTCCCTCGATCATCGTGAAGCTCGCGGAGGAAATCCAGCAGAAGGGGCTGGAACTGAAAATCCAGAAAATCCTTTATGGCGGGGAACATGTCCGTCCCCAGACCGAGGCTTTCCTGAAGAAAGTCCTGAAATGTGAATGGGTGCGTTCGGCGGGGTATGCTTTGGTCGACACCGGGCCGGTCGGTTACCAGTGTCCCCACCTGGCTGGAACCAATCATCACGTTCTCGAGGACGTTCAGTTCCTGGAAATCCTCGATGAGAGCGGAAACCCCGGCCCGGTGAACCCTGAAACCGGTTTTGGCCTTCCCGGGGAGATCGTGGCGACGAATCTTTACCGGCACCTGATGCCCGTTGTCAGATACCGGACCGGGGACATGGGTCGTTGGACCCTCATCAAGAACTGCCCTTGCGGGTTCAGGGGGGCGACCTTCGAGCTTCTGGGCCGATGCGATGACATGCTCGTTATCGGCGGAATCAACCTTCTTCCTTCCGACGTCGCCGCAGGGCTGGCGAAAATACCTGTCAGCCCCAACTTCCAGATGGTCGGCAGAACGAAGGGTGAAAAGGACCTTCTACATTTGCGCCTGGAAGCGGAAAGACCCCTTCCAGAGGCCCAGGTCATCTCGGCCTTGAGGGAGGGGTCTTACAAACTCGAGGGGGCTATCCGCGACGGCTGGCTTTTGGTTGAAGTCGAGTGGTTTTCCCACGGAGCCATCCCGAGGAACCCGCGCACCGGCAAGCTGAAGATCTCGATCGACGAGCGCGGGTAGGGAAGGTCAGATCAGGGGCCGCAGCCAGTGTAGTTTCTGGAGCCAGTTCAACCGGTTCATCACGTCCTTGTCGGAGTGGGTTTCCGGGCCGAATACGGTCTTGATGGAGCCGTCACGCTCGACCTTGATCTCATATCGGAAGCTGTTCTTGATGTCATCCATGATCTTGAGGGCGACCCGCTGGGCGAAGTTGGGGGACTTCACGACGGTGACCATCTCCGAATTGATCTGCTCACTGACGTAATCCATGTTGTAGGTCCCGATGACGGCGACTTTCCTGTCGAAGACGAAGACCTTCGAATGGAGCTTGTTCGTCAGCTTGTATCCGTAGATCTCCATCTTCGGCATTTCCTTGAGGATGTTCTTCCAGTCACCGATGAACATCGCCTGGGTGAGAAGGCTGTCGCTGCTCATCGGGCTGTTGGTGTGGATTACGACCCGGATTCCGCGGTCGTTTGCCCTCTTCAGGGCAGCCCTTGCCACCTCGGTCAGGACGACATACGGGTTCTGGATGATGATTTCCTTCTGCGCCGCATCCATGAAAGCTGTCAGATTGTTGGTGATGTCATTTCGGGGGCCCGCAATGGAATGCTTGTCGAGAACCCTGGCAGGGCATCCGCGCTCACCCGAGAAGAGATCGAACGCGGCATAGGCAGTCAACTTCTTGTATTTCAGAAGTTCATCGGTGTATTTCTTGCACAGTTCGATGACTTCTTTGGAAAACTTCGCGGGATCGGGTTTCTGGACTCCCATTCCGAGCATGTAGCGGCGCATCGAATGGTATGCCAGGTCAAGGTGCCGATGCATGTCATCGATATTGCCGAAGAAATCGCTTTCGATCTTGAAGTTCCCTCCGGCCTTGAACTCCTCCTCGAAAGCCAGCTTGGCTTGGTTGGCAACGACTTTGCTCTGGACGAGGATATCGGTGTCCCGGTATACCGTGGCCAGGTCGGCGGGGTCGACGAAGTAGTTTTTCGACACGTTCCGGCCCCCGGTGATCAGATACTCGTCATCAACCAGGACGATCTTGTCATGGTTGCTGGCCATGATTTTCCTGATGTCGTCGAAAAGAGCCCAGAATTTCCTGTGCACAGGATTGAATACCCTTATCTGGACGTTCTTGAATTTGATGAGCTCCTGGAGGATGTCCTGCCCGATGAGCTTTCTGGAAAGCCCCTTCGTTCCACGGGCGTCGATCATGAGGCGGATCTGGAGGCCTGCTCTGGCTTGTTTCATCAGAAGGCCCAGCATGCTCATCCCAAAAATGTCCTCTTCCACGATGAAATAGGTTATGTCGATCGACTTTTTCGCGTTGTCGAGGATATTCCATCTTGCATACCAGGCATTCATGTTTTCCGGAAGGAAGCGCACCTTGGCACTGGGGTCGACGGCATTGCACTGTACATCGTCGAAAACCTTCTCCACCCCTGCGGTCGGGGCGGGAGCCTGCGGAGCGGCGGAAAGGGCAATGATCTGGAGAACCAGCAAAAACACGATGACTGGAAGGAGTTGGCGGATTTTCATTTCGGTACCTCCTGATGACAATGAATCAACCCTTAAATTTTAACCGAAAAAGCCGAAAATGCCAACCTACCCCATCGGAAAATGGCTGAAAGAGGGGAGGGCAAGTTCCAGGTTGGGGTATTTTTCCCAACTGTAGACCCTTCAAAACGGTTTTCCCTTGCATATCCCCATGGGATCGAATAGATTGAAAGGGGCGGTCCGTTGATGGACCGCCCGCGCATCAGGATTCTACAAATCAGGAGCAGGGAGGCCGGGGGGGGACGCTCTTCCCGACCCAGAGACGTGGAATCAGAGACACCCATTGAAGAAGGTTCCCTGGGCCGCCTTTCATCCTTCAAGGGGATCTTCATCCTGATCCTGATTCTGGGAATCCCGTTTTTTCTGGTTGATGTGGCGATCAGCTATGTCAGCCAGATACAGCAGAAGAATCTCGAAACCACCTCTTTCTTCAATCTCGACCAGTTCCTGCTTCGGTTCCAGCCCCTTGGATCCCCGGAAGGCTTTTTGAAAACCCTTTTCAGGAAGGTTGCCGAAAAAGCTGAGGAATCTGTCACCCCGCGGGCATCGATGGGAAAGATGCTTGGGAGGCTGAACATTGCCTATCCAGGCCTCTTCACTTTCTACCTTTTCGATCCGAATGACCAGCTCGTTCCCCTGAAATTGACTCCCAAGGGGAAGCGGGCGCCAGAGCTTGTCATGAAATTCATCAAGCAGCAGTACAAGGGAAAGGTCGGGGGCTTCGAGGGGAATACCCGAAGTATTCTGAGGTCCCTCCTTGGGACGAAGCGGAATTCCCTCGAGAAGTTGTTCCGGTCAAGTTGGGGACAAACCTCCCATCGCTCCGAAAAGACGTGGTTTTACTACTTTCTCGGAAACTCCTTTTCCTTTTTCGCCAACATTCACGAATCGGGTTACCCCCCGATGATGCCGTTGAAGAAGGTCATCAAAAGCTGGCGGGACCCGCGGGTTCGTGTGAATCTGGTCGACATGGCCTCTCTTGAGGTCATGGGTTTTCCCGACCCTGATTGGCAGACACGGATCCTGCGGAACATCCTTCGCCTGGAACGTGAACCTGGGAATCATTTCCGCGAGTCTGGATGGCTTTGTGCCACCCTGAGCCTCGAGTCCAGATACTACGTTGTGGCAGCAATCGAGGACCGAACCGGCGATTCCCCCAGCCTCCAACTTCGGTCATACCGCCTGTTTGCTTGCCTCATGCTTCTTCTCGGGGCACTCGTTTTCGGAATTCTCTCACTGGGTTCCCGTATGTCCTATGTCTCGATCCGCTTGAAGCTGCTCGGGGTGTTCCTCTTCTCTACCGGGTTGCCCCTTGTGGTGCTGACTGTCACCGGAAGGATCTACCTCAAGGAGCGCGAAAGGGCGCTCGTGCAGGAAAACCTGGAGCGACTCCGGATCCTTCTCTACGACATCGATTCGAAACTCCCGATTGCCAAGCGATTGATTGAAAGCAAGTTGAGAAAGATCCTGGCCGATGCCGATTACCTGACCCCACAGGGAATGCGCGAGTTCAGGAGATCCTTGGCAAAGTTCCGGGGTTTGTACCATTGCAAATCGACTGCCCTGATGGACCAGAACTCCGAATTCATCCCCCTCAAAAAGGATGAAAACACCAAGGTGGCGGCCATGAAGTTCCTCAAAGCGTTCATGACTTCCATTCTGCGCGAGGTTGCGGGCGCATCGGGGAATCCCGCCAGCGAGAAGAGCTACGTCGAAGCCGAGATGATCCTTTCAACCATTTCCGGGCAGGATTCCGCCGAGCTGATAGACAACCTGGTCGGAAATCTGAACCGTGTCATTCCCCAATACATCGGACCCCTGAGTGGGTTCACCTTTTGGAGCGTTGTCAGGGCTCGTGCCTCCCAGAAGGCGTTCATATTCTTCGCCGGTTGGGAGGCTGCCGATTTTTCCCAGATTTTCCTGCGCAACGTGATCTCGTTCAAACCTTCCGAGGATGGAACCGAACTTCTTGCTCTCGATCTCACACCCCGCTGGGACCAAGGATTCCGCCCCCGTCGGGGCGAGGGTGGGAAAGGAAACCGGTTCTTCTCCCAGAGGTATTTCCGGTGCTTTCCGTACCGGCCGCTTGCCCCTCCTGTGAAGGAGTTCCTCCTGCGGACCATGAAACGGAATGCCTTCACCTACGGCCAGGTCAACTACAAGGGAGAGCCTGCACTTATTGCCGGTTTCCCAGGCAACCAGCTTCAGGAGTTCATGATCTTTCTGGTAAAGCCCCTTGGGCCCGTCAAGGAAGAGATCTCAAGCCTTTCGATGAAGCTCACCGCTTTCGAACTGCTCAGCCTCGCTTTCGCGATTTTTCTCGGGACGGTTCTTGCCCGGAAGTTCCTTGCTCCGATTCGCGACCTTTCTGTGGGGATAACCGCTGCCCGGCAAAAGCAGTTCCGGCACCGAATTCCCCGGCAGGATCCGGATGAGTTGGGAGACCTCGCCGAGCATTTCAATTGGATGATGGAAAGCCTCCAGGAAATGGACATGGCCAAGCAGATCCAGAGGCAGCTTTTCCCGGGCTCCCCTCTCGAAACCGGCGAATACAAGGTTTTTGGGATATCCCGCCCAGCCTCCGACCTGGGTGGCGACTATTTCGACTACCTGGTTTTCGGGGGTGGAAAGAAACTGCTGGTTCTTCTGGGGGATGTCACCGGGCACGGTGTTCCTTCCGCTCTCGGAATGGCCATGTCCAAAGCCCTCATAAGGGTTTTGAGCAGCCTGGAGTTTCCCGACCAGGTGATCCTCGAGAACCTGAACCGCGTTCTCTTCGAGACTTTCCGCGAAAAACGGGAACCTTTGCTGATGACCTTGAGCGTTCTCTTTCTCGACACCCAGAGCAATTCGGGAACCTTTTTCAGTTGCGGGCACCCTTTTCCATATCGTCGCTCGGGAAGTGGCGAGATCATCCAGATGGAAGGGATCGGGAAACCCATGGGAACGAAAGCCGTTTTCTCTGCCAGGCCGATCCCAATTTCCATGAACCCCGGTGACCGGATCGTCCTCTATTCCGATGGATTGGTCGAATCATTGATCGATGATTGGAAGGTGGACGCATTCCAACTCTTCCAGGAGCATATTGCGCGCTTCCTTCATCTTCCGATCGACCAGGCCTGCCGGGGAATCCTGGACGGCCACCCCTTCTTCCAAAAAAAGAAACCCCAACCCGACGACTTCACCGTTCTTATCCTCGAACGGCTCCCCCCCCAAAAAACGGGGACATGAGAATCTTTTCCAAAGATTCTCATGTCCCTTTTTTTCCCATCGCCCTGGGATGTGGTAAAATCGGTTTAGCATGTTATCTGTTGGAAATGAGGATTGATGGAAAAGAGGCCGGCCTTTTCCCGGGGCTCCGGGCGAAAACTTTCACTCTCGAAGCTCACGATAAGGGAGATCTGCCGTTCCGATCTGAATCCCTGGTCCCGCATGCGGAGGCAGCTCTGGCCTGATTGCACACATAGGCGGAATGCTTGTGAGCTCGTCGAGTATTTCGAAGGGGTGGGAAGAAAACCTGGGATCATCTTCGTGGCGATCCTTGAAAACGCCGGCCCTGTGGGGTTCCTCGAAGGGAATATCCGAACCGGATATGTCGAAGGAAGCCGGGAAGACCGGGTGGGCTACCTCGAGGGGATTTTCGTGGAATCCCACTCCCGCCGGTTGGGAATTGCCCGTCGTTTGTTGAAAGCTTTCGAAGATTGGCTCCTTGAACACGAGTGCCCCGAACTGGGGAGTGATTGCCTCCTGAGGAACGTCGTAAGCAGGAAACTGCACGAAAACCTCGGTTTCAGGGAAGTTAGCCGAAACATTCATTTCATCAGGAACCTTTCCCCTAAGAAGGTAAAAAGGGGAAACTAGAGGAAAAGAAAAAAAGGGACATGAGAATCTTTTGAATTGATTCTCATGTCCCCTTTTTTGAATTGATTCTCATGTCCCCGATTTTCCCGATTCTCATCGGGGTTTTCCCGAGAGGATGTCGTCGATCAGGGCGGTGGCCGACTGATACTGCTGGGTGTTGATCTGGTTGCGGATCTTCATGAGGGTTTCGGCTTTCACCCGGAACCATTGGCCTTCATTGTTTGACGAGGTCGGGCGGATCTCCGTGAGGAACTTCAGGATGGTTTTCTCCGGGGTCGAGTAGACCGGTCCGAACTCCTTCTGCAGCCGGTCGTATTCCCCCAGCCACTTTTCGTAATCCCCTTCACGGGGATTCGGGACGATCTTCTTCAGGTAGTCCATCAGTCGGGACTCCGAGGGGTCAATCGAAGGAAGAAACCCCTCCAGACGCGGGACCGCGAAATCGAGGAAGATTGAATACCCATCTCCGGCATCCGTCACCTCAGGGATAGCGGCGACGACGAAATCCATCTTGACGATTTCCCCATTGTCGAAACTGCTTCCGACGTCCTCCAGGAAAGGGCAGAACGCCTTGGTGAACCAGAAGCTGTAGGACGCCCCGGTATTTCCGGGTTTGAATGTCAGCAGGTTGTTCAGGTCTTCCTTTTCCTGCGCAGTGGGCATCGGGCTGCAGTCGGCGAGCTTGTTCATGAAAGTCGCAAACCAGGAGGAGTAGTCATTCCACGCAGGGTTCGGGCTGACGGTCGGTTCCGCACCAAAAAGACCCCATCCAAGAAGAAGAAAAGAAGCGGAAAACAAGAGGGAAAGTCGGGCGAGCATGAAATCCTCCCTGAGGCCTATTCGAGAGCTGCAGTGGCGGCCAGAGTCTTCTCCCGGTTGAGAAGCAGGTAACACTCACGGCAGGATGCTATGTACTTGTCGAAACCTCCCACGTCGATCTCCCTGTCATCCTTTACGGTCTTGTGGGAAATGGTCCCCTCGTATTCGCCACAACGCGCACAGACCGCCTTTTTCTTGATGATCGAATCGGCATGTGCCATAAGGAGCATGGTCGTCTCGAAAGGGTGGTTCTTGAAATTGAGGTCCAGTCCTGAACAGAAGAGGTTGATCCCCGCGCCGAGGATTTGAAGGGATACCTCTCTCAGATCTGGGGAAAAGAACTGGATTTCGTCGATGAAGACCGCCCTCTCATCTCCCGCAATGTGCTGGAGAATATCCCGTGCGGACTGGACCGGGATCGCCTCGATTTTTGCGCTGGTGTGGGAAACGATGAAGGTCCGATCATACCTGTCGTCCATGACGGGCTTGAAAACTTTGATCTTCTTGCGGCCCAACGTATAGATTTCCACATAGGAAATCAGTTCGGACGTCTTTCCCGAGTACATCGGCCCCACGATGACCGTCAGCCTGGATTTTTCCATCTCTCACCTCCGCAGGCGGGAATTCCGTGGGTTAGGGTATACCACAGAACCCGTTTCCGGGGAAGGTGGAAACAGTCACGATCCGAAGTAACACTTTTCCCGTCCCGTCCCGTCCTGTCCTGTCCGGTCCGGTGCCGGGCAGGGGGGGAATGCTTCCTTTCCCCCGAGACATCGGAAATGAGGAACCGAGGTAAGGGATGGCGAAGAGGGCCTTCACCCCTTTGGAATCGTGGTAGGGTTCGGATTGGGTCCGTCAAACTGCGGAGGCAAGGACCCTCCGACGACGGTCACCCCCTACTTCGCCAACCTCAAGGTCTTGGTCAGGAACTGACTTTCAGCGGGCGTTTTTCCCGGCAAACCATTCCCTCCAGCCCGAAGAACGCACCAGTGCAAGGAGTTTCATCGTGCTGATGGTTCGGAATTCGCGCGTGAATCTCTCCATGACGCTTTCACGGAAATTCTCGGGGGAAAGATCGACGGAAAGAACCTCCGAATGCGCCAGTTGTCCGGTTTCCCTGCACCAGGAATAGTGGAAGTTTTCCTTCAATCCCGATTCAAGAGCAGCAGCCAGCTCTCCCGGCGCGCTGCCCGACCTCGGTCCCGGGAAAAAGAGAACGTAGCGTGGGGGGGCGGCTGAGGGTGATTCCGGGGCCAAAAAGCCCATTCGTTCTTTTCCCAGGATTTTCAGCAGGGTTTTCTCCACGTGGGACGAATTCAACTTCTCCCCGCGCAAATCCGAAACGAACCCCTCTTTGCCAAGGAAGGTCAGACACGGAAGATTTCGCCACATTCCATCAACCCTGATGCGGTCGTGAAGCCGGTACCGATACAACCCTCCAGGGGTGGTCACAATAACGCGATAAGTCTTTCCACTTGTCAATTCCCAGGCAGGAACGACCTCTTCCCGCAAATCCGGCTCGGCCTTCTCGAATTCGAAGAAACCTGAAAGAGCTGCCAGGACTGGGGCGGGGCTTCCGAGAATGGGGAAAGAAACCACACCTTCCGTTGCCAGCAGACCTTTTCCCTGAATGGTCACTCCCGGGAACGAGGCCTTCAGCTCGCCGGTTCCCTCCGCCGCAGAGCCGTGGGTCCAGGTGCTGATGAGCGCAACCTTGGGCCAGATCTCCCTTCCGAAGCCGGGGGACCTGAACGCGGACGGGGGAAGTGCCGCGATCTGGTCTGCCCTTTCAGGTTTCGGGGGCGCGGCCATGGCTGCTTTGATCGAGCCGATTTCGACCGGGGACATTTCGGAACCGGGCATCCCATCGCACGTTCCATGCCTGATGTCCGCGGCCAGGCGTTGCCGGAACTCGTCGAGATGGGAGAATAGAACCGTGAGGAAAGACGGATGCCAGAGGGAGATCAGGCGGAGGTCCGTCGTACGCAGCAGGGAAAGGAGGGAACAGTATCTCCAGGCGTCGATCGAAGAGATGCGACCCACGGTTCCGGGAACCGCCATCATGCGGTCCAGGACGGCGGAAACCCTCCCCCCAAAATACTCCACGTCATCCGAAAACCCGACCGGGACGCCCCCGACGGTCTTTTCGCGGTCGGAATACCTTGGAGTGATCACCCAGTAGGACGGTCCTCCCCATATCATGGGGAGGTGGGAATACAGGTCACACACCCACGGATGGAGCGCCCGGGCGAAAGACTCCTGGAGGGGGGCTGTGTATGGGATCAGCTTGGTCGCGGATGTCGACCCGCTCGATTTTTCGAAGAGCCGCACAGGGTCGGCCGAAAGGACCGCTCTCTCCCCAGCCGCCATCCTGCCGATCTCCCCACGGATGTCTTCATGATCAACTATGGGAACACGCTCCGCGAAGGTCCGGGCGTTCCGGATCGATCCGAAACCAAACTTCCGGCCGTACCGGGTTTCGGCATTACGGGCGAGTATCTCACGAAGGACCCTTGTCTGAACCCGCTCGAGAGACCCTTTTGAGGCCCGGTGGAAATCGAGGGTGTTTGGAATGGTCGAGGCCAGCCAGATTCCCTGAAGTGCGTAATGGAGAAGCATCTGCCTCAGACCCGAAGAACGCGGCGGATGAAGGGTTGGAGATTGTCGATGTGAAGATGTGCGATACAGGCAAGCTCCGCTCCGTCACTCCAGTCGGGGTTCGAACGGAGAAAGAAATTGATGTGCGGATCAAGCCGGCGTTCGTCTGGGACATCCGCGACTCCTTCCCTCAATGGGGTGGGGTGGGCGAGGCGGATGATCCCGGTTTCGGGATCGTAGCGGTCACCGAAAAGCCTCCCGCCCAGCTCGTTTCTGATGGTGTTGAACCCCGCCGGAATGGGGGCATCGAAACGGGGATAGAACTCCTTGAAGAAAACCGGAAGGAAACGATAGGTCTTGTACCCGCTCGATATCAGGAACCAATAAAGGGGGATCTCGGGCTCGGCCTCGATCCGGGTGAGCATGAAGCGACCCCAGACCTTGGGAAGCTCAAGACTTCCCCAGTAGCGCTTCTCGATGATCGTGTCTCCACTGTAGAGCGCCCTGAACCAGGCTCCCCCCACCGCCATCCGGATTTCCTTCAGGGATGTGAAACCCTGAAGGGTGCCGCCCTCGTCCTCGAGCAAGATGGCCCAGTCCTTTTCTGACAGGTCATTCAGGAAGACCTTCCGGTTCGCGATGTAGTGACGATCCATGAGTGAAAACATGCTTTCCCTGGTATCCAGGGGAATCTCCCTGGTCTCGACGACACGGCCCCTGAGAAGTCGGATCTCGCTCATGAGCTGCCTTTCACAATGATCCAAGGTTCGGAAAAAGCGGAGTCTCCGCGGAAATCGGAAGAGTGGCGGTTTCCGGCCAGGCTACCTGGTACAAACGGCTGAAATATGGCAGGTGGTGGACGGTTCTCAATGCCCGGGTATGAATGGAGGGTTCCGGACATCCCCATGCCGCGAAAAGGTAATGGGAGTGAAGAACCGCCCGGATCGCTTCCCGAAGGAGAACTCGGAGGTGGCGAAATTCGGCCGGTGGAGAGACCGCCCAGGGATCGAGAAGGACGAAGGGGATGTCGCGGTGCGGGTCGGGAAAAGGCGGAAAACCGAGCCGGGAGGAGATCGCGTTCCAAGCCTGGAGTCCGAGGGCGATCGGCACTGGAAGATTTCCGAGTCTTACCTGCTTTCGGTGGGAGGGGTCCCAGATTCCTATGGCCCCGCAGAGGTTCCCCCCTTCGAAAAGTCCAAGGAAGCGTTCTACGGGGAGACCGGGGAAGGCGCTGTGGCGGTCGCCGGTGGAATCATCCGGCTGTATCACGGGGACCCCTTGGTACTGCCCGAATTCCCTGAATAATCCCACCAGGGCGTGGATGTCCGCCATGCCGAGGAACCGGGTGGAAAGACATGTGGAAGGGGCGGTCTCACGGTTCCGAAAAGGCCACCTCCTACCCGGGCCCCGAAGCGGAATGAAGGCGGTGAGAAACCTGTGCAGGAAATGGTACCGGGGGAGAGGTCCCCGGCCGTCAGGGTTTTCGAGAAGCTGGATCGCCCTGTCGTTTCCTTCAAGGATCGAAGTGAAGGTCAGGGCCGCGGGGTCTTCGCGGCAGGCTTCCCGGAATGCCTGGTATCCCCGGAAAAACCTCGTTCCGCCCTGGAAATCGGGGGCAATTCGGAGGTTGTGGATATAGGCGACACTCCCCGGTTTCCCATCCACGAAAGCGTTTCTGAGCGACCGGACTCCGAGGGAGACGATACGCTCGGGAATCTCTGGGTCCCGGGAATAGACCAGGAAATGCTTCCGGCCGTATGCCGCGAGAGCTTCGAAAAATGAGGGCTCGGTCCGGAAATCCAGGTTCAGACCCCTTGTGTTCATGCGGCATTCCCTTTCCAGACGGCGAATACCGGCGTCGAGAACGTCATCACCCGCTTCCGCAGGGGAATCCGCGTTCAGGATGCGGGCGTGGTAGGGGGGGGTGATGTTCATCCGGCCTCAGGGGCGGGAATTCGAGGGTTCCCCTCGTTTCCGAACCCGAGTGGAAGCCCGAACTTCTGGTCCACTTCACGTTTTCCGAAGAGATTCTGGGAAAGGAAAAGTGCCGCGATCGGAAGACTTTGCGCGTTGGTCTGGAAATCGAGGCCCCGCCGGACGATGGATCGCAGGGAATAGAATTTCTTCCGGTACCGTCGGCAGGATTCCGCGACTTCCTTGGCTTCCATTCCGATGGTGCGGAAGGGGACCTCACCGAAACGGAATTCCGGGTCGAGCCACCAACGATCGAACCGCATCCGGCCCTCGGTTTCCAGGCGGGCGTAGAGGGGGGTCCCTGGGAAGGGTACCAGATGGTTGAAAGCGGCGAGAAAGAAACGGTGCCGGAGGATGAACTCAAGGGTATGGGGGAAGGAGGAAAGGTCATCCCCGTCGGCACCGAAAAGGAAGGTCGCATAGACGCAGATCCGGTTTTGTCGGATGTTGGCCAGAGCCCGCTCGTATGCTTCGATCGAACCGTTACACCGTTTGTTGAACCTCGCGATGAGATCGGGACGGAGGGACTCGAATCCGATGAGGACCCCCATGCAGCCTGCCTCGGCCATTTCCCTTACGAGACCTGAATCGCATGCCGCGTCCACGCTGATCTGGCTGACCCACTTCACTCCGAGAGGTTTGATTACCCTGCATAGTGCGAATGCGGCTGGGATGTCTGCCGCGAGATTATCGTCGATCAGGAAGACGTTCTTCTGGCCGCTCTTCCGGATCTCTTCCGCAACATCTTCGGGGGGGCGGAAAGCGTGGTTTCCCCGATAAAACGAAGTGATGGAGCAAAAGCTGCAATGGAAACGGCAACCGCGTGAAAACTCGACGAGGGCGAGGGGAAGGTAACCTCTCCCCGAGTATACCTCTCGGCGCGGAAAGAGACCGGGAGTCGGCGCCTGGCGCGGCCCCGAGTACGATTTTCGGAGGGTTCCCCTCCTGAAATCGGCGAGGAGCTCGGGCCAGACTCCCTCCGCCGATCCTTGGACGACCGAATCGGCAAAATGCAACGCCTCGTCCGGAAACAGGGTGGGGTGGTAGCCTCCCATCACGACCGGGACTCCGCGGGACCGGAAGTTGTCCGCGATCTGGTAGGCGCGCCGGGCGGTGTAGGTTTCCACGGTGATCCCGACGAGATCGGCGGGTTTCGAGTAGTCGATGGGTTCCATCCGGTCGTCCTGGATGGTGACATCCCATTCGGATGGAGTGAGTGCGGCCAGAAGTGCAAGCACGAGGGGTTCCATCTGCCAGGTTGCGATATACTCTTCACCCGGTTTCCGGCCTATCGAAGGCATGATGAGGGTGAGCTTCATGCCGCGGGGATTCCCTCGTGTGCGTCCTCCAAAAGGAGTTGATCGGACATCTGCCTCAATCGAACCGCATAAGCGCGGTAGCCCAGGTTGAGCCCGATCGCGAACCCGGTTGAGGTCCGGGAGCCCAGCAACCGCCTGGCGATCGAAGGGATCCGGTAAGCGTTTTCCCAGGCCCAGTGCAATCCTTCCCTCAGGCGATCGGCTGACATCCCCTTCGGTCTTACCACGATATGTTCCACGTCGTACAAGGTCCAATCTCGGGTGAGGATGCGGTTTTCGGCCTCCAGCTTGCGGAATGCGGCGGTATTGGGGAATGGAGTGTAGGTGGAAAAACGGGGAAGGTCAACATGTGCCTTGTCGCAAAAATCGAGGGTCCGGTGGAAGATGTCGGGCTTGTCCTCGTCGAGCCCGAAAACGAAGCAGGCCTGGACCCCCATGCCGTGATCGTGCATCCGTTTCACGAGGTCGCGGTAGAAGTCCACCGAGTTGTGGTCTTTCTGGATGGAGCCGATGGACATCTGGTTGACCGACTCGAAGCCGATCAGAAGGCCCTTGCAGCCACTTTCCCCCACGATTTTCATCAGTTCTGGATCTTTCCCGATCTTGGTGGTGGAGAGGCCGAACCACTTTTTCCCGACCTTCCGCATCTCACGGAACAGGTCTTTGGCGAAGGGCGGGTCCTCCATCGGGCTGGGGTCGACGAGAACGAACTCCTTCCCGGGAAGGGATGCTGCTTCCGCGACCACCTCGTCGATCGGGCGACGATAGAAGTTGCTTCCCCATGTGGCGGGTATCGAGCAGAAATCGCAGTCGTTAAGGCACCCCCGGGTGGCCCAGATCGTGGCGGTGGTGATGTATCTTTCCTTTTTCAAAAGATCCCGGCGCGCCCACGGCAGGCCTTTCAGATCTGGAGGGCGTGATCCGAAATACCGCTTCTGCATGGTTCCACGCTTGAAGTCCCTCAGCATCTGGGGCCAGGTCTCCTCGCCGAACCCGATGTTGACGACGTCGGCATGTAGCGCGGCTTCGTCCGGACAGAGCGTGGCGTGGACCCCGCCGATGACGACGGGGATTCCCCTTCGGCGGAAGTGGTCGGCGATGGCGTATCCCCGCGAGGAGGTGCCCGTGATGATCGTTATCGCGACCAGATCCGGCCGGGACTCGAAATCCACGAGCTGGACGCCCTCATCGGCGATCTCGATCTGGGCGTCCAGCTCGTCGGGAACATAGGCGGCGAGGGTGGTCAGCGTGAGCGGGGAGTATCTCAGCGAGATCGGGAAGTTCCCCACCCGGTACCGATGAATGGTGCCGCTGGGCTGGATGAGAAGGATCCTCATCGGGAGGGTTTCACTGGTTGTTCTTCCCCCGTCCGCTGAATATGTAGACCATATGTCCGTCGGGGGTCCTCTCGAAGGAGATGTTCTCGAGAATCGGGGTGAACGGCATTCCCTTGCGGAGGTTGTCGGACGCTTTCTTGAGGAAGAAGTTGATTCCCTGCTCCCCGACGAACTTGGTGAGTTCGGTGGACATCTGATCATCGACGATCAGGAGAGCCTCCCTGAAGTTGACGTGTCCGTCCTTGGGGATGAGGAATCCGACGGCCTTGACCGAACAGAGGCCCGTGATGTCGGTTCCCTGGAGATAGATGAGGTTCCTGGTTCCCGTGTTCTTCATTTCGAGGGCCTTTTCAGTTACCGCGGTCTTCTGGTTGAGGACCGCGATCTCGGTGTTACCCTCGAGTTCCTTGAGGATGGCGGAGATCCCGTCGGGTTTCTTGAACTCCATTTTGTAGGACTGCCCGGGCTGGAGAGATCCCATTTCGTAGGCGGCACTTCCCGAGTTCGGGATGACGTTGAGCTGTTCGTCGTTCTGTACTACCTTGTATTTCTTGAAATACTCGTCACCAAGCAGAGCGGAGACTTCCGTGGCGTTCGAATCGTCCAATGCGGCCAGGCCGACATCGGCGA
>CAYRYU010000013.1:33324-56879 GCA_964428355.1 uncultured bacterium
GCGGAGACTTCCGTGGCGTTCGAATCGTCCAATGCGGCCAGGCCGACATCGGCGAAGGACATGGTCCCTTCGACAACGGCAAACCCGTTCGGGGCAACGAAATTCTTCACCTCGACGGTCATGTCGAAAAGGTCGTTGTCCTTGAGGGTTACCGTCACCTTCATCTCGCCCGGGTCATTTACCACGGTCTTGAGCTTCGCAAGAAGGTTGGCCTCACGGGAACCGGAAAGCTTTCCGGGAGTACCGTCCTTCTTGGTGACCTCCACGGAGATTCGCTTCCCGGCCGGCATCTTCGCGGCCGCGGCTTTCGCCGACTGGATCTTCTTTATCAGCTTCTTCCGGTTGGCCTCGAGTTTCTTCCGGTCGACCGTATCATCATCGATCTGGTTGGGAGACAGGTAGTTCTCGATCTGGACGGCCATCTGATCGAGGTTCGCGAGGACTTCCCGATCCTTGATCTCCTGCTGGGCCTTGGTGAAATTGATCCTCTTGAGGGCTTTTTCCAGGACCACGGCGAACATAGCCCGGGCTCCGGAGCGCGAGTTGAACTTTTTCGCGCTCTCCCAAAGCTTGGTGAACGGAGTGACATCCAGGTCCTTCTCGAGCTTCTCGCGGAGATGGTTGTCGATCTCGTTGACCTTCTCCTTGAAGGCCTCGTCCTGGACTCCTTTCGAACTTTGGGAATATGCCGTGATCATTTCGTCGATCATCTGGCCCAGATCCTCCGCCACTGCGGGAATGCAAAAGGCAAGGGCGAAAAGGACGGTAAGAACGCAAAAACACCTGCTCTTCGGTTTCATGGGGCCTCCCTCGGAAAGAAATTCTTTTTTCTCGTTCCCTCAACTGATTAGGACAACCGAAAAAGTATATCAGAACCCCGAGCGATATTCCATTGTACCAACTTTCCCGGATTAGAACGTGGGCTTTGGGAATCGGAAACCAGGGAACCGGACGCTTGCTTCCGCCGGGGGTATGGGATATACTCCCTCCATTCAAAGGAGTTGGGGTTTGAATCAATTGCAGCTGTTTTTCGTTGTTCCGGCTTCGGGCCCTCAATATCCGCAATTCCCACACTCAGCGGCATTTCCCCGTCCGGGTCGGGAAGGATGACTTCCGGTGAGTGAACCCATTCCCCCCAAAACCGGGATCCGGTTGAAGGGTCTTGGCTCCGCCGAGGTCGAGGAAAGGCGACGGAAGTTCGGCTCCAACCGGCTGACCCCGCCCGAGCGGGCGAGCCTCATCGACCAGTTCCTCGAGAAGTTCGATGACCCCGTGATCCGGATACTCATGATGGCCGCTGGGATGGCCATCCTTGTTGGAAGCATCGACGGGAAGTATCTGGAAGGCGTCGGGATCATCACCGCGATCCTTCTCGCCACCACCCTCGCGTTCGTAAACGAGTACCGTGCGAATCGGGAGTTCGATATTCTCAACCAGGTTTCGGAGGATATCCCCACCAAAGTCATCAGGGACGGGAATTTCACCACCATTCCCCGGAAGGATATCGTCGTTGGGGATTTCGTCCTGATCGAGTCGGGAGACGAGATTCCGGTCGATGGGGTTCTTCTCGAGGCAATCTCCCTCCAGGTTGACGAATCCAAGCTTACGGGTGAGTCCCTGCCCGTCAAGAAGCAGGTGGTAAGGAATTACGACGGGGGAACCACCGGAGGTGAGCCCGACGAGGCGTTCTCCGTCAATCGCGTGGGCCGCGGATCCATGGTTTCGGACGGCCACGGGATTCTCGAAACTACCGCCGTTGGAGATTTCACCGAGTTGGGAAAGACCGCACGCGCGGCAGCGGAGGATTCCGGGGTGGAGACCCCGCTCAACCGGCAACTGGACCGCCTGAGCAAAGTGATCGGGGTCGTCGGCTTCGGGATTGCCGGCCTGACCTTCCTCGCCCTTGTCGGCCGGGATCTCATCTCAGGCGAGATCGAGATGACGGCCCCGCAATGGGGCTTCACCCTGATCCTGGGCCTGAGCGTTTTCGTAGGTTTGATAAGGGTCTGGTGGCCCATCCTGTTCGACGCTTTCGAGCTGGCCGGGAAGGACATCGGAACTCCCGCCCTTCTCCAGACAAGCGATTTGAAAGGCTGGCTGAAAACCTTCGGAATCGGGGTGGGCCTCTTCGCCGTCCTGACCGGGGCAGGGGTCCTGATCGGTTTCCTTCCGGCTTCCCCCGGCGACTGGATCACCCTCCAGGCGCTCGAGGAGTTCCTCAATTTTTTCATGATCGCGGTTACCATCATAGTTGTCGCTGTCCCTGAAGGCCTGGCTATGAGCGTCACCCTAAGCCTGGCCTACAGCATGCGGAAGATGACCGCAGCGAACAACCTCGTCCGCCGGATGCACGCATGCGAAACGATCGGGGCCGCGACCGTGATCTGCTCGGACAAGACCGGAACCCTGACTTTCAACAAGATGGCGGTCCATGACGTCGAGTTTTTGGCCCTTCCCGACGGAAGGGTGCAGCCTCACCTCGAACACCCGGCGGAAAAGCTCCTGTCAGAGGGAATTTCAGCCAACAGCACCGCACATCTCAGCAAGAAAAACGGGGGGCCTCCGGTTCCCCTGGGAAATCCAACCGAAGGCGCCCTCCTGACCTGGCTCGACGCATCGGGTGTCGATTACCTCGTTTTTCGGTCGAGCTTCTCGATCCTCCAACAATGGACCTTCTCCACAGAACGGAAGTTCATGGCCACCTACGGAATCTCCGGCCTGGACGGAAAGAAGATCCTGTATTTGAAGGGTGCCCCGGAGATCGTTCTGGACAAGTGTTCGACCATCCTGACCGCGAATGGGACGGTTCCTCTGGCCGGTCACCGGCAGACGATCGAGGAACATATCGTCACCCGTCAGAAACAGGGAATGCGGAGTCTCGGTTTTGCTTTCATCGAAGAAGTCGAGTTGGCAAACGATCTTCCCCCCGACAAACTCCCCCAGAATCTTACGTGGCTCGGTTTCGTGGCCATCGCCGATCCTGTCCGCCCCGAGGTGCCAGGTGCTTTGAACGTTTGCCGGAAAGCCGGAGTGGGGGTCAAGATCATCACCGGTGATCACTCTGCCACGGCGATGCAGGTCGGTCGGGAGATCGGCCTGATCGGCGCAGAGGAAACCGGGAGATTCCACCTGACGGGGCAGGAGTTCGAGCGGCTTTCGAACAAGGATGCCCGGGAGATCATCAGCGGTGTCAAGATTCTCTCGAGGGCTCGCCCCACTGACAAGATGCGCATGGTCAAACTCCTTCAGGAAGAGGGACAGGTGGTGGCCGTTACGGGTGATGGGACAAACGACGCCCCCGCCCTGAACCATGCAAATGTCGGGTTGGCCATGGGCCTGACGGGGACTTCCGTGGCGAAGGAAGCGAGCGACATCATACTCCTCGACGATTCCTTTCCCAGCGTCGTCAACGGAATCATGTGGGGGCGCTCACTTTACGAGAACATCCAACGGTTCATCCTTTTCCAGTTGACGATCAACGTGGTCGCACTGGGGATCGCCCTCCTCGGCCCCTTCCTGGGCATCAAGCTTCCCCTGACGGTGATCCAGATGCTTTGGGTGAACCTCATCATGGACACCTTCGCCGCTCTGGCGCTGGCAACCGAACCGCCTCATTGGAAGGTCATGCACCAGAAACCGAGGGGGGCGAACGAGTTCATCGTCACTCCGGTGATGGCCAAGGGGATTTTCGGTGTCGGATTCCTTTTCCTCGCGATCCTGGTCGGGCTTCTTCTCCATATCAGGACGGAGGGAATTACTGACAAGGAACTCTCGGTCTTCTTCACCGTTTTCATCATGCTGCAGTTCTGGAACCTCTTCAACGCCCGTTGTCTCGGATTGAACCAGTCTGCTCTTTCCGGTCTACTCTCCAACAAAGGGTTCATAATCATCGCTCCCACCATCCTGGTCGTCCAGATTCTCATCGTCCAGTTCGGGGGAACGGTTTTCCGCACGGTTCCCCTTTCCTTCGCAGAGTGGGTTGTCATCCTCGCCGTTACGTCGCCTGTTTTCCTGATCGGGGAGGTCTGGCGATTCCTTTCGAGGAGGGATGGTCCCGAGGATGCGGAGGAAGTTCCCCCGACGGGGTTTGAGCTGAAAACCTGAGCCCTTCGGCCCGGAGAAAGGAAAAACCCCGAAACCGTGCTTCGGGGAAGGGGCTTCGGGGATCAAGATCCAGGGATCAAGATCCAGGGATCAAGATCCAGGGATCAAGATCCAGGGATCGGGAACGTCAGGCAGCGAGTTTCTTGAGTTCTCCGGGGCGAAGGTCGATCTCTCCGCGGCTGACCTCAAAGAGTCTCTGCTGGACTTTGGCCTGGACAAGCTCGAGTCCGTTGGGAAGGTCGAGCAGTTTGATGTCCGCTCCCAGTGTGTCCTCGAAGGTGTCCTTGATGTACTGGATCATTCGGACGCGGAACTCGGCATCGGTTTTGGCCCGGAAAAGAGGAGTATCGGGAAGGATCATATGGCCTCCTTGATTGATGAATTTCTGCACCAGTCATCGGCAGTTATCGCCCTCCTCCGAAGTGGGGATTTCGGGGAGGATGAATCTTGAGGGTCCTTCTCGTTTGGGGGATATTTCTCACTTCGGTGGGCCTCGTCTTTTTTCCATGGGGAGAGGTCCATTTCGTTTTCGACGAACAGAACCTGATGATGCCCGAAAAGTGGGAAGGCGGGGTTGAGGGGTGGACCGGTTGCTTTTTCCGGCTGGAGGAGGAAACCCCGGGCGCCCATGGTATCGAGGGAAACATGGGGCGTTATCGGCCCTTTCCCGAGATCTTCGCCAGGCTGGTTTCCCGAATCGCCGGGTTGAACCCGAAATGGTGGCGGGTGGCAAATCTCGTGCTCTATCTGGCAACGATCCCCGCTGTCCACCTTCTTTTTCGGGAATTTCTCAATGGCCCCGGACTCTGGTTCGCAACTGCCCTTTTCGCTTTCCACCCGGCGCATGTCGAAGTCGTCGCGTGGGTACTCATCTTCGGAAATACTCTCTGGGGTTTCCTCTTCTTCTGGGCGTTGGCCTTGGAACGGGCGACCCGTGGAAAAGGAAACGGGTTGCATAGATGGGGGGGGCGGACTCTATTTCTTCTTTCCCTTTTCACCAGGGAAGCCTGCCTGGTATTTCCCCTTCTCGTGTTCTTCCTTCCCGCGCGGAATGGTGACGAAAGCGGGACGGAGGGGCGGGGAGGCCGCCTCAAAATGTCTTTGCCTTTCTTGATGATCGTGGGGATCTATCTTGCCTTCAGAATGTTTGCCCTGGGAGGTCTGGGAAGGATCGGCGACCTCTCGGGTGAAGGGTGGGGGAGAACCTTGCTGTCACTTCCGGGGGCGATCGTCCGGTATCTGGGAATTCTCGTGTTCCCATTCTGCCTATCGCCAGTCTATCCCTTGGAATGGGTCTGGAAGGCCACGGACCCCGATTTCTGGATCCCCCTGGGGGTCTTCGCCGTTCTGTTGATCCCACTCGTTTCCTTCCTCAGATCCCGCGATGAGGCGGGCCTCCGGGCCGGGGTCCTCCTGATGGTTTTCGGAACCCTTCCCTTTCTTGCCCTCGGAGCCTTCACGGACGAACTCTGGGTCCAGGACAGATACCTCTACATCGCTTCCGCTGGATTCGCGCTCGTTTCCGGGGTTTTCATCCGCCGCATCGGGACGCATTTCGGAAAGCGGTTCCCAGCCGTTTTGGTGGTTCTCGCCTTGTCCCTCGTCCTTTCCGCAACCTCGTTTCGCCAGGTGGGGTTCTGGCGGGACGACCAGGCTCTCTTTCGGCGGGCTTTGCACGTTGCGCCACGATCCTTCACCGCCGCCCAGAATCTGGGAGTCGCGCTGCTCTCGGTTGGGGAGGTGGATGAAGCCGAACGGCTTTTCCGGTCCAACCTGGAAAGAGGTTTCGAAGCTCCCGCCCTGGCCGGTCTGGGTGACTCGGCATTCGTCCGGGGTGACCAGGAAAAGGCGGTGGATTTCTATCGGGCATCGATCGCCCTGAGGCCCGCGCAACCGGCGACGATTTTCCGGAATCTGGGCCTCTCGCTCTTCAAACTGGGAAGACCCGAGGAAGCCAGGGAGACTTTCGCCGCGCTGTCCGCCAGCTTTCCGAGGTCTTTCGAAGGGCACTTCTTCGAGGGATTGGCGCTCCTTTCCCTCGGAAGGGCCCAAGAGGCCAGGAAATGCCTTGAGACCGCCGCGGCACTTGCCCCCCGTAATCCTGATGCGTATTACTTTCTGGGGGAGTGTCTAGAACGGATGGGGAAACCTGAAGACGCAGCCCGGCACTATCGCCGGGCGCTCTCCCTCGATCCGAAACACCCGAAAGCCATCGAACGGCTGGAAAACCTTGGCGGGAACTGAGTGGCGGAAGTCCGGACTTCGCTCAACATGGCTCGCGAAACCGGGTGGTCGATCGGTTGCCGTCGGCCCGGCCAACGGAGGAAGTCGAAGCAACCCCTGGATATCACCCCCCCGGGGCATCGGCGGATCCTTCCTGGAAAGGCCAGCCCTCCAGGGTGAATACCTGCTCCGGGTCGCGAACCCCCATTCGGGCAAGCGTTGCCAGTTCGCGGAATCTGAAGTTTCCCGACCCTGCTTTCCGGGCTGTTTCCTGTGAAACCGCGAGAAGTGATTCCCGCTTCGAGTTGAGGCGCTCCAGGCGGGCGGCAAAATTGACTGTTTCCCCCAGGAACGACATGAAGAGGCGGGTTCCTGAGCCGGAAATCTGCTGAAGAACCGGGCCGCTGTTGATTCCGACCGAAAGTCGTACCGGGAAGGCCAACTCCTGCGTGAGATCGGCCAGCTTCCCGCGCAGGTTTCGGGCGAATCGCACCGCCTTGGCTGCGTGGTCGGCCGGCTCGCCCAGCCCGAAAATCACCATCATCGAATCTCCGGCCAGGTGATGAACGTTCCCGCCCTCGGCCTCGGCTTCGCGGCAAACGGATTCAACGTAAAGGTTCTGCGTTTTCAGGAGTCCTTCCTGGTCATTTGCCACAGGGTTCCGGAAGCCCTGAACGTCCACGAAGGCGATTGTCAGGTCCAGGGTTTGGGTTTGTCGCTGGAAACCATGGTAACGGTTCTTCTGAAGGAATCTCAGGACGTGGGTTCCGGAGAACTTCCCAAGGGCTTCGAACCAGAAATCTTCATGCTCGGGTTCGGGGGCGTCCTCATCGGGTTTCCGGGACATCGCCCAGTAGATTCCAAAGACGCCGGCAATCAGCAGCACGGCTTGGAAGAGGGCCATCATCATGGTTGGGGAGAGAAGGTCCATTCAGCGGGTGGTCTTTCGAGGTCTTCTCGAACCTGTGCGGTCAGCGTACATAACGGCGGAGGCAACGGCTTTCGAAACCCTTTTCCGGTGCGCCTTTTACCCCCCCGAGGGAAAAGGGGATGTCGAGGATCGACCGGGGGACCTGCAACGGAACGACGATCTCGAACCATTCGGGATGCTTTGCGTCGCTTCCGATCTTGATCCTGTCGAGTTTGGCGAGTTGGACGATCATCTTCTTGATCTTGTCCTGGGAGTATCCGCAACGCTCGGCAAGGTCGGGGAAATCCAGGGGGAATCTGCGTTTATCGGTGGTTTTCCATTCGAAATCGATTTCCACCAGAATCCGGAAAATGGGCCAGCCCAGAGGGCCTGCTTCCTCATTGATTGTCCGGGGAAGTCCTGAGAACTCCAACCACCGGGGAAACCGCAGGCACATCCGCCGGCCAAGCTCGAGGTCCTCGGAAGAACTGCTTTCTCCGGCTGTTTTCGGTTTCAGATAAACGTCGAGGGCGGATCGGGATACCCGCCAGTCGCTGCCAACCTTGATCCCGTTGATCTTTCCCGCCCGCAGCCACCTGCGGACGACTTCCGGATTCAGATGGAGAATCCCGGCGGTTTCCTGTATCGTGAGCAGCCGGTCCCGTTCGTTCATTGGTTTCCCCCGTGAGATCGTTTACTGAATGATACCACCATTGCCTGATCTTGGGAAATCCGATTTGCTCGGCGAAAGATCCGGGGCAGGAGGATTGGAAGTTTTCCTTGTGCCTGATAGAATACGCACCGAAGAAACTCGTTTCCCCCCTGTCCGGGTTTTTCCACCTCCGAACCCTTCCGGACAACCACCCTTCTGGAGCAGCCTGAAATGAACGAAGCCGAGATAGCCACCATCCTTTCCATGGCACGGGTCCTTAACGGAATTCCTGCCCGGGATTACCTTCCTATCATCCAGGAGGCGCGAAGGATCGAGCTGAAGGAGGGGGAGGTCCTTCTCGACCCCTTGAATGACAATGAATCCCTTTTCCTCCTGGTTTCCGGGGAACTTCTGGTTTGCCTCGACCCGTCATCCGACTCGTCGGTGGCGCGCATCAGGCCGGGAGAGTGCGCGGGGGAGCTGTCGATCATCGACGATCGTCCCCCATCCGCCTACGTCATTTCGGGGGTTCCCTCCCAGGTGATCGCCCTCGACAGGGCAACTCTGATGGCGTTCATGAAGAAGCTGCCCCTTCTGGCGGTGAACCTTCTCCAGATACTGAGCGAAAGGATCCGGCAGAACAATGTCTGCTTGAGGAAGAGTCTCGAAGAGCAGCGGCGTTTCCGGAGCAGGGCCGAGACCGATGCGCTGACCAACCTGCACAACAGGGGTTGGATGAACGAGGTTTTTCCCCGCCAGTTGGAGCTTGCCGACCGGACCGGGCAACCGGTTTCCGTCGGGTTCGTGGATATCGATCATTTCAAGAATGTCAACGACTCCCATGGCCACGCGGTGGGGGACCGCGCCCTGACTCACGTTGCCACATGTGTCTGCCGGGGCCTCCGATCGAGAGATCTTTGCGCCCGGTACGGCGGGGAGGAGTTCGCTTTCATGCTTCCATCCACGGATCTGGGGGAAGCGAGGGTGGTTGCCGAGCAGGTCCGCCGGATGGTTGCCGGGACATCCCTTTCTTTGCGGGAAGGAGAAAACCTCACCCTGACTATCTCGATCGGTATCGCCGAGCAGATTCCCGGCGAAAGGTTGGACATCCTCCTCAAACGTGCTGATGCGGCACTCTACGCGGCAAAGGAAGGTGGGCGGAACTGCGTTCGGGTGGCTATTTCAAACCCCTGAGGACTTTTTTCCCCGGGGAAATCCGGGGCTGCACCAGTGAATTTCCCGCAGCCTGCTTCTCCTGAACCCGATATTCACTGAAATCTGAAACCGTGGGCTCCTATGAAACCCCACTGCCGGGAGCTGAAATCGCAGATCTCGAGGGTGACCGCCTGGCCCTGCAAACCACTCACATCCCACTTGATCTCGAAGGGGATGTTACTGTCCCTGGCCGTCATTTTTCGAAGCAGCTTTTCCCCCTTCCAAAGTGCGACATAAACCTTCTGCGCGTCGCTTCCCCCGTGGAGAAAGAAATCCAGTTCCCGGGCGTTCTCCGGAACACGGAAACACTGAAAAAGCCTGCCCTGATCCCGGTCTTTGCCTGGACCGTAAGTGGAAACCGCCATCTGGTCTCCCTGTTGGAAAACGTTGAAATGCGCCGCGTCCCCTTCCTTCTCCCAGGAATCGAGACCCTGCCGGAAATCGCCGTTCTCCAGGTTTCCGCCCTGGGCTTCCACCATGGCAAGCCGTCCCTGTTCCTGGTCGGGAATCCCCCTTGTAACCTGGGCTGACGGACACAGGTCATATCCAAAACCGAATGCTTTCGCCGGGGAATCATAGGTGTAACCGAACCAGATCTCCTGGCCTTCCCTGAAGTTTTCCCGGAACTCGAAGTTTTCGAAAGCAACCCCGCCAGGCAGGGAAGCCCCGGTCTGCCAGTAGGATTGCCTGCCATTCACCCTGCCCTTGAGAGACTGGTCGAAGTTCCCCTTCCGTTTCAACCAATACTGGGTCATCCATTTTCCCGGATAATGCCATGGATTCGCGGAATTCGAGGGAAGTGGCCAGACTTCAGATGGCTCGAATTCATCCGGGGTGACGGGAAGAACGACGTCGCCAGCCGGGGTCCGGTGAAGTTCGTTCAGATTGTACAACCTCTTCTCTGCGAAGCCATCCCCCCTGAATCCCGGATATAGGGCGGGGGAATGAACCGCTCCCCGCTCGAGCCACAGATTCCGGCATCGGGCCAGGTTTCCCATGGTGGCGGTCAGGGTGCATTGTTGCATCGGGAGTCCCCCCGCGGAAAAAATCCTGAACCTGACCCGCTTGGGCATGTTTTCGAAGAGGCTTACCTCCAACACCGGTCGGGCCCCGTTCGCGAAAGGTTCCACCTGGATCGCGAAGGTCAGAACCCTCCCATCAGGATAAGTGAGTATTTTTCCGGGGGGTACGGGACCGGAATCCTGCTTGAACCCCTTTTTCCCCTTGAAGGGGTTGAACCCCTTGAGGACCCTGCCCAGCGAGCTCGCAGCCCCTTCAGCCTTGAAGTCCTGGTAGAAGTTGGAGACCCGGAATGGCTTCCCCTGTTGGCCGTCTTCACCCTTGTCCAGCTCGGAAAGCCCCTTCCAGGGGCCAACGAGGGGCTCGATCCCGACGAAATTGAACAGAAAGCACTTTCCGTCCTCCTCGCACCCGATCCGGATCAGTCCTCTCGGTCCTCCGTTTCCGACCCGGTCGATCGAATAGGGATGGACCGCGACCATGATCCCGTTTCGGATACCGTAGATCAGCGGATCGTCAGCTTTCTGGGGGAAAACGAACTCCCCCCCGAAAACGGAGTAGGGGAAGAACAGGACCCCCAACAGAAAAACCATTGGAACAACACACCGTCGGGTCATTCCATTAAGCGAATTCCCCCTCATGGTCCATCCACCTTTCGATAAGAGTTCCTTTCCAGGTCGGATCCAACCCTGGGATGCCTGCCCAGTATACTCTTTGCGTATGCTGGTGGCAGGTTACGTTTTCCCGCCCCTTTTTCTGGACAGGATTATGTGGTAGATTCTGAATGCCGGAAAATCCAATCTTGGGGGGAGTCCAGGGATGAAAAAGTCACACAGGATGCGTCTTGTTGCGGTCCTCCTTGCTTGTTTCTCGGGGATCATCTCCGATGCGAGTTTTGGGGCGGAAGAGTGTACCCTCAACGTCGCCGGAGCGGTCAAGACGCCACTTTCCCTCTCAATCAAGGATCTCGAGGGAATCGGGGTCCGTGAGGAACGCATGAAAGTCGGAACACCCCCCGCCGAGTACCGCGGCGCCTACGGGATCCGGGGAGTCAGCCTGACAGGTATCCTTGAAAAAGCGGTTTGCACCAAGAATGAAGACGACGGGTTCAACCGTGAACTGGACATGTTCGTGACGGTTCATGGGCGCGACGGTTCATGGGTCGCTTTTTCCTGGGGCGAGCTGTTCGCCGGGAACGGGGGAAATCGAATCCTGCTGGTTACAGGAAAGAAGTTCCTTTTTCCACACAAGCATTCTGCGATAGCTACTGACGTCTGGGATTGCGGAGCCTGGATCCCCGGGACCGAAAGGATCGGGAACCGCCTCGAGAAGGCGGGATGTCTCACATGCCACGTCAAGGGAAACCAGGTCCCCATTACGATCCCCGAAGGGTTCTGCCTCGTCTGCCTGAATGACAACTGGCTTGGACGTTTCGTCGAAGACGTCGTCGAAATCCGCGTCGGCCAGATTCCCCCGATCGTCAGGCCAACCTTCAAACCCCTGGACAAAGATACGATGTTCGTTGCCACACCCACCCTTTCCTTTCTCGATGGAACGACGAAAGCCATCGGGACCGAAACTCTCGCGGGACTTTCGCCGATCGTCTCCAAGGAAGCCACCTTCGGCATGGGGAAGGGATTTCACGGTATCCACACCATGGAGGGCATTCCCCTTTCGCGGCTTTTCCAGGGTCGCCCCGATTTGGATCAATGGAAACACCTTCTAGTGCTCGTAACCGGAGGGGACGGGTACCGCTCCGTGTTCTCGGGTGGAGAGATAATGGGTTCTCATGCGGCTGACGAGGTCCGGATAGCGGCCCGAGAGGACGGAAGGGATGAAGGTCCGGGCTACGGCCGGTTCAAGCTTTTCTCCGTTTCCGATTTTTTCGTTGACCGCAGTATCCGGACTGTTGCCGAAATCAGGTGCTTCGTGCCAGAGATCGGAGACAAAAAGTGATAACGAGGCGAGCTTCCATGAAGAAATTTCCGATCTGGATGGTCCTTTCTGCAATCCTGGTTTGTGTGGGGCTCTACGCCGAAACGGCCACGCAATCGATTGTTCTTGCAACTACCACCTCCACCCAGCAGACGGGGTTGTTGGACGTCCTCCTCCCGGCCTTCGCCAGGGAGACAGGGATACTGGTCAAACCGATCGCGGTTGGAACGGGGAAGGCCCTGGAGCTGGGGAAAAACGGGGATGCCGATGTGGTAATGGTGCACGCCAGATCACTGGAGGACAGATTCGTCGCCGACGGTTACGGGGAGAACGCCTGGGACCTGATGTACAACGATTTCGTAATTCTGGGCCCGGCCTCCGACCCTGCCGGTGTCAAAGGGGTTGCGTCTGCGTCGATCGCCTTCCGGAAACTCGCCGATGAAAAGACCGTGTTCGTTTCCCGGGCGGACAAGTCCGGAACCCATCAGAAGGAACTCGAACTCTGGGAATCAGCCAAGGTGAAGAAAACCGGTGCCTCCTATCTCGAAGCAGGGCAGGGAATGGCAGAAACCATGCGTCTGGCTGATGAGAAGGGCGGGTACACTCTTTGTGACCGGGCCACGTGGCTGGCAGTGGGAAAATCCACCGGCCTCGCTCTGATTTACCAAAACCCCGCCGAGTTGAACAACCCCTATGGGGTGATCGTGGTCTCCGAGAAAAAAGTCCCCGGGGTCAAAACCGGACTGGCGAACAGGTTCGTGGAATGGCTGGTTTCCCCGGCAGGGCAAAAGATCATCGTGGAGTACAAGCTGGAAGGCGAAACCCTTTTCCATCTTTCCGTGAAAAAGCGCTGAGGCCGGCTTTCTTGCGTTATTTCCCGAACAGGAGCTCAAAAAGGGGAAACAGGATCTCCACCAGGATCAGGATGATCACGGTCACTTCGAGAGCGGTCGATTTCGCCAGATCGACCCGGTCGACGATCATCCGCTGAACGTCTTCGATCTCCTCGATCTTCTCCTTGACCGAGGCGAACCATTCCTGGATGTTGAATGTCTCGTTGAGCTTGAAGTAAAGGGCTTCGAAATAGGAATCGTCCGTGACTTTCGTCGTGTTGGTGATATCCTTGACCAGGTCGACAAGGTCCATCCTGATCGCCGTGAGCCGCAGGACCTGCCTGACCTGCATCCGGAAATCCTTTCTGAGCCATGCAAGAGGCATCAGACGGTCGGTGACCGGAAGCCGGTCGAGAAAATCGTAGGTTTTCTCGATGCTGCGGTCGAGGATGTGGTCGTAAACCTTCAACTCGAACAACTGCACCCTGGACAGCTCGAGGAAGTTCACCACGTCACTGTAATTGACGGTGGTGGCAAGGACCCCCTGATTTCCTGAAATTAAGAGGGTTTCTCCCTCCCCCAGGTCGATGGTCCGGACGGGGGACCTTTTCTGGGTGAGGGGAACGTTCTCGTCGTTCGGAAGGAGGATTCGCCGCGCTTCGTCCTGGCCAAGCGCCTGGTCGATGGAAAGCAGATGGAAGCGGTCGTTGAAAGGAGGCGCATGGTATTCTTTCTTCAGGTTCTTCAGCAGGACCGGCTCCAGACGATCGACATCCCTCTTGTACACATGTTCGAGCAATGTTTGGCCCTCGTCCGGGAAATCGAATGTGCGGGTCCAGAACAGTTGGGAAGGCTGGAGAGGATTCCCGCTCAGATCGACCTGATACTCGAAAACGGCGACTCCGTAGCTGAAAAGCTTGATGTAGGAAGTGAGAAGGAGGGTTGTCCCCTCCGCCCCGACCGTGATCTCGGAGCGCTTGACCCTTATCGGGGCGAGTTCGGAGGCGACGAAGTATTCTGAATAGACGCGCGCGGTGGATTCGGAAACCGTTTTTCCAAGGCTTTCCGCAAGCTCGGTGAACCGCCCGCTGTCGAACTCACCCCCCAGATCGCGAATGTAGAGATGGATGGCCCTCATCTCAGAGTTCGAGGCCTGTCCGGAGTCCTTTCGTTTTCAAGAGCTGCTTCAATCCAAGCTGGACGCCTGGAATGAAGGATTCCCGCTGGAAGGAATCGTGGCGGATTGTCAGGCACTGTCCGATATCCCCGAAAATTGCCTCCTGGTGTGCCAGGAGCCCGGGAAGACGGACGGAATGGATGGGAACGCTTTCGGGATCGTCGTCCGGGGTCTTCCCAAGGACTTTCAGGATGGCTTCCCGCGTCCGGAGGGAAGTTCCGGAGGGTTTGTCGATTTTCTGGGGGTGGTGCAGCTCGATGATCTCTACATTCGGAATGTATTTGGCGGCTTTCTGGCAGAAATCCATCATCAGGATGGCCCCGAGAGCGAAATTGGGGACGATCAGGACCGCGGTATCGGTCTTTTCGGCAAGGTGGGCGAGCTTCTCCGTATCCTCGGGGGAGATTCCGGTGGTTCCAACGAGAACGGGAACCGACTCCTGGAGGCATTGGGCAACGTTTCCCACGACTGCCTGGGGCGTGGTGAAGTCGATGGCGATGTCGATCTTCGCTTCCGCAAGGATCGTCTGGAGGTTGTTCGAGATCGGGATGCCCAGATGCCCCGCATTGAGGACCTGGCCCAGGTCATCACCGGTGCGGGCGACATCGACTCCCGCGGCCAGTTGGAACTCCTGGCTGGAAAGGAGGCTCCGGGAGATAACCTGCCCCATCTTCCCAAGGCAACCTATCATGCAGATCCTGCGCTTCGTCATGGCTTTCTCCTTTTCTGCCGGAAGTTTTCCGCCCTATCTTCCATCGGTCACCGTCCGGTTGAACCGAAGCCGTTTTCCCCCCGCTCCGAGGAATCCAGGTGGGGGACGGTCTGGAAATCGGCCTCCAGCGCCCGGGCGACCACCATCTGGGCGATCCTCATCCCGGGTTCAACAGGAAAGGGCTGGGGGCCGTGGTTGATAAGGATCACGGATACCTCACCCCGGTAGTCGCAGTCAATAGTTCCGGGGGCGTTCAGGACCGTTACCCCGTGTTTCGCTGCCAGACCCGACCGGGGTCTGACCTGAGCCTCGAACCCCGGGGGGATCGAGATTTTCATCCCCGTGGGGACCTTTTCGAAGGCCCCAGGCGCGATCTGAAGGCCAACCCGTGAACAGATGTCGTATCCCGATGCTCCCGCGCTGGCCTTCCTGGGGAGGACCGGAGGGGTTCCCGGTAGGAACTCGACCTGGATGCGGACCGGGGTGGTCGTGGAGCTCATCCCGCTGTGCTCCCGCCCTTTCCCTTTCCCTTGGCCTTTCCCACACCTTCTGCGACGGCGAAATGTTCGTATCCAGAGTTTTTCTCGGTGACCTGGAACTGTCGGACGGCGTGTTGGAGGGCGGTCATCGCTTTCTTGAGTTTTCCAACCTCGAGGCAATAGCTGATCCGGATCTCGTTCTTTCCAAGGCCCGCAGTCACATAGAACCCCCCCGCGGGGGCGACGAGGACGGTTTCACCCTCGTGGTTGAAGTCGGTCATGAGCCACTTCGCGAAATTCTCGGCGTCGAGGATCGGGAGCTTGGCGATCACGTAGAAGGCTCCCGTGGGGGTCCGGCAGACTACGCCCGGGATCTTGGAAAAGCCCTCCATTACGGCATCGCGCCGTTTCTGATACTCCTCCAGGATCGGTTTGAAATAGGAGGGGTCCATCAGGATTCCTGCCCTGGCAGCCCATTGCTCAACCGTCGGCGAACTGAGGCGGGCCTGGGCGAGCTTCATGGATGCCGCCATCACTTCCTGGTTCTTGCTGGCGATCAGGCCGATCCGGGCACCGCACGCCGAATACCGCTTCGAGATGCTGTCCACCAGAATGGCATGCTCGTTTGCGCCGGGTATCTGGAGGATGGAGACGTGGGAGAGTCCGTCGTAGGTGAACTCCCGGTAGACTTCATCGGCGATGATGAAGAGTTGATGCTTCTTCGCGAGCCAAAGAAGCCCCTCCAGGGTCTTCCGCGAATAGACCGTTCCGGTGGGGTTGTTGGGGTTGCAGATCAGGATCGCCTTGGTCCTTTGCGTGATCGCATGTTCGATCGTTTCGACAGGGGGAAGCTGGAAGCCATCCTCCGCGTAGGTCGTCAGCGCCTTCAACCGGACGCCGGTTTCGAAGGCCATGCCGTTGTAGTTGGTGTAGAAAGGCTCGAAAACCAGGATTTCATCACCCGGGTCGCAGATGGCAAGGAAAGCGAAAAAAATGGCCTCGCTTCCCCCTGTCGTGACAATGATTTCGCCAGGGTCGAGGGGGATCCCGTTTTTGTGGTAATACCCGGAGAAAGCCTCGAGCAGAAAATCCTCGCCGGGGGAGGGGCTGTAAGCAAGCACCTGCTGGTCGAAAGACCGGATCGCCTCACGGACCGGCAGTGGAGTGGGTATGTCCGGTTGCCCGATGTTCAGGGGGTAAACCGTGACCCCTTTCTTCCTGGCGGCGTTGGCCAGGGGAATCAGTTTTCGGATTGGTGAGGCTTGCATCTCCTTGGCGCGTTGTGAGACTCCGATCATACTGCTTCCTTCCTTTCTGCACTTGGTGGGTTCCCCCGGGGAAACCCCGGGAATTCTACCCCTTTGGGCCGGAAATGTCGAGAGGGGGCTCGAACCCACTTCCCCTAATGTTCCGGGTGAATCCTTCCGACATTCTAGTGAGATGAAAAAATTCCGGATGCTTCTGTCGTTTTTCCTTTTGGTGGGTTTTCTGACCCTCCTGGGCTGTCTCTCTTCCTCGAAGACCACTCCCGGAAGCCTTTCCGGCTATGTCACCGATGCGAACGGAAAGGCACTCAGCGGAGTCAGGGTATCCACCCCGAGCGGGGCGACCTACTCGGACACCGCAGGCTTCTGGCTTCTCGAAGGGCTGGAACCGAACATCTACACGGTCACCGCCGCCCGCGATGGATACGAAACCCTTACGAGATCCGTCGAAGTGATCACCGCCACGATCGTCGAGGAGGTCAACTTCTCCCTCGCGCAGAAAGGCGCCCTCTATGGAGTGAACGTCTCTTCCATCACTTCGACGGGAGCGGTGGTCACGTTCAACACTCAGGAAAAGGGGATCGGGCATGTACAGTACGGTACCAACACCCTCTACGAGAAAAACACTCTCGAGAACGCCTCCGCAACGACCGTACATCAATTCACCCTTTCGGCGCTGACCCCGGCAACCACCTACCATTTCATCTGCGTTGCGACCGACCCCAAGGGCCGGACCCTCCGGTCCTCGGACAATACGTTCACGACGCTCTACACACAGCGGGGCGATCCACCCACCTCGATTTCGGCCGCAAAGGTCCCCTACTCGGATACCATTCTCGTTACCTGGAATTCCGATACCGGCGCGGATTTCGCGGGCTACAGGGTTTATCGCGGGGAAACCGCCTCCGGGCCGTTCTCGGCGGTGGACTCCGGGGCCATCCAGAATCCTGCCTATTATGACACCAACGTGAGTCCTGGCGAAAAGGTCTTCTACCGGGTCACCCGGGTTTCGGGAACGGGCGAGGAAAGCCCGCCAAGCCAGGTCGCCTCGATCCTCCTTCCCGGAACCACCCGCCGGAACGTAGTCTGGACGGCGGAACGCGGCCCCTACATCCTTGATGGTGACCTGATAGTGAAACAGGATTGCAGCCTCACGATCACAGGGGGAACCGCCATTCAGGTCGCCGCAACGGACAAGTGGGACACGGATTCATCCTCCGACCGGAAAGTCGAAATCAAGGTCAACGGAACCCTGGTCGTGCAGGGGACCGACGGCGCACCGGTGACGATGACGTCTTACGCCCCCAACCCCCAGGCTGGGGATTGGGTGGGAATCGGGTTCACGAATCTGGCCAATCTCAACACGTCCTCGATCACGGGGCTCAGCGTCTCTTTCGCCATCGACGGGTTGAGAGGGGACGCGGGAATCCCCGCAATCAGCTCTGCAACCTTCAGGAATTGCAGCGAAGCCGGAATCGAATGCCGGGCTGCCCGTTCCGCTGTCTCGATTTCGAACGCGACGGCGGACACCTGCACGACCGGGATACTCGTCGCCTCGAGCCCGGTTTCAGTGAAAATCGATTCGTGCCTGGCCACTCGCTGTTTCTACGGGATCGTCTCCCGCGACAATTCGATTTCCGAGATAACCAACAACCGGGTACGTTTCTGGAGCGTGACCGGAATTGAGGTCGGAAACGCATCCGGAACCTCCCAGACCAGGAAAAATGTCGTCGGCCCGGGCTCGAACGGCACCGGAATCGTGGCACGGGGAAGGGACGAGGTCCGCAGGAACACCGTCCAGGCGCAGATCGGCATCGAGATCGCGGAGAGTGCCAGGGCAAGCCTGAGGAGCAACCTCATACTCGCCGACGCCAGCAGGTATTCGATTGGAGTCCTGTATACCGGTACTGCAAGCTATTCTCCAGCCTCCCACACGATCCAGGCGAACGACGTCTGGAACATCACCGCATCCAACACCCAGAGATACCGCGATTTGAAGGGGGCGGTCCTGGCGGGGGTCAGTTCGGACAGGCGGATCAATCCGACCCTCTACGGCGGGGACCCCTTTGTGGGAGTGCAGGACGCCACTTTCGATTACCGGCCGATGCAAGACAGCCAGCTGAAGAGCGCAGGATACGGCGGTGAGGATATCGGGGCATACGATGTTCCATGAACTCCGCCCCTCAAAAAGACTGGCCCTTCCGGCCGGCCTGCTCATCTTTTTCACACTCCTCGGATGCGGTCTCAGGGAAGCCCAGACCGGGGGGCTGCAGAGCCGCCTGATCGACGTGGACGGTGACATCGTCGCGAGCGCCACGGTCTATTCCCTCTTTGCGGCATCGGAAAAAGTCATGACCGGAAAGGACGGGACCTTCTACCTCTCCGAGCTTCCGAAGGGCCTCAACACCATCGTGATCTCCCACAAGGAATTTTCCCAGGAAACCAGGAGAATCGAGATCGCGGCCGATCAGGTCACCCGCATCGATTTCATTCGACTCGACCAGGCCAATGCTTCCAGGAAAATCTCGGAAACCGCCGTCGAGTCAGTCTCATCGTCGACCGCGGTCATCACCTGGAAAACCTACAAGGACCTCCTTTGCCAGATACAATATGGAACCGACCAGAATTACGGGCAGGCGGTCGACGAAAAGGAGCTCTCGACGGTCCACCGGATGACCATCACGGGGCTGATCCCCGATACCGTCTATCACGCCCGGATCAGATACCTGGACGAAAACTCGAACTGGTATCTTTCCTACGACCTTCCTTTCAAGACGAGCCCTGGCGATGCTCCAGCCCCATGCACATCCCTGACCCTCTCTCCGCTTTCTTCCTACGGAACGGTCTCGTTGCAGTGGGGAATCTCCACTTCCACGCGCGTGGTCGGATACAGGGTTTTTCGCAGGGAAAAGGGTGGAGACTGGGTCCGTTTGACGACCGATGACCTCGACCGGAAGACCATCTCCTTTACCGACAAAACCTGTACCGGCGGGAAATTCTACCAATATTCCGTTTCCGCGATCTCGGACGAGGGGGCGGCCTCTCCGAAAAACGAATCAAAAACCGTTTTCATGCCCGGGTTCATCGATTCGGACTTCCGTCTCACCGCCTCCGACTCCCCAATACTTCTGATGAGCGACCTGATCATCGGGCTCGGGGTCAATTTCTACGTCGAGGGTGGAGTCGAATTCCAGGTCGCCAGCAGCGACGTTTTCCGACTGGGCCTGGACAAGGACCACGTCGAACTCCTCGTCTACGGGCGGGCCAGCATCCAGGGAACCAAGGCAAACCCCGTTAAATTCACCCCATTCGACGGCAATTCCTCCCGCAACCATTGGAATGGAATCAACGTTTTCAAAGGCGGGACAGGGACTTCCGAGTTTTCGTTCGTCGAGCTTTTCGGGTGCCGTCCGTTCGCGATCGCGGTGGACGGAAGCCCCGCAAACATCCACGACATTTCCGTGAAATACTGCGTTGGAGGGCTTTCCGTAAGCAATGCCCAGAACTCCCCGGCATTGACGAACTGCACTTTCGAGGACATCTCCTCGGCCGCGGTCGTCATCAAGGGATGCCGGCGGTATGAGATCTCATCCTGCCTGATAAACAAAGCCGGAACCGGAGCCCTTTTTCGGTGGTCGACAACGGAGGACCGGGTCACGATAAAGGAAACCTCGATTTACGCCATCGATGCGGGTGTGAACGGCAACTTCGCCCGGTCGCTTATCAAGAATTCGCTCTTCGTCGTTCCTGACGGTGTGGGAATCCAGTACAATCAGGCTCTCGGAGAGGAAAACGATCTCGATCACTGCACCATCGACGCCAAACGCGGAATCTTCGTCGCCAGCGGGGCTCCCACGATCACCAACAACATCGTGACTTCCATCGCGGAGAACGGGACGAACGGGATCAAGTTCACGAGCGCGACCACGCCCCTTCTCGACTACAACGACGTTTACGGCTTCTCCACCCCCTACGAGGGTTGCGGGGAAGGCACCGGGGCGCGCCGCGTCAAGCCGGATTTCGTCGGGGGAAACCCTTACGACTACCATCTTGAGGTCACCTCCCCCTTGAAATCCGTCGACAACCTCGGCCACGAGCTTGGACGATACGGTGAATCCTTCCTTTGATCGAGATGGTCATCGAGATCGAAATGAGGAATCTGAGTTTCCAATGAACCAGGATCTGGATAGAACAAAGGCTTTGCGGGGAGGGCGGGGGAGTTTCCGCCGGGAAATCGCCCGGGTTCTTCGCGGAAGAGGGCGCAGGACAACCACACCCCCGACTTCGGTTCCTCCCAGGAGCCCTCCGAGAGTGGGCGGAAGGCTCGCCGTGGCTGGAATGCTCCTGGTTCTTCTCGTGGCTGTCGGATGCGAGAACATCCAGAAAACCCAGCGCTGCGTTCTGTCAGGTCTCGTCCTGGACACATCGGGGAATCGTGTCACCGGTGCCGTCATCACATCCCATCGGTCCCTTTACAGCGCCGTGACGGGCTCCGACGGGCGGTACAGCTTCACCTCGCTCGATGCCGGGAACCACAAGGTCACCGTCGAGAGGTCCGGGTATCGGACCGCCTCGAGAACCGCCACGGTCGACAACGGGATCGTTGTCGAGAACTTCGACTTCAGGCTGGAGCCGCTTCCCAACCGGATCAACTGGAACGTCTTCAAAAGGGAAAAGACCCAGGTCACTATCGATGTCTCGACTGCGGAACCGATGACCTGCGTCGCGGTTTACCAGGGGGAGCACCAACCCCAGATCCGGACGGCTCCCAGCCCGGTGGGAAGCGACCTTCGCTTCATTCTCGGGCCCCTTCTGCCCGATGTGGAGTATCGGCTTTTCGTCGAGGGTACCACCTTGGACGGGCGCGTGTTTTCCTCGGCAACCGGGACATTCCGTCCCGTTCCGGCCAACGACCTCCCCGGAGCGCCACCCATGCCTGATTCCTTCAGCGTCTCCCAGTCCAATGGCGGGCCAAAGCTCTCCTGGACATATCCCGGGGCTGATCCCTTGAAAGGTTTTCGGCTCTATCGGGCAGAAGGGGACAAGGAACTCGCCTTGTGGCAGAACGAGGATTTCGTTTTTCCAACCCAACAATCTGTCCTGGACGATTCCGCCGTCCCAGGCGTTCGTGTCAGGTACGCCGTCGAGTCCGTGGATCTCGACGGGAACATCTCTTCCCGAACTGCGGAAATCACGATTTTCCCAGCGGGAAAACTGAAAACCGACGTGACCTGGAAAAAATCATGGAGTCCCATCGATCTTCAGGGTGATATCTGGGTTCCCTCCAGGACCAGCTTCACAATCGAACCGGGAACCGTCGTAAGGGTTAACCCTGCCGATCTTTCCCAGGGTGGATACGATCCCAACAAGGTCGAGATCATCGTCGAGGGCAGGCTCCTCGTCTCGGCGACGGGGTCCGCTCTTGTCAGGTTCTTCTCCTCGTCCTCACGTCCGACACGGTCGGACTGGGCGGGCTTCCGTCTTCGGACAGAGAAGGGCCAACAGCCCGGCGGAATCGTCAACCTTCAGGTGTCCAACGCCCAGACCGGAATTCTCATGGTCGATACCCCCGACTTTGTCGCGAGCTTCTCCGCGAGCTACTGTGAGACGGGCTTCGAACTGGAGGGTGCGAGCGGGACGGTCCTTCGTGGCTTGTCCTTTTCGGAGTGCGAAACCGGGCTTCTTGCCAGGAGTTGCAGCGGTTGTTCCCTTTCCAGGATTTCCTGCAACGGGGGCGATCAGGGGATCATCCTGACCGGGAACAGAAGCACAGACCTGAGGAACTTCGATCTCCGGAATCTCATCGACACAGGGCTGACCGTCGACGAGATAGCTAGCACCACCGTGAAGGGGGGCGTGATCCACGCATCGACGCTTGGAATGCTTGTCCGAAGCGGGGCGGCGGTTCTGAAGTTCCTCACGATCGATTCCCAGGAAGGGGTTTCGATCGACGGAGCGGACCAGCCCGATCTCCGGAACTGCATCATCGAAAACCGGAAATCCGCTGGGACAGGGAACGGAATCGTCGAGAAGACGAAGGGCCGGAACTATCCCTACAACAATATCCATGGTTTCAAGACCCAGACCGTGAACTGCGGTCAGGACGGCGGTCCGATACTCAACCTGGATCCCAGGTTCGTTGGGGAAAGCTCCGCCGGGTTCGATTACCACTTGAGAGGGGACTCCCCACTCAAACTCGCGGCGGATGACAAGTCCGAGATGGGGGCATACGGCTTTCCTGCCGATAACTGATGAATAGGGAAACCGGTCCGGAAGGGTCGGGATGATTGTAAATCTGGCTGATTCGACGAGAGAAACCTAAGGAGGCAGTATGGGCAGATGGATTGTTGCGGTTTTGATCCTGACGGTTGCCGGAAACCCGGCATGGGCATCTGGCGAGTCAGGAGCAAGGGAAATTTCAAATCGGATCATGGAACTGCGGCAGAAACTCCACGGCCTTCATGCCCCTCCAGCAGAGGTGGAAAGACCGGAGCCCCAAGCGGCTTCAGGGAAGAAGGACGCTCCCTCCCTCGCTCCCGGTGGGCCTGGGATAGAACGGTCCGAGGCGTCGGTCTTGGTTCCCGAACCTGTCGCCCTTCTGCCGGAAACCCGGCCGGAACCTGCCGCCCAGGATCCTGACACCATTTCGGATGCTCTCGAGCACCGACGAGACGTCCAGGTTACCCTCCTCTTCCACGAGGAAGGGTCCCCGAAGAAAGACGGTGAGGGTGAAAGGGCCGGACTGCCCCCCAAACCCTCTCCTGCCGACCGAACCGAGAAACAGACCCGAACCGAAAGACAGGCCCGAACCGACAAACCCGAACAGGCCCGGACCGGCGAGGCGTTGACCTCGAAGGCCGAGCCGAAGGAAGCGGCAAAGGAGTCGATGATCCCCGTCCCCGAGTCCTCGAGGGACGAGATCTCCCGCCTCGTCGACCAGCTCCGGAAGAAGGCGGCCAATTGAGTCCTGAAAGCCGGGCCTTCCGTCCATGGGCTTGAATTGGATGGATGTTCGAAGATGATGGAATGG
>CAYRYU010000013.1:56979-73688 GCA_964428355.1 uncultured bacterium
GAATGGGGAAACTTCGGCGATGGAAGCGGCAACACGCTTATTTCCGATTTGCCTTATGGGGTGCTGGCCTTCGGCACAGTTTTGGGGAGCTCCCTTTATCTGGGCATCCATTCAAAAAGGTTGACGTGGCTTTGCTGGGCGTTCACCTTCCTCATCACCGCCACTCTCTCGGTGACATTGGCCCTTCTCTTTTTCACGCCCGCTTTCCGTTTTCCCGGAAGCATGTTCGTCATGGGGTGTTCCTTGGGGGTTCTGCTGGTGCGGGGTCTTCTTACCGAACGTTTCCAGGAAGGTTTCTGACCCGCGGAAAACACCCTACCTGGCCCAGGAGGGGGCCGGAAGCCCGAAGCTGTGGAGACCCGCGGGAAACCCTGAAGGGGGAGTCTTTCAGGAACCCCCGCCCCCATTGATCACCTCGTCCAGATTCCCGGGAGATGAGGTTCCAATACCGCTGTCTCCGGCGGGGCTTGATGCTTCGTCGCTCGGGGAGGTTTTTTCTACTCCGCTCATGGAAGGAGATTCCCGTGTTCCCGGGATGCTTTCCGAGGTTTGACTCCCGGTCGTTGGGGAATCGGGTGGTTTCACTCCGGAAGGTTGTGAGGCGGGCGGGCTTTCTTCGGAAGACCGAGGTTCATTTCCCTTCAATTCCGGAGGTTGTGATGCAGAAGTCGGTGCTTCAGGCGGATTTGCCTCCCTGAGTGCGGATTCGGGCGGCTTAGGATCGTTCGTGGTGCCGCTTGCGGGTGGAGCCAGGGAAGACGCGAGGTCGGAAATCGTCCCGGACATCACGATTGCGGCCCCCTCATTTTCCGAAAGGGATTTTTTCTGGCCAGAATTGGAAGTGACATCGACCCTGCCTTCGCTTACCCTTACCCGGGTATCACCGTTGGGTTGGACTTCGACATTGAACCGGGTGCCGAGGACTCCCAGGACAGCTGACGGGGTTCGGGCGGTGAAGGGGGTTCCCTTCTTGTGGACCCAGATCTCGATCTCTCCGGTTTTGAGCATGATTCCCGCCGGAATGAACCGGAATTGGCAGGGTTTCAGCTTCAGCTCGACATCGCTGAGTCTCTTGAGATGGGTCGGATCACCGCATGCGAGGTCCTTTTCGGAAACTTCGCCCAGGGTGAATGTCCGTCCCTTGGAGAATGTGGTTCCATCGGGAAGGCGGACGGATCCGTCAGCGACCTCGACCGAGGTTGGAGCGGGGATTGAAGGCGAAGAGCCGCATCCGGAGACGGAAAGGAGACCGACGACCGAAAGGACAATAATGACCGGCAATCCATGGCATCTGTACGAAAATGAAGCTGAGGCAACCCCCCATCGCTTTTCCATGATCATCCTCCTTTGTCCATCCGAGGTGGCTCCGGATCCCAGGCGAGAAGCAACAGGGTCAAGTCGTCCTGGAACGGCCGGTCGGTGGTATGGCTTCGCACATCATTCAACAGAAGGGCGAGTGGGGTCTTGGGGGTGATTCCTGAAAGTCCCTGGGATACCGACTCCCTCCACCGCTCGAAACCATACATGTTGTCCTTCCAGTCCCGGGCCTCGGGTATGCCATCAGTATACAACAAAAGTCGGTCACCGGGGAAAAGAGTGAGGTCTTTGGTCGCGAGGGTGAAATTTGGCCGCACTCCGAGCGGGCGGGCGACCAGACCCAGTTCCTGTATCTCTCCGTTCCTCCAGTGGAGGGCAGGGCAGTGACCCGCGAATGAAAGCCTGACCTTTCCCGTGGCGGGTTCCAAAGATCCCGAAATAGCCGTCATCACCCGCTTTCGTTGAAGCAAGCCGTGCAGAACTGAGTTGAGGCTTGCAAGCGCCTCCTCGGGCGTGAGTCTTCGCTGTTCGAAAAGTCCCCTGAGCAGCGTCTTGGCCATGGTTGTCACCATCGCGGCCGGAATACCATGGCCGGAGACATCCCCGATCAGGAAAAACAAGGAACCGTCCGGGAGTGATTGGAAATCGTAGAAATCTCCACCCGTTTCGCTGCATGGCACGCACATCCCACGGCAGGAAAAGCCGTCGGGCCCCTTCCAGTCACCGGGCGGAAACAGGCCTGCCTGGATCTTCCCCGCGGCCTCCGCCTCGGCTTTCCTGGCCTGGTCGGCGGCGAAAGCCAGGAGAAGATACAATGCACCACCGCCCATGGCGGTACCAACCCAGGAAAAGCTCAGGATACCGAATGGAGGGAAGAACCTTGTGATTTCGGCCGTCGCCAGGCCGACGAACAGGAAGACCGGAAGTCCCGCCGCCGCCAGCATCAACCCCCTCGGACCCATTGCCGTTGCAGCCCCAACAACGACGAGGAATCCTGCGAGGGCAGCAAAGAAACGCCACAAAAGGGATTCGCGTGGTGGAGCCACTCTTCCCGATAGCAGGGTGTCCAACGCCACCGCAAGAATCTCAACTCCGGCCGTCTGCCCAAGTGAGGTCTGGTGCCAGTCGTGCAATGTGGAAGCGGTGACCCCGACGCAGACGATTTTTCCACTCAAAAGGCCCGGAGGTGCGCTGCCGGAGATCACCGTCTGGGCCGAAACCACGGGAATCCCACCGTTTCCCCGGGCGAAGGCGAGGCGGCTCTGTTCGCGTTCCGAACCAGATCCCTGGTCCGGCTGTAACCACCCGGCCGATTCCTGGCCCATGGCTTCACCCGTTTGCGGACTGGTGGAATCACCCGCGTGCAGCCTGCGCGCGGCCTGGCTGACCAGACTTCGCAGACCCGTCGGTCCGTCGCGGACGATGAAAGACCGGATGATTCCGTCCCCGTCGACCGGAACCCAGGAGAAACCCTGGAAGGCAGCTGCCTTCGAAACCTCCTCGAAATTCGGAAAGTGTTGCTGGATCGTGCCCTCAGGGGCTTCGACCTCCGAGAAAACCGACATCAATCCTACATTTCCAAGGGTCCGGACCACGCGGGCGAACTCGCGGTCACCGTCGGTGACCGTTCCGTCTTCCGCCTCGGGCTTCTGGAGAAACATGTCCCAGAGAATCATTCGTGGGGCTTCCCTTCCGATCGCTTCTAGAAGTTTCGCCAGTATTGCGCGGGGCCAGGGCCAACGGTTCCCTGCGCCGGCCAGGGTATTCTCGTCGATGGCGACGATGACCAGGTCCGGATGGTGGTTTCGGAAGTGGGAGAAGATGCGATGGGAGGTGTCCTCAAGGGAATGCCCGATCCGGTCGGCCGAGCCCGGCCAGAAGATCAGGACGAGCATGCCCGCGAGGAAGACGCATGCGAGTCCCCGGGACAACGTAGTTCCAAGAGTCGAATGGATGTCGTTCCAGAAAACCCGGACCTGTTTGAAGCATTGGGATCTGCCTTCCCCTGCCCTAGGGGTGGAGCGGCCAGGGGGAACCTGGATGTGCATCGCTCAGGCCTTGTGCCTGTAACCCAGGACCATTCCGTGCTTTTTGAAGAGTTCCCTCCGGAACAGGGGATTGTAGGCGAAAAACGTGGCTATGCTCCAGAGGTCCTTGGCATTGGTCTCGAAATCCAGGGCCCGGCGAAGGATGGTGAGAGGGTTGTTGAACCTCCTTCTGGCCCAGAAACAGGCCTCTGTCAGTTCTTCGGGGGTCATTCTCGCCGGCCTGAAAACCGCGTCGCCGAAATGATACCGGTCGTCCAGCCACCACCGGTCGTAAAGGAGCCGGTTCTGGGCCTTCATCTCCGCATAGAGCTCCGTGTTGGGGTATGGGGAAAGGATGTTGAAAGCCGCGAAACAGAACTTGTGGTCGACCGCCCACTGGACCGTCTTCCTGACACCTTGCCAGTCGTCATGATCGTAGCCCATGAGGAAGGCGGCCCACAACATCAGACCGATCCTCCGCATTTTCTCGATGGCGGGTTCGTAGTCGGCAAGCTCCATGTTGCAGTTCTTTCCCATCTGGGCTATGTTCCCGGGGGATACGGACTCGAAGCCGACCACCAGGCCGGCGCAACCGCTCCGCTTCATGAGATCCATGAGTTCGGGGTCTTCGGTGAAGTTCAGGCTTGCCTGCCCCACCCATCGCCGCTTCAGAGGAATCATCAACCGGAAAAGTTCCTTGGCCGAATCCCCGTCGGCAATCAGGTTGTCGTCGACGAAAAAAATGAAAGGGTGGGGATGTGGTTTCAGGTCCTCGACGACTTCCTCTGGAGGACGGTGGCAGTGGGTCCGACGGTAGATGGTTCCCGTCGCGCAGAATTTGCATTGGTTCAGGCATCCGCGACTGAATTGGGTCAGTCGGAGGGGCAGGTAGCTCTTTCCTTCGAAGATTTCGTAACGCGTTTTCAGCCCGCTCAGGTCGGGGGGGAAGGCGCCCCGGTAAACCGGCCTCAACCCCTTGCCTGAGCTCACGTCGGAAATGACTTCAGCCCAGACCCCCTCTGCATCTCCAATCATGATGGAATCCGCGTTTTGGGCGGCCTCTTCCGGAGCGAGGGTGACATGGTAGCCGCCAACGATGACCGGAACCCCCCGCTCCCGGTATCGCCGGGAAATCTCGTAGGCTCTTCGGGCGGTGTAGATTTCGAGGTTGATCGCAACAAGATCGGTGGGGAGGTCATACGGTATCTTTTCGAAACGGTCGTCGAAAAGCCTGCACTCGACATCCGGGGGCGTCTGCCCGGCGAGAACGGCGAAGGTGAGGGGTTCCATCCTTCCCCTGTCGAGATATGGGCGGTTCCTCACAAGGCCCATGTTCGGTTTGATGAAGGTGACCTTCATCCCGCGGTCTCCTGTGCGGCTGCGCGCTGGAAGCCCAGCCGGAGTCCTTGCTTATGGCAGATGTCATGCCTGGAAACCAGGTTCCCCGAGAAGAAAACGAGTGACCGGAAAAGATCCCCCAGGTTGGCGTGGAAGTCAAGGCTCCGTCGGACCATTCCGGAAATGGAGTTGAAACGCCTGCGGGCAAAAGCGCAACCCTCCCTCAGGGCTTCCGGTGTCATCCCAACGGGTTTGAAAGCCGGGAGATCCCAGCGGTAGGCGGGGTCGAGCCACCAGCATGGGTAGATCAGCCTGCCCTGCTCCTCCAGCCGCCGGTAAAGGGCGGTTCCGGGGAAAGGCTGGAGCATGTTGAAGTTGGCAAGGAAAAGCTTCTGCTCGATCGCGAAATCCACGGTTCTGGCAAACACCCCAGGGTCGTCATTGTCGTATCCGAAGATGAATGTCGCATAGACGAGGATTCCGCGTTGTTTGATCTCCCTCAGGGACCGCTCGAGATGAGGAAGGGCACTTCCCATCCAATCCTTTTTCATCCGGCGGAGATTTCCCGAATCGAGTGACTCGAGGCCCAGGATCAGGCACAGGCAACCGCTTTCCTTCATCAGGTCGAGAAACTCCGGATCGCCCGCAACGTCCAAGGTAACCTGGGCGGTCCAGCGGACGCCCATTCCCTTCATTCGGGAAAGGAGCTCCCGGGCGGATTCTCTGTCCGCGGCCAGGTTGTCGTCGACGAAAAAGACGAATCGGGATCCGAGAGATCTCATTTCCTTGATGACGTCATCAACATCTCTCCCATGGGCCGAATCCCGGTAAAAGGTCCTGACTGCGCAAAATTCGCAGGAGTGGATGCATCCCCTCCTGAACTGGACGAGCCGCAAAGGGAGGTAGTGCCTGGTCCCGAAGACAGATCGGTCACATGGGTATGAGCTGGGTCTCGGTCGATCGGATCCCCGGTAGACCCGCCGAAGGGCTTTGCGGCGCGCATCCTCCAGGACCGCGCCCCAGGTCTCCTCAGCTTCACCCACAACGACGGAATCGCAGTGAATCGCGGCTTCATCGGGGACAAGGGTAGGATGGAACCCTCCCATGACCACGGGAATCCCGTTCTTGCGGAAAGCGGAGGAGATCTCATATGCCCGCCGGGCAACGTAGGTCTCCACCGAGATTGCCACCAGATCGAACCTTCGGTCGAGGGGAACCTCGTCGATCCGCTCGTCGAAAAACGAGATCTGGACATCTCTCGGTGTAAGGGCAGCCAGGACGGCGAAGGTCAAGGGCTCCAGAAAAGCGAGCGAGGTGTAGGATTTTCTCCCTTTCACTCCAAGGGAAGGCCTGATGAAGGCAATGTGCAAGTTGGCTCTCCGGCAATCGTCGCAGGCGTATTCTAGCAAATCCTTCCTTTACCCGCAACGGAAACGGCATTCCCAAAACGAAGACCCCCGGTCTGACGGCCCGGGGGTCCTGATGACCAGGTGGGAATCAGTGGTCGGTGCTGACCGGAGGCTGGTTGGTGGAAACCTGGCCGCTTCCTTTGCATGCGGGACAACTGTAGGGATACATTCCCGGGCCCCCGAACACGCGTCCGGTTCCCTTGCATTGGGGGCAGACTGAACTCCAGCTGCCTGATTTTTCCATGGATTCCATTACGGATAGCGCGGGATCGTCTCCGGCTTTTTCCTGGGATTTGCAGAAAGCCAGGTTCTTCTTGAGATACTCTTCGATCCCCTTGGAGAACTCGGCAAGGTCGTTTGGATCCCGGCTGGTCAGGACGTTTCCGTCGACGACGACCGGCTGGTCGGTCACTACCCGTCCCCCCGCGTTGGCGAGATCCCCGCGGATGTCTCCTACGCCCGTGATCTCGCGGCCTTTGACAAGGCCTGCGCTGATCAGGACCTGGGGGCCGTGGCAGACTGCGGCGATAAGCTTGTTAGCTTTCTGGGCGCCCTTCACGAACTCCAGGATCTGCTGGTCGGTGCGCATGATGATGGGGTTCCATGCGCCGCCGGGAACAAGCACGGCGCAATAGTCGGTCGGTTTCGCCTGGGAGATGTTCTTTGTGACCGGAATCCAGACCGAAGGCTTCAGGAACTGGACAGCCATGACCCGATCCTTGATCCAGTCGGGGCAGATCACTTCGACGGCCCCCCCGCGGGCGAGAATGTAGTTCACCGGGTAGATGACCTCGATCTCCTCGAATCCGTGGGCGCAAACGATCGCGACCTTCGCGCCTTTCATGGAATCGGGCTTTTCGACCGGGACTTCCTTCACGTTGTAGGGCATTCCCGCATCCACCTCGGCGGGCTTCACGGGAGTGGTCTGGATTTTGTCGGCAGCCTGGAGGCACGGGATTGCGGTGGCGATCATCAGGGCCACGAATCCCAGGAGAGCCTTCTGGCAACGTTTTCCGAACCCGGTTCCGCTTTTCATTTTTTCTCCTCCTCGTTTGTTTTTCCAAAATGGCTTTTCGAACCTGGGGCGATGATACCACCATCAGGAATTTTTTCAATGCCCTTCGAACCGTGGTATTCTTGGGCATCGAGTACATTTGGGAGGTGGGCCGATGTTGAAACCCCGTTTTTGGGTTCTTCTTCTTCTTTCAATCGGTATCGCAGTTTCCAGTCCCCCGGCTTTCCCGGAGGAAAACGTTTCGGTAAGCATGAATGAGGTCGCGGCCGGGGAAATCCTGAAAATGGTCTGCCAAAAGTCCGGTAGGAACATCATCGTTTCGGGTCGTGGTTCCGTAGCGAAAATCAGCGTAGAGTACAAGGATATGTCGGTTGATTCGGTCCTGGCCGATGTCGCGGGGAAGGCGGGACTGCAGCTGTCCCAATCGGATGGCGTCTGGATTTTCACCGACCAGCCTCCGGTGAAAGTGGCTGACATTTGTGGCACGCCGTTCCAGGGGTCGTCGACCATTTCCCTCGATTTCCGGAACACCGATGTTCGTGAGATTCTCAAGCTTTGCGCCCAGAAGGGCGACATCAACATCCTGGTGTCGAAAACGGTCAGGGGGGATATGACCATCCGTCTGATGGATCTCCCGATCCTTTCGGCCATCCGCGCAATCGCCGGTTCCAAGGGGTGCGGCGTCCGTGAATGCGCCAACATCCTGATCGTGGGTGAATCCAAGGCCCTCGAGACTTTTTCCCCACTTCCCGCTGCTGAAGCCAAAGCGGGCGGGGAAACCCTTTCTCTCGATTTCCGCGATACCGATATCCGGCAGGTCCTGATGCTGGCGGCCCGGAAGGGCGGCCAGGGGTATTTCATCGCGCGCTGTGTCATGGGAAACGTTTCGGTCAGGGTCACGGACGTTCCTCCTTTGGAATTCCTGAATGCGTTTTCCTTTTGCAACGGATACGGGGCTTTTCTCCACGAAAGAATGTGGGTTTTCGACAGTCCCAAGAATCTGGAAAGTCTCAGGGAACGTCTCTTGGAGCCTTTACCGGTGAAGGGGAATCCGGTCTCGATGGAGTTCAGGGATATCGGCGCAAGGGACGTGGCGATGCTCCTGGGCCGTAAATCGCCTGTTCCGGTCCACGTTCCTGAAAAGCTCAAGGGGAAACTCACGCTTGGTTTCAACGATCTGGACAGCGTGTTCGCACTCCGGTTGCTGGCTGTTTCCTGCGGTTACAAATGTTCGGTAGGCCGGAATCTCATCCAGATCAAGAGTGAGGGGGATGAACCGTTCATCACCGTTGAACCCGACCAATGCAAATCTTCCCAGACTCCCGACCAGGGACAGTGAGTCCGGGTTGCGATTTTCCCCCAAAAAACCGTTTACGAAACAGTGACTTTTCACGATAGGAAGGAATGGGCCTCCGGAAGGAGTGTCCCTGATTTTGTTTTTGGGGAAGGGGTGAAATGACCCGGGCAGACCGCCTTCTATTGCGGGTTTTCTTTTCGTTCGTCCTGGTGACCGCGGTCCTTTGCGCATCGTCGCACGGCGCGGAAAACCTCTTCCTGATTGGGGGGGGAAGGATCGACTTCGATCCCCATTCCTGGTCGGACTCCATTTTCCGCTCTTTCGTCACCCGTGCGGGCAGTGGTCGGATCCTGGTCCTTTCGACACAGACCGAAACGGATGAGCTTCCCCGGTACCTCACGTGGTTGGGGGCTGAAAGCGCGGAATTGGTCACGATCCCGCGCAGATGCATGGCCGACAGTCCCGATATGTACAAAGCGATTTCAGGGGCTTCCGGTCTCGTCATCCCCGACGGCCCGCTTTGGAAGCAGATCGTTCTTTGGAGTGGAACCAGGACCGAATCCGCCATCCGGGACCACGTTCGGGCGGGAAAACCGCTCGCCGTTTCGGGAAATACCGCTCAGTTGCTTGGGGGAATCATCGCAGACCGCAGGTTCGGCGTCCTTTCCCCCGAAGAGGCGATACGGAAACCTGGTTCGGAAAAGGTCACCTTCACAGAGGACTACCTGGGGACCATTCCCGGTGTGATCATCGAGAGCCATTTTACGAGGGAAGGAAGGCTTCCCCCCATTCTCCTCGAAATGGCCCGCTGGAGAAACGACAACCCGGGAAAGGAGATCGTGGGGCTCGGGATCGATCAAAAAACCGCCCTGATCATCGACTCGGGAAGATACGCCCGTGTTGAAGGTGAGGGAACGGTCGGCGTCTTCCGTTCCTCCGCCTCAACATCGGTCGATCTCGATCCCCGGACTCCCTTTGTCATGACCCATGTTGCCGCGGATTTCCTGACCGGAGGGTTCGTTCTCGATCTTTCCACCAACAACTTCACCACCATCCCCTCCACCGCGTTCAAGCACCCCACAGTGACCGCTTCGAGCGGTTTTCAAGCTTGTTTCACCGAGGGGACCGACGAGAGTGACATGTACTCCGGCGAGCGCTTGCTGGTTAACCACGATAGGGATTCCCTCGCCCTGCAACAGGGGCTTCTCGGGGAACTCCCCGGATCGGGAAACCTGCTAGGATGTGTCCTGGTCACGAGGGCGTTCGAGGTTCCCGATTACTACGAGAACCGGGTCGGAGGAATGCTATGGATGCTCTTCCGGAACCCCGGCAGGGTCGGATACCTGATCGACCGGGGTGCCCGGGTGGAGTGGACGTCGGCTGGCGCGGTTTTGCCCCTCGCGGTTTCCGAGCAGCCTTCCATACTGGTTTTCGACGCCCGGAACGTTGGTTGGCGCGACTCCTCCCGCAGGAAAACCTTCCCCGGAAGCCCCGGTTTCCGGCAGTCGGTTGCGCTCACCGGGCTGACCATCCACCTCATTTCCAGCCGGTGGGCTTTCCTTCACGATTCCGGCGAAGTGATCGTCCCGCCTGAATGAACACCCCACGATGAATTTCTACCCCCCGCCTGGCGAGGTTCTTATCTACGGCGGAGATCCCAAGGGAAGGCCCGACTTTTCTTCGGGAAAAGCCCGCCAGTTCATGGATCTCGTTTTCGGTGAGATCGAATCCCGATTGGAAAAATGGTTCGGTTCATTTGGGCGCTTTAAGGGCGGTTTGCGCCCCTGATTGCCCCTTGGAGCAACGGTCGAGGATTTCACAAACTCCTCGCCCGGGATCACAATTGTATTGACATCTGAAGCGCGTTTTAACATATTGTGAATAACGAAGGGTCAGCCCTTCCATTCACACTTGCATATACCCGTGGGCCGAGGGTTCGCGGTTGATGTTCTCCATAAGCGTTTCCAGAAGTTATCGAATAAGGAGAATGTTATGAAACCGATGAAATCCTTTTTTCTCTACCTGATTTTCCTGTTTCCGGCAGCCGTTTTCGCGGCGTGCGGAAGCTGTGGCGATTGTCCCTCCGTTTCCGAGTCCTGTTCCGTTCCCGGTGTCCAGTCCGTAAGTTCCTGTTCCATGGGTTCCTCCTGTTCCTCGGGCAAATCGGTTGATTCCTGTTCCTCCGGCGGTTCTTGCGAAACAACGTCTCCCCCTGTGCCTTCAGTTCCTTCTTCCCTCCCGACGATCGACACACCTGGTCTGGCGGTTCTTCTACAATCCAAGGTCCCTCTCGTTCTGCTCGACGCCCGGTCGGGCAAATACGACGACGGACGTCGTATCCCCGGAGCCCGTGCCTTGAACCCCGAATCCGAACCCAACGAGGTGACCAAGGTTGTCCCTTCCAAGGAAACCCTGATCGTGACCTATTGTGCTGGTACCAAATGTCCCGCAAGCCACAAGCTCTTCCTCCATCTCCGGAAATTGGGATACACAAACCTCTTGGAATACCCCTCCGGAATCGAGGGGTGGGTTCAGTCAGGTCACAAGGTGGTGAAATCCGGTCTGTAGCAGTATTTTCCTCCGGTTGTCCGGCGTCCCGGCGGGCTGCTCGGTCTAGCCATGATGGCGCCCCCCCGGGAGGGCAAGGTCCCCTGTCCAAGGAAGATCTAGGTCTGCCCTGGGTCTATCTCCCGTGAATCGCGTCTTGTTCCTTTTCGCCTTGATGGCGGGGTCCTCGAAAAATACTCTCCTCCTCCGTTCCCGGTTCCGGTTCTCCTACCTAAGACCTGTTCTGGTCGCACAAGGCACGGACTCCTTTCTTGAAAGTGCCCGGGTCCTTCCGGGCACTTTCCTGTTTCCGGAAGACCAGTTGATTTTCCATCCTGGAAATAGTAAATCATCTATTGCACTTGATGTAATAGTCGATCACGGCAAGAGGTCATGCCGGGTTTCAGGAAGAACTCCTGGATCTTCTCTTCGGGAGAAGGGAGCGCGAAAAGGTGAGGGAATACATTGGGGAGTTCATCGGGACCTTCATCATTGTCCTGTTCGGAACCGGGGCTGTCCATTCCGCCGTTTTGACCGGGGCTCAAACCGGCTTGTGGCAGGTTGCGGTCGTGTGGGGGATTGCGGTTGCCCTCGCCATCTACTGTACCCGGGGATTGAGCGGGGCCCATCTCAATCCGGCGATTACCATTTCCTTCGCAGTTTTCCGGGGTTTTCCCCCCCGGAAAATACCGGGTTTCCTCCTCTCCCAGCTTTCGGGAGCGTTCCTGGCCGCAGCGGTATTGAACTTTCTATTCGGGGATCTGATCCGGGCTTTCGAAGCCGCCAAGGGAATTGTGAGAGGGATGCCGGGGAGCGAGTTGTCGGCCATGGTTTACGGAGAATACTTCCCCAACCCGGGTGTCCTGGGCTTCAAGGAGCAGGCGTTTGCTTCCTTATCCTCATTACAGGCCGCGGGTGCCGAGTTCCTGGGAACCGCCTGCCTTTCCTTCTTTATCTTTGCCCTTACTGATGAAAAGGATGGATCGAAACCAAGCCAAGCTGCGATTCCGGTCCTCATCGGTCTTTCGGTTTCGATCATCATCTCGATTGTGGCCCCCCTTACCCAGGCGGGTCTGAACCCTGCGCGGGATTTCGGTCCGCGGTTGTTCTCCTATTTTGCGGGCTGGGGCGCGATTGCCATTCCCGGTCCCAGGGGAGGCTTCTTCACGGTCTACATCCTAGCCCCGATCCTGGGGGCAATCGTCGGAAGTGGGGGACAATCACTGATAAGGAATTCCGGGGCAAAACCGGAAGCGCGGCCGGTTCCGGATAACAAGCCCGCGGCTGAAAGGAGTCCCAAATGGAACTGACCAATCTCATCCTTGTCGGAGGTTTTCTTGGGGCGGGGAAAACCACCCTTATGCGCGAGGTATGTCGAAAGCTGGCCGAAAAGGGCAAAAAAGTGGGCCTGATAACCAATGACCAGGCGACCGATCTCGTTGATTCCCAGATCCTTCGGGGATGCGGATACCAGGTCAAGGAGATCGCCGGGGGCTGCTTCTGCTGCAAATTCGGGGATTTCGCCCAAGCTGCGGACGATTTCCTGGCTTCCCTCAACCCTGATTTCCTGCTTGCCGAACCGGTGGGCAGTTGCACCGATCTCTCGGCCACCGTCATCCAACCGTTGAAGGAACTTCGCGGTGACAAGCTTCGGGTGAGTCCCTTCGCGGTTCTGGTCGACCCTGCACGGCTTTTGGAGGCGCTCGATCCATCCCCCAGGCGGGGCCTTCACGGGAGTGCCCGTTACATCATCCGGAAGCAACTCGAGGAAGCGGATCTCATCGTTCTTTCGAAATCCGATCTGCTTTCTCCCAACGAGGTTTCCGAGCTCAAGAAAGTCCTTGCGGAACGATTTCCACGGACCCCCCACCTCCTGCTTTCCTCGGTGACGGGCCAGGGCATTGATGAACTTCTGGTGGAGCTCCTTTCCCCCCGGATTGGCGGCAGCCGGATTGCAGAAGTCGATTACGACGTGTATGCCGAAGGGGAAGCCATTCTCGGCTGGCTCAACGCCTCGGTCTCGGTGGGAAACTGTGACGTTTCAACAGGGAAACGGTTCCTTGATGCTTTCCTGAAGCGGATCTACGCGGAGTTGAAGACGAGATCCCGTGAGGTTGCCCACATAAAGGTCAGTCTGGAGATTTCCGGGTCGAGGTTCGCGGGCCACATCACCGACAGTCGCGGTGCTCCCGTCATCCGGGAAATCGAACCCGGAACGACCCCTTCCGGGGAGCATGGAATGACGATCAACGCCCGTGTCCAGGCCTCGGCTGAAGAGCTTCGGGAAATCATCCTGCAAGGTCTGAAAGTTGCCGCCCCTGAAGGGGTGGATTTCAACGTCCGAGCTTTGCAGGTTTTCTCCCCCTCGCGTCCCAATCCAACCCACCGCTACAAAACTGTCTTCTGACCATCTCGCTGGTTCGCGGGTCTGGGGCTTCGGGGGGGGCAAAGTGGATTGCCTGGGGACAATTTTGGGGGTAGAATCATTCAGGAAAATGAGGATGACACCCCGAAAGGAATTCCCGTCCCAGGCGAAAACCTGCCCTTGCGAGGGGCACACCCTTGAAAAGCTGATCCGTCCCGCCTTGCTCATCATTCTTGCGGAAGGTGATGAATACGGCTACAAGATAGCCCGCCGGCTTTCGGGGATGCCGATGTATCTGGGTCGGAATCCCAATGCAACAGGGGTTTACCGGTGCTTGAAGAGCATGACCGAGGAAGGCCTGGCGACGGCTTCGTGGCAACTACCCGAGTCGGGGCCCGCAAAGCGCCTTTTCACGATCACTCCCGCTGGAATCGAATGCCTGAAAGCCTGGATGAAGACCCTTGCAGGGTATCGGGAGGCGATTGCCGGACTGTTGGACCACGGCAACAAGGTTGTTGCCGCCAAAACCGCCGAAAAAAAGTGCTGTTGTTCCCGCCGGCGTGCTTGAAGACGTTTTGACCATCAAGTAGAATCGAGGGGTTTTCCCCAATTCGCCTCTTGGAGGTCCATGTGAAAGCGTTCGTCCGGCTTGTCCTGTTGATTTCCATTCCTCTTTCCTCCGCAGCGTTATGGGCCGGAAATACCGTTTCCGACTATGGTGCCGAAGCCCGGAAGGTCTTCGAAACCATCCGGGGAGGACATTTTCCACCCGGCTCCGAAACGTCCACCGAATCCGGAACCCCGATCCGGAAAATCACCCTTGAAGAGAAGAAGGCGATTGCGGGGTACGTGTTTTCCATCCTGGAGGCATCCTTTCGGGGAGGGGACTCCCCCAACCTCGTGAAACCTCCCGCCCGTTCGATGGACTTCGCCTATGAACATGTTTTCGTCACCCTCTTCAGCAAAGGCCGGTTACTTGGCTGCCAGCGCGGCCACACGAATCCGGGGACCCCCGGCCGGCTCTTCTCCGATCTGCGTGAAGCCACTCTCCGGGCGATCGGCGACAAGCGTTTCGTGAACAACCGGACCGACCTCGACACGAGGGAAATCACGATCGTTGTGAACTTCCTGCATGATCGAAGGGAGATGGAGAAGAACTCCCTGGATTTCCTGAAAAGCAGCCTGGTTCTTGGGGTCCATTCCGTGTCAGTCGCGGTTGGGGAACGCCAGGCTTTCTTCCTGAGCTCCGTTCCGATTACCCACGGATACTCCCTGAAAAAACTCATGGCAAGGCTCTGCAGGAAGGCCCACCTTCCCGAGGACGCCTACCTCGACCCGAGAACGAAGATCTTGCGATATGAGACCCTGGTTTTCAAGGCGGATCGTCCGGACAACGTAACCGACCTCATCCGCTACAATACCGAGCTGAAGGAAGAGGAAATCACAAACCCAATGATCGTCCGGCGGCTCTCGATGTTCCAGGATTGGACCTTGAACAACATCAACCCCAAAACAGGGATCCCCGAGTACATCTACTATCCCTCGAGGGACAACTGCTCCAGCGATTTCAACCCCGTTCGCCAGATCGCGAATCTCTGGGTTGGCACTGAACTGGCGCGATTCCTCGGCTCGAAAGCCATGGAATCACTTCATTCCAGAACCTTCGAGCATTTTCTGAAGGCCCTCGTCGTCGAGGGTGATACCGCCTATGTCGGAGGAAACTCCCGCCCGAGCATCGGGTTGAACGCCTTTCTGATGATGGCCCTGATGAACTCCAATCGGCCCGGAAAGGATGAACTGGTAGCGAAACTGGGGCGCAGAATCCTGGCCAACCAGAAATCTGATGGTTCCTACCAGCCGTTGTTCCTTTCCCCCGATCAACGGGCGATCGATTTCTTCCCTGGCGAGGCAATGCTGGCCCTGATGAAATGGTATGGGAATTGCCATGACCCAAACATCCTCCAATCCCTGAAAAAGGCCTTCCCCTTCTACCGGGAATATTGGCGGAAAAACCGGAAGACGGCTTTTGTCCCCTGGCACGCCCAGGCTGATTTCCTGTTGTTTGGAGAAACCCGCGATCGGGAAGTCGCCGAGTTCGTCTTCGAAATGTGCGATTGGTTGATCGACGAAAAGCAGTGCATCGAGAGCACATACCCCGAGCTCATCGGAGGATTTCCCCGGTTCGATCCGCGTTTTTGTTCGACCGCGTCCCAGCTCGAGGGTCTTGGAGATGCCTTTGCCCTTGCTGAAAGAGTTGGAGACAAGGCCCATGCTGAAAAGTACCGGGCCGCGATCCGGAGGGGGATACGGTTCCTTTTGCAGGGGCAGTTCACTCCCGAGAACTCCTTTTTCACCGTGAATCCCCGTCGGGCGCTTGGGGGAATGCGGTCTTCCCTTTGCGATACCCAGATCCGCGTCGATTTCAACCAGCATTCGGCAGCGGCTCTCATGAAAGCCGTGGGTAACCGGGTCTTTCCCGATTGAATTCCATGCTTGTGAAGGGCTGAGGAGGCGATGATCAAGGTCTCCCAGCCATTTTTTCTCCTTGAAAATGTTCACTTGCAACTGGGGATGAATTGACCTACAATTAACTGGTATCGAGTACGTTTCCCGGGATTTTTCCCACCCGTCCAAGGCAAGGAGCATGAAGTATGAGTCGTAGCCTTCGTTTCCTGGGTCTTCTCGCAGTAGTTTATTCACTGGCGGTTTCTCCGGTTTTTGCGGCCAAGACGCTGGTCCGCCTGGAGGGCCTGACCAAATCCCAGATCTCTGACTATTTCCGCAAGGGGTACGATGTCGCACGGCGCGGGCAAAGCTTCGTCGAAGTCGTGATCGATGTCGCCGAGGCGAAGAAGATCGCCAAATCCGGAACCCAGATGAGCACGTTGATTCCCGACCTCGACAAATATGTTGCCAATGTACGGGCGGGCGAGACAGCGGAAGTGAAGTATTTCACCTACCAGACCATGGTCGAAGCCTTCCAGGCCTGGGAAAAGAAGTATCCGAAGCTCTGCCGCATGGAATCCATCGGAAAGACCTTCGAGAACCGCGACATCTGGGCGTTGAAGGTCAGCGACAATCCCGCCAAGAACGAAAAGGAACCCGCGGCCCTGATCATGGGCGCACACCACGCCCGGGAATGGATTTCCTGCGAGGTTCCCATGGCCACGATCAAAGCCCTTCTCGAAGGATACGGCAACGACGAACGTCTCACCCGCCTCGTCGACGAGCGGGAAGTCTGGTTCGTTCCAATGGTCAATCCCGACGGGATGACCTACTCTCAGACCAAAGACCGCTACTGGCGGAAGAACCGCCGGAAGAATTCCGACGGATCCTTCGGGGTAGACCCCAACCGGAACTACGGCTACAAATGGAGCCTCGTTGGCTCGAGCGA
>CAYRYU010000013.1:73788-104734 GCA_964428355.1 uncultured bacterium
CCCTCCGCGGGCGACACCGACGATTACCTCTACGGCGAACACAAAAGCCTCTCCTTCACCTTCGAGCTCGCGACGACGTTCATTCCCGCCGCCACCCAGATCTCGGGGATCTGCGACCAGAACGTTCCCGCGGTCCTCCACCTGATTGAAAAGGCCGGAACCTACGGACTGGTGACTCCCTCCGGGGAAAAGTCCATCGAAACGCTTGACACCCCGAGCGCCCTGGCCGCCCTCCAGGATCTCTCCCCCTTCGCGAAGTATGACGATGTCGCTTCCCGCCTTCACCTGCTGGAAATCGAGATCGCCCGCCGCCTGAACCTGGAATCCCGGAACGGCGGCTCCGCGATCGCGGAAGCACTGGGCGCGATGTCCCCCGAGCTTCCCATTGTGCAGTCGGTCAAGCGGACCGCCCGGACAATGAAGCTTTTCGACGAGGTTCATCCCAACTGAGGTAAACCGAACCTCGATCATCCGAATCCCTGTTTCCGAGACGAATCCTTCCCCTTCGCACAACGAAGCGGGAAGGATTTTCCTTTTGGCGAAATTCCTTTCATCGCAGGATGTTTCCCAATATAATGGTCCCAACCTTATCCTTCGGGGAGGCACAGTTTGAAGACGCGAAAACTCCAGCTTTTGACCGCTCTCATGGTAGTATCCCTTTTTTCCTGGGGGCCTCCGGTTCCCGCGGCCGTGATCACGCTTCCAAGTGATGAAACCATCGATGTCCAGGGGCTGTTGTTCGAAAAGAGCAAGGCGGTCTTCAAGATCGGGACCGAATCCCGCATCCTGAGCAGAGAGGAAATGAAGGATCTCAGCTTCACTGCGACCAAGCAGGAAGCGGGGGAGCTCGCGACCGACGTTGCCGACCTTCCCGGCCATATGGAGAAGGCGAGGGAAATGCTCGCGAAGTTCCCGGACAGCAAGGCCATACTGGTTCTCGACCAGGGTGAGTTCAGACACCGGCCCGATGGAACGAACGTCAACCGGTACCGCGGAATCATTTTTCTGGCCAAGGAGGAAGCCCTTGGAGCGGCCGGTCTGACCTTGTGGTTCGATCCTCACCGGGAGCGGGTTCGCATCCTTCACGCCCGGAGTTACAGTCCGGAGGGCAGGGTGTCCTCCATATCTCCTGACCAGATAAAGGTTTCCAAGGGAAGTTCGAGCAGCGTCTCGTTCGACCAGATCCAGCAGATCAGCGTGACCATCCCCGAAGCCAACGTAGGGAGTCTGATCGATTACGAGTATGAAACTGAAGAGTACAACCCGGTCGACAAGAATCTCTTCCAGACCATGTTCTTTTTCCAGGGGGACGACCCTGTGGTGGAATCCATTCTCAAGGTGGTGGTTCCGAAGGAGATGCCCTTGTACTATCACGGCCGGAACAACTGGGAGGGTAAGGAAAAGCCGGTCATTTCGGAGCAGAACGGGGAAATGGTCCATACCTGGACATACACCGACGTTCCTCCTATCGTGGCGGAAGTCAACATGCCCCCCTTTCGCGAAGTGGCCCCCTTTATCGCGGTCTCTCTGCAAAAGGACTGGACGTATCTCTACAACAGACTCAAGCCAATGATCGAGAAGCGCCTCCAGCTGACAGATCTCGTGAAAAAGAAGGTCGATGAGTTGGTTGCCGGGGCGAAAGACCTCAGCGACAAGATCGCACGGATTTATCTGTTCTGCCAGAAAGAGATCCGTTACATCTCCATCAAGGGCAACCTCTCGAGCAACCAGGTCGGCCACCCCGCCGAGGAGACCCTCAAAAACCGTTATGGAGACTGCACTGACAAGGGAATGCTCTTCGCAACGATGCTCAAACATATCGGGGTTGAGGCCTATCCGGTTCTTGTCCTGACGAACTCAAATGGGAAGCGGGTTACCGAGGTTCCGATTTTCGACGCCGACCACTGTATCACCGAAGTCCATCTCGACGGGAAGATCTTCTTTCTGGATTCCACCGCAACCGATTACCGGTATCCTTATTTCAGATCCGATGACCACGACACCATCATCACCAACATGTTCCTGGGGCACATCAAGGATGTCCCCCTCCCGCCGCCCGAGGACAATGCCGATTACGCAAGCCGGACGATCACCCTGGAGCCCGACGGGACGATGCACATGGCCTACGATTCGCGCTCGACGGGGTCCACCGAATCCGGGATCAGGGAATGGATCCGGAGCGTGAAGCCGGAAGAATACGAAAAACAGATCAGGGCCTCCGTGGCGGCAATGACCGCGGATTACGTCCTGGAGCTTGCGACCTACTCGAACCCCCTTGATTTCTCGGGGCCGATGACCCGCCGGACCGTCTACACCCTGAACAAGTTCGCCCCCCGGTCGGGAAAGTACATGATTTTCGAGATCCCCAATTTCCGGATGAATTTTCCCGAAGTCGGATTGCAGAAGAGGACCTACGACATCCAATACACAACTTCGATGCTGTCCTCCCAGGAATTCAACATCCGCATCCCGGAAGGCTTCACGGTGAAATACCTTCCCTCTCCGGTTCATGTCAAGAACGACATCGTCCAGTACGATCTCGATTATCAGCAGAAAGACCGGGAAATCAAGGTTACCCGATCATTCGCGGTTTTCAAACGCCGGGTTCCGGTTTCCGAGTATTTGAGCTACAAGGAGTGTCTCGAAAAGATCGCAAGATCGACCGAGGAACGGATCTTCCTCGAGGAGACCAGCCCCAAGGGAGGCACCAAATGAAACGACTAGTTGCGATCCTTTTCGTCCTTTCCTTCTGCTTCCCGGTCTTCGCCGATGTCCTTTACATGAACGAGGGTGAAGAACACGTCGGAACTCTCGAATACGTTAAGGACGGGAAGATCACCCTCCGGGACCTCGATGGGAAGATCTCGACGTTCGAGGAAAAGGACGTGGCGCACGTTCTTTTCTCCAAGGTCCGTGAAGGGGACCAGTTTTCCACCATCGCCAGTCTCACCGATCCCTTCCTGCTCGAGATCCTCCAAAAGGCACCCGAGCCCCAGGACCACCCCAACTCCGATTACATCACGCTCTTCCGGCGGAGGACGTTCACGTTCCAACCCGACGGGACGGTCGGGTACCACCGGTGGGAAATCAAGAAGATCCTCAAGGAGCCGGGCCTGGACGAGGCGAACCGATCCATCTACTACGAAACCGATCGCGAGAAGATCGACCTCGTGCATGGCCACACCTATTCCCCCGACGGTCGGATCTTCCACGTCATGGACGATGCGGTCTCCGACGAGTCCCTCAACTCCGATACCCCCGAATACGACCGGATGCGGAAGCTCAAGTTCGCCCTCAAGAAGGTCGACATCGGAAGCATCATCGACGTTTCCCACAAAGTAGTCACCCGCAACATCACAGAGCTGCGGCCGTATTACATGCGGTCGATCTTCGGGGAACGCGAACCCGTCCTCAGGGAGGAGTTCATCGTCAACCATCCGGCGTCCATAAAGCTCGAGATCACCAACTTCAACTTCACCGGTCCGAATCTCCCGGTTTTCACCGAGAAGACCGATCCGAAAACCAATCTCAAGACCCTCACATGGACGTTCTCAGACCCCAAGGGCTTCATTCCTGAGCAGAACATGCTTTCGCGTGAGCGGGTTTTCCCGACGGTCTACGTGTATCCGATGAGCGATTGGAAACAGATCGCATCCGATCTGAGAGTCGCGATCGAGAAGTCCGCCCCCTCGGATTCCCTGCTCGATGCATTCATAGCGGAAAGCCGGGCTTCATCGGAGAAAACTGATTTCGAAAAGGCCCGGAAGCTTTACGATGCGGTCATCCGGAAGATCCGCCTTCTGGGAATTTCACTTTTCGAGATGGGTGGGGTCGATCCCGTCCCCGTCGATGTCGCCCTGACAAAGAGATACGGCAACAACTACGCGAGGATCTGTCTTCTCTACCACGCCTTCAAGCGCCTCGGAATAGCTTCGGAGATCGGTTTCGTCAACACCTGGGATTCCCACGGGATCATGGAGGGAATCCCAAACCTGAACTTCGCCGGTAGCGCGATTCTCAAAATCAGACTTGACGGAGCCCCCCGTTTTTCCAGCTGCGATTCAGAACCCTATTCGCCAGCGGGTGACGTCGCGGAGGACGAAGGAGACGATGAAGGGGAATACACGGTCGCAGATTCGGACTATCTTCCCTTTGGGGCTGTAACCACGAGTTTCCAGGGTGCGAATGCGTGGTTCGTGAAATCTGATGGGAGCTTCTCCTTCGACCGGATACCCGAGGGACGGGGAATTCAGAACCGTGTCGAGCGTCAGGTCCTGGTGAAGATCGATGCCCAGGGCGGGATGGATGTACGTGAGATCCGGACCTACCGAGGTCCGTTCGAGGCTTCTCTGCGGTCGATGAAGTCGGCAAAGGAAAAGCACAAGCAGATGTACGCCGAGCGGATGGCGAAAAAGACCCACCCCAATGCGATCCTGGGAGGTTTTGCGCTCTCCAACCTGGACGATATCACTGCCCCCGTGGTGTTCACTCTCAACTACCGGATTCCGGATGCAGCAATAAAAGCCTCGGACAAGCTTCTGGCATTCCGGAATCTCTGGCTGAAGTACAATTCCAGCTCCGCGAGCCTTGCCAGCCGAACCTACCCGATGGAATACTGGGCGACCGAGGAAACTGTGAACTCCATAATTTTCGAGCTTCCGGAGGGCTTCTCTTGGGTCCCCTGGGGACGGGACTACCGGTTCGAATGCGGATGCCTCTCCTATGTCTCGAACTTCAGCCAGAACGGTGGAATGATGGTTTTTTCCGACCGGTTCACGGTGAACCGCAAGGAATACGACACCACGAGAACCTACCCCCACTACCGGAACTGCGTGATGGTAATGAGCGATCTGGCGAACCAATGGATAATACTGGAAAAAGCCCCGGATGAGGCGCCTGCCCCACAACTTCCGGTTCCGGCCACCCCCGCCCCCGAGAAGGGAAAAGATGGAACGGTTCCACCCGCGATTCCAAAGTCGCTGGAGAACGTGGCTCCCGATCCCCAGGGTTGAGCGGTTTCCCTTTTTGGTTCATCCGGTTCAAGAGGTCAGGGGCAGGGAATCGGGTGGAAGGTTTCCTGCCGGGAGGATGGCTTGACACCTGATTTCCTTGGAGCGGGGATGGCCCTGTGGGTCTTCTACATTCTCCTGGTTGCCCCCTTCCTGTATTCGATGCATGAGCCCATCGCGGTCACGATCAACAACGTGACCGCGATCCCCTTTTTCTTTCTGATCCTAACCAACCGTCGGACGCCTCCCGGAAACCGCTGGCTGGTCTGGCTCGTTCGGCTCGGACTGGTTCTGCTTGCCCTTATGGGGCTTTCCTCCCTGAAATCCGTCGATCCCACCGTTTCCGTTCCCTTTTTCGTGAAGTTCGTCGGATTGGTGGGAGTTGCTGGAATCGGCTTCTTCTGTGGAAGGGAAGACAGGACCTGGGGGACATTGGCATGGGGGGCGGTTTTTGCCGGTTTGATCCACGGATCCCTTGCCCTTGCCGAGTTCATCGAAGCTCCTCCGGTTCCCGCAACCTGGATGGATCCGGCACTCAAGTCGATCATGAGGACCAGGTGCGGCGGGATTTTTGGGGAACCGAACGTGCTCGGGGCGTTTTTAGCCGCTCTCATCCCGCTGGTAATAGGCTCACTGTTCCTGCCCCGGGGTCGCGGCCCGGACTGGGTCCTTTCAGCGTGTTCCCTTTTCTTCGCCGGGTTCGGCCTTTTCGTCACCTTCAGCCGTGGGGCTTTCGTCGCTGCTGTGGTTGGGGTTGCGGTTCTCTTCCTTCTCAAGAGGCCGTATCCCGAGGAAAAGCTCCAGAGGCGGATCCTGGGGGCTTTTTTCCTCTTCGCCCTCTTGCTGGCGATCATCGGACCTTTTCGGGCGAGGATCGCGAGTATCTTCCAACCATCCGACATGACGTTCTCCCAACGCACGCTGATCAACCAAAGCGTCTTGGCAAACCTCTCACTGATCCCCATCCTCGGATTCGGGCCCCATACCTTCAGCCAGGTCTATCCAAGGTTCCGACTGGTGGGAGGAGATTATCCGTTGTACGCCCATAATGAATTTCTCCAGACTCTCGTCGAGGGGGGACCGCTCTCGATGGTCATCCTTGTCTTTATCACCTGCATGTTCCTGGCGTGGTTGCACCGCCTCTGGAAAGTGCAGGAACCGGGTTTGACCTGGCACCAGGCTGCCGGAATCGCCGTATGGACGTCCCTGTTCGTCGCGAACCTTTCGGGCTTCTCCGACAGGATTTTCCCGACCGCCCTTCTGTTTTTCCTGGGGGGTGGATTCGTTCTATCCACCATGGTGGAACCTTCCCAGGGGACGGTCATCCTCAATCCACCAGGAGCAGCAAGGGTGCTGGGCGGTTTCGTACTCGTAGTGATACTCCTGATGTCGCTCAAGTTCCTTCATCTGAACCTTCTCCTGGAAGGGGTCGAAAAGGCCCTGTCTTCCGGCCGCACGCAGGAAGCCAGGAGTTCCCTGACCGAACTGATGGCTTCCGGCGAAGAAAGCCCCATCGTTCTCGACCGGTTGGCGGGCATTTTCCAGGAGGAGCGGAAATACGCGATTGCGGCGAAAATCTGGGGGGAGGCTCTCCAGAAGTATCCGGGGGAAGCCATGTTCTGGTACAAGTTGAGCAGGTTGTCCTCCATGTCCGGAATCGGTGATCCCTATCAGCCCATCATCAAAGCCATCGAGCTCGATCCGGCATCGGAGCATTTCAGGCTCGTCTATGCGGGGCTCCTCGCGAAAGCGGGCCGGAAGGAGGAGGCGATCGAGCAACTGGACGCAGCACTTGCCAGATCACCGGGGCACCACGAGGTATACCGGACCTACCTCGCGGTGGAGGAGCTGAAGCGGGGATTGCTTTCGAGTGCGACGGAGTATCTTCCCGAAGATCCCAAAGGCGGTCAAAATGGGAATTGATCCGGTGGTTAGGGGTGCATACTGGGTTGTTCCCGGTCGCTTCCTTGCCGGCCCGTCACCCGCCACGGGGGGAATCCCCGGACTCAGATCTTCGCTCTCGGCGATGATCGGATTGGGGATCCACCGGGTAATCTGTCTCATGGAGCCTGCTGAAATGGCGGGACGGAGCTTTTCACTCGATGACTACCTGGAGGAGATCGAAAGAATGCCGTGCCCCCGGGGCTCGGCACTGGCTCTTGTTTCGATGCCGATTCCCGATTTCTCCATCCCGACGGAAACGGCGATGCGGGCGATCCTTGCGGAAATCGACGAGGGGGTGGGAAGGGGCTACGGTGTCTACGTGCATTGTTTCGGTGGAATCGGTCGAACGGGGACCGTGGTGGCATGCTGGCTGAGGGAAAACGGTGCCCTATCATCCGAAGAGGCTTTTTCCCGGCTCGCGGTTCTGAGAAGTCCTTGTGCCCTTGCCCGATTCGAGTCTCCCGAAACCGAAGCCCAGCGGAAATTCGTTCGAAACTGGTCCCCGACCCGCAAGGATGTTTGAATGGCAATCCCAACCCACCGTGAATTCTGGGGAAGAGGGATGGGTAGTCGTTGCAATTGGCCATTGATCGAATTAGAATGGTTCCGAATTCCCTCGGAAAAAAGAAATTGAAGGGGAACCATACGTTTCTCGGAGGGTGGTTCTTGAAAGAATCTCCGTTTTGTCACAGGTGGGGTCGTCCGGGCGTAATTCATCCTGACCCCACGGTACTTTTCGGCTCTCTCTCTCGAGACAATGACGAATAAGGTCATCTCCGGGCAACCCCCGGACGAGCAGCTCATGAGCTCGTTTCAAAAGGGTGATCAGAGCGGTTTTCGCGTGCTCTTCCTGAGATACTGCGACTCCTTGACAAGGTATGCCACGGTTCTAGGCCAGACACCGCAGGAAGCCCAGGACATCGTTCAGGAAACGTTCCTGAAGGTGTATCTGAACCAGGCGAGATATGACCCGCAAAGGCCCTTCAAGAACTGGATCCTGACCATCCTGCGACGGCGGGTGATCGATGAACTCAGAAGGAAGAAGGTCCCGCAGATCTCCCTCGACCAGGACGGGGTATGGGAAAACGGAATCCCCGATCCCGACAACCCAGGAATCACGCTCGAAACCAAGGTTACGCCCCAGGACCTCCCAATGCTCAACGGCTTGAAACCCCTCAACCGGGAAGTGGTTTTCCTCCGGATCGTTGAAGAGTTCTCTTACGGTGAAATCTCCCAGACTACAGGCTTGCGGGAAGATAACATCCGCCAGATCGTTTCCAGGTTTCTTACCAAGGTCAGGCAGGAGATTGAGAAGCATGGATTGCAAAGCGTTTCAGAAATGGCTTGAGGAGGTCCCCCGGTTTTCCCCTGAATCCATTGCTGGGGAGCCGCAGGAACATTCGAGCAGTTGTCCCTCTTGCCGCGCCATGCTCGCTACCCTCCAATCCCTCCGAACGGGCCCCGATTCTGCGCGGGTCCCTGAAAGCCGGAAGATGGAGATGTTGTCCTCCATCCTTGGCAAAGGCTCGGCCGCCCCAACCGGGGAAAAGGCCCGTCCTCAGCAACCCCGGGCGGCCAGGTCCGAGCCCGGTTCTATCTTTGACTTCCTTAAGTGGGGGATTGCTCCCCTTGGCCTTGCATTGGGCCTCGTCCTGGTTTTTCTCTGGAAACCCTGGTCAGGCACCGGTCCTGCGGTTGCCCAGATTCAGGTCTCCGGAACCAGGGCACTTTATCGCGATTCCTCCGGAAAGCAGACGGAGCTGGCCAGGCGCCCCGTCTTCCTCGCGATTCCTGCTCCCATCCAGATGCTGGGTTCCGGATCGGATTTCCGCGTGGCATTTGCGGATGGCGGGAGTATCGATTTCCGCGGGGAAGGAACCGTTTCCGTTGATTCCACGGGTTTTTCCGCTGACAATGGGCAGTTCACCGCGAAATTCGTCAAGGGGAAAACCCCCTTCAAGGTAAAGCTTCCCCAGGCAATCCTGGGGATCCGGGGAACTACCGTTCGGTTCGATCTTTCCTCGGATGAGAAAACCGTCGAGCTGATCGAAGGGGTCGCGGAGCTTTCACCCGAGGGGTCGACCACGGGTCCGATCACCCTGCTTCCCCGACAACTTTACAAGCTGTCCGGGAACGCGGTTCCTTCACCAAAACCGGTTCCTACGGGTTCCTCGACAACCCCCGACTTCCTCAAGAACCTATCCCCCAACTCCATCGACAAAGCCCTCCAGAAGTTCTGAAACCAATCGCGGAAAATCCGATTAGAACCCATTGCCCATTCCCGAGAACTGGAAGTGAGCAGGCTCTCGGACCGGGGGACGAGGTTCACTGATACAGCCGGATCGCAAAAACCTTTGCAACAGGCTGCTTGCCATCGGAAACGTTGTTGACACTGACTCCGAACTTTTCCAGAGTAACCTGGCCTCCGTGTTTCGCGGAGTTGAAGGACCGGGGAAGTACGGCGACGTTCTCTCCCCTGAGCTCCCCGTTCAGGTAGATTTTTCCCCGATTTTCTCCAAAGTCCATTTCCGCCCGGACAGTGTACCGGGTATTGGGGCTCCAGTTTCCAAGTGCGACGGAGGATTCATCCCCGATGAAGTGGAGATTCCCCTCATTTTCGAACTCGAATCTGTTGGCCCGGCGAAGGTAACCTTCTCCCCCGGTCAGGACATAGAACTGGAACCCGACTGCTCCTCCGTGCGTTGCTTCCGGGAACTCGATCTCGCATTCGTATGCGAACTGTTCCCCGAGATTCACCGGGATGATGTCACAGCGGGTCCATCCAGGTTTCGCAGTCATCTCCAGATACTTTTCCCCCGAATCCGTCTGGGCGATTTTACCGGAAATCCCAGGAACGAGGTTTTGCCAGCCGGCAGGGTACCCTCCCAAGGGCGTGTCTGAAAATCCGTCATCGAAGATCTGTGTCAGAGGACCCGTTGGGGGGACGGGGGGCGAGGTCGGGGAAGGCGGCGGGGGAACGGCCCCGGGGTCGACGAAGTCGATCACCTTCTCCCCGGATGGGCCGTCCAGAATATCGAGGTCGTTCTTCAGGGAAGTTGAGGTAGCGAGGGCGGCGGATTTTTCTCCCGCGGGGACCTTGTTCTGGCTTCTCTTGGTCAGGATCTGGTCGATGTGGGCGGCGAAAGGTGAGTCGGTTCCCCCAGCCGGGAATTTTTCCGAGTCGAAGGTGGAGAAGATGATCGGAAAGACCTTTCCCGCGGCATCCAAGATCGAATGTTCGATAAGGACCCTCCAGAAGAACAGCCTGCGTGCTTGCTGATACGAGGCATTCACGTAAATGTCCACCTGGTTGGGCTTTCCCGGGGTGTCGACCACGAACAGGTCGAAATTCCCACCGAAGAGTTTTTCCTGGTTGGCCAGGAAGGGTTGGGGGTGGAAGAACCGCTCAGCGTAAGGTTTGTTGCGGATCCGGGCAAGGACCTGGGAGAAGACCGATTGCCCGATCGCCTGCACCACGAGGTACTCCTGGGCGTGGGAAACCTGCCCAGCATACTCCTGCCCCATGAAATGCAGGAAAGCCATCAGAAAAGCCAGGGAAAGCAGCCCCAAAAGCAGCAGAGGGAAGATCGCCCCCTTTCTCCCCTGCAACCGGTTTTTCATTTAGGCCCCCCAGTCATGGGATGAAGTGCTATGATTTGCGGAACTTCGGAAGCGGTTTTCAGAAGGATATCCCGGTGCTTTTCGACCGTCGAAACCAGATTGGGAAAGGCTGCCCGGAATACTGCGGGGTTTTTCAACGCAGTCTCCTCCCTCAAAAAGAACCGTTCGAGAAAGTGGTTCTTGCCTTGGATTCGGGCTTTCTCCCTCTTGGCGAAATCATCGAGTTCCTTGGACGGGAGGGTTCCGATGGCCGCGCGAAGTCTCATCGATTCGAGGGTTTTCATCATCACGAACTCCCTCTCCTTCCCGGAAAGTGCAAAGGAAAAGTCATCCCTCAGCAGGAACCCGTATGCCGCCCCGGCTTTCTCCACCCAATTCGGGATTTCGGTGCTCAAGGTCCGCAGCGACCTGAGACCTCTAGAAAAGGGAAGGAGGGGTATTCCCGCAAGGGTTGTGGAGTTTCCCCGGGTCCGGATCTCGATTGCCTCCCTGGAGGCTTCGAGCAAGACGTTGAAAAGAAGACTCGCTCCCAACTCTATCCTGCGGGCGATGCGGATCTGGACCTGGACGAGCGCCGGGCATGGCCTTTTCAAGAGGGGGCCACGAATCTTTTCGAAATTTCGGATTTCCGAACTGAGGCTGGCAAGGCTTGCGGTGAGATCCAGCATGAGGATTCCGAGCCTTCCGGATCTGCGCAGCATCTCACCGTGGCAGCCCGTCTTCGAAACGACCTGATCGAAAGAATCCCCAGCCGAATCGGGAAAAAACTCCTCCTTGATCCGTTGCTTCAGCACGTCTTCCTCAATCGGGAACTTTTCCTCGGGAAGCGGTCCCGATGGACTGGGGCAGTTCACCTCAAGAGAATAGGAATGAGGTCGGGAGGATTTGTCCGTCCAGTCCACTCTGATCAGAGTACGTGCGAGGTGCTTTTCAGGCTCGGGCGTGTCTGGAGACGCCATCCGAGAAAGGGATAACTTCTGGAAAAACGGTTTGAGGACTTCATACATCTCTCCGGATTCCGGGGTCACTCCGAAATCCAGCCCGGGTTCCATGACACCCCACGGAGGTTTCGAGTCCCTGATGTGATGAAAGAATGGTGACTCCGCCTCGACAACTTTATTGTGGGCTCCAAGATCGGGGAACTCGCCAAAGCTCTCCAGGACCGTGGAGTTGATCCTGGATTCCTCGAAGAGATCGATCATCAGCTTCGAGGAGATGTGCAGGGCGACGAAATGCTGTCCGGAAAGGGAAACAGTCTGGGCACTGCTTTGGACGAACTGGTAGATGGTCACGAGAATCCCGGCCCCGATGCCGATGCCGATGAGAATCTCAAGGAGTGAGAACCCATCAATTGCCCGACGATTCCGTACGCGGCTCCGAACAACTTCCATCCGGGGATTGGCGGTGGGCGAAAACGGGGTGGAGATCATTTTTCCGTCATTCCCCCTCGACTGTTCCGAAGTTCTTGAAGGGAATTTCGATCATGGAGCTGATGGCTTTTTCCTTGGGGTTGATCAGGGAGAGGTTAACGACGACGACTCCGAGGGAGTTGGTCGTGAATTCGATGCTCCTGACCTTCCCGAAAAGGGTCTTCTTGCGGCTTTCATCATACTTACCGTCGTAGGTGTCGGTGTAGTTTACCAGGATCGCCGGTTTTTCCGCGGCGTTTTCAGAGGTCTCCAGATACAGGATCTGCGTCTGGTTGAGGATGTCACGGAAGATCAGATAGGGGAGTGTACGCCCCTCGATTGGTTTGACAATCTCGCTTCCCGTCTGGAGGAGTTCCTGGAGCTTAGTGGCCGCACGAAGGAATTCCATGTGGAAGGTGATGTTGGATGCCAGATTGGTTGTCGTGGCACGGGAATTCCGGAAATGGACGATCCCGATGGCGAAAAGGAACGACATTATGAAAATGACCATTATCAACTCGATGAGAGTGAACGCCCGGGCCGTTTCCCGAGTCGATCTCCCGGTCGGTCTCCGGGCCAATCTCTTTTCCGACATCCTTTTCGCCCCTTCGGGTTGCCAATCTCCCTTTCTTCCTGAACAGGCAATCAATACATCAGGGAGCCGGTGAAATGTCAACCCGGACCACCCGTCGGGAGATTGCCTCGAAAAGGGAAAAATCCCCCGGTGGCAGTGGATGGGGGTTGGGAGGGGGGGGAGAACGTTTTTCCCGCCACCGGAAGATTGATCCCATGACCATCATTCGATTACCAGGGTCGGCCTCTTGCTTTCGTCCTCGAACTCGCTGCTGTAGAAGGCGATGTAGTTGTCGTTCTCGACTCTTGCCCGGATGAAGAAGCCGGTGTTCTTGTACTTTTTCCCGACATACTCCCTGACGAGTTGGGTAACGTCCAGGGTATGGGCCTGGTTGTCCGGCAGGTCGCTTCCCTTTATCACGAAGGAGGCATAAGGGGAGGTTCCCTGGGCAACATTATTCTTGTCGAGCCATTCCCCACCGCGGATCCTCCATGGGGTGTCCTCCCCGCAGGCGTTCCAGCTGACGAATTCCTGATCCCAGGATTTCGGGCGGTAGACTTCGACGATGGTATCGTTCTTACGGAGCCTTGTCTGGGGGAAATACCAGGTCAATGAAAGGGTTGCCCGTTGAATCTGGGAGGGGGTCTCGTAATCGGAAAGGTCGAAGAAAAGGACATTCCGGTAGCGGCCGATTCCTGCCAACTCTCCGACGTCGATGTAGGGCTTGTTCCCAATGACCTTGTCGGGGGAAGCCTCACGAAGGCGCATGTCGACAAGTCCGTCCGCAGAGGTTTCCTCGGACTCACCGGTCGCCTCACCCGTGCCCGATGCAACGCTGTTCCCCGGTGTCGTGGATGAAGCGGTTCCGGAATCCTTGGGAGGGGCTGAGCTTCCGCCCGCGCCGGATTTCGATGCCTGGCCGGTGTTCCCATACCTTCCGAGGTTCAGCCTTCCACCGTTGTTTTCCGGTTCTCCCGAGAAATCCGAGGAGGGATCGCCCACATCGATGCAGGGGGAGGAAACTGAATCGGTTGCCCATTCCTTTCCGTTCCATCTTCCGTATCTGGATCTCAGGTGGAAGTCGAAAGCGGATCGGTTTGCATATTGCGGGTCGGAATGGATATCGTTGGCCCCCGCACTTACCCCGACATAATCTCCAGCGGGGTTTCCGAAAAGGCAGTTGAAGGACAACCTGAAGGAGTGGGTTCCCTTCAGATCGTTGAGTATCCCGATCCCTTTGCCCCACGCCGAATTCTTGCTGGGACGGGAGTTGGTGATGATGTTGTTCCTCACGATCGTGACGTATCCCGATCCCCCGGCGGGCGGGGCACAGGTTGCCCGGAGGACCTTGCTCGCGACCCCTGAACCGTAGCAGCCGTCGATAACGTTGTTCTCGATGAGCGTGTCGTAGAAACCGGTAACGAGAATCCCGGTCGGGAAATCGCCTTCCGAGCCGCAATCGTAGATCTCGTTGTGGTGGATGTGAACGCCGGTTGCGCTGCTCTTGGGGCCGACCGCGCCCTTGTTGCAGACCCAGATGCCCGCCTGGGTGGCTTTGTAGATCTTGTTGTTGTATATCTCGACTTCGTCGACGCTGCCCTCGTCCCTCTGGACCTGGAGGCCCGCTCCGCCGGTGTAGGCGCCAGTCACCCGGTTGTCGAAATACTTGACCTTACGGCAGTTGGAAGTCCGGAGGGCGGCGTTTGTCCTCGTCTCGATGACATTGTTGTGCGCGCTGACGTTGGTGCAGCTCAGGGCGTACAGGGCCTCGTGACCGTTGTTGTAGACCGTGTTGTTGAAAAATTCGATGTCGTCACCGTTTCGGATCCGGACGGCATCGTTGTATCCCCCATGCATGAGCATGTTGTTGACCTTGACCTTGTCATGGCCCTTGAAGAAAACCAGCGTGTGATATCCCTTGCCTCGCTGGAGGCCAGGGTTTCCCTCGGAGTTTCCGTCGATGTGGAAACCGCGGATGGTAACGTTCGACCCCGATGAGGCCCGTTGCTGGATCATGCACCGCTCAGCGGGCCAACCGACTTTGTTGGCTAGTTTCAGAACCGCGCTCGAGTCTCCCTCGAGGATGGTGTTCGGGCCCACCAGCACCGGAGCTGAGATGACGTATGTGAAAGGCCCCTTCAGGTGGACGGTGGTGAAACTCTTGTTTGATGCGACATAGGAGAGAGCCTGGTTGATGGTTTCATGGTCGGCTTTTCCGTCGCAGTTGAAGTCCCCCGAGCCGTTGCCTGAGACGTAGACAACCGGAGGTTGCGGCGCGGCCAGAGAGGTGAGGTCCGAAGCCAGGAGAAGGAGAACGGCAACAACCGATGAAAGGATGAGTTTCCCAGAAACACCAGCCTTCTTGATCATATCGGCTCCTTTCTCGAGAGGTGAAACCCGGAATCCTATCCATCAGGTTTCACGGTAGGGTTCGAAAGTGATTACGGAGGCTTGCGGGTTATTGTGACATGACGTGGAGGGAATCGGGCGGAGGAAAAATTTCCTCCGAAGAATTTCACACCGGAGCGGCATCCACCGTATCATCTCCCGGAACCATGCTATCATTCGGTTGTCCTCCGGTACCGGGAGGTTTTCAAGTCTGCCCGCTGGCGGTCCGGGCATTATTCGAGGATGGGAAGATGTTCAGTCCTTTTGGGAATTTGAAAGAGGTTTCCCGGCCATGGGAAAAGCTCCGGGAGGTTACCACCCCCGGAAAGACCAGGCGTATGCAGATCGGCCTTCTGTTGGCGTTTTTGGCGATAATCGGCTTTCCTTCCCTCACCGGTTTCCTGGAGCGGGGTCTTCTCGATTTCTGGCTCGATTTCACCCGGTTTTTCCGGCCTCCATTCACCGACATTCTGATAGTGGGGATCGACGCGGACACCCTGGCTTTCGTTCCTGAACGGTGGCCCTGGCCCCGGAGGAGGTTCGCGGAGATGGCCGAGATCCTTGCAAGCGGCAGCCCCCGTGCCCTGATCTGGGATCTCGCCCTGGACCATCTCGAAGCTGAGGGGGGAAGCGACGGGGACAAGCGCCTGGCATCGGCTTTCAGACGCGTCGATCATCTTGCACTCGTTTCCACGATGGAAATGCGTAACACCCCCGAGGGGATCCACAAGCGGCTTTTCCGGAGCGACCCGGTCTTTCGGGAAACGGCTGATTCCGAAGGGTTCGCGTATTGTCCGGTCGACCCGGATGGGGTTTTCCGGAGGTTCGTCATCCGTGACGGGACCCTCGGCTGCGATGCCTCGGCTCTTCAAGTGTTCAAGGCCCTGAGAGGGGAGTTTTCGGAAAGCACCCGGTTCGATGACCTTGGATTCGCGACGAGTTTTCTGGCCTTCGCCTCGAAAGGTGGGGAGATCCCATCGGTGCGGGCGGTCGATCTCCTTCGTGGGGATGTCAAGCCTGACATCCTGAATGGAAAGGTCCTGGTTTTCGGGCCGACAGCGCCCGTTCTGCAGGATTTCCATCCCACTTCAAGGGGCCTTCTCGCCGGTCCCCGTATTCTCGCCACCTCCCTTGACACCCTCCTGAACATGCGATGCACCGTTGTCGCGGATGGACTCATCTGGCGCGCACTTTCGGGAATCCTGGGGGCAGGTGCAGGACTCGTTCTTTCATCGGTTGCGGCTTCACATCCCATCCTCTGGTCAGGTGCATGGCTTTCCGGGGCAACGGTTCTCTGGGGAGCGGCTTTCGTTTTCCTCGGAGTCCATTTCCCCTGGGGGATCCTTGCAGCATGCTGGTCGGTTTCCACCCTTGCTCAGAGCGGCCTGAGGGACTTCCTCCGATATGTCGACGAGCGGACCCACCTGGCGGAAGCCCAGGCCGCCGCCCGGATACAGGCGCAGCTTTTTCCAGCCAAACCCTGGGAGCGCGGGGAGTTCAGGATCCAGGGCTTCTGCCAGCCATCACAGGCGGCGGGTGGGGATTTCTACGATTTCCTTCCAATGTCCCAGGGCCGGCTCATGTTTATCATTGCCGATGTCACCGGCCATGGAATTCCTGCGGCGATGGTTACCTGCATGGTGAAAGCCCTTTCCGGGATGCTCGTGGAGTTCGATCAGGTGGGTCCCGAGGAGTTCTCGCGTTACGTCAACTCATTCCTGTTCAAGACCTTCAAGGGAAAGCGGTTGATGACCGCGATGATCGGTATCCTTCACGCTTCCTCCAACCGGGTCTCTCTTCTGAATGCAGGACAGTCGCCGGCGTATCTGGTCCACGCCGATGGGAGAGTGGAGGAACTCGGAAAGCCTTCCCTTCCGCTGGGGGTCAGGTTCGACCGCTCCGTCGACCATTTCCAGGCCATCGCGATGGCACCTGGAGATCACCTGGTCCTTTCCACCGACGGAATTCCGGAAGCGGTAGACTGGGAAGGCAGACAATACGGATACGATGCGTGGGCAAGGTTCCTGGGTTCAAGCCTTCCCGGTTTTCCCGAAAACGCTCCTCTTTCCGGCCTTCTCGATGGAGTGCGGTCCCACGCTGCAGGTAGGACCCAGGATGACGACGTCACGGTCGTGGTGCTGCGCCGGAAGCCGTCGCAGAACGACTCGAAAGGAGACCTCGCATGAACGACGATCCCAAAACCCCGGCCGTTTTTGGACTTTCAGGCTTCATGGCGGCCCTGCTCGTTGGAGCATTCCTGGTTTCGGCCGGTTGCGCGTCTTCCATCCCCGTTGCTGGCCTCGAGAATCCGAGGGGAAAAGTGGAAGTGAAGCCCGAGGCCAACGGGGTCTTCCGACCGGGAAAGAGCGGCGACCAGATGGCATCCGGTGGCGCGGTCCGGACAGGGGAGGATGGGGAGGCAACATTGGTTTTCACCGATGGCCTGAAAGTGAGGATGTGGCCGGATTCCCACTTTCGCGTAACCGGGACCGCCCACATCGGCCATCAGGCTTCTGGAAGCGTTCTTTTCACCGTTCCACGATCCCCGGTCCAGCGGACGATCGAGACTCCCAATGGCCTGACAACCATCACGGGAACCGTTTTCGCACAGGAGGTCGCCCCCCAGTCGATATCCATACTGTTGGACGAAGGGAAGGTCGCGTTCACGGACAAGCAGGGCAACCGGAGGGATCTCGAGCCCGGGCAACAGCTTGTGGCGACTCTGGGAGAGCCTCTCCCCGCGGCAGCCTCAATTCCGGAATCTCTCAGAAGGGGGATCTTCCATCCATCCGGGCCCGACTTCCTGAAGGGGGTGCTCAACTCCAGGCCCTTCATCCAGCAGTTCTGATCGAGGTTTCGGGACGCGAATCTTCAACCCTGTTCCTGTGGGCCGGTGCTGTCACCCCGCGTTGAAAAGGCTTTGGGGCTTCGAAAACCGGAGGTCTTTTCCCGTTCACTTTCCTCCGCGGGAAAGGGATGTCAGCGCCTGGCGCAGCTCTTCCAGGTGCGCGCGAAAGGGTTGGGCGGCCTGGGGTGGAAGGCCGGAAAACGACGAAGAGTAGTCCCCGATCCGTTTTTCGAGGGAAACTGCATCCTTCCTGAGCCTTGCGGCCTCGCACAATCCCCCGCAGGCCAAAACGCGGACATAGGGATTGCCGGGGTCTTCCCTGAGCGCGGCATCATACTCCGTCTCGGCCTTTCCGGCGTCCCCGGTGGCGATCGCCAACCGACCCTTGTTAAGGGATTTGTTGAAAAAGGCCTTTTTCGACTGCTCGTTGAGAACCTTTTCCAGGTCGTTGGAAATCTCCTCGGGACGCCCCGTTGAAACTGCCTGGCAGGATGGCCCCGAAAGCCCGGTTCTCTCCTGAGGGGGTTTGTTGCCGGCGAAATTCCATGCAAATGCCGCCAGGAGGAACAGGAGCAGCCCTGCCGAAAAAATGGCGAGCGGATGAGGTTTTCCAAAAATGGGGGCGGAGGAGACGAACCTGGCGAGCTTGTCGAACGGGTTCTCATCCTCAGACGTCGTTTCGGAATCCAGCTTCCGGGAAAAGGTATAGGGCTTGGGAGGTGCGTCGCGAGCATTCTCGAGAGCGTGGACCCTGTTCTCCCAGTCACTTTCGAGGTCTCCGGAAGTTTTTTCGGCAAGGCGGCCGGTTCCCCTGAGGAATCCCTCGAGCCGTATCCGTGCTTCCCGGATGGCTTCGGCATTCCCTACCGCACCCCGCTTTTCCAGGGAACGTTCGATCCGGAAGAGGCAAAAAAGGTTCTCCGGATCGGGGTGAGCCTCGAAGAGAAGGGTGCCGGCCTTGAGGCAGGAGTCACCCCGCGGTGAAGCCAGGAACTCGGTCAGGATATCCCGGATCGTGTGGAACGGGAATCGGAGAAGGGTCAGGAAACCTCCATTTCGGGCTTTCCGGTCTCCGGACCTGAGCAGAAAGGCCAGGTGGTCGACCGAAAGGGAGAGGTTCTGAGACTGGAGCATCTCGATTCCCTTTGCCCGCATCCAGGGTTGGGGGGAATGCGCGAAGGTCTCTGCCAGTCTCTGCCCGGATTTGGGGTCGAACCTGACGATGTATTCCAGGGAAGCTATCCGCAGCCGTTCTTCACCCCTTCCGACCAAGGCCCGCGCCGACTCGAGAAAGGAGCCAATCCGCAGGCGGGCGGCGGTTCTGATCGCCATGGCCTGAAGCCTTGCGGTTCCCCCTGCCGATCCGATCAGCTTTTTCAGGAACGGTTCCAGTGCTCCGGTTTCGGACTCCGGCCAAATGGAAAGGCCCTTGATCTGTGCATCTTCCGCAAGGTTCCCAAGCTCGGCCACGGACGGGGGAAGCGGTGGTACTGGGGAAGCGGGGTCTTGGCCAACGGGAACCCCGAGGAGTGCTTCGACCTCGTCTGCGCCAAATTCCCGGACAACAGCATCCAAAAGCTTCTCCTGACGGTTCTCTCGCTCCGAAACACGCTTTTCCTGCCATTGATCGAGACCATGGAGAAAATTCTCGAGGACCTGATTGGTTGAAGGGGTCCGGGCTTCGGTTGCCGCCTGGGGCGATGACAAAAGGCTTTCCGACACCCCATTGATGATCTTGCCAAGCAGTGCCATCTTCTCCGGAGTCGAATCGGGAAGGAGTTCGAACAACCTGAAGGGGACGTCCCAATCAGGGTTGGACAAGAAAATGACCCCTGCCGTATCCAGATTCTCGGGGTCGGTCTCCGCCCCGCAGAACTTCAGCAGGGTTGATTTCACCATCCGAAAGGGCAGAAACAGGCACTCCTGAAGTGCCGCTTTCTTGGAAGCCCCCATCTGCCCGAGCAGGAGATCCTCGAGGTAGGCGATGGATTCATCCGGGTCAAGGATGGTCAGGGCACGGACTCCCATCCCGCGGATGACCGGCTCGGGGTCATTCAGAAGCGCGGGAAGATGGGGTTCCAGAAGTTGGGGGGCGCGGGAAAGGAAAACCCCCAGGGTCGCGAGCCGCTCCGAGACAGACCCGGAAAGCGCTTTTGGAATCAACCCGGGTAGCTCGGGCGCTGGGACTCCCGAGATCATTTCGCGAATGCTTGCCGTTGGTCCCCTTTCCAGCCTCTTGATGCATTCCTTCAATTTCTCGAGGCATTGGGGCTCCTTTTCGAGCCTCAAGCGTCCCTCGATGGCCGATCTGAGTTCCGGGCCCGAAGGAAGGTCAGAGATCTGCTGGATCGCGAAAAGCCTGTAAACGGGATCCGGTGAGCCCAGATCGTGGACGAGGCTCTTGTTGAGATGTGCCTCGTGCATGCTTTGGAAGATCTGCCGGATGACGATCTGCAGCATCTGCCGCTTGAGGGGGGGGGAGCTCCGCCCGATCTCGAACAAACGGGAGGAAATGTCAGGATCGGGATTGACGGCCAGGATGACTCCCGCCGACTGGAGAAGGGCGGGATCCTCCTCTTGCTGGAAAAAACTCATCAATAGATCTTTCGTCCGTTCGAAAGGGAGGAGGATGCAGATCTGGAGGGCGAAATGCTTGTCCGGAAGATTCGTTCCCAGCAACATCCTGTCGACCTGGAAGAAGGCCTCCGGGGAATCATGGCCTGCGAGAGACTGCGCCCCCAACGCCCGCAACCGGGAATCCTCCGATTGGAGGCACCGCTCGAGGGCATTCCGTCTCACCCCAGGATCCTGCGACTCCAGGAGAGCTTCCAGGTTTTGGTTGCCCGGGAACGTTTCCGTCATCTTCCGTCAACTCCGATTTCGCTAGAAATCCTTCATCGCGGCTTGCACCGTATCCGCCCGATCGGCTCTCGGAAAAATGGTGGCGAGGGTGAATGCCTTGACCATGATCGTCGAACAGCCCACCAGCACGAGTTTCCCCTTCCGGGATTCGACGATCTCCAGAGTGAGAGCCATCAAAGCCGCTATTCCAGGGCTGTTGACGAGGCGGCAGGAGGTGAGATCGAGGACAAACTTGTTCAAACCCCTTCCGAGGAATTCCTCCCCCTTCCGGAGGACCTCCTCCCCGACCTTTTCGTTGTAGTAACCCGTGATTGAGATCAGAACTGTGTTTCCGACCTGGGATGTCCGAACGGTGTTTTCCGGATCGCTCATTGGGAATGCCCCTTCAGGATGTGTCCGGCCCAAGGAGCCGGTCCCGAATTCTACTCCGGTGGCCGTCTCAAGAAAAGATCCATCGAGGGCTTCCATGAAAGGCTGTCCAGAACGACCTTCAGGGTTGGGGAGCGTTCTTCCGAAAGGGTCTGGCTCGCGGAGGATTCCAGTTCCTCCCGGAGGAATCTCTCCATGAAAGGGTTCCGGTTCTGGTAGTGTTTTCCGAGGAAGCCAAGGATGTTCCTCCATTCATCCGCGGAAACGGGGGACCCGGGGGCGAAGGAAAGAACCTTGTACAAATCGAGTGTTTTCAGGAGGGTGGAGTGCTGCCGCTTCACGTCCTGAAAAGGGGCCATCCCATCCTCCAGGAGTATTTCCAGGCTTTCCTTCGCCGAGACGAGACTCGACAGGAACAGCTGGTAGACTTTTGTCGCCTGGAATAGACCCCCCCGGACGCGGGCGGAATTTGCCCAAAGCTGGTCGCCCAGGTTTTGCCGGTCGAATGTGGTGGGGACAGCGGCAAGCTCCGGGCCCATCGCGTGAATGAACTGGAAGGCGTTCCGGGCAATCTCGTAGCTCGAGCTCGCTATGCTTGTCACCAGACGAAATCGCTGCGGATCGTATCTGTCGGGGGGGATGCCCTTCAGCTCCTTTCTCCATTTTCCGAGGTCGGAAAGCAGCCTCAGCAGAAAAGGGGATTCCAGGAACGCGTTCGAGTAGACCGTGATCTTCCCCAGGGCGAAGATCGTATCGCGGTTCCCGCCGAATCTGGCGATCAGTTGGGAGAACGTGCTTTGGGAATCGCGGTAGAATGCCAGTGCGATCTCCTTCTCGATGTCGGAGTCCTTGATCGGAATGGCGGGAAGAACCTTTTTGGGAAAAAGGGCCGACCCGAAAAGGACCTGGGTCCGGTATTGCCCTGTTCCCGTGCTCGTCTTCCATGAAACCCCTATCTCAGTCCGGTACAGGTTCCTTTCAACGGTTTCGTCCACCGCGGAACCCAGCCTGACCGCTCCGACTCCGATCCGGAAATCCCTGACCTGCCCGTAGATCGGCTGGCATGAAGCGTCAAGGACCCCGTCCCGATCGGGATGGATGAAACGCCAGGGAGGGGTGCGGTCCCGGAGCATCGAGAAGAAAACGCTGCCTCCGTCTACGATCGGGGCGGGACCGGGCGAGGGGGGATCGAAACCGAGGGCTTTGAATCCATGCGGGTTGAGGGTGATCTCCTGCGCGCAGTCTTCGGTCAACTTCTGGGAAAGGAGGATGGCGGTAAAATGCTCCGCGCCGAAACCAACTTCTTTTGCCGCCGACTGGAGGTAGAAAACCATGGTCAACCCGATGGCGGAAAGGAAGAAAACTCCTATCAGGACCTCGAGGAGGGAAAACCCCCGCCCGGATGCCTTCCTCGCGGCTTCGATCATTCGATGTCTCCCGCATTCAGGAAACCGAGGTGGGTCAGGAACTCGAAACTCTGTCTGTCGTTTGCCAGGGTCATGTCGATCTGAACGCTGCTCGGGGTGATGGCAGTGAACCAGAGGCTCTGGACCGAGTTCACGATGATCCTCTCGTTCTCGGGTTTGTACGAGCCGGAGTAGTCGCAGACGTATGAAACGAGCTTGTAGAGGTCTTTCTTGAAGAGACTCGAGTTTTCCTTGTCCCGGTCGAGATACAGGAATCCGGTCCTTTTTCGGATGTCCTTGTAGACGAGGAAGGGGGTGGTCTCGGCAAGGAGGGGCCGGACGATATCGGTCCCCTTCTTGATCTCCAGGAAGAGCTTGTCTGCCGCCCTCTGGGAATTGATCTGGAGGACGAGGCGGTTGGTCACGTCCTTCTGAAAGGACCCCTGGAAGTTCGTGTAGACCCTGAAGAGTACGGCCGAGAGGAAACTGAGGATCCCCATGACCACAAGGATTTCGACCAGGGTGGTTCCAGACTTCGGGTTGGTTTTCACTCCATTCCTCCGGTCCTCACAACAAGGAGCTGGTCGATTTCAGGTAGCATTGGGGAATGGGCGCTGTAACCTCGAAAACCAGCTTCTGGCCTTCCCTGACGTCGACGGACCAGGTCCGGTCCATACCGTTCCAGTTGTCGGTGAATTTCATCGAGGCGGTATCCTCCTGCCCTTTGAAATACGCGGGAAAATACTCGTTGTCGTTTTTCCGGTCCCAGGTGAGAAGCGGCTTCCCCTGGAAAAGGACCTCGGTCCCGTCGGGATCGAACAGCCTGACCTGGAGGAATGCCTCCTGGGCTCCACCGGAAGTCGCCAGTGCCGCGATATCGACGGTTCCGTTCCCTTTCACCACCCTGGTTTCGCGCCCGTTACCCTTGATCGAGACAGGGCCCGCCGAGATATCTTCGGGGGCAGACGATGTGACGGGCGGTGAAACCGACGTCCTGACCTGGGTGGTGGGGAAAATCCCCGTTTGCTTGGGGGGAGACTCGGTGCCTGGGGTTCCCCCCGGAACATCGGGAATCGGATCGGAACCTGGAGGGTGGGCCTGGATCACCTCCGCGATCTCCTGAGGGGTTGAAAGGCCGGAAATTGTCCTTCCGATGTCGAGAGACTGGGGGTGGTTTTTCTTCCGTTCGTCGATAATCTTTTCGACCTCGGTGGCGAAGGGACTCTGGTCCCCGGTGGGGAAGGAATCCGGAGGAAGGTCGGAGAAGAGAATCTGGTAGAACCTGTTGGAAATGTCGAGGAGATCGTCGACATACAAGATTCTCCAGAAGAACACCTGGCTCTGATCCGCGGTTCTGGCCTGGATGTAGATGTCGACCTGGAAGGGGCGGTTGGGAGCATCGATGACGAAACTGTCGTAGGTTCCTTCCAGGAGAGGAACGTTGGTTTCGACCGCAGGGCCGGCCCTGAAAAAGCGGTCCTGCCATGCTTTCTCGAAGAGCCGGGCGAGGATGCGGGAATAGGCGGAAAAAGCCAGGTTGTACAAAACCTGGGATCTGCTCATGTGCCGGACCTGGTTCTGAAAACCCTGGTTCAATGCCGAATGACTCAGGATGAACAAGCCAAGCGCGAAAACCAGGAACACCACCAGAGGGATTACGAACCCCCCTGGCGGTTTTCGTCCCCGCCCGGAAGCCCCGCGACCTCGCGGCGAGGCCGGTGAGTCGGATGGAGGAAAGCCCGCAGTTCTCGAAAGCATACGTGGGAGATCACTCGATGCGGTTGTTGAATATCCGGACATTGGTTTCCTTGGTGTGGACATGTGCGATTGCGGGGCCCGCGAGCTTGTGGAAGTAGTTGCCGGAACACTCGATGTTGGTGACCGTGTCCTCGAGTTCCAGGCCCGCATATCCGCCACCCGAGGTCGTGCAGTCGTTGTTGATGAACTTTCCGTTGGTCACGTAGTCGAACCGGCAGGAGGAGTTGCACCGGTTTATGAACTTGCTGTTGCTCACTGTGATGTTGTCCACGTGCCAGCAGTATACTCCATCGTGGCCGCACTTGTTGACCGTGATCCGGTCGATCAGCACGTTCGAACAGTGGGAGAGAAGTTGGGCGTCGTTGCAGCCGTTTCTCCAGGTCACGTTGGTGATTGTCAGGCCCTTGACCCCGATCAGGGTGGCCATGTTGTAGTACTCCAGCCCCAACTTGACGTTGGGGTAGAAATCGCTCTGGCTGCCGTCGACGGTCAGATTCCTGATCGTGACGTTTGTCGCCGAGTTCCCCTTGATCATGAACATCGCCTTGCACTGGGCGATCGGGGCTTTCCGGTAACCCCAGAGAGGAAGGCCCTTTGCCAGTTTCACAATCACCCCGGTCTCCCCTTCGATCGTGGTGTTGCTGGGGAGGTAGATCGTCTCGTTCAGGAAATAGGTGCCCGGGCCTTTCAGATGGATCGTTGTTCCCGGGTTTCGGCCTGCATCAGAGACTGCCTGGAACAACTGGGTCGTGTCGCCCACTGTCACGGTTTTTCCGGACCCGGTTTGCCCCGTTGATACGGGGGAATCGGTGGCACCTGTCGAACCAGTGGAACCCGAGGTCGAAGAACCTGATGTAGTTGAGCCCGACGAGTTTGAAGACCCACTGGAACTCCCGCAGGACCCGGAGGATTTTTTCGAACAGGAGGAGCATGAGGAACCGGATGACTTCTTCGAACATGACGAGCTCGTCGAGCACGATGATTTTTTTGAGCAGGAGGATTTCTTCGAGCAGGAGGATTTCTTCGAGCAGGACGATTTTTTTGAGCAGGAAGACTTCTTGCTGAACGACGTTTTCCCCGTTCCGCAGGAAGAGGCGGAGGAACATTCGGATTTGCACCACATGGTCTCGGGCAAACCCTGCTCGGTGGTGTCCTCAAAGACTTCGCCATCCTGGCCTGCGCGGCCCGGCTTCGGGCACATTCGCCCCATCGTGGGGCTCGTGTCTTCCACGGCCTCGGGACTCTCGCCATCATCAGGTGATTGGGCGATTTCGGTTTCATCCGTTGACCCGGAATCCGCGGTTCCCGAATCGGTTTCCGCCGCCGGCATGTTCGTTTCAATGGTTCCCGAATCGACAATCCGGTTGTTCTCCAACAAGACGTCGGGGAAGTTCTCGATCTTGACCGCGGCTCCGCGGGTCCCTGTCACCTCATTCTCCCGGATCCGGACCCTCGCACCCTTGGCCTGCGGAAGGTTGCCGCGGGCGAACACCCAGACCCCGAACGTCGCGGTCTTGTCGATCCTGTTGTTGTAGATGTCGATATCGGTCACCTGGTCGCCATCCGACTGGACCTGAATTCCCGCGCCTCCACCAGCCTCGGAAAAGATCCGGTTCAGGTATACCCTGCAGTCTGAACAGCCGTCGAACCGCAACCCCGCGTTGCACTTGATTCCCACGACATTGTTGTGGGCGCTGAGGTTGGAACACCTGATTGCATAAAGCCCGTCGTGCCCGTTGTCGTGAAGGATGCAGTTCTTGAACTCGATGTTCGTTCCGTCAACTACCTTGAGAGCATCGTTGTAGCTTCCCTGGAGATACATGTCATGGACATCCACATCGCTGACGCTCCGGAGCGTTATCAGGTTGTGAAAATAGGCTCCAGACTGGACTCCCGGATTCCCAAGCTTGTTTCCGTTGATCTCGAATCCCCGTATCTCGATTCCGGAGCAAGGTGACTCGCGCTCCTGGACCATGGCCTTGTTTTCGGGCCAGCCGCACTCGTTTGCCAGCTTCAGGATGGCGTTGGAATCGCCCTCGAGGATGGTTCTCCCGCCAACCAGCACCGAATCCGAAATCATGTATGTGAAAGGCCCCTTCAGATGGACGGTGGTGAATCCAGGGTTGTCCGTCACATACTTCAATGCCTGGTTGATCTCTTCCTGATCCGCGGATCCATCGCAGACGAAGTCCCCGTCTCCCCCGGGGCCGGAAATGGTAACCGTGGGTGGGGTAGCCGCGAACGCGAAATTGGGTGCGCCAACCAGAAGGAAGAAAGTCACGAACAGCACGAACAGGCCAACGAAACCTTCGGGGTGTGCCCGGGTCAACCCGAGCATGGAGAATCCGTTCTTCTCGACCGCATCCCTGATGATGTCGTTGAAGGGTTTCAACATAAATTCTCCTTTCGTGAAGTTGATGGTGAATACGGCCTCTCTTCGCAGATTGTGACAACGGAGGAAACATGTCACTAGGGGGGGGCATCCTGCGAATTCAGCTGATCGTTGAGTCTTCTCGGGAAGAACCTGGTTTCGATCGAAACCTCCCCGGCGCGGGAGTGGGCTCTGCCCTGGCCTCCGACTGTGATTCCAACTTCGAGCCAGACCCGCCTCCGGGTCCGCCCAGACCCGGGGAGCGAGACCGTTTCCGACGCCGGCTTCCATCTCAATGAGGAAACCCTTGAAAGAACGAGGACTTTCGACGAGCCGTTGGCCTGGACCCTCCGAATGGTTCCTCCCCGGGGATCGGGCTGGAAAAGGTAATCCACCGCCCCGACGGTCCCGTTCTCGTCGTAGAAAACCCGAAGAGACAACTGTTCAGGGTTGGCTGTCATGCCTGACTCCCATCCGTCGGGGGCCCCAGGGCCAGCTCCCACCACGTTCAGGATGTCATGCCGCAGATATGCGAGGAATATCCCGAGGTCCTGGAGGACCAATCCAGTGTCCCCCCCTTTGGCGAACCATTTCTGGAACTGAGTCATGATGCCCACGCCGGCCGCCACCATTCCTGCGGCGATGGCGATCACCACGAGGATCTCGGTAAGCGTTACCCCTGGGTTCGGGCGGCGAAAAACCGGGTTCTCATTCATGGCGTGAGACCACCGATTCGAAAACCTGGAGCCGGTTTCCCTTTGTTTCTGCGCTTCCCTGAAGAAGGACGGAAACCCGGATTCTCTTTATTCTGAGGCCTCCCGGGAGGGTCTCCTCAGAAATGCGGATGTTTCTCTGGGTTCCGCTGGCAATCGAGACGTGGAGAGGGAAAGGGCATGAGGCTCCAAGCATGCCTCCCTCGAAAATCTCCGGTTCGCGGAATTCCCCCGCAGGAAGCCATTCGAAGGGAATCGTCATCAGCTGTTCGACCAGTTCCACCCCAGCGTGTTGACCGATCATCTCCTCCCGGGTCATGTCCATTCCCCGCGATCCGCTCATGAATGTGAACAGGACCGGGGTCAGGATCACCGCGAGGATCGAACCTGCGACGAGGATTTCCACCAGGGAAAGGGCTTTACGCGAAGAGTATGAAGGTACGGTATCAACCATGCCAGGATGAATCGCTTTCTGAAAGGTCGATCACGTAGTAGCGGCCATATCCTGTTCCGGTGGGGTCCTGGGATTCGCGGAAAAATACCGAACCTCCCGGGAAACTGTCCGACGTGGAAATCCCTCCGATTGCCAGTGTTCCACAGAGGGAAAAGGGAGCCGCGGCATGAAGCTGGGAAGCGGGCGCAACGATGTTGACCTGGTTGGGTAACGAATTTTCGAAGGAAACATCCCCGCCGGTCGGGAGGACCACCGTTAGTGCCTCGACGGGGGCGTGAACCCGGACTCCGCGAAGGACCAGATTTCCCTGATCGAGGATGATCATTCCCCCACCCACAACCTCGAGTGGGGAGGTCGTCCCGGGTGGAGGAAGAATGAGGGTTGCTCGCTCCGGGTTTCGTATCCGCACGATGCGTTTCAGGTTCAGGGTGTTCGCCCCAGGGTCGAAGAACCTGCGCCAGAAGCCGGCAATCGTCATGGTTTCGAACTGGACTCTTCCATGGACGACCTCCAGAAAGGCGCGGGGAGAAGCCGCGCCCTCATAGATCGGCCTGTTGTCAGCGTTCATTTCGACGTGGTTTCCGTCATCCTCCCCCAGGATGGCCATGGGCGGCGGGAAAGCGAGGGGATTCTTTCCGGAAGAGGCTTCCTGGGCACAGTTGTAGAGATGCGCATAAGGGACTTCCTGGATCCCGCTTCCCAAAGGCTTGAACACGTCATAGTTCTGGGCGAGGTTTTCGATCGAGAGAGTGGGGCCGCCGAAACGGCGGTTCAAAAAGTCGGTTATTCTCGCGGATGAATCGAAATCCGATTCGCTCATCGAGGGAACGAGAAACCTGGGCGGGGGATCCTGTTCCTTGAACCTTTCCTTGATCTCCCTTTCCTCCGGATCGACCACCAGGTTGGAAATCTTCGAGAACGCCGCGGTGATCCTTCCCAGGACACGGGTCCGGGAGCGGAAGCCGGGCCTGGAATCACCGCAAAGGTGAATCAGGGATGAGCGGGAACCGAAGGTTATCCGCTCCCTCTCGGAGAGAATTCCGTTGGCAAACATCGCTTCGGTTGGTTTGTTTCCGGCCTTGTCGAAAAAGCCTTCGAGTCTGAATTCGTGGGAGACCCGGTAGCTGATTTCCCTCATCGGATCAACCTCCAGGAGATCCCAATAGGTGCGGATGGGCTGGAGAAGAGCGGGAGGAAGCTGCGACCTGTCCAGCTCGTATCTCCCGAATGTCGGGCCCGAGCCCGAATCGGTGTTCCCGAAGAAGAACCCTTCTCCCAGGTTTCCGCCGCCTGCAGCAAGGTTCAAGCGGGTCCCCTGGCCGCCCAGGTAGATCCAGCCCCGTTTCTGGAAAACCTGCGGGGAGCTCTCTTCGGCGAAAACGGCCTGGAGCGCTTGCGGTTCAACCGGGTTTTCGGGGGTGTTGTGGTTGAAGAAGACGATGGGGCGCGGACCCGAAGAGATCTGCCCCCGGTCGTCGTTACGGACGATGTTGAAGGTTCCACCACCATCGGGGGAGGTGTTGCTGAAGTGGAGCGTGAATTTCGAAAACACGGGGGGGAGACAGTTCGCGACCGAAAGCCGGTAACGTGTCGTCAACAATGCCTGGGCACCCCGACACCGTGCAACCGCTTCGATGTAGAACCAGGCCTCCTTGGCGCGTACATCCGCCCACCGCAAGGGATCGGTTTCCGTCTGTCTCGCAGAGGAAAGCCGGCATCTGACCTCGAGTGAAGCCGTCCGGTCCAGGTTCGCTGCGCAGGAATCGAATACTGGCTGCAGGGGATCGACAAGCAACCTGTTAAGGGCCAGGTCCGCCGGGATCGACGGGGAAAGCAGCCACTGGCGCAACGCTTCATCTCCCCCGATGGCACCTTGTTGGAGCTTTCTCCTGAAGGTCTCACGTGTGATCTCGACCCCGGATTCGGCCAGGAAACGGGCCATTTCTCCGAATCTCTGGGCATGGGCGAGGGCATTCTGCTGGCCGGAAAAGAAAAAGAGGCCGATTCCGAGGAAAAGGAGAAAAATCCCCAACGAGAGGACAAAAAACAGGATGAAACCCCGCCGGGGATCGGCCCGGAGGAAAGGTCTACCTTGCCCTTCGGAAAAAGGCCTGTGCACCGAAACCTCCTTCTCCGGGGACTTTCCCGATTCGATGTTGACCAGTGCGGAAGTGGGGATGCCAAAAGTATCACAATCCACCTGGGGCATCAAATGGTGCCGGGTCCGGATGTCCCTGGAGGGAAAGTCGAGTCGGCCCACCCCTCTTGCCCTCGGAGGGATCACGGAAGGTGATTACGCGTTGGCAGCCGCGAATGTGACCTAAAGGGGGAAGAATCCCCGCGAAACGACGATCGACGTTTCATATTGCGGACCAGGCTCCAAAGGGAAAGGGGTTTGGGCTCAGGGTTTGACCACGAGAAACGAGATGGTTTCGCGCTTTTTCCCGCCCCTCTTGTGCTTTGGGCCTTCCTGGGCAGGTTTGGAGACCGTCCACATGACCATCCCCCGAACTTCGATAACCGCACGGTTTTCCCTTGAAAAACGGAACCCCGCGGAGAATTCGAAATCCTTGAACTGTTTCTGGATGCTCAGAACCCCTGAAGCTGTCTGGTCGAGGTTGAACTGGGCAAGCTTCTCAGCTGGATAGAAAGTGAAGCCCCCGCGTCTTCCGCCACCAGGTCCGTCGCCGGGAGGACCATCGCCCGGCGGGCCGTCAGGCGGGCCGTCGGGAGGACCATCCGGCGGTCCATCGGGACCACCAGGGCCGTCGGGAGGGCCATCAGGGGGACCATCGGGACCACCCGGGCCATCTGGAGGCCCTCTTCGCCGGATCAGTTTGGCGATTTCCTCGAAGCTCTTGCTGATGACTTCCTGGCGGAAGGATTCCAGTATCTTCCTTGCCATGGCGACCTTGGTCGATTCGATTTCCTTGAGGGCTCCTTCGGAAAGGGCGAAGTAGATTGGAAGCGCGGCCAGAACGAAAACCACAATAGCGATCAGGATTTCGATAAGGGTGAACCCCGGCATCTTCATTCTTCGAAGCACTATTCCGAATTCCTCCTGGGGAAAACCTCTCATAGCCGAAAACCATGCCTTCCATTGGATGGCGAAATCTCTGGGCACCCCAGCCCGGGTTCCTCCAAAACGGCGGAAATTTCCTGACCCTTTCCTTCATTTTCCCATGAAAAGAGGATCTTGGCAAGCTTCATGGAAGGCACA
>CAYRYU010000014.1:0-36781 GCA_964428355.1 uncultured bacterium
GGAGTGTATTCCGGCCAGGTGTGGGTTTACGAGGACGTCAACGGGAACACCACCTGGAACGTAGGTGAAGCATCGAGGTCCTTCACGCTCCAGGTGACAGTCCCCGCCTTCCCCGCGATCCAGGTGCAGGCGACGACGGTTTCCTTCGGTGACCTTACCGAAGGAGCGCTTGCCACCGTCACCTTCAACTGCAGGAACATAGGAAACGTCGATCTGTACAACCTGAGATGGCAGAAGGTCAACCTGGTTTCGGGGGTTTACACGATCCTCTCCACGAACTTCTGGTTCCCGCCCGATCCTCCCGACCATTTCATGGCGACCGCGGGAGCCTTCTTCACGAGGGCCGTTACGATATCGGTTCCTTCTCCCCAGGGCTACGGAGATTACTATGCCACGCCGACCTGGCTGTATGACGACACGAACGGGGATTTCCCCCTCCCCATGTCGGCGGGGGAGCCCCAGAGCTGTTTCACCCTCCACACCAAGATCGGGACGGTCTCCCTCGACATCCAGGAAGCCCAGGTCACCACTACGGGAGACCCTGCCACCTGGTCCTCGTTGACCCTGGGTTCATACAACATCAAGAATACAGGAAATCTCACCCTTACTACCCCGATGGCCACCGCCTCGAATCTCGTTGGCGGCACGACGATCCCTGCCACCGCGAGTTTCTTCACCCCCAACCCCCTTGGGAACGTGCTTCCAAACGCCCTGGCGGCTGGGAAGTGGCGCGTCAACATCCCGCCTTCGTGCCCGGCGGGCGACTACTTCGGGACCTTGACGGTCTGGAACGACTCGAACGTCGATGGGATCATCGTTGCCAAGGAAGCCCGGGACACCGCCCAGCTCAAACTGACCGTAAACTCGAAGAAGGTCATAGACGTCGTTCCGAACCCGATCGACCTCGGATTGGCAACCCAGGGGGCGGTGGTGAAGGGAATGATCACGGTCAGCAACGTTGGAAACATGAACCTGACCAACCTTCGGGGAGCCACCGGAATTCTGCAATACGGGGTCATCGATACAATCCCTGTTGGAAACTCGACGTATACGACCGATCCGATCGGGAACATTGTCGCCGGAGGGGCCCCGGCTAATGCCACGATCAGCGTGACGATCAAGTTGACTCAAGCGCTGGGTCCCTATACAGGAACTTTCGTGGTGTATGAGGATGTCAATGGAAACGGCTCATGGGACTCCGCCACGGAAACCTACAAGACCTACACGGTCAATATCCAGGTGGGAAGGAAACAGATCACGGTTTCCCAACCCCCGGCCACATTCGGCAACCAGAATCCCGGTGCAGTAGCGAACCAGAACTTCAGGATCCTGAACTCGGGGAACTTCGCGCTTGCGAACGTCAAATGGCGGGCCGGCCAAATGGATTCCGTCGTCGGTACCATTCCCGCCGCAAGCACGACGTTCCCACTTCCGAGCCCCATTCCTCCCTTCCCGATGTCGGTCGGTTATGAACCGAACTGTTCGGTGAGGCTGTCCCTTGGTGCGGAAACCCTTGCGGGGACGTACATCGGGACCCACACCGTGTGGGCCGATACCAACGACGACGATGTGATCGATGCGGGGGAAGCCTCGGCGACCTTCAACACGAGCGTCATCGTTAACGAGGTGAACGTCATCGACCTGCTTCCCAGCATCGTCGATTTCGGGAAGATCTCGAGAGGCGCGTATTCTCCCTGGACCGAGATCGGCTTCAGGAATGCCGGGAACGCCACCATGACAAACTTCTCCTGGACATTCTGGGACCTGGACGATGGCCTGGGTCACATCATTCCCCTCGCGAGCATTAGCTTCTCCCCGACGATCCTTCCCGACCCCATCGGCCCTGGCGCTTTTGGGACTACAACCGTCAGGATCGGTCTCATCGGGCCGGGTCAGGAGCTCGGGATCTACGGGCCAGACGGCCCTCAGACCTTCTCCTCGACCGCGGCCGGAGCACCTTCCGACACTTGCCAGTTCCGATGCGAGATCGCACAGGGAGGGCCCCAGGGGCTGGCAACAGGGACCATCTACCAGGAAATCGGCTCTGCTGCATTCCCGTTGACCCCGACGGTCGGGCAGTACATCTTTTCGGCCGCGGTATGCCCTGGAACAGGAGTGGCCGAGATCGGGTTCCTCCAGACAACCCAGGATGGGCTCCAGGTTGAATACTCCGGAATACAGATCTGCGCCACAGGGGTCATCACATCCTTCGGCTCGATCGGAACGGGCTACGGGGTTGTGGAATCGTTCTCGCTCGAAGATCCGGTGCATGGGATACTGCCCTGGTACAGGGTCTACTTCTCCTTCGATTACTGCTTCAATCCGGCGATTTCCAGCCATACCTACATCCTCATGGGGAACTCAAGTCCTCCCGCGGCGGGAAAATCATCGGTCTTCTTCGACGGATTGCAGCTCGAGAAAGCCGCTTTCCCCGGCCAGACGCGCCCTACCGCCTTCAACCGCGGAAAGAAGCTGATCTCTCCGAACCGGAACCTGGAAATGAAGGGAACGAAGTCATACTACGAGTGGTGAGACCATGGTATAATCCCCCCCATGAAATTCGTCGATGAGCTGACAATAGAGGTCGAATCGGGAAAAGGCGGGGACGGGATGATCTCCTTCCGCCGCGAGAAGTTCGTTCCATTCGGGGGTCCCTCGGGGGGAGACGGGGGGAAGGGTGGAGATGTCATCCTGGTCTCCACCCGCGACCTGACGACTCTCTACGACCTCAGTTTCCGAAGGCGTTACATCGCGGAAGCCGGCGGAAAAGGGCTTGCCAAGGACATGTTCGGGGCCGACGGCCACGACTGCGAGATCCGGGTTCCGGTCGGCACCCTTGTGCGGACGGAGGAAACCGGGGATCTGTTGGTCGATCTTTCCCAGGACGGCATGCGTCACGTCATCGCGAAGGGTGGCCGGGGAGGCCGCGGGAACGCCAGGTTCGCTTCCTCCGTCCGGCGGGCTCCCAGGGTTGCCGAGAAGGGTGAACCGGGCCAGGCTCTTCGCCTTCGGCTCGAGCTGAAGCTCCTGGCCGATGTCGGCCTGGTAGGCCTTCCCAATGCCGGGAAGTCGACATTCCTTAGGGCGGTCTCGAAAGCAAGGCCCAAGGTGGCCGATTACCCCTTCACGACGCTGGTTCCCTCCCTTGGAATCGTCAAGGTCGAAGGCCTTCCCGCCTTCTGCATGGCCGACCTCCCCGGATTGATCGAGGGTGCGCACCTCGGTGCCGGGTTGGGAGTCCATTTCCTGAAGCACATACAGAGGACGAAAATCCTCCTGCATCTCGTCGATCTCTCCTTTCCCGAAGCCGATTCGGCGGAGCCGGCGGAAAAGAAGCCCCGGAAGGAGGACCTGCTGGCCTCCTTCAAAACCGTCCGTTCCGAACTGGAAGCGTTCGACCCAACATTGGCCGAAAGGCCGCTGGTGGTGGCGGCGACGAAAATGGACCTTCCGGAAGCGCGTGAAAGGTACAAACGTTTCGCCTCCCGGATCCGGAAACTCGGGTTCCAGGTCTTCCCGGTTTCCGGGGCGACCGGGGAAGGGGTGGACGATGTCCTGAAAGCTCTCTGCGAGATCCTGGATTCGCTTCCCGCGGTCGAGGAACCAGTCGTTCCCCGGATCCAGGAGATCCGGTATCTGCCTCCCTTCGAGATCGAGAAGGAAGGAGAGCATCTTCTGCGGGTTTCGGGGACCGAAATCGAGCGTCTCGTGGCGATGACGGATTTCACGAACGAGGAAGCGGTGGGGATGTTCAAGAAGCGGTTGCGCCGGCTCGGCTTCATCGACCAGCTTTCCCGTTGCAGGGGGGAGCCTGAAGATGCCGTCGTGATCGGGGAAATGGAGTTCGCCTACCGGGAGTTCTTCGAGTGAGGATCGGGTTGTTCGGGGGGAGTTTCAACCCACCCCACGATCAGCATCTGGCAATGGCAGGGGCGGCCCTGGAGCACGGCGACCTGGATGAAGTGTGGTTCGTTCCGGTTTTCAAGCCCGTTCACAAGAGCGGGAACGATCTGGCTCCCTTCAAGGCCCGGGTCGGGATGATCCGGGCGTGTCTTGGGAATGCATCCCGGATGCGTGTCTGCGAGGTCGAACGGGAACTCGCCGGGCCTTCGTTCACCATCCGGACCCTCCGGTTTCTCGAGAAGCGGCACCCCCGGTTTTCCTTCAGCCTGATCATCGGTGGGGATTCCCTCCGCGATCTCCCTACGTGGAAGGAAGCGCCCAGCCTGGCTTCGGGGTTTCCGTTCATCGTTTTCCGCCGTCCCGGGACCCCCCCGGACCTTCCTCTTCCCAACGGCATGAGCCGATGGATCGACCTGCCTTTGGATGGGGTGGCTTCCTCCTGCATCAGGGAAAGGCTGGCTCTTGGGCGGGTGAAGGGACTTCCCATCCATCCTGAAGTGGCCGCCCAGATCGTCAGCCGCAACCTTTACGGTTGCCTTCGAAAGCCGTTCCCGGAATGGCTTTCGAGAATCGACAGGAAGCTGAAGGCGGCCCCCCGTGGAATCCGGAAACACATCGAGAGCGTGGCGTTCCAGGCCGCCGCTTTTTCCGCCTCCCTCGGGGAGGATCCCCGCCTCGGGTATCTCGCCGGGTTGGCCCACGACCTTTTCCGCGTTTCCTCCGACCGTGAACTTCGCCGGATCGTTTCCAAGGCTGGAGTCCGGCTCCTGGAGGCGGAAAGGGAGACCCCGATGCTTTGTCACGCGCTCGCGGCCGCGTTGTTTCTGAAGGCCATGCGGCCAAAAGTGGCTTCGGAAGTGGTAAATGCGGTTCGCCGGCATCCCTTCCCCTCCTTGAGGGCATCCAGGATCGGCCAGGCGTTGGTACTCGCGGATACCCTCGATCCCTCCCGCGGGTCTCCTGAACGCGACCGGATGAGGGCGCTGGAAATCCCGCTTTCCGAAAAGTACCGGATGGTGGTCGAATACAAGAGAAAGAAAGCGGAGAAGAAAAGGAAAAAATGAGATCATTTCGCCGGGGGAGCTTGTCACGTTCCGTTGCCGAGTTCCTTTTCCTGCTGTTCTTCCTGTTCTTTTTCCTCGGCCTGGGAAAGAAATGGCTCCTTTTTCGCGCTCCGTCGGATATCGTTCTCGCGACCTCCGAAGCCTCTGAACAGCTTTCCACGCCCCCCCAACGGAGGGCTTCCTGGATGAACATCCTGTTTCTCGGAACCGACTCGGTCGAAGGCACCCACAGGACGGACACGATCATCCTTTTCGGGGTCAACCCCGAGGGGCGCGCAGTGAACGTTCTCTCCATTCCCCGGGACACCCGCGTTCTTGCCGAAGGGGCAGCCCGCAAGATCAACGAGGTGATGACGCGCCATGGTGAGGAGTTCCTGCGGAGCATGATCGGGGAGCTGATGGAGATCCAGGTCGACCGTTTCGTGGTGATCGATTTCCAGGGTTGCATCAACCTCATCGATCTGATCGGCGGGGTCGAGATCGATATCGAAGCCCCGATGAACTATGATGACAATTGGGGAAACGTCCATATTCACTTCAAAGCCGGTCCCACGGTCCTGGATGGAAAGAAGGCCCTGGAGTATGTGAGATTCCGGGCGGATGCCAACGCCGATCTGGGCCGGATCAAGAGGCAGCAGAAATTCATCTCCGCGGTCCTCCAGAAGATGCGGAAACCCGAGAACCTCGTCCGGGTTCCGCAACTTCTTCAGGAAGGGTTCAAGTTCGTGCAGACGAACCTCACGACCGCGGAGCTGGTCGATCTGATGATGGCTTTCCGCGGCGGTGAGCTCAAGTTCCAGGGCATGTCCCTTCCCGGAGAGGCGAAGTACATCGACAAGATCAGCTACTATATTCCGTACAAGGACCAGGCGGTCAGCATGGGTGCGCGGTTCTTCTCCGATGTCTCCCTGATGGACCTGGAAGCTTCCTTCACCCGGAATCTGGACCCCTCGGTTTCGGGAACCCCTTCCCAGCGGCTCCCGCAGGCAAGTGTTTCGGGAACCCCTTCCCAGCGGCTCCCGCAGGCAAGTGTTTCGGGAGACCTTGCCGCATCGTCCGCATCGCCACTTTCATCCGGGACGGGTCTCATCGCGGGAAGCCCCGCCCCCCATCCGGACCAACAATCCACATCGACACAGGTCTTGGAGAATGTTCAGGCCGCCTCTTCCTCAGGGATTCCAGCCTCGGGCCCGATCGAGACAGCTCCGGCCTCGGAAGCCCCCCTTGTTCTTTCTGCTTCGGCCGCATCCGCTCAGGCTTCCCCGCCTTTTGCCACGGATACCCCGCCCGCTTCATCCTCCGACAGATGAGAACCGACCTGTTCGATTTCGAACTCCCCCGGGAGCTCATCGCCCAGGTTCCAGCTCCCCGAAGGCCTGAATCGCGCCTTCTCGTCTTCGATCGCGCATCGGGCGGTGTCTCGCATCTTCGCTTCGATGCCCTTCTGGATATCATACCGGCAGGGGATCTCCTGGTCCTCAATTGTTCCAGGGTCGTTCCCGCGCGGATTTTCACATCACCTTCCTCCGGTAAGCCCGGGGAACTCCTTTTCCTGAGGAAGACGGGGCCTGGAAGTTTCGCAGCCCTGGTCCGGCCCGGAAGGAAGTTCAAGCCCGGGAGCAGGCACCAGCTCCGTGGCGGCCGGTGTGTCCTGGTGGAGCGGGTTCTGGAAGAGGGGTTGCGGGAGGTCCGGTTGGATCCACTGGAGGATCCGGTGGCTGTGTTCAGGGAGTTCGGGGAGATGCCCCTTCCCCCCTACATCACCTCCCGGGAGAGTTCTCCCGACCGGTATCAGACGGTCTACGCAACGACGGATGGTTCGGTGGCCGCTCCGACCGCGGGGCTCCATTTCGATCAACCCCTTCTTGACGCGTTGCGGCGGAAGGGAGTCCTGGTCGGCACCGTCCTTCTCCACGTTGGCCTGGGAACCTTCAAGCCCATCGAAACGGACGAGATAGAGGACCATTTCATGCACGAAGAGGAGTTTTGCATCGATTCCCAGTTCGCCGACCAGTTCAGGCGTGTCAGGGAAGGCGGCGGCCGAATCTGGGCCTGCGGGACGACCGCGGTCCGGACCCTGGAATCCGCGATTCTCCCGAATGGGACCATAGAACCGGGTTTCCGGAGGACATCCTGCTTCATCAGGCCGGGTCATTCGTTCCGCGCGGTCGACCACCTGATCACGAATTTCCACCTTCCCCGGTCGAGTCTTCTGGTTCTGGTGTCCGCGTTTGCAGGTCGGGAAAGGACCCTCGACCTCTATCGGACCGCGGTGGACCTCCGGTACCGGTTTTTCAGCTTCGGTGATGCGATGGTGATGATATGAGCGGGCCGGCTTCGGGCGAGCGCCCCTTCTTTTCCTTCGTTCCCGAGGTCAGGTCCGGCGAGTGCATGGGCCGGACGGGCCGTCTTATCACCCGTCGCGGGGAGGTCGAAACACCTGTCTTCATGCCTGTGGGAACCTGCGGATCCGTTAAAACGCTGAGCCCGGAGGAGGTCCGGGGAACCGGGGCGGGCATTATCCTGGGAAACACCTACCATCTCTATCTTCGCCCGGGAACGGAGGTCCTCGAGAGGTTCGGGGGGCTTCACCGCTTCATGGCGTGGGACGGCCCTATCCTCACCGACTCCGGCGGGTTCCAGGTGTTCTCCCTCCAGAAGCTGAACAGGATCGACGACGATGGGGTGATGTTCGCCTCGCATCTCGACGGCTCCAGACACTGGCTCACCCCTGAGGAATCCATGCGGATCCAGCGGGCGATCGGGTCCGAGATCATGATGGTCTTCGACGAGTGCTGTCCATGGCCGGCAGACCGGGAGCGGGCCAGGGCCGCGGTCGAGCGGTCCATCATCTGGGCCCGCCGCTGCCGGGAGGACCATCCCACGGGCAGGAACGGACAGGCCCTTTTCGGGATTCTCCAGGGTTCCACCTTCCCGGATCTTCGCAGGGAATCACTCGAACGGACGATGGAGATCCCCTGGGAGGGGCTCGCGATCGGCGGCCTTTCGGTCGGGGAACCGAAAGATTCGATGCTTGAGATCCTGGACGGATTGATGCCCCTTGTCCCCGCAGGGATCCCCCGCTACCTGATGGGCGTGGGAACCCCCGAGGACCTCTTCTTCGGGGTCGAGAGGGGGATCGACATGTTCGATTGCGTGCTTCCCACACGCATTGCCCGGCACGGAGCGGTGTTCACCTCCAGGGGCAGGATCGACCTGACCGCCGCGCCTTGGAGGATGAGCGAGGAACCGATCGAAACCGGGTGCGGTTGCCAGGCCTGCCGGACGTTTTCGCGCGGATACCTCAGGCATCTCTTCAAGTGCAAGGAGATTCTAGCCCTCCGGATGGCCAGTTTGCATAATCTCCATTTTATGGTTAACCTTATGGGGCGGATTCGCTCAGCACTCCGTGAGGGGACGTTTGTCCGCCTCCGGAAGGAGTTCATGGAAAGCTATTTTGCGAAGGAGTGAACAGGATGTCCGAACCAAATCAGGAGAAGGAGTTTCTCAACGAGGGGATGCAGTGCTTCAAACAGGGTGACCTGGATCGCGCCGAAGAGATCTTCAGGGATTTCTTGCGGGAGTATCCCGACAGCGATCTTGCGGACAACGCCTGTTACAACCTGTCGAAAATAGCGGGAAAGCGCGGTCAGACCACCAGGGCCGTCGAGTGGCTCCAGTTTCTCCTGAAGAATTTCCCAGAGAGTGATGCCGCCTATTTCGCGAAGGACGAGATCATCGAATACCAGCGGGAACTGGGGATCGGACCGAAGGAGACCCCGGACGAGCTGTACTTCGAGGGAAAGAAGGCCCTGAACCGGAAACCGCCCGATCTCGAAGCCGCCAAGCGCATCTTCCTGCAGTTCCTCGAGAAATACCCCGACAGCGATCTGATCGACAATGCGCACTACAATCTGGGTTTCATCGCCAAAGAGCGTGGCGACATCGAGGAAGCCAGGCGTCGGATCGAGATCATCAAGACCCAGTATCCCGACAGCGATGCCGCGGTCTACGCGCACAAACTGCTGGATGAATGAAAATGGGGCCGGGCTCGTGCCCGACCCCATCCGATGGGTGAACTCTGGGTAATGGAGGTCCCTAGTTCAATCCTCCTGAGGAGAGGCTGATGTTGGTCGTGTAGACCGTTCCGCCATCCTCCAGAATGCGCACCTTTTCCTTCTTGCCGGTGTAATAGCCTTCGGTCAGGTTGACAGCCATGATCGTGACTTCCCATCCGGCCTCGACCTGGCTGAAGTAGGCTTCGGCATAGAATCCGTCGGTGCAGATAACGTCCACGTAGGGGACGAGATCCTTCCCGCCTTCCTGGATGTAGACGCGGGCCCTTTGCCCCGGCCGGAACGATCCGGGATCGTCTCCCGCGGGTTTGGTTCCGGTCACGATCACCCGGATATCTCGTTTGATCGGTTCGATGGATTCGAAGTTGCAGTCGATCCCGGCGATCGATCCGCTTGGCCTTGCCGCAGGTATTGCGACCGAGGGGTTGATGGTAATGACGTCGTAGCCCCGGAGCTTGCATTTGATCGCGACGGTCCCGGCGGTGACGGGGACGTCGGCGATGGTGTAGATGACCGTTCCGTTGAAGGCTCCGCCCCCAGCGTCACCGGCGGCGGAGGAACTCGCGACGACGCGCCCGGCAGCTTCCGCCCAGATGATTCCATTGAAGGCTTGGTCCTTGTCGGTGCCGAGAATGTAGCCGGGGAGGTTCCGGAGAGTCCCGGTTATCGACACCTTCAAAGGATCCACCTTGATTACCCCGAGGTCGTAGGGGGTCTTGGAGATCTTCAGGGTTGCCGCTGCCCCATCAGCCGTGATGGGAAGGGTGAGGGGGTTGTAGTTGTCGCAGGTGAGCTTGTAAGAGTGTTCTCCACCCTCCAGTCCGGACCAACCGGATTCCTTGAAATCCTGGGCGGTCTCGAACTTCTTCTGTTTCGCCGGGCTGATCTGGGTGATGGTGAAGTTGGTCAGGGGAGCCCCCGTGATCGCATCGACGGGATAACCCTTGAGAACCCCCTTCACCGCCTCATCGGTCTTGGCCATCCGGATGACGGGAGCGTTGACGGTCGCGCCGTTCTCGACGGTCGCGGAGACGCCATTGGTGACGATGTCCGTCGGGGTGGCAATGTATCCGAACTTGGTCGCCCTGATCTGCCACGGGCCCTTGGCGACTTCGGAGATGATGTAAGCTCCATCCCCTCCGGTCATTCCCTCCCGGATGATGTGCTGGTCACCCTCACCCCTCAAAAGGACGTCGGGGATCGGAAGGTTGGTGCTGTCGTCGAGGACATAGCCCGTGATGCATCCGTTCTTGACTCCGAGTGATCCCTTCTCACATCCGGTGAAGACGATACTCGAGAGGGTCAAAGCCGCCAGAAGGAACCACCTCATCTTGGAAGGTTTCGTGACGTTCCCCATTTTTGCCTCCATCTTAGAGATCCTGCGAAAGGGTCGAATGACAATCGCAGAAATTATCCAGTGAATTCATCGGCAGGATTTCTCGAAGGGTTGAATGATTTCGGGGGATGAACAGGGGACGGGCCGGCGAGGGAATCCGAAGCCCCCTCTTCCGGTCACCGACAAAAAGTTCGAAGAGGAACCCCGTTTTTTCCCGCGGCGTTAAATTTTCCTTCGCGGGAGCCGATATGGAATTGAGGTCGTCGTACCAGTTCGACCCGGAGGCTGAACCATGAATTCAACGAATCGGATCCGTCGGATGGTTTCAGGGACACCCCCTGCGATGGGGATTCTCCTGACGTTCTTCGCTCTCCTGCTGATGCTGGCCGGTTGCGAAAAGGGGACCCTGGGCATCAAGGGGGGAAGCATCTCGGGATATGTCCTGGACAGCAGGACCCTTGCCGGAATAAGTGACGTGACGGTCGCGGCTGAAACCGGGACCGGGGATACCAAGGCGACGAAGAACACCAAGACCGACAGCCAGGGGAACTACTACATGGGCGACCTCCGGCCCGGGGAATGGTTCCTTACTTTCGACAAGATCGGCTACCAGAAGGTCTACGACGCTTCCGACACCGTGAGCGTGGTCGTGGTCAACAACGAGCACCGGGGCGTTCCGGAAGTCCGGATGGTACAGAATTTCATCAATCAGTACATCATGGTTCGCGGAACCCTGAAGGATGCCCGGAACGGGACTCTCATCCAGCTCGGGACCGCCCAGTTCATCTTCGGGAACAAGGCCTACAGCAACAGGCTCCCAACCGAGCTCCAGACAGGTTTTTCCGTTCCCGCCGAGGTTGCGGACATGCAGGTGACCATAAAGGTCACCGGGTACCAGACGTATACCACGGTCATCTCGAATGCGGTCACCGACAGGGATCTGGGTGTCATCCTTCTTCAGCCGCAAACCTACAGTATCGTCGGGGTCTGGAAGGATATCCCGGGTTGGGTCTACAAGGAACCCCCCACCGCGAGCGTGATCGCATATTCGGGGAACCGCGTTGTGGCCACCGCGTCGGCCTCTCTCAGCCAGAGCTCGTTCGAGCTCAAGGGGATCCCGATGGGGGTTTCTGCCTCGATCGAGATCGAGGTCAAGGGTTTCAGGATGAACGGGTCGGTGCTGGTCGTCCCCAACAGCGATTTCGAAGGGACGATCTACCAGACCTTCTCGTTGAAGAACAACTTCGCCGCGATCATGCGTGACGTCAGGGTCATGGTGGTCGGGACCAACATCTCGAGCGGTGACAGGGTGGGAGCATACTGCAACGAAAGCGGCGCAATCTGGCCCACCACCGTCGCAAGCGGAAACGTCATCAACTCCAATACGCAGAGGGTGATCGACCTGGGCGTGAACCAGGTCCCAACCGGCTACACCCTGACCTTCACCGGTTTCAACGTGGATGACGGGACATACGGAACGGTCAACGTCTTCGTCAATGACGACGGGGTCGATCCTCAGATCGTGAACCTCCCTGTCAGCTGATCTTTTCATGAATTTTGGATTCAACCAGGAGGTCTGGCCAATGAAATTGAAATTCTGGGGCGGTGGTTTCCTGATCCTTCTCTTTCTTGGAATCGTGACCATGATGGGTTGCGAGAAGGGCGCCCTCGGGGTCCGCATGGGGGTGGTTACCGGCCGGGTCGTCGACGCCGACCAGACGAGCCTTCCCGTTGTCGGGGCCCGGGTGGAGATGTATTCCGAAAAGGAGATCTCTGCGGGCGGCGGGGTTGGCAACTCCCAGGACCTCATCACGGTCACCAACTCGTCGGGATACTTCACCTTCGAGAACCTCGTTCCCGACACCTTCCTCTTCGCCATCACCGCGCCGGGGTACAACTACCTGAAGGTTCCCGATGCATCCACGTCAACCAACATCAGCTATCACCTCGGGAACGGCGAGACCCTAAACGTGGGAACCCTTTGCCTGAAGAAGATCTCGAATCCCCTAACGAGTGACACCGTTACCGTCAAGGGGAAGATCCTCGACGCAAAGAGCAAGGACGAACTCGATTCCAACAAGCTCCTGACGATCTACTTCGACGGAAGGAAATACGAGAACCGCGACGTTACCTACGCCGAGTTCAAGACGGGCCTTTCGGTCACCTCGAAGATCGGGACCTACGAGATCACCATCATCACCGAAAACTACGAGACGTACAAGGATGCAACGAGTGTGAGCGGCGAGACCGACAACGTTCTCAACATCGTGATGACTCCGATCTGTTACGACGTTCGCGTCACCTTCCGGAACAAGCCTTTCTACGTGAATGACGACGTTATCGAACTGGGAACCGGCGGAACGTTCGCCCAGACGACCCGCGACAAGGGCTTCCTCACCATCTCCAGTGCGATCGCTCAACCCGGAAAGCCCTACAAGGTGCTCGCGACCTCGTCCGTCAGCTTCAAACCCTACGAGCCTGAAGCGACCCTTACGGGGATCTCTCTTCCCGCAAGCTTGACGGTTTTGATCTCGGGGTACCAGGAAATGGTCTTTGCCGTTCCCTATACCGCGGACACCCAGGGAATGATCGCGATGGGGCTCGATATGTCAGCCACCACTCCCGTCTACGGGGAGGCCAAATCATTCTCCGAGCACATCGTTACCCGTCCCGTCGTCGTCACCGTCCACCCGAAAACCGAGGCTGATGCCAGCCAGACCTATATCCTGATGACCGACGATCAGGTGAGGGTGCGCGCTCTCGACAAGCAATGGGGACAGCAGGCGTTGAACACCATGGATGCCGAATCGACGACCCCGACCATTCGCCCGTTGCCCTGCGGTTACATCCTGCCCTTCGAGGTCTATGCCATCCTCAGTGCCATGGGTAACGGCGCGGTCCACACCACGAACTTCTACTACATCGACCCTGTCAGGGTGGATTCGAGCCTTTCCGGAGCTTCCAATGCGACGTTCACGGCAAACCTGAATATCTCGAGATCGTCATACCTGACGAAACCCTGATTCCCAAAACCGAAAAGAGGGGGGCGGTGATTTCACCGCCCCCCTCTGCTATCTCCGCGGAAACGAAACCCGCCTCCTAAACGAATGGGGTCCCCTTCGGGAACTTCTGGTCGAGGTGTTTTGCCACGGAAGCGGCGAGGTCCAGGAAACCCTTGCGGATCCCCAGGTCCTTTCCGGGCATCCCCTTCCGGTAGGTCAGCAGGAGCGGATACTCCCGGGTGTGGTCGCTGCCCTTGAAGGCCGGATCGCAACCGTGATCGGCGGTAATGATGAGCAGATCATCCGGGCCGAGCCTTGGGATGAACGTTCCCAGCCACGAATCGAAACTTTCCAGGGCCTTCTTGTAGCCCTCGACGTCACGGCGGTGGCCGTAAAGCATGTCGAAATCCACCAGATTGGTGAAAATGAACCCGGACTGGATTTTCGACAGGGCTTCCGTCGTTTTCTTCATCCCGTCATCGTTGCCCTCCGTGGTGACGTGGGGTTCGACCCCGCGCCCGGTGAAGATGTCGAAAATCTTTCCGATCCCGTAGGTGGGGATGCCCTTGGCGTGAAGGACGTCCAGAAGAGTCTCCTCCTTCGGGGGAAGACTGTAGTCGTGCCTGTGGGCGGTCCTTTTGTACGCTCCCGAGCTTCCAATGAAGGGCCTCGCGATAACCCGGCCCACCCCAAACTCTGGTGGTTGCAGCATCTCCCGTGCGATTTTGCAGATCCGGTAGAGGTTGTCGAGGCCGTAGGCTTCCTCGTGGGCCGCGATCTGGAAAACCGAATCCGCGCTGGTGTAGACGATGGGCTTTTTCGTCTTCACATGCTCGTCGCCGAGCTTCATGATGATCTCGGTCCCCGAGGATGCGTAGTTACCGATTGTGCCGCTTCCGATCGCCTTCTCGAACGAATCAAGGAGGCCCTTCGGGAAACCGTCGGGAAAAAGGGGAAAAGGATAGTCGAGCTTGATCCCCATCATTTCCCAGTGTCCCGTCGTGGTGTCCTTGCCGGGGGAAAGCTCGAGCATCTTCCCATACCCGCCTTCGGGGCTCTTCGTCGGGGCCACCCCCGCGATCGGGGTGATGTTTCCAAGCCCCAACCGGGCCATGTTGGGAAGCGAAATCCCGCCCGCCTTCCGGGCTATGTTGGGGAGGGTCGCGGCGCCTTCGTCCCCGTAAGCCGCGGCATCCGGCATCGCTCCGATGCCGACGCTGTCCAGAACGATACATATAGCTCTCATAGAAACCTCCAGAAAAAGGGATTAGGGACAAGGGATTAGGGACAAGGGATTAGGGATTAGGGAAGGTTTTGGATTCGGAGAGCTTCCGCTTCAGGGATTTCTGGAGCCCTCTCAGCATCCTTCCGATTTCCCAGGTTTTTCTCTGGGCCGAATCAAGGGAATCAGGGGAAAGGAAGTCCATTTCACGGCTTAGGAGGAGGAGGAGGGTTTCGACTTCCGCCAACGAGCCCATGGAAATGGACAGGAACCGGAGGAAATCTTCCGTTGATCCGCGGGCGTGCCCTTCAGCCACATTTGCCGGAACGGAAACGGCCGCCCTTCTGATCTGGGTTGACAGGCAAAATCTTTCTTCGGGGGGAAAACTGCTCGAAATTCCGAATAGAACCTTGGCAAGAGCCAATCCCTCTTTCCATACTTTCAAGTCTCGGAATGAGTTGACTCTGCCTTTTTCCAAGCCCCTATCCCCTGGTACCTGACCACTGATCCCTGGCTCTTGTTTCCTGGCCCCTATCCCCTAACCCCGTTTCCCGGGTTTCCTCGAGGCGCATCAGCTTTTCGACGCGGGCGGCGTGCCTGCCGGGAGCGGGAGGGGTCGCCAACCAAAGGTCGACGATCTGTTTCATCAGACCCGGGCCGATGACCATGCTTCCGAGGGTGAGCAGGTTTGCGTGGTTGTGCTCGCGGCTGTTCCGGGCGGTGTAGAGGTCGTTGCAACAAGCGGCCCGGACACCCCTGACCTTGTTTGCGGCCATGCAGGAGCCCACTCCGGCCCCGTCGATGACCACCCCCAGGGTCTGGGGATTCGAAGAGACCGCGGTGGCTACCAGGAAGGCGATGTCCGGGTAATCGACGGGCTCGGTCGAATGGGTTCCGACATCCTCGACCGTCTGTCCCGAAGCCTGAAGGTGCTTCTTCAGCTCTTCCTTGAGCGCGAACCCGCCGTGATCGGAACCGATGACGATTCTTGGCATCAGATGAACTCCCGGAACAGTTCCCCGCGTGGTCGGGGGATGACGACGGATTGGACGACCTGGCCTCGCCCCTGGAGGATCCCGAGGCCTGCTTCAACAGCCGCTTCGACGGCGGCAACATCGCCCGTCATGGTGTAGAACCCCTTTCCACCGATTGCCATCGCGATCCGTATCTCGCAAAGGGTCACCTCTGCCGCCTTCACCGAAGCATCGGCGGCGAGGATGGTGGATACGATGTCGAAAGTTTCGACCACTCCGAGGGCGTCGGTCTGCGGAATCGGGTTTGTTGCCGTCATCGCGGGATAGATCTGGGGGTGGAGGTTCGGGATGACCAGGTCGTTGACGATGTAGCCCTGCGCGACCCGGATTCCGGAGTTGACGCTGGCCTCGACCGCGGCAACGTCTCCCCATACCAGGCAGACGAACTTCCCCGGGCAGATCGTCCTGGAAAGGAGAAGTTCGACGGAAGCGGTCTTGAGCATCGTGTCCGTTGTGAGATAACCCATTGCGATGCTGGAGAGTTCGATCATTCCGATTGCATTCTGGGAAATGGTCATGGTGGAACCTCAACCCTTCACGATGGTGACCGCCTCGGGGGTTACCCCCTCGACGTTGCCGGCTATGGAGGCATGGAGAGCGGCTCCGAGTTTTCCCGCAGGAATGGCCGCGATCTTCTGGCCGGCCTGGACCCTGTCGCCCTGCTTGACGAGCGGCTGGGAGGGGACCCCGAGATGCATCTTGAGGGGAAGCCTGACCCGCTCGGGCCTTATCTGAACGGGAGTCAACGGAGCCTTTCGGTCGAAGTCGAGCAGGCCGAGCCTTTTCAACAACCTTTCGATGCTGACCCTCCGCTGGTTGCGAAGGGGATGGGTGGTTGGGGCCCCCTTCCAGTCTGTGAGCTTGACCCCGGCTCCAAGGTGGCGTTTCTTTGCCATGACCGAGATCTCGCGGGGAGGAAGGTCTTCGGGGCAGGAAAAAAGACTGCAAAGGCCGCATTCCGAGCAGAAAACGGAATCGATGGCGTAGTTCCGGTCATCGTGGGGGGCGAGCTGGGCAGTCCGCATCGCCTTGTGGGGGCGGATCGGATATCCGAGTAGAGCGCGCGGACAGAGCTCGGAACAGTCGGTGCACTGATCGCATGCCGATCGCGCAATCCGGCTGTTTCCTTCCGACGACCTTGTCATCTTCCTGATCAGCGGGTGATCCGATGGGAAGGCGATCAGCCCACCGCACGTCTTGGTAACGACCTCGGTGGCGGGGTCTCTTACCAATCTTCCCATCATGGGGCCTCCGTCGATCACGGACAACCCGGAAAAACCCGTCAGGCCTGCGAGCGCGAAAGCCTCCCCCATCGTGATCCCTATCGGGACTTCGATGGTAACGGGGTGGGGGACCGCTCCGGTCACGGTCAGGATCTTGGAAATCATCGGTCGGCCGCGGCCCAGGTTCAGGAGTGTTTCCACGTTGGTAACCACGCAGCCGATGTGGAGAGGGATCCCTCCGAAAGGGATGAGCCTCCCGGTCGCCTCGAAAACGAGCTCGTATTCATCGCCTGCAGGATAAAAGTCGCCCAGGGGGAGGAGGCGGACCCTCGGGTCGGTGACCGCGCTCTCGAGATGATGGATCAGCTTGGCATACTTTTTCTTCACCCCGATGTGGCCGGTTTTCGCCCCGGTCAGGTCGAGAGCCTTTCCCAACCCGGCCAGGAAATCCTTCGTTTCGTTGAGAAGGATCTCCTTGTCTTTGTGGAGTAGCGGCTCACATTCGGCCCCGTTGACGATGAGGTGTTCGACGTTCTTCGCCGCGAACTTGACATGGGATGGGAAGCCCGCCCCCCCGCAACCTACTATGCCGAGTTCCTCGATCGGGATTCCGCTCATCGGGGCCGCCTCAGACGATCCGGAAGTAATCGACGAGCACGCACCGTCTCTGGCGCGTGAAAGTCCGGGCGCTGGTGAGGCCTTCCCCGGTGGGGGAGGCGATGGTGAAGGTGGTGAAGCCTTCCCCGCCCAACCCAAGGCCGGCATAGGACGGGCCGTTCTTCACGAAAATCGAGCAGTTGCACCGGGAAGCCATCATGTGCAGGTTGTCGAGATTCTTGCTGTGCATCACCGCGGTATGGTGGTTCCCGGCTTCCACCTTCACGGCAAGATCGACCGCGGCGTGGACGTCCCGGACGCGGACGATGGGAACGACGGGCATCAACAGCTCTTCGACAACGAAAGGGTGATCGGGGGCGGTTTCGCAAAGGACCATCCGGACGTCGTCAGAAACCCGGACCCCGATCGCTTCGAGGATGACGGAAGCGCATTTCCCGACGAACTTCCTGTTTGGACCATGTGTCTTGGGGTCGAGAACGACCTTCTCGAGCGCCAGAATCTCGCGGGCGGACGCCTCGTACGCTCCGCTGTTCCGAAGGTGCTTTTTGAGCTCGTCGGCGACGCTCTCGACGACGATGATCTCTTTTTCGGCGATACAGAGGACGTTGTTGTCGAGGGTTGCACCGGAAACGATGTCTCGGGCGGCCTTCTTGAGATCGGCTGTCTCATCGACGACGGCGGGGGGATTCCCCGGGCCCGCGGCGATGAACTTTTTCCCGCACTTGGCTGCAGCGGCCACCACGGCGGGACCTCCCGTCACCACGAGCAGCCGGATCGCGGGGTGGGTCATGAGGGTCTGGGCGCTCTCGATCGAGGGCTTGGAGGTGGTGACCATCAGGTTAACGGGACCTCCCGCTTCGACGACTGCTTCGTTGAGGATCCGGACCGCCAGCTGGCTGACCTTGGCGGCGGCGGGATGGGGGGCGAAAACCACCGAGTTCCCGGCTGCGAGCATCCCGATCGAGTTGCAGATCACGGTCTCGGAAGGGTTGGTCGAAGGCGTGATCGCTGCGATGATCCCGTATGGAGCCTGTTCCACCACCGTCAACCCATGATCGCCTGAGTAGGCCACCGGCTGAAGGTCTTCGATCCCCGGGGTCTTCGTAACGGCAAGGGTGTTCTTCTGGATCTTGTCATCGACCCGGCCGTAGCCGGTCTCATCGACCGCAAGCCTTGCCAACGCCTCTACCTGCTCAAGGGAACGTTTCCGCATGTTGGCGATGATCTTTTCGCGGGCCCTGAGCGGAAGCTCGACGAACTTCTTCTGCGCCTCACCCGCCGCTTTGATCGCCTCATCCATCGATTCGAAGATTCCTGCACCCTTTGAAGCCGGAGCGGGAACCGCGGTCCCGCCTTCCTGCCCGAGGGTTTTGAGGACCTGCCGGACGATGATGTTCAGTTCATCCTGGGAAATTCCCATAACCACCCCCTGAAAATGATGGAAAAAAGAGAAAACGATGAACCCCGACGTCTCCGGTGCCGATCAACACTCGGCCCGGAGAAAGGGAATACCCCGGCGGGTCCTCCGGGTCAGCCGTTCCGGTCGTCGTCCATCGTCACCCGGTCGACGATCGCGCAGATCGCGGCATCGACCGGGCAGTTGAGGGTCTTGTCGGTCAACCGGGCGGAGCTTCCGGAAACGAGAAGAACCGTTTCCGCAGCTCCCGCACTGACCGCATCCGCTGCGATGAGAAACTTGCCGGTAGATTTCTGATCGATGGTCAATTCCTCGACGATCAGGAACTTCATCCCGGTCAGCCGGTCATCTTTGCGGGTGCAGACGACGGTCCCGCAAACTCGTCCGAGGTTCATCCCTCAGTACCCCCGGGTCACTTCTTGGAAACGGCCTGGGTGTTGTCCCTGATGGGAAGGACCTCGTCGAGGTTGCCGTGCGGGCGGGGGATCACGTGTACGCAGACCAGCTCGCCGATCTTCTTGGCTGCTGCTGCACCGGCATCCGTTGCGGCCTTGACTGCTGCGACGTCCCCGCGGACGAAGGCGGTGACGTAACCGGACCCGATCTTCTCCCATCCGACCAGTCTGACGTTCGCGGCCTTGACCATGGCGTCGCTTGCTTCGATGAGAGCTGTAAGACCCTTCGTTTCGATCATTCCAAGAGCTTCTTGCATTTCAACCTCCTCAGATTTTCAAAACCCGCTCGCTGACGGAACGGGCCGTATGATTTCAGGAAACGATCTCGACCTTGTCCCCCGTCTTGATGGCGGCGGCATTGGCCTCGTCGGTGTCGATGTGGAAATCCATGGCGAATGAATCGTGGACCCTCACCAGGACGTTGTGCAGAACCACCGACCGGGGACCGCTCGTCTTGACCGAGATCCGGTCCATGTCTTTGAGCCCCAGGTTCGCGGCTTCCTTGGTGTGGAGGTGAAGGTGGCGCGCAGCCACGATCACGCCCTCCTTGAGGGTGACGGCGCCCTTGGGCCCGATTACCACGATACCGGGGGTTCCCTTGGTGTCTCCGGAATCCTTTACGATGGGAGGGACCCCGAGCGCGAAGGAATCCGTGAAGGAAATCTCGATCTGGGTCGATTTCCGGACGGGCCCGAGGATCCGGCACTTCTCGATGACGCCTTTCTTCCCCGCAAGCATTACGCACTCGTCGGCCGCGAACTGGCCGGGCTGAGAAAGGTTCTTCATGACCTTCAGCTTGTACCCCTCGCCAAAAAGGGTGTCGAGGTCGGCCTGGGAAAGATGGATGTGGCGGTTGCTGACACCCACCGGAACCATTCCGGGGCGGATCCGGCCCTGGACATCGATGTGCTTCAGGACCTCCGCAACGATCTGTTTTACGCTGTTCTCATCCATCATTTGTCTTGTCCTTTCCTTTGCTTGCCCGAAATTTCTTCTTCTCCGACCAAAACCGCGGATCTTTCACTTTCCGCCGACCAATCGGGGGTTCCACGGCGATCGAGGAACCGGACCGGCTGCAACCCGGAGGGTTGTACCCTTCCCGGCGCGGTAATTATATCACAAGCCTTTTCCGCTGCAAGGGGGGATGGGGAAAAAAGGCGGAATCCTTTTTCACCCGCGCGGCGGATCAACCCCTCCCTGTTTTTCGGGAGGTTGTGGGGTGGGTCATCCTGGAGGATGGCTCCCGCGCAGCCCATATCGATGAGCAGATCGAGCGAGACCTCTCCCGTGAATGCCCCATGGGCTGCCCAGTGAACGACGGGGGAGACCATCCGGTTCTTGAGGGAGGGAAACAGCTCGCGGAAGATGGGAATGAGAGTGGGGACAACGACGAAAAGAGCCTCCGGGTGCGCTGTTGCCGAGGAGAAAAGGAACTCCGAAGCCGCACGGAGGGCTTTCGTGGTTCGTGCTGAAAGAGCGATGAGGAGCGGGCATGGAGAGGAATCCCGGACCGTCATTCCAAGAGTGTCGGCGACTTCCCTGCCCCAGTCGGTCAACCGGCTGCCGGGGGGAAGTTCACGGACCCCCTTCCGGTGCATTTCCCGGATATCGTCACCCGTCAGCGGAACGGCGGGTTTCACGGGACCAGGGCTTGTAAAAACCTCGTTGTTTCCGGGAATTGCGGTCGCCAGATCCCGGGGGAAGACCGGCTCGATGGAAAGATCGCGCCAGACCTGAGGAGGTGGCGAAACCGGGGCGGGAACCAGAATCCGGATGGACCGCCGGCCGGGATACGCGAACAGCTTCCATGCCCCTTCGAGCTCCCGCGAATCCCGGATTCCGAGTTGGAGCTTCCGAAGGAAGTCCGGGGGCGGGTCATGGAATACCACCGAGGAAAAGCTTTCAAGGCCGATGAACCCCAAGGATGCATACCCCGTGACCAGGAACGACTCCGGGTCGAGGTTGAAGGGGGTTGCCATCAGGTCTTCCGAGCGGAGCGTGGGAGAGACGACAAGCAGAAGGTTGTTCCGGTTCATCGTGTTGGAATGATACCTTCACGCAGGAGGGAAATCAACAGGGATCAGGAAAAGAAAAACCCCGCCTTTCGGCGGGGGGAGAATTCAAGCCCCGCGGATGCCGTGTGAGGAAAAATTGAACCCGGACCAAAAAGTCAGGTTGTCCGCCCATTTTGGATCAAGGGCTTCGTAACAGGTAATCCTGTTCGTAAGTTGACCTTGAAACAAGCTGGAGACAGATTCCCTCCAGATACAGGTGTCGGCTCAATTTAACCTGCATCATCACGAGCACAGCAGGGACAAAATTTTCAACGAGCTACATAGATAGATTTAACACAACCCATCCAAGAAAGCAAGAGGTACTCGAGTGCTTTCCGGGCGGTTGACCTCGGGCGGGCAAACGTGTAAAAGAACGGGGGAACATCTTTTCGGGGGAAAGCGTTGAAGGTCGAAGCCATATTTCCCGTTTTCCGGCTCCTGACTCCGGTTCTGTCGGTCCTGATCTCGTTTTCGGTCGGTTGTTTCGTGATTGCGAAGAACCGGGAGCGGCCCGTGAACCGTGTCATCGCGGGAATCGCTTTCGCCTCCTCGCATTATAATCTCTTCCAGGCCCTGTTCTTCTTCTATCCCTCCGTCTGGATGGTCCGGATCGGTTGGATCGGAGCGGTGGCACTGATTCCCCTTCTCGCCGAGTTTCCCGATGCCGTGATCGACAACCGGTATGCCCTCCCCCGGACCAGGAACTGGGCGCGGGGGATCGGGGCCTTTTTCTTGTGTTGCCTTCCTACGGAACTGATGTTCCTTGAGCGGCTGGAGCCCATGGGAACGGTTTTCCTTGCTCTCGGAGGACCGATCATGAAGTTCTATGCGGGAACCATGGGCTTCTTCCTGGCACGAATCGGTTTCCGTCTGGTAAAGGCTCTTCGCGGGTCACCGGAGGAGAACCAGAAACGGCGTCTCGAATTCGTTCTTCTCGGTGCGGTTTTCTACTGTCTTTGCGCGCTCCACGACATGCTCTTGAGGCATCAGATCTTCTGGATCTTCGAGTTTCCCATCGTGGAATGGGCGACCCTGGCTTTCATGATCATCGTTGTCTATGCGACGATGAGATTCAGGCTGATCGACGTTGACGTTTTCCTGGGGATGGGGGTCTATTACACCTGCCTGACCCTGGGAACCGCCGTGGTCTACAAATCTGCGGAGTATTTTCTGGAAACTTACCTTCAGCACTTCGTGAACCTGGGTTCCTGGTGGGCGCAGATGCTTCCGGCGTTCATGGTCGCATTGTTCTTCGAACCCGTCCGATGGGTGGTCCGAATGCTGATCGATTCCCTTTTCCTTGCCGGACGCTATCGGAAAATGAAGATCTTCAACTCTCCCAACTTCCAGTATCTTGTCCTGGATTCGCGTTGGAGCGAGTTGGAGAGCCTCCGGGACGAGATCAACCGCATCCTCGAGGAGGAACGTAAACCTCCCTCCACCTGAAACCTGGGACCGACCGGGGGTTCACCACGAAGCCACGAAGTTCCCGAAGGCCTCCTGGAAATCCTTCGGCTTCTTCTTCGTGAACTTCGTGTTCTTGGTGCCTTTGTGGTTTTTCTTTCCTCCGGTCAGAAGGGTTTGGGGCGGGATCGCTGTGCTTCGTTCAGCGGGCCGCGCCTGAGCGCCCTTTTCTTTGCCAGTCCCTTTTCGCGGCCTGATTTCAGCGCGGTTCCGAGGTTCTTGAGCACCTCGTTCTCGAGGCTTTCCTCCTGTATGGAGATGATCTCGTCCCGGATCAGCGCGGCCTTCTCGAACTGAAGCGCGGTCGCGGCAGCATCCATTTCCCGCTTCAGTTGCTCCACGAGCTCTTTCACCCTTTCGATGTCGGGCTTGGGGGACGAGGCTGGGGATTCCCCCCTTTCGAGGGTGAATGCCTTCGGGAGCTGCTTCACGATCGAGGCGGGCTCGATGCCGTTGGCGGTGTTGAACTCCTCCTGTTTCTTGCGTCGCCGTTCGGTTTCCTCGAGGCACGATCTGATCGCCTCGGTCTTCCTGTCGGCGAAGAGAATTACCTCCCCCTCGATGTTCCGGGCGGCCCGGCCGCAGGTCTGGATCAGTGCCCATGCGGAACGCAGGAAACCCTCCTTGTCCGCGTCGAGGATCGCGACGAGTGAAACCTCGGGCAGGTCCAGGCCTTCGCGGAGCATGTTGATCCCAACGAGGACCTTGAATGTGCCGAGTCGGAGATCCCTCAGGATCTCGATCCGTTCAAGAGTATCGATCTCGTCGTGGATATACCGGGTGGGAATTCCCATCTGGACGAAGTATGCGGCGAGTTCCTGGGCCATGCGCTTGGTGAGCGTCGTCACGAGCACACGGTTCCCTTTCGAGGTATGCTCTTCGATCTTGCCCATCAGGTGGTCGATCTGGCCCGAAGTCGGGTGAAGCGAGATCCGGGGGTCCAGGAGGCCGGTGGGGCGGATGAGCTGCTCCGCCACCCGTGATTCGGACATTCCCAGCTCCCAGGGCCCGGGGGTTGCCGAAACGAAAATCAGGGGAAGGTTGCGGGAAAGGAACTCGTCGAAGGTCAGGGGTCTGTTGTCGAGCGCGGATGGAAGGCGGAACCCGAAATCGATAAGGGTCTGCTTTCGGCTCCGGTCTCCATGGCACATTCCCTTGAGTTGGGGCACGGTCATGTGCGATTCGTCCAGGAAGATGAGGCAGTCCTTGGGGAGATAGTCCACCAGCGTTTCAGCGGGAGCTCCGGGTTGTCGCGCGGCCAGGTGGCGGGAGTAGTTCTCGATTCCCTTGCAGCTCCCGGTTTCCCTCATCATTTCGAGGTCATAGCGTGTCCGCTCGTAGATCCGCTGGGCTTCGATGGCTTTTTTGGCGTTTTCGAAAACGCCCACCCGCTCCTTCATCTCCTCTTCGATCGCCAGGAATGCCCGTTCCTTCTTCTCCCTGGTGGTGACGAAATGCTGGGCGGGGAAGATGTCCACCTCCTCCAGTTGGGAAAGAACTTCCCCGGTAAGGGGGTCGAACCGCTCGATCCGGTCGAGATCGTCGCCGAAGAAACGCACCCGGATCGCCTCCTCGCTCGATGCGGGGAAGATGTCGACGGTTTCCCCTCTCGCGCGAAAACGGGATCTGTGGAAATCCATGTCGTTCCGGGAATACTGGATCTCCGTCAGGTCCCTGATAAGTTTCTGGCGGGGAAATGGCTCCCCTTTCCTGAGCGTGATCCGTAGCCCCGAGTAGTCGGCGGGAGACCCCAGTCCGTAGATGCAGCTTACCGAGGCGACGACGATCACATCCCGGCGCATGAAGAGCGCGGAAGTTGCCGAGTGCCGGAACCGGTCGATCTCTTCGTTGATGTCGGAATCCTTTTCGATGTAACTGTCCGTGGTCGGGATGTAGGCTTCAGGCTGGAAGTAGTCGTAGTAGCTCACGAAATACTCGACCGCGTTGTCGGGGAAGAAATCGCGGAACTCGCTGAAAAGCTGGGCCGCAAGGGTCTTGTTGTGGGTGATGATCAGTACGGGCTTGTTGAGTCTGGCGATCACGTTGGCCATCGTGAAGGTCTTTCCCGATCCAGTTACACCCAGCAGAGTCGAAAAGCGCTTTCCCTCGGATATCCAGTTCGTCAGCGCATCGACGGCGGCGGGTTGGTCCCCCCGCATGCTGAAAGGGCTCTTGAGTTGGAAACGGTCTTTCATGGGGTGCCCTCCTTGCCGACCTGTTCACCGGGTTGCATTAGGGGAAGCGTGGAGATACCATGTTATTGCAGGACCGTGCCAGGGGCAAGCCTGAAGAATAACTTCTACGAGGTCGGCATGAAACTTTACATCGCTGCAGACATGGAGGGGATCGCGGGAATCGTCTCCTTCCAACAGATTGATGGTGGAAACACATGGGAGCACGATTCCGCGCGGCGGCATTTCACCGAAGAGGTCGCCGCGGTCTGTTCCGGTGCGATCGAGGCGGGAGTGGAGGAGATCGTGGTCAACGATTTCCACGGGAATGGCCGCAACCTTCTTCCCGAACGTCTTCCCACCCAGGCGATGCTGATCCGGGGAGGTTTTCGGCCTTCCGCCGGGTTCGACCTCCTCGACTCGACCTTCACCGGCCTGGTCCTTCTTGGTGCCCATTCGCGGACCGGAACGCGCGGAGGCCTCCTTCCCCATACCTATTCTTCCCGGCTCCGCTTCGAACTTTTCGGCCAGCCTTTGGGCGAATTCGATCTCCTTTCACTCGTTGCGGGCGAATGCAAGGTTCCGACACTCCTGATTTCCGGTGATGCGAAGACCATCGAACAGGCGGCCACGAATCTTCCGAGCACGGCCACTGTCGTGACCAAGTTCCCCATCGGCAACCGGGGGGCACTGTGCATACACCCGAAACTGGTCTGCGAAAGCCTCAGGGAGGAAACGAAAAGGGCGCTGAAGAACAAGGGCTCCATCGAGGTCCCCGTGATTTCGCCTCCCGCGCAGCTGATCGTGAAGATTGCCGAGCCCGAACTGGGAGAGCGCCTCGAATGGATCCCCAATCTGAAGCGGTTGGATGACCTCTCCTTTGAATTCATGGCGGAGAGCATGGTCCAGGTCGCCCGGGTCGTTTACGGGATAACCCTCCTGGTCGAAGCCCTCCCCCTTTAGCCCAACCCCCGAGCACGGAAAAGCCACATCTGGCCACCGAGTCACCGAGACACGGAGAAAAAGGACAAGCCTTCTTCAATCCTCGGTGTCTCAGTGGCTCGGTGGCCAAAGGATTCCGGGGGGAGGAAACAACGGGGTCAGGAGCGGTCGATTCCCAGGAGTTTCATTTTCCGCTGAAGTGTCCGGCGGGAGATCTTCAGGACCTTCGCGGTCAGGGAAACGTTCCGCTTGTTGTTCTCGAGCGATTTGAGGATGATCTCCCTTTCGGCGGCCATCAGTTGGTCGTCAAGGCTTCCGCTGCCGGTTTCGGAGCCCGTTCCTGTGGAACGCCGCTCGAGAAGGTTCGACGGGAGGTGTCCGGGAAGGATTGCGCTGTCGGCAAGCACCACAGCACGTTTGAGGACATTTTCGAGCTCGCGGATGTTCCCCGGCCAGGAATAGCTGAAAAGGATCCGGCGGGCCTGGGGGTCGAGCTTGGGGGCGGGCTTGTTGTTCTCTTTCGAGAACTTTTCCAGGAAATGTTCGATGAGCAGAGGGAGATCACCCTGGCGCTCCCGAAGAGGTGGAAGGGTGATCGTCATTTCGTTGATCCGGTAGTAGAGATCGTGACGAAAACTGCCCTCCCTGACGGCCGTAGGCAGGTCCCGGTTGGTCGCGGCGATGACCCTGATATCCACGTCGATGGGCTTGATCCCCCCGACCCGGCGGATCTTCTTCTCCTGGAGGACCCGAAGGAGCTTGACCTGGGTGTTCAGGGATGTTTCGGAGATTTCATCGAGGAAAATGGTTCCACGGTTGGCGATCTCGAAGTAGCCTATCTTCTGGACGATTGCCCCGGTGAAGGCACCCTTTTCATGGCCGAACAATTCGCTCTCGATGATAGAATCGGGGAGTGCCCCGCAGTTGACGGGAATGAAGTTCTCGCCCGCCCGGTTGGAGTTGGCGTGGATGGCGTAGGCCACGAGTTCCTTTCCGGTTCCGCTTTCTCCCTGGATCAGGACGGAAAGGTTGCTGGCGCTGATCCGCTCGATGCATCCGAAGATCGACTGCATCTTTTCCGACTGGCCGATGATGCCCTTGAATTTCGCCCCGGAAGAGGTCGGAGGGGGAGAATCGCGATGGCCGGCCACTTCGTACACGTTGATCGGGGAAAACTCGAAAATGACCTTGTTGGAGATTTTTTGGATCCAGAGCGGGAGAACCGTTGCGAGGTCCTGGATCTCCGGCTCTCTCATCCCCAGCCGGCGGCCCTCCTGCCAGATCAGGGCGGTGAGGTCCTCCTGGGAGAGCTGGAGGAGATTTTCGATATTCATCTCCATCAGTTGGTTGAGAACCTTCAGGTAGCCGAAATACTTGGTCTGGGCGGTTTCGCCTTTCGCCTCCCCCATTCCGATGTCCTTGAGGATCTGCTCGCGCATGGTCGGGGGCATGGCCATGCCGAAATTGACCTCCTGCTTCTTGGGGATGCCCGACTTCCAGTGCTCGAAAAGCTTGTCGAGATCCTTCACTCCCCGGGGGGCGATCTCGGAAAAGAACTGGGTGGCCAGGTCTTTCAGCCGTTGTGAGTCGTCCATCGATTCAGTCGTTTTTCGCGGGTTTTGATGTCGGAGCAGCAGTGGGAGCGGAAAGGAGCTCCTTGGGGATGGGCCGTTTGAGCCCCTTGAGGAAATGGATGAAGGTCCTGTCGCCGGGCCTGGCTTTCAGAGCTTCGAGGTAAGCGTCTCCGGCAGCCTTATAGTCCTTGCGTTCGCTCAGCATCCGGGCATACCAGGACCAGGCTTCCGGGTTCACGGGATTCGCTTCGGTCGCCTGTTTGAACAGTCCGAAAGCCTTGTTCTTGTTGCCCTGGCTGTAGAACAGGTATCCTGTTTTCCGAAGGGCTTCGGAAAGGTAGGTCACGATGATCGCTTTCTTCGGGGTCTGCGGGAACTCCTGGAGGTAGGATTCCCATTCGGAGACCTCTCTGGCCGAGAAACCCATCCGGTGGTAGATCTTGCCGCGCCGGAAGAGGATCTTCTCGCGCTTGTCAGGGTCGTTTTCGAGCATGAAATTCAATTTCTGGAGCTCCCGATCGAGCTGGGCACGTTCGGATTCACCGAGCTTGAGGCTCTCGCGGGTTTCCGGATCGATGGAGGCGAGAACTCGCATTTCCGCGAGGTTTTCGAAACAGTTGGTGCAGTAATCCTCGGAGACCGGGTTCAGGGTCTTGCACTCCAGGCACTGGTTGAGGGGCTCTTCGCAATACTTGCAGTTGATGGCGTCGAGCTCCTGTACCTTCCCGCATTTGGGGCACATGTTCTTGACCGCGACAACCGCTCCGGCGAGGAAGAGAACCGAGATGCAGACCAGTAACAAACTACGAGCCGTGAACTTCATGAACCGATGACCTCCCGTGGAATGATCGTGGATGTGAGCATCATAGGGGAGAACGCGGAGCAAGTCAACCTGCGGCGGGGGTGAAATGGTCCCAGACTGCGGCGGTTCCAGATGCCTCCCGACCCGCGGCCTTGAGCGCAGCTTCGCTGAGCATGATCTTTCCCGGTTCGACCGAACCGAGGGCTGACAGTATCGGGATCACCGATCGGGCGTCCTGTTCCGACTTCCTTTTCCTGAACACGTACCAGTCGTTTCCGTCGAAACACCCGAGGTATTCGCTTTCTCCGACCCTGATCCTGAAGAAGGAAGGCCGCCTGAAACGGAAAACACCGTATTCCGCCGCCATGGAAGCGCGGGTGGTTACGAAAGCCGGGGGAAGGGGAAGACCCAGGAATGGCTGGAATCCCTCCTCCTCGAGTTCCCCGCTTGCCGGGCTCCAGGATTCGATCTCGGCTTCGGACGGTTGTTCGGTTCCTTCGATCTTCAACGGCCTGTAACAGCGGTCCCTTTTTATGCCGACCGATTCGAGGTCCGAGGTCGTTTCGGATGTGTCTCCAAGAAGTACAAGCCCTGACAGGGAACGTTTCAAGGCTTCCGTTTTAAGCCCGGAAATGAGTTTCCCCGCCACGACGGGATGGTGGAAATCAGGGTGGAGCCGCCAGCGGGGAACTATTCCATTTCCGTCCGGAAGTCGGAGAAGGTCCGCATATCCGAAAACCGCCCTTCCGACTCCGATGACCCAGGAGGACCCCGGAGTGCGGGCAACCATCTTGAAATGCATGCGAAAGGTTTCCGATCCGTCGAACCAACCCCCTTCGAGGGTTTCGAAACACCGGTGCATGTCCACCAGGGGCTCGGTGTCGTCCTCGTAGGAGCACGGCCGAAACTCCATGCGTTTCAACATCTCGTTCATGTTCAGGTTTCCAGCAAACCAGATTTGCGGTCCAGGGTCAAGAGGGGTGTGGTACCCAAAACCCTCGAAAGCAGGGGAAAACAAAAACGACCGCCGGTGGGCGGTCGCTTTCGGTTGAACCGATGTTACTTGGACTTGCCTTTTCCAACCTTGCGGAAGTGCCCCTTGGTGTGGGAGCCGTCGCTGTTGTAATGGCCCTTCACGAAGGTCTTGTCTTTCTTGCCGGTGACGGCCTTCTTGACCGCGACTCCGGAGTCCACGACCTTGTTCTGGACTGCGTCGAAAGCTTTGGTTCCAGCCTTCTTACCAGCCTGGAAACCCTTCTTGAAGGAATCCTTCATTTTCTTGAAGAAACCGGTGTGGCATCCACCCTGGTTGCCCTGGCCGCACTGTCCAGCCTGCCCGGCTTGTCCGCTCTGGCCGATTTGCCCTGCCTGGCCGGCCTGACCGCAGTCACCCTGTCCGGGGTTGCCGGCAAAAGCGACGGGAGCGCACACCAGAAGCCCTACCAGGAGCGACGAGAGAATCAGATTCTTATTCATTTGGAACCCTCCTATCCAACTTATTTTTCTTTTTTGTCTTTCGAACTTGATGCGCAGGATAACGCAACCCGCGTGCCACATTTTCATTATCGGAAAACCGGCATCCATCCGATATTTCTAAAAGCCTAACAATCGCCATGATGGAATTCCGCCAGCACCATGCTGAAAACCTGACAAAGGAGCGGCCAGCTCGGAAGGAGCTGCAGGCTCGAGGGGGAAGGTTCTATGGACCCAAAAACCGGTTTCGACGATTTTCTCCCAGCGATCTTTCTTGGGATGCTGTCCCTGATCCTGGGATTTCTGGCCTGGAGATGGGTTCATCGCTCCCTGACCCGGAACTCTCCTGAGGGAAAAGGGATCGGCGCAAAGCTGGGTTCCCATCTCCAGATTCCCGGATATCTCGGCATTCTCTCGGTTGCGTTCATACTCGCAATCTACCTTTGCCCGCAATTTGCCCAAAAAGGCGCATGGATGAAGGGTGCCCAGCTTTTCGCGAGCCTTGCCCTGGCATTCATCATCGGGGAGGGAAGCTTCGCCCTGGGAGTGGACTACTATCTCAGGGAGCGACGGAACACCGAAGTCCCGAGCATCTTCGAACAGCTGCTGAAAGCGATCATCTATTGTATCGTGGTTCTTTCTTTCCTCTCCACCACCTACCGTGTGGACATCACCCCTCTTCTCACGACATCCGCGGTCTTCACCATGGTCATTGGTCTCGCCCTTCAGGACGTCCTGGGGAACCTGTTCTCAGGAATCTCGGTCCATATCTCACCCCCTTTCCGGATCGGTGACGTGATAAAGGTTTCCGGATTTTTCGGGAAGGTCACCGAGTCGAACTGGCGGGCGACCTCGATCAAGCTCTATTCGAGCGAGCTGGTCATTCTCCCGAACAACGACATCGCAAAAAAGGAAATCGTGAATCTGTCTCAGTTCCCCGGGGCAATCTATTCGGAAATCCACGTGGGACTCCCTTACGCGACTTCCCCCGAGAAGGCACGTACCGGGCTGCTCGATGCATGTTCCCAGGTGGGTGACATCCTGAAATCCCCTCCGCCCAGGGTTTTCATGACCGAATACCAGGATTCGTCGATCAACTACCGCATCAAATTCTGGCATAACGACAACCTCGATCCATCCATAATCAAGGATCAGCTGATGTCGCGGGTCTGGTACCGTCTAAAGAGGTCCGGAATCGATATTCCCTTCCCGATCAGGGAAATCTTCACTCATCCGGAGAAGGATGAAAAGGGGGTTCTGATCGAGCGGAGGTTGAGGCTCCTTTCGGAAGTGGATTTCCTGAGCCAGTTGGAGCGCCCCCTTCGCGCATTCCTTGCGGCGAACCTCAAGGAATACTGGTTCGATCAGGGAGAAGTCATCGTGGAAAAGGGATCGCGCGGCACCGAGTTCTTTCTCATCGATTCAGGCGAAGTGTCCGTATATCTCGAGGGGAAGGCGGGCCCCGCGATCGCGAACCTCGTTTCCGGGCAGTTCTTCGGCGAAATGGCACTTTTGACCGGGGAACCACGGACCGCCATGGTCAAGGCGGAAAGGGAAACCCTGCTTCTGGCGATCGATTACGACACCATGAAGGCTCTTTTGCAGCAGAATGCGGATATCGCGGAGACCTTGAGCGACGTCCTGGCGGAAAGAAGCGCCAAGAACGTGATGGCGATGAAGAAGAGCGAGGAATCCGAGCAACTGGCCGATGAGGAAAGAGCCGAAAACCTCGAAAAGAAGCAGAACAGTATGCTTCTCTTGGAAAGGATCAAGGGCTTCTTCCGCCTCGCCTGACAGGCCCGAAAAAGCTTCGCCATCCAGGTGGACAGTGAGTGAGGGAAATGATGATCCCATCGAACCGGAAGAACGTTCCGAAGCCCTGGTACTGGATCCATCCCGCCTCGAAGGAGATCCTTGAAAAGAAACTCTCCCCCGAAGCCGTCACCTTCGGATCGGCGATCGTGAAAGGGCTGGGATCGCGGGACTTGCTCGAGCACGGGCTCTCGACCCAGATCGTCTTTCGGGAGGGGATCCCGCACCTGGCGCTGGATCTGGTCGCCCTCGCGGGATTCCATGACCTGCCCGCCCTGGTCGAGGTCCTCCGCCCGCTCTCGAAGGAACCCCGGCTCACCGCCCCTCCGCCCTGGAAGCCGTTTTCCCTGCTCCTGGATGCCCCCGGAAATCCTGGACCGCTCCTCGAAAGGTCGATCGCCGAATCCCCGCGGGCGGCAAAGGGTTCGCGGGATTGCCAGGTCTGGGGCTGCCTCCTCTGGAAGGCGGGGAGGGAAGATGTGGCCCGGCAGTGGTTCCGCCGGTGGGAATCCTGCTTCGACCGGTCAACTTGCATTCCCGAACGGATCCGGAACATCTTTTTCCTTCACCGGGTCCTGGATCTGGCCGATGACGCCCGGACCCTCCTGGAATCCGCGAAGCCCATGCCGGGCTGCCCGGAGGATTTCATCGCCCTGGCCCATGCCTGGATGAGCCTTTTCGGGGAGGAGGATCGCGCCCGGGGGTTGGTGGAGGAAGGATTTGCGATCAGGAATGAGGACTCCGAGCCCGCCAGAGCCGTTGAAGCCCGACTCCTCCTCTTTGGCCCGTCGGCGGAAGCCGAACGACTCCTCGAGTCAGCCGAAGCCTTCCCTGGCGCTTATTACCATCTCCTGGAGCGTACCCGAATCCGGGCGGTCTGGTTCGATGACCCCGGAAAAGTGGGAAGGTGCCTGGAGGAGGCGGGGAAAAGGGCTGGGGATTTCGGATCCCGGTTGGGGGTGGCGGAAGCCTGGTGGAACATGCTGAAGGTGGGGGAACCTCTTGATGACCTTCTCAAGGAGACCGACATCTCCGGGCTTTCCCCGTGGGATCTCCTTGCCTTCGCCGCGGCCCAGGTCAACATTCTCGACCTGCCCCATCGGGGTCGCGAAGCCCTGCACATCGCCCAGGAACGGGACACCCAGCCGCGGTTCCAGCAGATCGTCGCCCGCTACTGGCTGGATCTGTTCGGTGAGGTCGAGGAGGCCCGCCTGGTTTTGGAGAAGATGTCGCAGGGGGAAATCCGGAAGGCCGGGGACCACTTCTTCCTCTCCGATTCCTGGGGCGAGGTGTTGGATGACCGGGACCATGCCCTGGGTCAACTTCAGGCCGCCAGGGAATCCTATGGTACAACCGAGGAGATCGTGGGACTCCTGGAAAAATGGGTCTCCCTGGGAATCGAGGATGGGGAGTTTTCCGAGATGCTTGAGGCAGCGGAACGTCAGGCGTTCCACCGAAGGGATTTCATGTTGGTGGCCCGATTCCATGCCATCCATCTGGGCGATCCCGCCAGGGGGAGGCAGTTCGCCGCGGGGACGAAGGATCACCACATGCGGGTGGCCGTCCTTCTCGATCTGGCAGAGTCCATCCGGAACCGGTCGCCCGATCCGGGTGAGGCCTGGAAGTGCGTGACGACGGCGATGGAAAGCGTGGCAGGAACATCCGATGCGGTGGAAGTTGCGGTTCACCTCGCCCGTGTCTGGAACGACCCCAGCCAGGCCAGGGAGTGGCTGACCCGGGCCGGGGCTCTGGTAGATGATTGGTTGGATCTGAACATCTGCGCCAAGGGTTGGAAAGAAGCCCTGGGGGATGAGGATGGAGCCCGAAAGGTCCTGGAAGAAGCCCTTGCGAAGGCATCCTCTCCCAAAGCCCGGTTCGAGGTTCTTCGAAGCTGGGCGGAGGTTTTCCCCAAGGATATCTCCGTCGCCTCCCAGGTCGAGGAGTCCCTCCCCCAGGCGGTCACCCCCTCCGACTACCTCGCGGCCTGGAAGGCGGCCGAAAGTCTGGGGAAGTCGCGGGATGAAAGGGATCAGATTCTTTTGAAGGCGGAGAGCGCAGTCACCACCGTCAACCACGTTTTCGAGCTCGTGGCGGCGTCCTTCCACTGGGTCTATTTTCCCTCCGGCATGGTTGGACGACTCCTGGAAAAGGGTCGGAAGCTCGTGCGAAACGTCTTCCAACTGAACACCTTGATCGAGCAGGTCATGAAACACCACCGGAATGCCGCGCTTGCCCGGGAATGGCTGCTGGCAGGAGAATCCCGTTTCCGGAATTCCTACGATCTGACGGTTCTCGCGAGAACCTGGAAGTCGGTCCTGAATGATCCTGGCGAGGCTTCGGCGTGCCTGGAAAGGGCGATTTCCCTCGCAAGCCACTCCCGCGATTTCATTCGCTGTGCCGAAACCCTCTTCGAAATGACCGGGGACCGGGACCGTTCCCTGGCTCTCCTGTCCACCGCGGAAACCCGTCCGGCATTGGAATCGGCCACCGTTCTCGCGGAGATCCGCAAGCTCAGAGCAAGGATCCTGCGTGACCCTGGATAGGCGAGGGCATACCTACAGCGATCGGAAGCCTTCCCAAGGACCGCCTTCCAAACTTGATAACGGATCTATCCCATCCGGATCGGTTTGAGGAGGTCATGACCCCGGCAGGTCGCTCTCACTGGCGGCCGGGTCTCGCAGTCGTTACCGGGAAAGTGCCCCATAGGGGCGGTGTGGGGTCAGAAAGAGCTGTCGAATGCGTTCGTGGCCGGATCGGGGGTTTCCTGCCCCGATTTCCCGGTCGGGGTGATCGTGGAAGAGGCGGGAGCCTCGTCGCCTCCCTCGTCGGGGGGCCAGGCGAGGTCCTCCGGAGTGGGGGGATTAAGGCGGATCCGCGCGACACGCTCGAACTCGAAATGCGGCCCGCCAAGGTGGATCTTCCGCTCACCCGTCCAGACACAAAGCCTGCCCTCGAGCTCCGCGGTCATGAAATGGGCGATCGAGGTTCCTCGCTTTTCCGAAAGCTGGAGTGCGCGGGCGTAACATTTCCGTTCGTCCTCGTTGAGGAGAACCAGTTCGAGACGGTTCCCACCGTAGGCTTCGAGGGAATAACCGTTCACGCAAAGATTCCGGTTCCGGGTTTCCCCGTCGTAATCGACCACGAAGTCGGCAAGGTATCCGGTTTCATCATCCCCGAATGGGAGCCCCGTGATCCGGAGGAGGCCCAGGATTTCCCGCACGGTTTTTCCCGAATCGAGCCAGGTTTTGAAACCCTGGGCGAAAAGGTCGGGTTTTCCCGCTTTTCTGAAAGTCAAAAGCCGCTTTCCTGCCTCCCTGGCATCGAGACCTTCGAAGCCTCGGACATCCGCCGGGTTTTCGGTTGTGGGAACCCCCACGGACTGGGCATCCAGGCGAGGAATGAGGAGGGAAAAGAACCCGATCCCCAATAGGAGGAAAAAGCGCTTCAGTTCATGACCTCGACGTTCAATTCTTTCCATGGGTTCATTCTACCAGAAAGCCTTCCCCGACGTCGCGTTGACGGTTTTGGGGACGATTGGTATAATTGTTCAACGAATCTCATTCCCCTTCAGATCAAGGAGTTTTCGATGAACCGGATGTACAAAAAATTCATCACCTCGTTCAAGATCCAGTTGAAGCGCCGGTATATTATGCTTTTGAAAAAGGAAGTCGTCGATGACGGGCTCCGCCGGAGACGTGGGGAATGCCTTGGCTGTGGGGAATGCTGCAAGGCTTCGTTCAACTGCCCGTTCCTTTTCAAAAGCGGGGACCGCCTCCTCTGCAAGATCCACGAGACCAAGCCCGAGGTCTGCAAGACCTATCCTTTCAACGAACAGGACGTCTTTCCCCACACGGTCGGTAAGTGCGGATACTATTTCGTGAAGGACGAAGGCTCCTCGAAGTAGGGTTTCCCTGGCTTTCAGGTTGCTTATTGTCTGGGATGCGACCGGAAAAAGTTCCAGATCAGCCGCGTCGCGTGGAAATCACGGCAGACCCTTCCGATTATGGCCCGGGGAAGATACTGCGCTCCTCCCGGCCAGGTGTGTCCGCCCCCGACCACCTTTACCAGCACCACCTCTGTCGCGGATTTCCCTCCGCTCCATGTGAAGGTTTCCGCGCGGCAGCCATCCTTTGGATCCGTGTCCGGCATCGACGCAACGGCTGGTTCCGGATGGCAACCGTCGAACCCAACCCATTTTGCAATCGTTTCATCCGTGCCGATGGTCAACCCGCGCGTCTTTCGGAATAGTTTCACCTCTCCCCCGACATAAGGAACCAGGGGATCCTCCGTCCCGTTGATCACCATCACCGACAGGGGAAGCGAAGGGGAAAAGGACGCAGCAGCATCCTTCCCGATCCCGGCGGTTACGGCTGCGATTGCCGCGATACGGTCCGCAGCCTTGATCGCCAGATATTGTGACATGAAACCCCCGTTGGAAATCCCGGTAGAGAAAACCCTCTTGGAATCCACCGGGGTCGAATTCCCAATAACGTCGATGACTGTCGTGAGAAACTTGACGTCGTCGATCTCCTTGAGATATTCGAGACCCTGAAGGTTGACGGTACGGCCGTCATTCCAATTCCCACTCATCGCCTCCGGATACGCCACGATGAACCCTTCGCTGGCGGCAAGGGTGTGAAAACCCAGAAAATTGGCTATTCCCCACATGTTACCGCCACCCCCGTGGAGCGCTAGGACCAAGGGTAGCGGGCCGGAGGCGTTTTGAGGGGTGAAGACCAGGAACCGTCGGGTCTTGTTGTCGATCTCGATCGTGTGTTCGACGAGACCGGGATTTCTGCGCTGTCCAAAGGCCTTCCTGAGGCGGTCGAGGAATGGCCGATCCGCTGCCCGCGCCACGTATGATCCCACCGCCAGCAGTAGAAAACAAACTGCGAGGATTACCCACCTTTGGGGGAAGGCCCCTTTTCTGAAAACCATCCCAAGAAACCTCCCTCGACGGAAGCCGAAGGTCTGAGGCATCACAGCCAAGAACCGCGGTTCACCAAAAAGATCACGGTGATCCGGAAGGTCATGGTGATCCAGAAGATCACGGTGATCCAGAAGATCACGGGATCTTGCAGATCACCAGGTTGCCCCATGTTTCAAAAGTCCGGCAACCTTTCCCCACCCTGTTCTTTG
>CAYRYU010000014.1:36881-71477 GCA_964428355.1 uncultured bacterium
CCCCTAGCCTTTCATCATCTCGATGATCTTCCGGGCCATCAGGTGACAATGGCCTCCGGTTCTGGCGGAAACGAGGTCCCCGTCTACGACGAGGTCCTGGTCGACGAAGTCTACCCCGTAAGCCCTGGCGTCGCCGAGAAGGTTGTTGTGGCAGGTCATCTTCCTGCCCTTGACCAGCTCGGGCATGGGTGCGACGAGCCAGAGGCCGTGGCAGATGATTCCCTTGACGATCTTCTTTTCGGCGAAAGCCCTGGCCAGGAACTGGGTTGCGGGCGGGACCTTCTTCACGTCATCCGTGTAACGGAGCCGGTCGGCGACCTGTCCGGCGGGAACGATGATCGCGGAGTAACTCTTCAGCTCCGCATCGGACATGTTCTCGAAGCTTTCCCGGCACTCCATGGGAATGTGATACTCGTGACCCTTGAAGGTGAGAGACTGGCATCCCCACAGGCGGGTAAGGAAGTGGAGTTCGATCTCCTCCTCCGGAAACCGGTGCTGGTAATAGAAGATTTCGTTTTCGTAATAGTCGGATTCGAGTAGAATTCCGACCTTCTTGCCTTTCAGGCTCACGTGGCTTCTCCCTTCAGTCGTTTGAGAAGGTCCGGGTCAGGGTTTTGGGGGGGTGGGAAGACTCTTGACCATTGTCAGGATGTTCATTTTGTTCTCGTACTTGTAGTCGACCGAGTCCATGATCTGCTTCACCATGTAGATCCCGAGACCGCCGATTTTCCGCTCCTCGACGGGAGCATGGATGTTGGGGTCTTCGCGGGCCAGGGGGTTGAACTCACCCCCGCTGTCCGTAACGCGGATCCGAAGTGCGTGGGGATTTTCAATGACGGTGCAGTCGATCTCGACCTCCCCATGTTTATCTGGGTATCCGTAGTTGATGACGTTAACCACGATCTCTTCGAAGGCGATCGCCAGCTGGGTGGTCATTGCCTCGTCGAAACCGAACTTCTTGGCTTCGTCGCAAAAGAAATCGCTCATCTGGGGGAAGTTGTCCATGATCGCCGGCAGTTTGAGAGTGGGCATGTCAGGTTCCTTTCGGGTGCGGATACTCCGCCTGGCGTTTCCGGGACAAAGCCGGAAAAAGCGGGGAACCGACCCTTCCGGGAAGAGGAGTTCCCGGTCACGTTGGGGAAACCCCGTCCCGGCCTCGTTTCAAGGAGACCGGGCGGGCTGGATCATTCCTGGTATGTATCCTGGATCGTCAGGAAGCTGTCGAATCCCGTCATCTTGAAGATGTTGAGGATTTCAGCGGAAGCCCCGATCAGGTAAACGGTGGTGTTCTTCCCGATCTTCTGCTTCGCGAAAACGATGGCCCGAAGTCCGGCGCTGGAGATGTACTTCAGTTCGTTGGCGAAGAACACGATCTTGTCGATGGTCTGGCCCACGAGTTTCTTGAGCTCATCCGCGAGTGCGGGGGCGTTGGTCGAGTCGATCCGGTCGATCAGCTTGATCTTGGCGACGGTGCCGGTCTGTTCCATGGAAAAATTCTGACCCATTTTGTTTTACTCCTCCTGTTATTTTGCTACGAGAATGACGATGGACCGAGGTCCGACAAGGAACTCGGACTGATTTTCAAGGCGTTTTTCCTCGCCCACGTTCCAGATATCGCTTTGGTAGGGCATGTCGGTGTTCGCGAAGACGTGCCAGGATTTCCCTTCCCCAGGCCAGGGAAGCTCGAACCCGTGCATCTCCCAGTGCATGTTCATCGCGGCATAGATGGTCTGATCATTGGGTTGGGAATGCTTTCCGCAGAGCATGAAGGCGAAAACCCGGCTCATTCCACCGAAATCCGCCTGCCAGGCCTTGGTCCCGTGCCAGGAGATGTCGGGGATTCCGCTTCCGACGACGTCGCGGTACTCGAAATGGCCTTCGTGCCTTAGGACCGGGTGGGCCTTCCGGAAAGCGATCATCTTGCGGAAGAAATCGAAGAGGTCCGGGTTCTTTTTCAGGTCGTCCCAGTTGAGCCAGGAGATATCGCTGTCCTGGCAATAGGCGTTGTTGTTGCCTCCCTGGGAGTTTCCGAACTCGTCGCCCGACAGGATCATGGGGACCCCCTGGCTGAGGAGCAGAATGGTTACCATGTTCTTGATCTGCTTCCTTCTGAGCCGGTTGACCTCGGGGTCGGTGGATTCACCTTCCCAACCGCAGTTCCAGCTGTCGTTGTCGTTTCCTCCGTCCCGGTTGTTCTCCCCGTTGGCTTCGTTGTGCTTTCCGTTGTAGGAAACCAGGTCCATCATGCAGAAGCCGTCGTGGCAAGTGACGAAGTTGATCGAGGCTCGGGAACCGCGTCGCTCGCCCCCGTACAGGTCGGGGGAACCCGCGACCCGTTGGGAGATCGCGCCGGTCTTTCCCATTTCACCCTTGACGAACTTCCTAACGTCGTCCCGGTATTTCCCGTTCCATTCGGCCCAGCGGCCCCAGCTCGGAAACGAGCCGACCTGGTAGAGGCCGCCCGCATCCCAGGCCTCGGCGATGAGCTTGCATTTCCCCAGGATAGGATCGTGTGCAAGGGCCTCCAGGAGAGGTGGATTGGACAGAGGCGCTCCGTTCTGGTCGCGGCCGAGGATCGAAGCGAGGTCGAACCGGAAGCCGTCGATGTGGTAATCGGAAGCCCAGTAACGCAGGCAGTCGAGGATGAGGCCCCGGGTAACGGGATGGTTGCAGTTCAGGGTGTTTCCGCACCCGCTGAAGTTGTAGTAGTAGCCGTCGGGAGTGAGGATGTAGTAGGTGCGATTGTCGATTCCGCGGTAGGAAATGTAGGGACCGTTCTCGTTCCCCTCGGCGGTGTGGTTGAAGACGACATCGAGGATCACCTCGATGCCCGCTTTGTGGAGCTCCTTGATAGTGGCCTTCAGCTCATCGACCTGCATCCCGTACTTTCCGGAAGCGGCAAAACCCGCCTTCGGTGCGAAGAATCCGACGTTGCTGTAGCCCCAGTAATTGAGAAGCTTCCGGCCGTCAACCGGCGAGACGCGGGCATTCTCGAACTCGTCGAACTCGTGGATTGGCATGAGTTCGAGGCAGTTGATCCCGAGCTGCTTGAGGTAGGGGATCTTCTGTCTGATCGCGGCGTAGGTTCCAGGGTTGTCAACGCCCGAAGAGGGATGCTGGGTGAAACCCCTGACATGCATCTCGTAGATCACGAGATCGCCGGTGGGGTATTCGAGTGGGTGATCGCCTTCCCAGTCGAAATCGTCGAGGACCAGCCGGGCGCGATGCTGGTAGGGGTTCGACCAGTCGGGGTCGACTCCCCAGACATCCCGGCCGCCGATCATCTTGGCGTAAGGGTCCATCAGGATCTTGGTCTTGTTGAACCGATGGCCTTCCTGGGGGTTGAATGGGCCGTCCATTCGGAAGCCATATTCGGTCTCCTCGATGTCGAGGTCGAAAACGATCATCGAGTACACGTTGCCTATCCGGAATTTGTCGGGGAAGGGGATGATGCCGTAGGGTTCCCGCTCGTCCTTCCGGAAGAGTACCAGTTCGCAGGACGTCGCGTAACTCGAGAAGATCGAGAAGTTCACCCCTCCCGGCACGATCGTTGCGCCGAAGGGAAGGGGTTTTCCGGGGCGGAGCTTGAATTCACCGTAGTTGTCGGTGGGTTGGAGGTCGATTCGTTCCATGCCTTTCCTCTGTCGTTGTTGATGTGTCGATCGGAACTGGAGCCCCCCCGGGGTTTCCCCCGGGGAGGGTTCAACCTCATTTGGGCGTGAGGCGGACCTTGATCTTGGGCCGGTGGGTGGTAACCGGGATCTCCACCGTGAGTTTCTTCGCGTCGAACTTCTTGTAGGGTTCTCCGTCGACCCAGACTTCCGTGATCTCCACGGCTCCCGGGGGAAGCAGGTCGGGGGAGACGCGCAGGGTATTGTTGGGGAAACCCTTGGGAATCGGCTTGAAATAGAAATCCATGGGTTTCTTGGTCTGGAGCAGATTGATGTAGGTCGCGCTGAGGTAGGCGAGCTCGACCGAATGGTAGGCGCTCATCGAGTGGCTGCCCTTGAACCGCTCGTTTCCAAGGAGGAAGGGGATTCCGTTGTTGAGCACGTTGAAGTAGACCGAGCCGTCGTTGTGATCGGGGAAGAACGTGTTGTAGAAGGCGGTCGATTCCCGGCCCAGGCGGAGATACTCGGGATCCTTGAGGCATCCGAAGAGGATCTGGTAAGCCAGGATTCCCTGCTCCTGCTGCCACCACGCCTTGCGGTCGTGCCATGCGAAACGGTGCGCTTCCTCGCCGGGCTGGGTGACACGTTCCATGACGTCGTACCAGCCGAACCGCTGCTTGTCCATTCCCACTTCGGGCATGACCTTGGCGATCTTCTTGGCGACGTTGACGTAGATTTCCTTGGGCTCGACGCTGTTGATGCGCATGAGGTTCCAGGCGATCTTGAGGTTGTGCCCGACGACGCCGCGGTTCTGCTGCCAACCCCAGGTCTGGTCGTGGCTCCAGTCGTCGAGGAATTTTTCCTGGACGAACGGGCTGTGGTCGTAATCGGGAAAATACTTGCAGATGCAGTCGGCGCAGTAGACCAGGAACTTCCTGTAGCGTTCCTCGCCGAGGGCGAGAAGGGCGTTGATCAGGAAAGCGGGAGCGTGGTCGCCGACGGAGTTCCAGTTCTTCCTGGCCTTGTTGACCCCGAGGCTGTCGCTGTGCGCGCTCATGCTGATCGGATCGATGTGGGAGTAATACCCGCCCTTTTCCTTGTCGTGGAAGAATTTGTCGAAAAGGTCGAGGGTCAGGTTAAGGTCTTTCTGGATGAGGGGGTCGCCGTTGATGCGGAGGGTCTGGCAGGGACCTGCGAGCGCGTAGATCTGCTCGTAGGCGGGAATCGCGTCGTAGTCGTCACCGAACTCGGATGTGAAAACCTTGTGTTCGGTGTCTCCGTGGATGTCGATCCCGTGATACCAATAGATGATGTTCTCGTCGGTATCGTAGAACCGCATGTGGTCGCGCAGATACTCGACGCCCTTTTCCGCGGTGTCCAGGAAGCGGTCCTCGCCGGTCAGCAGGTATGCGGAGGCCATACCGTAGATCATGCGGGAGATAGTGTCGGTTTCCTGGCGGGAGGTATCGGTGTGCTTGCCGGTCAGATCGATGATCGTGCGGTAGTTGCGGTAGTTGATGTGGTTGGGATCACCGAACTGCGCTTTGATGAAGAAGTCGCAGATGGAAGTGGCCTGTTTGATCCACCAATCGGGTTCCTCGAAGCGGAACTTCTCCTTGGTCTTTCCGGGAAGATAGATGGTCTGGGCTTCGAAAACGTGGCCGTTGCCCTGGGGATAATAAGTCCCGTATACCATGGCCATCTGGCCGGGCTGGAGATGATCGTTCAGGCGGCCGGAAGCATCCATGTAAGGCTCGCCAAGGTTCCGCATGATCTGGGCGCTGCAGTTGGGGGAAATCTTGACTGAAAATTCCCGGCCGTCGGAGGTCTTCATCCCGAAGACTTTCTTCTGGGAATCATACTGGGTAACGTAACCGCTGATGGTATCGGAAAATTCGAACTGCATGGGTTTCATTGTTCGGTCCTCGTCCTTTCAAAATTCAGAAAAGCAGGATTGAAGGAGCCCGATCGGGACCGCCACGGAAACGGAAGAAAACTGCCGGTTCCGCCGGACGCGTGTGAGCGTGGATCCGTGAGGATCGGCGGCAAGAGTCCCGGTGCAACTTCAAAGGTTGTCGGGAGGGAATCACCGGTGCTTTTTCGCAGGGGTCTTTTTGGCTGCGGGTTTCGCGGCCAGGGGCCTGGTCATGGGGCCGGTGGTCTTCTTCAGGGTCGAAGTGTACTTGGTGATGAAGGAGTCGGGACTGATTGGATATTCCGACACCAGGTGGCCTCCCGCAGCGATGCTGTTGATCGGGAAATCCTGGAACATCACGTAGATCTTTTCCTGGGGAACCTTGGTGAGATCGGACAGGATCTTGGTGAACTTCTGGGCGATCTCCATCTTCTGCTCGTCGAGCAGTTCGAGGGTGGAAAGGGTGATTACGGGCATCTATTTTGCTCCTTCCGTATTGATTACTTCTTCGCCTTTGCAGCGGCCGCCCTGGCGGCCGGCTTGGCGGTTCTGACGGGCTTCTTGGGCCCGAAGATCTGGTTGATGGCGGGGTAATAGCCCCCGGCTTTGTTGAATCCCACGTAGACGGTCATGAACAGCAGGAGCTCTTCCAGCTCCTCGCGGGTGATCCCCTGTTTCTTGGCCATCATGATGTGATTCGCGAACTGGGGGCCGTGGAGCTGCTCGACAATGTCGACCACGAGCGCGATCATGACCTTGGTTTTCTGGCTGAGCAGCGGGCGCCCGAAGGCTTCGCCCGAAACCCTGATGCAGAAATCGCCGAAGTCGGGGTCGAGGGTCCGAAGGCCCGCCTGGAGCTCAGCGTCTCCGAGAACGGCGTTGTCCCTGGGGGTGAGCGTCTTCTTCTTGTTCATCATCGGTCAGGGCTCCCGCTCACTTCTGGGCGAAGAGAGCGCTGAAAGGCATGAACGGGCCCAGGGGGATGACCTCCCAGGAAGTGATATTGCCCTTGACCATGGGAAGGGTGTCGAGAACCTTCTTCGCCTCGTCGGCCGAAGGACTCTCCATGATCACGACGACTCCGCCGCCGTCAGGCCGCATGTAAACCTCGCGAAAGAGGCCGTCACCGTAGAGTTTCCAGGCCGCGCCCGCTTCATCCTTGACGAGGGCATACATCTTTTCCTGGGTCACGCCGGGAAGAGGCTTTCCAAGTGCCAGAATCTTCATTTGATCGTTTCTCCTTGTTTGGGCTACGAATGTGAAAGGGCAGGGGAGGGGAAAGCTTCCCCTCCCTCCGCGGAATTACCGGAATCGGACGCCTGGATAGGCGGACCCGACGTAACTGCTGATGCACTTGAAGATGAAGGGAACCTTCGGTTTCGCCAGGGCGGGATCGAGATCGGCGTTGGCGATCGTGGGCAGGAGTTTTTCCGCATCCTGGAGGCTCTGGAAGGTTTTCCACTCCTGGTCCGCCATGAAGATGGTGGGGGAGGTGTTGAGGGAAGGAACTTCATTGGGAAGTCCCTGATACAGGTCATAAACGAAGTTCGTGTCCTTGGCCCGGGCTATGCCGCTGATCGTGGTGAGTTCGTTCATGACTTTGTTTTCGCTTCCCGAGGCGGTTTTGAGCCAAAGCACCGCGTTGAGGGGACTGGCGGTGCGGTTTGCCTTGGTGGGGCTCTTGGAGGAATACATGACGGTGACGTTGAACTTGTTTCCACCGTCCGCGGAGGTTGCCAATAGCGGCTTGACGTTGTCCATGAAGATTTGGAACGCGGGGTTGGTGGAGGTCGCCATATGGAAACCGATCGCTTCCCTGCTCTTCCAGACTTCCTTGATCAGGAAGTAACAGGACGTGGCATTCAGGGTCGTGGTGGCGGGGTCGTAGATCGCCTCGCTCTGGAACAACTCGTAGCCGGCGCATCCCGCCTCGGCCTGTGAGCCGGGGAGGAAGTCCAGGATGAGCTTCTTGACCTTGTCGATATCGGCAGGATTTGCCACGCGGCAGAAACTGGCGACGTAGATGTATGCAGGGGCAGGGGCCGGAGCATAGACCACTTCGTCGTTGTCATCGTGGAACGGGCCGAAAGCGTTGCAGCCGGAAAGTGCGACGATGATCGAAAGGACTGCTGCAAAAACGAACAATGAACGGACAACCTTGGTAACCATCTGATGTTCTTCTCCTGTTATTTTTTTCTACTGATTTTTCTGACAAGGGTTGGGAATGACGACTTCTATGAGGTGAAGGGGCTGGTCGCCCAGGACTTCCAGACTATGGGGAACCTTCGGGTAGGAAGCGAAGAAATCCCCGGGAACCATTTCCTGGGGCTTATCTTCGACCACGAGCCTCATCTTCCCGGACCGGACGAAGGTGAGCCGGATCTCGTCGTGCGTGTGGTTGGGGCGTTTGTCTCCCGGGTTGAACTTCAGGAGAAAAACCTGCCCGCCGCAGTCGGGAAGATCGATCGCCTCGTTGAGGCCTTCCGAGCCGGAAATGAAGCGGTTGCGAAAGGGGATCTGGGGAAACCCGGGGATTACCAACTTCTTCACTGCTTTTTCAAACGCCTCCTTTTGGGCTCACCACAAAGTCACAAAGCCACGAAGCGCACAAAGGAAGAAATCCGGGAATTCCCCCTCCGTGCCCTTGGTGATCTCGGTGTCTTTGTGTTGATCTCCCCTCGGGAAGATCGATAGGTCCTTTCCCAAGTTCCTAGACCCTTCCAAGTTCGAACGGGGGATAGACCTCGGATTCGTGGACCACGTCGATCAGGCAGGGCTTGTTGGAAGCGACCGCCTTCTTGAAGACGCCCTCGAAATCCTCGAGTTTCTCGACCCGGTACCCATCGGCTCCGCAAGCCTTGGCGTACATCACGTAATCCGGGTTCTTGAATTTCATGTAGGCGTGCCGCCCGAACATGTCGATCAGGAACTTCTTGATCACGTTGAATTCACCGTTGTTGAAGATCACCCAGGTGACCGGGATGTTGTTCTCGACCGCGGTCAGAAGTTCGAACCCGGCCATGAGGTAGTCACCGTCGCCGCACCCCGCCACGACGACCTTGTCGGGGTTGGCGGCCTTGATGCCGATCGCGGCGTTAACGTGGCTCGCCATCGGGCCGAAGCTTCCCGGGTTCTGGTACCGCTGGTTCTGGTTCAGCTGCAGGTAGCAGTTGAGCCAGAGCATGTTCGAACCGGCGTCACCGAGCACGATGGCGTTCTCGGGAAGGTTCTTCGACATGATCTTGACCATCTCGGCGGGATGGATCTTCTTGCCGGGGTTCGTCACCGGTTTGTCGGTGTGAAACTCTTTCTCGAGCTTGACCTTCTCGACAGATTTGACACGCTTGGATAGCTCTTCCCCGATGCCCATGATCGCGGGCTTGGCATCGCTGACCAGGCCGATCTGCGCCGGGTAGACCTTGTCGATCTCTTCCCTGTCGATGTTGACGTGGATGAGAGTCTTGTCGACGTAGAGGTCAGGTTTGAAGGCGAACGTGGCATTCTGCGCGAAGGAATTTCCGATCGCCAGGACCACCTTCGCTTTCGCGAAATACTTCTTCGCGCCCGGGTCTCCGGAGGTTCCGTAAACCCCGAGGGCGAGGGGATGATTTTCGGGAAGGATGCCCTTGGAGTCCATGGTGGACACGAACGGGATCTGGTACTTCTCGACGAACTGCAGCAGGTCCTTCTCGGCGTGGCTCCGGATGCAGCCGTACCCCAGTATGGCAAGTATCGGCTCTTTCTTCTCGATCGCGGCGGCGAGCGTCTGGGCGATCTCGGCGAGCTTGAAACGGTCGGGAAGGACGGGCTTCTTGTGGATCGAGATCTCCCGGAAGTTGGAGACCTTGGCGATCGTGATATCCTTGGGGATGTGGATGTGAACCGGCCCGGGCCGTCCCTCGAAAGCCAGATTCACAGCTTCCTCGAGGATGTCGCAGGTCTGGTCGGGATGCTCGATGATGAAGGATTTCTTCGTCGTCGCCCCGAACATGGCATGGGAATCAGGGGTCCGGTGGATTCCGCCGGTGGACTCGTTCAGTGCTCCCTTTCCGCGCTGGGATTTCGAGGTGTACCCTGTGATGGCGAGCACGGGGAGCGAATCCGACAGCGCGACCGCCATTCCCGAAAAAAGGTTGAATGCTCCGGGGCCGCCGGTTGCAAAACAAACCCCAAGACGGTCGGAGAACATCGCGTAGCCGCAGGCCATGAACGAAGCTCCCTGCTCGTTCTTGACTATAACGGTCTTGACCTTCTCGGACTTCTCGAGGGCGAGAAGCATGCTTCCGTTTACCTGTCCCGAACCTCCGAAGACGTGGGTGACACCCAGGAGTTCCAGGTTCTTTACGATACTCTCATTAACATCCATCGCTCCGCTCACTTTCCATCCTTGGGGCTGAAATTCCCCTTGGCGAATTGCGGCGGATTCTTCGAAAACAGCTTGCCACCCTTCGCGGCGCAATCGAGGGGATAGCCGTCGAAGAACATGTAGATCCGGTCTTCAGGGACATTCGTGGTCTGGGAAAAGAGCCGGATGAAATTTTCAGCTAGAAAGACTTTTTGATCCTCTGTAAGTTCAAGACTCTGTATGGTGATACAAGGCACAGGTCCCCTCCATTTCGGTAGTTGCGGATTTACGGCGCCCCCCCGAAACCGGGAGGGCGCTCCGGTTCAATGAATCACTTGAGGGTCGCGAGCACTTCGACGATCTTGTTGCCGTAGGCAATCGAGGATTCGACGGAAGTTCCGGTCACGAAGGGCCAATCGTATACCACGGTGGGATGGTCGCGGTTCGCCCAGATGTTGGCGACGCATTTTCCCTCGGGGCCGACCGCATCGCGGACGAGGGGTTCCAACGGCCACAGGAAACCGGGGGTGTGGACATTGGTCATCTTGTTGTCTCCCGATTCGCCGTACAGGTCATAGGTGAAATCGAAATCGGGGCCGTAGAAATCCCATTTGTCGGGATGGGCGGCGATCTTCTTTCCCCAGATGATGGATTTGCCCTCATTGAGGCAATTGCGGCAGTAAACCAGGGTGGTGACGGAATAGCAAAGTGCCCCGATCAGCTTGTTGGTGTTGTAGGCTTCCATGATGAGCTTGTGAACGTTGTAGTTGTTGCACATGTCGATCATGGCTCCCAGGCCGCCGGTGAGGACGATGGCATCATAATCCGCCATCTTGACATCCTTGTATTTCAGGGGTTTGGCCCACTCGTCGCCGTCGGTGAGTTCCTTGATGCGCTTGCAGACGTCGGGCGGATTGGTGTGGACCTTGATGATCGGATCGAAAAACTCGGGGTCGCAGCTCACCTTGAGGGGAAGGGGTTTCAGCCCGCGGGGAGTGGCGAGGGTGACCTTGTGGCCAGCCTTCTTGATGATGTCCCAGGGGGCTTGGAGCTCTTCGCCCCAGGTGCCGTAGTTGGTCGCGAGGATGATTACCTTCTTGCCTGCCATTTGTAACTCCTTGTTTTGTTTTCCGCAAAACCCTTTCGGGTCTTGATCAGATCGAATCTATGCCTTTTTCTTATTGGGGAAATCGCTCTCGGGTCGCGTGGGGTGGAAGACGTCGATCGCCTCAGTCTCGCCGACCGCGGTGAAAGCGTGCGGAACGTTTGGCGGGATCATATAGGCGTCGCCTGCCCTCAATTCAGCCTTCTCGCCGCCGATGGTCATGCTGAAACCACCCTTGATGCAGTATCCGAACTGTTCGGAGGGGTGCTGGTGGAGCTTGACCTCGGATCCGTCGGCCATGTTCCAATGAAAAACCGTCAGGTGGGTTCCCGTTCCGAGATGCTGGAAAATGACGCCTCCGCCGATGTTCTCCTTCTTGATCTTGTCATGAAAACAATACATTCTTCCTCCTGATTGGGCGAAGATGAAACCGCCGAAAACCGGTTTTGTAAAATGCGTACCTTGCGCCAATTGAAGGTACCCCAACTGCCGGGCAAAAGGCAAGACTCTTCTTTCAATTAATTGCGAAAAAATTCACTCCCTTCCATCTAGTTTGGACCCAAAGGCGCTTTTGCCGTTCCGGTGCCAAATTTTATCCCTTCAGTGTGCGGAAAAGTTTCCCGGGAGGTTTGCTTTTTTCAACGCGGGCGATACCATTGACAATGAATAAGGAGTGCTTGCCATGAAGCGTTCAACCCTTTCCCTCTGGCTGGTTTCCCTTCTTCTGGTCATCCTTCCCGCTTTCGGGAAAGAAGTTGCCAAGATAGGGATCTACGCAGGGACATTCGACCCGCTTCACGATGGTCATCTCAATCTGGCCCGGGAAGCCGCGACCCACCTGGGGCTCGACAAGGTTCTCATCGTCCCCAACGCTTCCAACAAGCGGAAGCCAGGAATGTCTCCCCTGGCGGAACGGCATCCCGCCATTGCGGACGCCCTTCGAGAACTGGGAGATTCCCGCCTCGAGCTTCTTCCCCAGGAGGCGATCGAAGCGGCGGATGCCGGGGGGCCACCGGGCGACGCTCCCCGGAGACTTCTTGATGCCGCTTCGACCCGGCATCCCGGGGCAACCGTTTTCCAGATCCTGGGATCCGATTCCTTTTGGAAGATTCTCGAAAAAAATGACCTTCCCAAACCCGGGGAGAAATGGGTGATCGCGGTCAAACCTCGTGCAGGAGAGCCTCCCCTGGATCCCAGGATCGTCGGACCGCTCCAGCAAAAGGGCATTCTGACAATCCTTCCCGAGGGGGAAAAGGAGTTGTCCTCGACCGCCGTCCGGAAAGCCGCAAAGGCCGGGAACTGGGTCTTTTTGAAAGAGAACCTTTCCCCCGCCGTTTTTCGGCATGTCGTGCTGAACGGGATGTATGGAATCGCCTCCTCGCCTGGGTGGCTGGATGCGTTGCTCGCCCTCGATCCCGACAACGACATCGGGTCCTTCTCTTCGGGGGCTGGGATGATACGTTGTTTCCCGATTCCTGCAGTGGGAAACCCGGGTGGAGGTTTTCCCGAGGTTTCCCCTGATTCCCATGCATGCTCGATCGATCCTGGAGAAAGGCACACACTGGGGGACCTTCAAGCCTATGTTCGACAACGCCTGACACCTTTGGGAATGATGATCCTGGGTCATCACGAGGTGCGAATCCAACTTGTTAAGGGTCTCAGGAGCAGGGTGGGGGATTTACTGCTCCACCATGGCATCAGGAAGGCAATCGAGGTAACCCGTTCCCGGGACTACATAACTCTCGGTATCGTGCTTGGGAAAGACCGCTCAGGGGAATGGCGGGCCTTCATCGGCGACATCTATGGCCGCTCCCGGCTTCTCCACACGGAAGCGATGATCTCCGTTGCGCTTCGGTGTGCCCGCCGCCCTCCGGACGATTTCACGGTCGTGGATTTTCCCGCGGGGGTGAAGGAAGCCGACTTCCTCCGGGAAGTCTTTCGGAGCGCATTGGAACGGGTTCCCCCAGGGGTCTCGGATCTTGCGATCATCGGATATCACTGGAAGGTGCAACAGCAGATGAACCTTCGCCTTGCCGCCTGGAAGAGGTATCCCAGCCATTGGTCGGTCCTTGATGGGCGGATCGCGGCAGGGATGGCACGATTCAAGCCCGAGATGCGTCGTCCCCAAACATTGCCCCAGTGGCCGCGGCGCCATTTCGAGGGCTGGGATCTCCCCTTCAGTTTCCTTTTTTTCCAAAACTCCCGTGGTGATCCTTTCACCGTGCTCCTCACCCGAAACGTCTACGGCGATCAGCTTCCCGCACTAATGGACGTCCTATATCGGGAAAAAGGGGTCAGAAGGTTCGTTCTATTCGGAAGTGGTGGAGCTCTTGACCCAGAACTGGCAATCGGAGACCTGGTCGCTCCCCGGGAAGTCTCTTCGAAATGCCTGGAAGGCCGCTTTGTTCCGGTTTCTTTCCGATGGGCTCCGGCCCGCTTGCGATCCCAGGAGGCGGAACGGCCTATCCGGTTTCACCGGTTTTTTTCCGTGTGGTCACCTCTTGAGGAAACTTCCTCGAGGATCGAATCCTTCCGCCGAGCCGGGGTCGGAGTCGTCGACGTCGAGCTGGGGTTCCTTCCCGTTTGGTTGAATTCAGTTGGGAAATCCCCCGTCGAAGTCCGATGCCTTACGATCGTCTCGGACCTTCCCGGTTCGGATCGCTCTCTGGAAAAGCTCTCCGAATCCGAAACCGAGCTCAACCAATCGTTCAGAAGCGCTGTTGATCGCATACTCCAGGAGTTCGATCTCGTTGCCCCCTCCGACCACCGGATCCCCCGGCTGGAAAGACCCTGACCCCAGGCCCGAGTCCCTACCCCAACCTGTGCCTTGAAGGCTCAAGTTTTCATTCCGCCCCCCCTTATCGCAAAGAAAATCCTGCATCCTGCCGATAATAGGGACGCAAATCTTCATTGATGGGGGCTTGGCAGATGAAACTTCCTCTTTCCTCGGGTAAAATCCCGCTTCTTTTGGTCGGGATCCTCGTCCTGGTCCAATCGGCCGCGATTGGTGCTCAATCGAGAACGTCGCTCGGGGAAAAGGTCGGAACCATCTTCCAGGCGATAAGGGGTTCGGGCGATTTCCGGAAAAGTGTTCCGATGGTTGCCACGAAAGCCGCGCTCGACTTGGATTCGAAAGCCGCCGCGGGGGACGAATCCTGTCTTCCTTCCGGACAGACTATCCAGGAAAAGGCCCCCGGGGATTCCAAGACTGGAGCCGGTCCGGTGACTTCCCCCGCCCCCGTGGTGACCCAGGACCCGCAGATGGGGGGAACCGAGATCGAATCAATGAAAGCCGAATTGAAGCGACTCTCGGACGAAGTGGCCGTTCTGAAGAATGCCAAGCAGAAAGATGAACAGCAGAAGAAGGATGTCCAGGAAAAGGACATGATTCTAGAGCGTCGCCAGGCAAAGGCTTTCGAGAGCGTCAAGAACCCCATCACCTTCTCGGGAGACCTGACCTTCAATTTCCAGAACTCCCGGGTCGCCGACAATAAGGGTGGAAAGGGAAGCTCCAACTCCGATTACAAGATCCTCCGTCTGGCGGGGTTGATTCCCGTTGCCGAGAAAGCCTATGGGACCTACCGGTTGATGATGGTCCAGCCGACGCGGCGAAACAGCGACAGCAACACCAACTTCATGATCGACATCCTCACCCTGGACAAGGGAAACATGTTCAAGGGCGATTGGCGCGTAGGCCGGCAGTATGTCTACCTCGGAAACGGGGTCGTCCTGATGAACTTCTGCGACGGGATCTCGTATACCTACCAGTTCCATCCGAAGTTGAGCGGCCGGGCGCTTTACGTCAACGAATCGATCGACCCCTCCACAGGAAAAACGCATGGCCTCGATGCTACGGTCCTGAACTTCGAATACCAGTTCAATGCGAGCCACTCCCTCGGACTGTTCGGGATGACCAACGAGGAAAAGACCGGGGACAAATTCGGCCCCGCAAACACCTCCGAGTCCTGGTTCAGCATCGACGCAAAGGGGAAGCTCAATCGGGAGGTCTCCTACCTGGGGACATTCGCGGGCTACCACAACACGCTCGATTCGGGCAACACTCCGAAAAGCCAGGAGTACCTCCGGGGAAACACCGACAACAAGGCGATGGTGCTCGGCCTGAAATACGAGAAGGAAAAGAAGTTCAGCATCGGAACCGTTTGGGCGCAGTATATGGACCACTTCCGCGCGGTCAACGTCGTCAACGTCATGCAGAACCGCGGAGTTCCCTACCACCCCCTCGAAGACGTCCTCGTGGCCTTGTCACTGGGGGCGGACAATCCCAGGACCGGGCTCTACGAGGGATTGTTGCCACCCAACCAGACCGAAGCCGCTCCCGCCGCAACATCCATCAACCGGACGGGAGACTCCAGGCCCGCGGGGTTCTTCCTCAACGAGATCCACGGTTTCCGGGATTTCCAGCTCAACGGGCAGTATTACTTCCGACCCTTCCTGAGTTTCAGGCTGGTTCATGACTATCTGATCCCCTCCCGCTCCTGCTACAACTACCGGGCGGTCAAGGTGCTCACGGCGCGGCTGCTTTACCAGATCTGCCCCAAGAGCCATCTCGAATTGAGGGCGATCTCGGCGACCTCGAAATACGGCCGGACATTGAAGGATGTCCGAACCGAGTTCTTCATGAGGTTCTGACCGGTTCGGGGATCACGGCCCGAAGCCGGACCCTGGAGGTCTGCGTCTGCACGAAAAGGATCGTAGGTCACCCGGGCCCGGCTCGATCGGATTCCTCGACCGGATCCTGTTTCCCCTGGTTCCGGTCCAGCCGGGTGACGGGGGAAAGACCTTTGCCACCTCCTTCTACTTCGCCCTGGTCATCACCACCTACTACATCATCAAGCCCGCCACCAGGGCGTTGATGATGCAGGCGGTCGGCGGGAAGAACCTTACCCTGGGGAACTTCACCACCGCACTGATCATCGGGCTCGCAGTAATCGGGTTCGACTTCCTCGCGGGGAGGTTGAAGCGTGCACGCCTCGTTGCCGTCGTCTCGGGGATCTGCATCGCACTTCTCGTGCTCATCTGGGTGGGTTTCCGGATCGGCCTGACCGGTTTTCCCGCGATGGCCCTCGCCCTCTCCTTTTTCGTTTTCGCCGACCTGTACTCGGTTCTCGGGGTAACCCTCTTCTGGTCCTTCTGCCATGACATCTTCACTCCGGCGGAGGGAAAACGCCTCTACGGAGTCATTGGTGGCGGCGGGGCCCTTGGCGGAATCGTGGGCGGAGTTATCGCGGGGAGCCTGTCCCTCCACCCCCTGGTCGGTACGGCCAATCTTCCGCTGGTGGCGGTTCTTCCGATCGCCCTTACGGTCCTCCTGGCATTCTTCATCGAACGACGATTCATGTCCAGCCCCGATTCCAGCGGCCCTTCAGCCCCGAGAGCGGAGACCCCGAAATCAGCCGGAGGGCTCGAGGGACTCCGTCTCATCGCGGGAAGCCGGTATCTTCAGGCGATGGTCGGCCTCCTTGGGGCCTTCCTCTTCGGATCCCTGATCGTCGAGACCCAGTTCAACCTCACGGTCGAGGAATGCATCAAGGACACGGACGAACGGTCCAGCTTCATGGGATTCCGCGACACCCAGATGACCATCTTCCAGTTCCTCTCCCAGGTTCTGCTCACCGGTTTTCTCGTGAGGAATCTGGGATTGCTGGGTGGGCTTCTCGTCCTGCCGATCGGGGACCTCATGATGGGAATCCTTTTCGTCTCCTCGCCAACACTCGCCATGGCCAACCTTGCCAAGATCTACGATGGTGCAATGAAGTTCGGGATGAACCAGGTCACCAAGGAGATGCTCTACCTTCCCACACCCGAATCCACCAAGTACAGGGCCAAGGCTTTCGTCGACGTGTTCTTCCACCGGATCGCCAAGGGTGCTGCGGCGGGGCTGATCTGGGTTTTCACCAACAACCTCGGATTCTCGCGCACGGGGCTCTTCCAGCCCCTGATTGCAACGGTTCTGGTCTGGGTCTGGCTCGTGTTCCTAATCGACAGGTTGTACCGCTCCACCGTTACCCGACGGCTGGTCGAACTTTTCGAAAACGGTGATCAACCTGGACGACCTCCCGAATGGAACGAAGCGGTTTCCAGATTGAGATCCGCCATCACTCCGGATGTTCCGGACCGCACCGAGATCCGGGTTGCGGTTCTCGGGCTCCTCGGTGCCGGCTGCCTTGAGCCCCGGATGTTCGGTGTCCTCTCACGGGCATTCGCGGCGGATTTGCGGGAAGGATTCCCGCTGGCGGTGGAATGGCTTTCCCTGAACCTCCCGGCGGAGTTTCGCCCCCTGGTACGTCTTTTGGAATCGAGTATTCCGCCCCGCGACCAGAGGGAGCCGCTCGTGGCGAAACTGGCAGCCCGCTGAAGGCCGGACGATGCGCTGCCCAGACAGGCCTAATAACACCCGTCGCTTTTGGGGTATCTTCCAACCAACTCCGTCCCAGACGAAGCGAAAACCGGAATCGCAGGAACCTTTCTGAACGGGCCTCGGTGCCTCGGTGTCTCGGTGGCCTTCCCTTTTCAGGTTCGGCGGTTTGGGATTCAGGGTCAGCCGAAGGAGATCTTCAGGATCGAGAAATCGTCGTCGAGGATCGGTTGGCCGTGCATCTCCTGGAGGAACGGATGCAGGTTCTTGATCTCGGAGTCCTTGCCGTCGCAATTCTCGATCAGGTACTTGTGGAGGCCCTTGTCGTCCCACATCGTGCCGTCGGGGCGCGAGATCTCGAAAGCCCCGTCGGAGAAAAGGTATATCTTCGCCGGGCCATCGACCTTGTGCGTGCTCATCTTGAACGGAAAGTCGGGGACGTATCCGATGGCGATGTTCTTGTTCCAGAGGAGGACGGGATCGCCGGTCTTGGGGACCAGGAATGCCTCGTGGTGTCCGGCGGAGGTGTAATGAAGCTCCCCGGTTTTCTTGTTGTACACTCCGTAAAAAAGTGTGAAGAACAGCCCTGCCGTCCTTTCGGAGGGGAAAGCCTTGTTGACCCCGGCGAGGACCTGGTCGGGGCAGCGAAAATCGGTATTCGGCGTGGACATGGAGGAAATCGTGCTCGCTGCGGAAACGGCAAGCAGCGCGGCCCCGACCCCATGGCCGCTGACGTCGAGAAGATAGAATGCGAAGTTGTCGTCGTCGACGTAATGGTATCCGAACGAATCGCCACCCAGCTCCGATGATGGCGCGAAGAACCACTCGGTCGTGATCGGGCCTTCCTTGATCCGGGCGGGGAAGAGCTCCTGGACGTAGTTCGCTGCATCCTTCAGTTCGGCCGCGAGCTTGTTGTAGGCATCGTTCCGTTCCAGGAGGTTGATGTAGCCCTTCGAATGGTACCTGATGCGGGCGATGACTTCCAGCTTGTCCGGGAGCTTGACCATGTAGTCGTTGGCCCCCTTGGTGAAGGCTTCCGCCTTGGTGATGGGTTCCTCCTTGCTCGAGAGAACGATGAGAGGAACGTCCTTCAGCTTGGGGTGCGCCCGGATGAACTTCACCAGCGTCATCCCGTCGATATCGGGCATCACCAGGTCCTGGAGGATGAGGGTGGGGGAAAGGTCCACCGCCACCTGGATCGCCTTGGTCGGATCCTGGCAGTAGGTGAAGATGATGTCCTTCTCCGAGGCGAGCATTCGCCGGACGGTTTCCGCCACAATGGGCTGGTCGTCGATCAGGAGAACCTTGATGTCATAGTGCTTCAGATCCTTCGCGTTTTCGGCAGCCGTGATTTCGCTCATTTGAATGTTCCCCGTTTCTGGATTTCCTGCATTATAGCATCCCCGATGAGTTGGATGGGAAGGATCTGGTGTGCCGCCCCCAGTTCGAAGGCCGCTTTCGGCATCCCGTAAACCACCGAGGTCTTCTGGTCCTGGACGATGGTGTGCCAGCCGGAATTCTTCAGGGAAAGAAGCCCGTCCGCGCCGTCCCTTCCCATGCCCGTGAGGAGGATCGCGATCCCTTTCTTGTTCCAATGGCGTTCGAGGCTGAGGAACAGTACGTCCACCGACGGACGGTAGGGGATTTCCTTCGGTTCCGGGGAATAATGAATTCTCTGGTCGGGACCGATCACGAGATGGTCGTCGGTTTCGGCAAGATAAACGGTGTTTGGTTCGAACTCCCCCCCCTCCTTCGCCAGGGCCACTCTGAGCAGACATTTTTCCTGAAGCCACTCCGCGAGTCCGTGGGAGAATTTCTGGTCGAGGTGTTGGGCTATCACTATCCGGAGCCCCTTGTTGGGGGGAAGCGTTTCCAGGATCCTGGCGAGGGCCTGGGGACCGCCCGTCGACGAGCCGATAGCGATGAGCGGGGGATTGGGTTCGGAGATTGCCGGGAGGATACGGGTGATCCGGACCCTCTTTTCCTGGCCAGGGGAAAGAAGGCGCCCGACCCGGGTAATCTTGTCGAGGAGTTCCTTGCCGCCCTGGATCGCGCCCCCCGGTCCCTCGACGGGAGTGCAGACGGCATCCAGGGCTCCTGCGCCGAGAGCCTCGAAGACCTTTCCGGAGGACCGTGTGACATCGGAGGTTACCACCAGCACGGCGGTGGCCTTGTCCTTGACAAGCGACGCGATCACCTCCGATGTGCCTGACTTCGAGAGGGTCGGGTCGAGAAGAACCAGGTCCGGGGGGTCGCTTCGCGTCCTCTTGACGGCGGCTTCTCCGTCCGTGACCACCCATGCGACCCGATGGCCCCCTTCCTCCAAAATCTTCCGGAGGGTCTTGACGGATGCCGACGACGCGTTCACGATCGCGATTCGCATGCTCATGGATCTCCAATCAGATCCCGGACGGCGTTCATGAAGGTCTGGTCCTTGAAACTGCTCTTGGTGAGGTAGTAGTTCGCGCCGGCGTTCATTCCCTTGACCCGGTCCTCTTCACGGTCCTTGTAGGAGACGATGATCACCGGGATCTCGCGAAGTTTCGGATCCTTTTTCACGAGCGTCACGAACTCGATCCCGTTCATCCTGGGCATGTCGATATCCGAGACGACGAGATCGAAGGGCCCCGCCGTCCTGACGGTGTTCCAGCCGTCAACCCCGTCGACGGCGACCGTGACGTCATATCCGCGGTTGTCAAGGAGTCTCCGCTCGACCTCCCTGACGGTGAGCGAATCGTCCACCACGAGGATGCGTTTCTTCTTCCCCTCGACTTCCCTGGCCCGGCCCAGGACCTTGGCGAGCTTCTGGGTGTCGAGAAGCTTGGCGATCGAGACGAGGAGATCCCCTACGTCGATCACGAGCACAGGGCTTCCGTCTTCCAGGATCCCGGTGGTGGTGATGTTGGCGATCTTCCCGAACCTCGGGTCGAGGGGGTTCACCACCAGATCACGCTCGGCGATGAACCGGTCGACCGCGATCCCGTACTTCCGGACCCCGTCTCCGGCGACGATTATCCGGAGCTTCTCGGGAGGCGTCTCCGGCTGGGGAAGCCCGAAAAGCTGACGGGCGCTGATCAGGCCGATCTGCTCCTCCCGGAACGTCACGAACTGCTTGTCTTCCACGACCCTGATTTCCGCCGCCGGAACCTCGAGCAGTCGTTCGATCCGGAAAAGGGGGAACGCGAAGGGTTCCGAGGCGACGTCCACAAGGAGGACGGGGCGTACCGAGAGAGTGAGGGGAAGCTGGAAGCGGAAAGTGGTTCCCTTTCCGAAAACCGTTTCGATCGTTTTCGAGCCCCCGGTTTCCTGGATCATCGTCATGAAGATGTCCAGTCCGACTCCGCGCCCGGAAACCTGGGTGACGACCTTCGCGGTGGAGAAGCCGGGCAGGAAGAGGAATTCGAGCAGCTCGTCGTTGGTCATGCTCGCGGCCATCTCCGGGGTCGTCAGCCCCTTCTCGAGGATCTTCCTCCGCAGGAACTCGACGTCCACGCCCTTTCCGTCATCGGTGATCGTTATCTCGAGCATCCCGGACCGGTGATGCGCGTCGAGGATGATCTTGCCCTCCGGCGGCTTTCCTGCAGCGATCCGTATGTCGGGAGTTTCCAGCCCGTGGTCGACCGCGTTCCGAAGGACGTGGGTGAGCGGAGCGTCGAGTTTTTCGAGGATGTTGCTGTCCACCAGGGTGGTGGTTCCGAAGATCTGGAAATCGACCTTCTTTCCCAACTCCTTTGCCAAGTCGCGGATCATCCTGGGGAATCCGCGGACCCCTTCCCCGAAGGGCCTCATCCGGACGGTGATGACTTCGTGATAGAGCCGGTCGGAGATGGATTCGAGCCGGGTGGAAAGATGGTCCACCCTCCCGGTCTGTTTCGCCAGCATCTCGGCGACACGATTCTGGCATTTCTGGAGGCTGGCGATCTCGAGGAGGAGCTTCTCCATACTTCCGCCGGCCTTGACGGTATCGAGGCACTTGTCCAGGTCGGATCCGAGGTTCCGGAGTTCGACTTTCAGCGCCTGGAGGGGGCCCCCGAACTCCTTGGCGGACTTTGCCTGGATGAGGCATTCCCCGGCGAGGCCGATGAGGTGGCTGAGTTTTTCGGCCTGGATCCGGACGAACTCCGATTCCCCGGCTTCGCCTTTGCCCGGCCTGGGCTTGGGACGTCCCGCCTGGGAAGGCGCGGATGGGGCAGGGGAGGGGGGCTGCGCGGCCGGAGTCGGGCTCGCGGGAGGTGAGGCCGTCGCCGGCGCGACGGGCGCGGGCGCGAGGGGCGCTGGGGCTAGGGGGGGGGGAGCGGCGGGAGCGGGGATTCCGGTGGGGATCGGCTTCCCATCCATCACGGCTCGGAGTTTCCCCTGCATCTCGAGGATTGGGGCCTCGGCCTCGCGGAGTTGGCCGGGGATATTCCTGGGAGAGGCTTTCGAAAGGTTGACCAGGATGTCGTTCGATTTCAGTAGGAGATCGACCTGGTCCGCGGAAAGGGTGAGCTTCCCATGCTGGACCGCGGAAAGGAGATCCTCCATCGCATGTGCGAGGGTGACCGCGAGGTCCAGGCCGAGCATGCGGGCGGCACCCTTAACCGAATGGGCTGCGCGCATCATCGGTTCCGCTTTCGAGGGTGACTGGTCGGTCTCCAGCCCCACGAGGCCGTTCTCGAGGGAGGATGCGTGGGTTTCGAGCTCGGCTTTGAACAGTTCGAGCATCGAAAGGTCATACTCGGGCTCGGGCTGGGGCGTTTTTGGAACCGGCGGGGGGGCAGGTGCCGCAGGGGAGGGGACGGGGGCTTGGGCTGGAGGGGCTTTTTCCGGAGAGGCGGTGGACCCGCCCTGCATGGCCGATTTGAGTTTCCCCTCCATTTCCAGGATGGCGGAGGCGTTCGACTCCAGGTGGGTCGGAATGCTGACCGGTGCTTTCTTCGAAAGTCCGACGAAGAGGTCGTTTGCCTTGAGAAGCAGGTCGATCTGGCCGGAGTCGAGGACAAGTTTCCCATGCTGGACCGCCGAGAGAAGGTCCTCCATCGCGTGGGCGAGCGTGACCGCGAGATCGAGGCCAAGCATGCGTGCCGCGCCTTTGACCGAATGGGCCGCCCGCATCATCGGCTCGGCCTTGGCCGGAGACTGGTCGGATTCGAGCTCTACAAGGCCATTTTCAAGCGCAGATGCGTGCGTCTCCAACTCTGCCTTGAACAGCTCGAGCATCGAAAGGTCGAAAACCTGCGCGGGTTTTGGAGGCATGGGAATTGCCGGCGCGGGAGGAGAAGGGGGTTTGGCCGAAGACGGAGCGGCCGTGGCGAGCTTGGGCGCCCCCGGCTGAGGCGCCCCCGGCACCCCACCCTGCATCACCGCCTTGAGACAGCCCTCCAGCTCGTGGATGGCGCGTTCCGCATCGCGGAGCCCGGCGGGGATGTTCTTGGGGGCGGCTTTCGAGAGGTTGACGAAGATGTCGTTGGCCTTCAGGAGAAGGTCGATCTGGTCGGGGACGAGAGTCATTTTCCCGTGCTGGACGGCCGAAAGCACGTCCTCCATAGCATGGGCAAGGGTAACCGCCAGGTGCAGGTCGAGCATCCGGGCTGCCCCCTTGAGGGAATGCGCGGCGCGCATCATCGGCTCGGCTTTCGCCGGGGACTGGTCGGATTCAAGCTCCACAAGACCGTTTTCGAGTGTCGAAGCGTGGGCCTCCAGCTCGGCCTTGAACAGCTCGAGCATCGAAAGGTCATACTCGGGCTCCGGCTGCGGGGGCTTCGGCGTTGGGGCCGCTTGGGCAGTTCGGGGCGGTGGGTCCCTTGGGGTTTCAGGCAGCGACGCACCCGGCTGAGGTGCCCCCGGCTGAGGCGCCCCCGGCTGAGGCGCCCCCGGCTGAGGCGCGCCCCGGCTACCGACTGGGGCGCTTCCTCCCGCCAATGCCGCCTTCAGCTTTCCTTCCATCTCCCGGATCGCAGGCTCCGCCTCTTGAAGGCCGGCGGGAATCTTCCTGGGAGCGGCTTTCGAGAGGTTGACGAAGATGTCGTTGGCCTTCAGGAGAAGGTCGATCTGGTCGGGGACGAGAGTCATTTTCCCGTGCTGGACGGCCGAAAGCACGTCCTCCATAGCATGGGCAAGGGTAACCGCCAGGTGCAGGTCGAGCATCCGGGCTGCCCCCTTGAGGGAATGCGCGGCGCGCATCATCGGCTCGGCTTTCGCCGGGGACTGGTCGGATTCGAGTTCAACCAGACCGTTCTCGAGCGCGGCGGAGTGGGTTTCCAACTCGGCCTTGAAAAGCTCGAGCATCGAAGGGTCGATCGTGTCGGGCGGGTTGGTGGGACTCAAGAGACCAGGCTCCTTTGCAGGGCCTGGAAGAACTTTTCCTCCTCCAGGAGCCCGACGTTCTTGCCTTGGATATAGAAAAGGGACGAGGTGAAGGTCGTATGGCTTTTCGCCAGCGTTGCGGGAACCTCGACCAATTCTGAACTCGCGATCTTGAAGATTCCAAGCACTTCATCGACCGGGAAAACGAAAGCCCCGTCCTTTTCGATGACGGCGAAACGGGGCCTTTTTGGCGGAGGGTCGTTTTCCCTTCCTTCTTCATCTATCCCGATGATCGAGTGGACAGCCACGCAGGGGGTGAGCTTTCCCTCGATGTTTACGAGTCCAAGAAGGTTTTTGCCGGTCCGGGAGGGGAGGGAGCGGATCATTCTCAGTTCCGCGATCCCCTTGAAAAAGACGGTCTTGAGGGCAAGCAGCTCTTCGCGGAGGCGGAAGATGATCACTGAAACGAGATCCTCGGCTTCGGGTGGTTTCTGCCTGGCGAGTTCTTCCGACCATTCCTCGAGAAATCCCCCGGGGATCTCCCGGTCGAGGAGGCTGCGGCCTGCCGCAACGAATTCCGGGCAGTTCCGGCAATGGGAGAAGATCGCAAGTTTTTCGCAAGTCGGAGAACCGGGAAGCCGGATCGTCTTCCAGCACTTGCCCTTTTCCGTGGAAAAATCAGCCATTCACGCCTCTTTTCAGCTCAATCCTTGTTTTCCGAGGTCGCCGCCCGCCTCGCCCTTGCCCTGAAAACCTCGGCCTTCGCCGTGTCTCCCTTCTTTTCGTAGATGAGGCTGAGATTCATCAACGGCTCCGAAAGACGAGGGTCCATGAACAGCGCCCGGTTGAAATACTCTTCGGCCCTGTCGAACTGGTCGAGGGCCTGGTGAATGAGCCCCATCAGGCTGAACAGCTCGCTGGAGGTATCCTGGTCCCGGAGGGATTTCCTGCAGATCGTAAGCGCTTCGTTCAATTCTCCCCGATCCGCCAACCGCCTGGCCAGTTCGATTGGAGAAAGCCGGGTTTCGTCGGGTTCCGAAGCCCTGGAAACACCGCTCTTCGAGACCACCGATCTGATACCCGTGGTGGCGGATTTGGGAGCGGGCCCCCCGGATCCGGCGGATCCGTGGGATCCGTGGGATCCGGCGAAATCTCCGGATTTGCCAGTCGCCCCTGAGGACTTGATTATGGCGGATCGCCGCAGCCTCGCCGAAAGGGCTGCCATCCGGCTGGTTGTCCTTGGCCGCCTGAAGGCTGCAGGGGGAGGCGGGGGCGGGGGGGGAAGCGAAGCGGCGGGTTGGGGGGCGGTTTTCCTGCACGCGAAGCATTTCGCGGCTTTGACTGATGTGAACCCCGATGCCTGGAAGAAGGGAAGCTCGGCATAACCGGTGAAAAGGTAACCATCCGGGGAAAGCAGACGGGTGAGGCTCTTGATCAGCGTTTTTCGGGCATCGGCATGGAGGTAGATCAGAAGATTCCGGCAGAAAATGATGTCGTAGGGCGCTTCTCCAAGAAGGAATGCGGGGTCGGCGAGGTTGCCGGAGTCGAACCTGACGCAATCCAGTACCGACTGCTTGACCTTGAACTTCGGAGCTCCTGTCGGATCCTTCGTCACGCCGTTCCCGGCGGGCTCGAAAAGCAACCCGTTCGGGGGGAACTCCGTTCCCCTGAAAGAGGGTTTCCCGAAAACCCCTTTTCTCGCCTCCCGGAGGAAGTTCGAGCTCAGATCGATCGCGTCGATCTGGAAATCGGTTCCCGGGATCCCGCTTTCGAGAAGGGCGATTGCGATCGAAAAAGGCTCCTCACCCGTTGCACAGGGGGCGGAAAGAATCCGCTTGCGCTTCCAGAGCTTTTCGGGCCAGGTTTTCTTCCGGGGTTCGGTGAGCCATTCCTCGCGGGCGATTTTCCCAAGAAGTTCGAAGGCTTCCCTGCCCCGGAAGAACCAGGTTTCGGGAACCAGAAGCGCTTCGACCAGGTGGAAGAAGGTCTCCCGGGAGTTTTTTATCGCCGCGAAGTAGGCCTTGTGATCGTCAAGAGAGAGTTTGGCCATCTCCACCCGGACGACTTCGGAGAGGCTCTCGATTCCGATGGATTCGGGATCGAGGCCGATCCGGTTCGCGAGAAGGGTGAAGATTTCGGGAAGGCTCATCGTCCGTTTTCTTCCCCCTTGGGGAAAATCGTGGTCGCGAGGTCCCGGGGGAGCATCTTTTCGATCTCCAGAAGCTGGATCATCCCGTTCGAATCGATCATGACGTCCCCGAGATACGGAGCTTTCTGGACGTCGAGTTTTGGGGATTGGAACTGGTCCCGGGAAGCGAAGAACGTCTCGGTGGCCTTCTCCACCAGAAGGCCTACGACCCGCTCTTGAGGGGTTTTCTCCCACAGGCGGGCGAGGACGATCCGGGTGCTCATCAGGAGCCTGGCTTTCCGGCCCACCAGTGCCTGGGAAACGTCGATCACGGGGAGGACCTCTCCCCGGAAGTTCATCAGGCCTGCCAGTCCGGGGGGGGCGTTCGGAACCGCACGCAGCGGAACCACCGGGGTTATCTCGACGACCTTCCCGGAATCGAACGCGAAACGGTCATGTTCGATGAAAAACTGGAGGAGAAGCATCCTGACTTCCTACTCCACCGAAAACCGCGATACTTCGGTGTGGAGGCGGTTCGCGGACTCCTTGAGGTTCTGGATCAGATCGCGGTTTTCCCGGATCGCCATGTCCTGGATCTTGGCCTGGGTGGACAGGAGGTCCATCTGTTCGCTGATCTCGCCTCCGCACTGGGATTGCGCTTTCATGCGCCGGTTGGCCTCCTCGAATTGGGGCCCCAGGTTCCGGGTGTAATCGATGAGACAGGAGAGGTTGCGTCCGGCCTTCTCGATCACGACCGAACTCGAATCGAGGTCCACCGCGAAAGAATTGACCGTCTTCTCTCCGTCGGAAATCGACTTCTGGACCGCGCCGATGATTTCCTCGATATCGATGACGGCAACGGCCGTCTGGTCGGCCAGCTTGCGGATCTCGCTGGCGACGACGCTGAACCCCTTCCCGTGCTCTCCGGCCTTTTCGGCTTCCATTGCCGCGTTGAGGGATAGCAGGTTGATCCGGTTGGCGACCTTGGTGATCGTCGTGATGACCTGACTGACGTTGTCGGACTTGACCCGGATGACCCGGAACTTCTCGGAAATCCCCTGGTTGGCGGAGAGGATCGCCTGCATCGTCTTGTTCATCCGCTCAACGTGTTCGACGCCGAGAGCGGCCATCTCTGCCGCATCTCCCGCCATGAGCGAAAGCTCCTCCATCGAAGAAGCCAGATCGTCGGCTGTCGCCTTGATGTTCTTGCTGTGGAGGTTGACCTTCAGGGTCGATTCCATCTGCTCCGCGACCGCCTCCTCGAGGGAGTTTGTCGCCCCCGCAAGCTTCTGGAGAAAATCGGAGACGGTCTTTTCGGTTTCGATTACCCTCGCAAGAAAACCCTTCAGGTTGTTTCCCATGATGGTGAATGCGCAGAAGAGGCGAAGAATCTCGTTGTCGGGGATGACCCCCTCCCCTCTTGCCTTCTCCTCGAGATGATTCTGTAGGTTCTCTCCCGACCCGAGGGCGTCAGCATCGGTGATGGCGAGGCCCTCCTTCGCGGCGTGCTCGGAGAGGAGACAGGCATCGCCAAGCTTTCCCCGTGCGAATGCGTCCGCAGCATTGGTAAGCATGTCGAGCGGTCTGGTGATCGACCGTGCAAGGAGGAAGACGAGGAGAAGGAAAAGGAGAATGGCGATCCCCCCCATTGTCGCAAGCATCCGGGTTTCGCCCCTGACCTGGGCCATGAACTTCTTCGCCGGGAAAACCACCCCGAGGGAACACCCCGACGAAAGGGGAAGATACGAAAGGTAGTAATCCTCCGAATCCTGGAAATTCTCGACGAGGGTGAACCCTCGTCCGCCCTCGGTCATGTCCTTCGCGACCGTCTGAAGATGAGAGTTGGCGATCTTCCGGGCATTCTCGAAGATGGTCTCGTCGGTTATCGCTTCCGTGTTTGGATTGTAAAGGTAATGACCCAACGGGGATATGAGGAAGAGGAACCCTTCCTTCGCGAAAGAGATCTTTCGGATGTGTTCCCGGAGGCCTTCCAGGGCGAAATCCATGGCGATCACCCCGATGACGCGCTTTCCTGTGTCGACCTGGGCGAAAATCGGTGCGTGGAACGTGAACCGGAACTTCGTTCCACGTTGCCCTTCCCCGGGGAATTCCTTCCAGCATGGGTTTTCCCATTCCTGCGGGTTTCGGTATCGGTCGCCGGGAGTAATCGCAACAGGTTCTGGCGGAGGCCCGCTGGCCCCTCCGAAACCCTTGGTCCATTTCAGGCTTGTCCTTTGTGGCCCCGTCTCCCCGAGGGGGAAGAAGATGATCGAAATCGCAGAGAGGTTGCGGCTTCCCCTGAAGAATTCCCCCACGACCCTTCGAAGGGACGGGAGATCCGGTTTCAGGGTCTGGACCAGCAATGCGAGGTCCCGCCCCATGCGGTGGAAGTTGTTGAAACTTCGTTCCAAAGGCCCTGCTGCGGTCAGACACATTATCTGGGCCTTGTCCTCCAGGCTTCCGAGCTGGATCTGCTCGTGGTCGTTGCTGAACCGGAAGAACAGCGTTCCTCCGATGAACAGCGCTCCGATGAGAAACAGCAGCGAAAGCCGGACCGCAATACTCTTTCGTTTCAGCCAGAGAAGATCGAACATGGGCCTACTCGAGCCTGAACCTTGAGACTTCGGTCTTCATCTCCGTAACGACCGTTCTCAGGTGTTCGGTGGCCTGCTTGAAATCCGAGAGGGCATCCTTGTTCTGCTCAGCCGCTATGGCGAGCTGGTTCATGGCTTCGACGATCTGCTGTGCGCTGAGGGACTGGGCTTCGACCGACTTCTCGACCGCGTTGAACTGGGGGCTCAGGCTGCGGACCTGCTCGATGGTTCCCCCGAGTTCCTGGCCGATGATCCCGACCTCCTTAACCTCGTTCCGGACGCCCTCGGCGAATTTGTCCATCTCCATGACGCCCGCGGCAACCGAATCCTGCATCTCGTGGACCATCGTCTCGATGTCCTGCGTGGCCCACGCAGTCTGATCCGCGAGACGGCTGATCTCGCGCGAAACGACGGAAAATCCCCTTCCGAACTCTCCAGCTTTTTCCGCTTCGATTCCGGCGTTGAGCGAAAGAAGATTCGTCTGGTCGGAAATCTTGTTGATCGTGGTGACCACTCCCGAGATCTTCGCGGTCTTGTCGTTGATGATCGCGAGTTTGGACGAAATAGATTCGGTGGCCTTCATCAGCTGGCGGAGGGAGTTTTCCATCCGTCCGAGGGCGGACCTTCCCGTTTCCGTTTTCGCTGCGGTGTCGGCTACGGCCTTTCCGACCTTGGAGATGCTTCCTGAAAGCGCTTCCGCCGCCGTCAGGATCTCCTTGCTGGAGGTGGTGACCTCCTTGGTCGAAGCGGCCTGCTCGGTGACAGTCGCTTCCAGCTGTCTTGCGGTGGAAGCGATCTCGGTGGACGATGTGGTGACCTGAATCCCGGATTTCTGGACCTGGCCGATCAGGGAATCGAGATTGGCGGCCATCTTCCGGAATGTCAGGAACAGGTGGCCGATCTCGTCCTCTTTTTGTGCCTGGGATCCGGCGGCCTGGAACGTGACCGTGCTCAGGTCCTTTTTCGCTTCGACAAGGTTGCCTTCCGAAATCTTTTCGGCAAGCGTGACGATGCATTTCAACGGGTTGGTCATCCTCGTTCCCATGTATGAGGCCATGGCAACTGCGGCCAGGAGGACCGCAAGCCCTGCCACGAGGATTATTCCGAACTGGCGGTTGATTATGGAGTCGATCTGCTGCCTTACGGGGACGAAATCATCCTCGTACATTCCTGAAATGATCACCCACTCCCAGGGTTTGAAATACTTCGAGACCCCGATCTTCTTCCTCGATTCGTTCTCGTCGGGGTTCTTCCAGGAATACCGGAAATGGTTTTCCTTGCCCTCGGATTCCATGGCATTTCCGATCAGGGATCGGATGAAAAAAGTCCCTTGATCGTCCTTGTAATCCCAGAAGTTCATTCCGTCGACAGCCCCGCTCCGGGAGACCAGGTAGATCCCCCTCTTTTCACCTTTGGCCCCTACGACGGAGACATAACCGCTTCGCCCCACCTGGATGTTCATGAACGCCTTCCGCAAATCTCCCATCGACTCGAGTTTCTGGGCGAAAAAAAGCATCCCGACGATCCGGTTGGACTGGTCGCGGATGGGCTTGCCGCGGGCGAGGAGGGTTTCCTTTACCACGTACATCAGACCCTGGTAGGTATCCCCTTTCAGGACCGTGGAAATAATCGGATGGGGTGTCCCATCGGCCTGCTTGGCCCTGACAATCGTTCCGATTCCGCGCCTTCCATCGACGGTGGCGATGTTGGAAACCACACGGATCATGTCCCCCTCATCGTTCATCTTCTGGAAGATCGTGCAGCCTCCACCGTGGACCTTCGTCACGTCATCGACGATCTCCGAATACACCTGGAAATCGAAATTCCGGCCCAGCCATTTCCCTCCCATCAAAAGCTTCGGAAGTTCCGTGACCGTGACCTCCTTGGTCGTCTGGTTGACCCCTTCCCATTTGATCGCATCGGTGGTATCCGTGCTGATCTCGATGCCGCCTCTCTCCTTCATCAGCGAGATGCCGTATGAGAGCGCTTTTTCCGCCCGGTCTTCGAACAGGCTGTTGAGGGTTTCGCACAGGATGTAGGCATCGCGGGTAACCTGTTCCACGTTCCCCATGGCGAATTCCTCGAGCTCCTTTTTAGTCTGCTCCGTAAGATGGGTTCGCATCCGGCCCGTGAAATAGATCATGACAACGACCGGAAGCAACGCGGCGAAGACCGCGAGGGCGATGATTTTTCCTTTGAGAGAGTATTTCAAGATTTCCTCCTGCGGTTCGGGCGGAAATTCGCCTGTTGATCATCGGGGCGGGTCTTCATTGAATCAGACCCGGGAAGCGGCACCACCCGGGAACCGTAATTCCCGGGTGAGGCAATTCTAGGAAAAGACGGTGGGAATGTCAACGGGAATTCCCTTTCGGGGATTTCCCGGGAACCGGAAACGTGATATTTTGTTGCGTCGGGAACCGGTCAGGGTGTTGCCCTGGGAATTCCGGGCCCGGAAGTTGCTGGAAAAGCTTCGGGAAGGTATCACATGGGGATTCCCTGGTGGGAAACGCCGAAACTGAGGACTGACGCCGACGAGGGCGAGGAGCGAAGAGTCGGCTGGCTCGAGCTTTTCTTCGACCTTTTCTTCGTGGTCATAGTCGCGGAACTTTCGCACAAGCTTTCGACCGACCTTTCGGCTTCGGGGTTGAGGGATTTCATTTTCCTGTTCGTCCCCGTCTGGTGGGTCTGGATCGCAGGAACCTACTATACCGAAAGGTTCGAAACGGAAGGCCTTGACCACCGTTTTTTCACTTTTCTCCAGATGCTTCCGATCACGGGGATGGCGGTTTTCATCCATGACGGATTGGGAAGAACCTTCCACCATTTTGCGGTTTCATTCATCATTTCGCGTGTTCTGGTCACCGTGCTCTGGATGCGGGGCGGCTACCACGATCCCAGGGCCCGCGTCCTGACCCGCAGGTTCGGGATCGGCTACGGGCTTGCCGCCCTTTTTTACACCGTTTCCCTCTTCGTCACCGAGGAAATCCGGTTCTGGCCCTGGGGAATCGGGCTCGTGGTGGAGTTTCTCACGCCCATCCTGACCCACCTGGGGAAGCTCGATCTCCCTGCCCTGGGTGTGCACAAGCTTGCGGAACGATACGGTCTTTTCGTCTTGATCGTTCTGGGGGAAACCCTGGCGGGAGTTGCCCGGGCGGCCGCAGCGAACCACCACATGACGGTCCTCAACGCATTCGCCGCTTTCCTGGGACTGGCGATGGCTTTCGGTCTGTTCAGCATCTATTTCGATTTCATCGCGCGCCGTCCTCCGCGGCCGGGCCTTCTCTGGACTATCTCCTGGAGCCATCTGCATCTTGCACTTCTCATCGGGTTCACGGTCTTTGGGGTGGGGCTTCTGAACATCGTCGGCCGGGTCGAGGATACGGATCTTCCCGCGGCCACAAGGTGGTTCCTATGCGGGGCCGGGGCGGTCTCCCTCGTGGTCCTCGGAGTCATCGAGACGACCCTTCATCGGATGGAGGCCGAACCTACGCACCCCAACATCAGTCCGGTCCTTAAGATCCTCGGTGGGGCGGCATGCCTTTCAATAGGCTTCCTCGGGGAAGGCCTTTCTGCCATCACGGTTCTTTCGCTGCTTCTTGGACTTGTACTTATTCAGATTTTTTACTACTTCAGCGTCTGGTACGTCCTTCCCGGGAGGAAGAAATCGAACATCCAGGAGGTCGTCCATGTATGAGCCGCCCCCGCGGGAACCCACGGACAATCTCCGGGGAAGGCTCGGAGGGTCCCCCCGCCTAATCCCCCTGCTCCTTCTGCTGACGGTTTTCCTGAGTCGGCTCACTCGAGTCGCCTCCTGCCCCCTGGCTCAGCACGATTGGAAGCCGGTTTTCAGGTTCGGACTCCCTCTCGACCGGCCGCTTTTCCTCGGGGGCGAGCTCGACACACTTTCCGGGATGGTTTTCGCCGCGTCCCCGACCGGTTGCCTCTGGATCTGGAAGAATCCCCCTGACTGGGAAACCCATCTGCTTTCCACCTTTCTGGAACCGGGCGATTGGTGGGGTTTCAGGCGGAGCGAACTGATCGCTTCACAAGGTGCGCTTTCCTTTGCTGTTTCGATGAAAAGAGAGGGAAACAGGGGATGTCTGGTCGAAGTGGTCGATCCTCGGCTCGAAATCTGTCTCTTCGTGGATGGAAACTCGAAAGGGGAATACTTCCAGCTGGTTTTGATCCAGGAAACCCGTATGCGTATCCTGATTCCGGCCCTTGAACCGCCTTTCTTCGATGAGCGGGCCGTTAAATCATGGCTGTTTGCCACCTTTCATCGGTTCCCCGACTTCTCCGGGCTGACCTCAATCGGATTCTTCCCCTTCCGGGGAGGAACCAGGAATCTTTTCCAGAATGTCCGTAAGATCGAGGAACTTCTCCTTTCCCGAATCCTCAAAGTCAGGAGCGTGTATGTCCCTGAGCCCCAGTTTCCCGAGAAAAATGAATAGGATCCCGGCGAAATGCCTCCTGGGGGGCCTTGCTCTTGCCTTGTTCGCCGTTTTCCCCGTCGGATCCCAGGTTTTCTTCCCGGTCGACCTCCAGAAATCGATCAGGGACCACCCCCTTACCTCCAGGTTCGATCGAAAAACCGGGCGGTTCATCGGAACCGAAAGCGCCTACAAAGACATTGCCAGCCTTTCCGAAAGGCTGGAAGACCTGAAAAAGGAGATCGGGAAATCGAAATCAGACCAGGAAGAGCTCTCAAACTCGGTTTTTTCCGGCAAGGTCGACCAGGAGAATTTTTGGAAAAAGACCAGGGGCCTGCGGGAAAAGGCTGAAAAGACCCGGAGCGAAATTCTCGAGATCGAAAGTCTGCTCATGCAAGGAAAAGAAACCCCGGACCGCTCGATCCTCCCGATGATCGCGGAGATTGCCAGCGACGTTATCGGGGAGATCCCCGATAATGGGGTCGCCCTGAATTCCCTGCCTCCCTATCCCCCCGAAACCGAATCCCCCGAGACGATCCCTGTTCGAAATCCCTGGTTGTGGTTCGGTTGGACGAAAAATCGCGACGAGGTCCGTCGCTATCTTTCCAAGCCGGGCCGGGTCGGCCGATTGTTCCGGCGGAGCCGTGATCCCATCCTTTTCCAGAAAACGAATGAGGGAGAACGAAGATGAATTCGCGGAAACCCGCTGCGTTCCTTTCGGGGATTTCCATTCTTCTCGTTTTTGCGGGGGCACTTTTCCCCCTGTCACTTTGGGGGGCTGGGGAATCGAGGATCGGCGTGGTCGATCTGGTGGCAGCCCTTTCGTTGCATCCCAGGATGGCCCTTTTCGATTTCCAGCGGAAGGGGTTCTTCCGGTTGCCGCTGGGATTATCTCCGGGAGGATGGGCAAACGAACTTGCGAAGTTGGGAGAGGAGTCCAAAAAACGGATCCCCGCACTTGAAAAGGAGCTTGAAAAGCTGGATTCAGAGTTTCAGGCGGTGGACGCGCGGAGAGCCGCATTGCTGAATGGCTTTTCCCCCAAGGCGGGTAATGAGACCGCCTCCGACCTCGAAGCGCTGGGGAACCTTGCGGACGAAATCCGCCGGATCGAGGCGGCAAGAAACGAGATCCGGTTTGAGATGGAAAGGCCCGAATTGACCCCGCCGGGGGAAACCGTCCGGATTCTGGATGAAATCGAAAGAGAGGTCCTGGATACCGTCGGGTCGGTCGCCGAGAGGTTGGGCTGCGATGTGGTCCTGAACCAGTCCGTCCCCTCCGGGGTTCCCTGGAAGCCGCGATCCGAGATCGAAATCATCGAGGGAAGGGGTTTTTCCTTTCTTGCAAACACCCTTTTCTACGGCTTTCTTGCCAACAAGGGGGACGATCCGGCTTCTCATCCCGAACAGTTGGGCGTCCCAACTTCTCTTGGAATAATGAAATGGATGGATCTCACCCGAAACCCTGCCGTGATGCCGCTGCTTCCGCTTCAACCGCACCCATTGGTTTTGAAAGGGGGGCGGGACCTGACACCGGAAGTTGTCAGGACCATCCTGGAAAATTACCGGTGCGACCCGGCAAGCATCTTCATCCTCGATAACCTTCTCAAATCGAGAGTCGGGCATTGATCGAAAAAGCCGCAGGAGAGTGGTGTAAAAAATATTTTACATTTGGGGAAAAAATTGTTCTCTCCCTGCCAGTTGCCTTTTCCCGCCTGAAATTTCCGGGATTCCGACCAGATTGCTGGAGTGGGCCTTGTTCGCCGTTTTGATTAGGATGTTCCAGCGGATTCTGGTATATTGGTCTCTG
>CAYRYU010000014.1:71577-79058 GCA_964428355.1 uncultured bacterium
GGGAACCCCCTCGGGAGAAAGAAGAATGCGCTCTGCCAGAGGTTTTACCTTGATTGAAATCCTGGTTGCCGCAGGCATTTTCACGCTTTTCTTCTGGGGAGCCTACGCTCTCTACCGGTCTGGTACCGACATGTTCATCACCGGAAGCTGGAAGTTGTCCAAGCAGAAGGACGCGCAAAGATTCCTGACGGTCCTCAAGGAAAGATTGGAAATGACGTCCCGGCCCACCCGTATCGACCCCTCCGGGACCACCGACGCGACAAGGATCGCCTCGGTCCCGACTTTCGTTTACCTGACGCCGACTCCCACGGGCCAGGTCCTGTTTTCGGAGGCCCCGAAAAACCTCCTGGCTTTCACGCTTTGCAAGCCGGATCTCACCCTTACCGGCGGTCGGGCCGGGCTGGTCTTCTCGCACGTTTTAAGACTTCAGCCGCAGGTCGACCCCGGAAACCCCGCGGCTGTCGCCACGTTGAACCTCCACGGAAACACCGGGACCGCAGATCCCGCATTCGCCCTTCTGGTTCCTTTTCCGCCCAACATCACCAGCCTGGGGGGCTCCTTCAATGCCGCCCCTGTGCTCTACGACCTGGGCGCGGCCCCTTTCGACATTTCTCTCCGGGACGTCGCATCGGTCAGGCTTGCCTGGCAGTTGGCCAGCGGGACGATCGGAGCCGACGAGTGCCCCAAGGTCGTCGAGATAACGGTCAACCTGACGAATCCGCGGCACACCCAGACCCAGCTTTCCCAGAGCATCCGGGCTCGCCTCGACCCCTGTGTCCTGATAGCGCCCAGAACGGTGGGAGCTTTGTAATGAAGAAATTTCACCCGAAAAACGGAATCACGTTGACCGAAATCCTGCTGGGAGTGGTAATCCTGGCTGTTTCCTTCCTTCCGATAATCGGAGTGATGGGCTCTTCCATCAAAGGCACCCAGAAAGACGAAGAGATAGTCAAGGCGGTCCATCTCGCCCAGACTTCCTTGAATACCGCTCTCCAGTTCCCTTTCAACCAGTTGATCGAGATCAGGTTCCCCAGCTCGCCCGGTCCGACATGGAATTTCACCTCCACGACCGCGGCAACCGTTACAACGACTCTTGGAGACATGGTTTTTTCCTACGGGCAGAAACCCCTGGGGAAAACCACCTACAACGTTGCTCTGCGGATTACCGACGTCGGCCCGACCTTCCGTGTTCCGACCTATGATCCGGCGTCGAAAGCCCTCAACCTTCTCAATCCCAGTGCCTGGAACTGGCAGACCCGCACCACTGCCCAGATTTTCGGGGTCTATCACCGTTACGAGCTGACGGTCACATGGAAGGACGCCGGAAACGCCCAGGACCGCTTCTACAGGCTTGTCTCCTTCAAAGCCAAATTGGCGGAGTGAGTATGAATCGTTCAGGGAAAGAAACATCTTCGGAAAGAAAGGGCGTTGCCTTGGTGATCGCCCTGGTTTTTGCCGTCCTCCTGCTCCAGATGGCGGTTGCCTACACGAACATCCTCAAAACCGCCCAACCCCAGACCGAGATTCTCGACGAGTCGATCAAGCTCAGTTTCCTGGCTGACGGCCTTGCCCAGAAAGCCATCCTGAAATTCCAACTGTTCCCCGGCGATTTCTATGCAGCCTGGGACGCGGCTTCGATTTCAAACAATCAGCAATTCGTCCGGGATTTCTGGGACCAGGCAGACCTCAAGAACCAGAATTGTGCCGAGGCCAACTCATCATTCGCAAGCTTTCCGATCACGGTCGAAATCTCCAGCATGTCGCTGTTGACCATCCCCAACTGGAAGAAAGAAGCCCTCCGGGTTCAAGCGATCGCCAATTTCACCAACAAGAAAAACATCGACAAGGACAAGATCGTCGTCAGGGTTTTCTCGACAGCAAGGGAAACCAATACCATAACCAGCCCTTGATCCAATCAAATCTTGGAGGAACCAATGTCTCGACTCAGGATCGCGGTAGCTCTGGCCCTCTTCTTTGGCCTGATTTTCCCATTGTCGCCTGATTTGCTCGCAAAACCCGGGTCCGGTCCCATTTCAGGGGTTGGAACGATCGACCTGGCCAGGGTTCTCGTCCTCCATCCGGCCATGGCTTCGTATGATCCCGTGCTGAAAGGGTTTCTCCTCCCGAAGGTGACCGTTCCTCCTACCGCGGCGAAACTAGACAAAGCCACCGAGAAAGAGATCGTGAATCTTGAAAAGAAGATCCAGGCCAACGAGGTTGCGATGGAGGCCATCCGAAAGAGTCATGGCGAGGTTCTCCAGGCGATCATGGCCCAGCGCGACGGAGACGGGGACAAGAAACCTGCCCCGGAGGATGCCGAGGTCCGGAAGGCCCAGGCCCGGATAGAAACCGGCCGGGAGGACCTGGCGTTTTTCGTGCGTATTCATGCCCTCCAGATTCAGAACAAGCAATACCAGGAAAAAATCGATTCCCTGAGATACGTTTCCAGTCCGTTGGTCACTCCGGTCGAGGAGACCCAGAAGCGGTTCTTCCGGCTTCTGGAAGAGATCCGGCAGGTCACCAGGGAAGTCGCCGACGCCAACGGAATCCAGGTGGTTCTCGACTCGAGCGCATCCACACTGAGGGAAAGCGTTCCCAACCCCGGAACCGAGCAGTTGTTCAGCGGGGCAAAATACCTGGATGTCTTCCAGAGCCAACCTCCGAGTGAAGTGCAGAACGACACGGGAGCTATCGAAGGGTTCGTCGACCTGCAGAAAACCAAGGTCGATAACTGGATCGACCAGCGGAACTCGATCCTTTCGCCCTTCAAGAAGTCCCTTGGGGCGACCTATGTCGTCACCGGTGGCCGTGATCTCACGGTCGATGTCCTCAAGTCCCTTTTCTCGAAATACAATGTTCCAAAACCGGTTCAGGAAGTAGTTCTCAAGACATTGGAGCCGAAGTGATCTTTTTGATTCGGAAAATCTATTCAGAGGGGGTATCCGTATGAAGCGCGGCGTGGGGTTCCTGCCCTCGGTGGTCTTCCTTTGGGTTCTCCTGGCGATTCTTGTGTCTCCCGGTTTCGCCCGGGACGAAAAATACGAGCGGAACGGCGAATGCTATCTCTTGCTTGGAGATGGCGCCTACATCGGGGTTTACCGGCTCAACAACCCCAGCGGAACCGCCCCGAAGCTGGGTTATCTCTATAACCCGAGCCTCAGTTGCGGAATCTCCGTCGATCTCGAGCGAACCGTCTACACGTTCTCCGAGAACATCTCCACAGAAGGGTTCAAACCCATGCCGGGGAACATCCAAAGGCAGGTCGTCGATACCATTGAACCCTACTATGTCGATTTCGGGTATCACGCCTACATCCACTATGACCACCGGTCCTGGGGTAAAGGATCGGCGGTTTACCGAACCGGCCCCGCCGGCCGAACCGTGCTAAACCAGGGAGTTGCCCTCAAATCCGCCGGTCCAGGGGCTCCGGTCGGCGATCCGGTCCCCCTTCCAAGGCTTGACACCGCAAATCCCCTTCCAAACATCGATGTCCAGTCCCTGAAACTGCCGGTTTTCGCGGGAAAGAAATGGTATGAGATCCCGAACGGCAGTTGGTATTCCTGCTGGGTGACGAAGGCCACCCAAAGCGGGATGCACGGTGGCAAGTTCTATTGTGTCTATGGCGACCGGGTCGAGGGGCTTGCCCATAACTGGCGTCTCTGGACCTGGAAGGATGGCTGGGCCGGCGCTTTGATCGGAAACGTGGTTGGAAAAAGCTACGAGACACAGGTTGCCCGCCAGCAGTTCGCGGGCTGCCTGGATGGATGCGGTGGAGCGACCGGAAATGGGGCCGCTCCGGCAAAGCCCATCTATACGAGTGTCGCTTTCATGCCCCCCCTGGGCCTGACCAACCCCAGCCCTTCAAGAACCTATTTCTACTCACGCGAAGTCGATTCCCCCGTTTACACGATAACGCTTTCCTCCAACCAGGGAACCCCCGCTGCGTATACAGCCCCAACTGGAAACCCAATCCTCGGATACCCCGGAGACGTTGGCGATCCTGTCGAACGTGGAACCCGTTGGATAGGCGTTTCGCTTAAGGACAAGAACTCCGATTACGTCTACTGCCTCGGAACGAACGTCATCAGGGACTGGTTCCAGCAGGTGAGCAGCTCATCTCTTCCCGCGAATTTCCAGATGGAAGCGGTTTCGGTCTCCAACCAATGGAACCAGCACGGTGGAATCGTGTATGCCTACGACAAGAATAATGACCGGATCTACAAGTTCGTCCGAGATGAAACCCTTACCCCCCCATTCATCATCGAACCCAACTTCTGGTTCACCGTTCCCGAAAAATATGATGATATCGGGGCTGATGGAGACGGCAACCTCTATCTGACAAGGTCCAACCGGGATCCCGACGCCGACTGGCCGGGGCCTCTGTTCGACCTCGACAAGGATGTAGCCACGCTTACCAACCTGACCAGGAATTCCGTCACTTCTCCGCCGGACGCAAGCGGCACCGCCACCACCACCTACTACTGGATGGGCGAGATGGTCTGTTACCAGGTCTTCTCCAAGTCCGTTTTCAAGCGCCCGAAGGAAGGCGGCACCATTTCGGAACTACCTAACGAGTTGCCGGCCGTTATCGGGATCAAAACGTGGAAATCCACGTTCAACATCGATGAGCTCCTTCCCACCGCCGCTGGGATGGTGATCGGAAGCGGGCCCTTCCCCCCCGGAATCGGGAACGCCACCGACCCCCTGACCTTCTCGGGGAACCCAGGCAACCCCGCGTCTCTTACCGCAAACTCCCCCCTGTTCAAAAACCTGAAAAGTTTCGGGTCAAATATCTCCTACCTCGGCGGAACATTGAACAATGACTGGTTCCTCGCGGGTAACACCCTCTCTCCCCCAAACCGCACGGAACTGGCAGTCATCAACATTCCAGCTCCCGACAAGGTGGACAAGTTCGATGATGGCTCCCACCTCGACGTCATCGGCCCGTATCTGATCAAGAACTACCCGATCCCCGATTACGACAAAGCGTTAACCAACCAGTCATCGGGTTTGATGGGTTTCTCCGAACTGAGCCCGACTGAAACCTACCTTTACATGGTTGAAAACTACCCCCTCAACCCCCAGCAAAGGCCCACCTTGACGCCCAACGACTACGACAACGACGGATTTCCGGGCGGGTTCGTGAAACCCCTCGTCTTCCCCTACCGGTCAGGAGTCGTCAAAGACGGCAATCGCGGAACTGTCTTTTACCGCTGGCGCCTCTGGACGGTCGCGGTTGCATCCCAGGCAAATGGCGTCAATTTCTGTCTCCCGATCGAACCCACCGGAATGCCGGAAACGGAAGCCCCGCAATACGTCGTAAACGACGAATCCGAAGCCAAGGGTTTCGCAGCCCCCTTCGGAGGCAAGTTCATCCTTACCTGCGCGGCCGAATATGACTGGTACAACTACGACGAGCTCAAATTCGGAGCAATGTGGGACGACCGGATAAGCTGCAAGAAAACCAACGAAAGGGCCATCACCAAAGGTCAGTCACAGCTCAGGGACGAGATCATCGGCACCCCTGGGTTCGAATTCCTGGCAACGGTTACCGCCCTGACAACGTCCATCATTCCCGACAACTTCCACGCGGCCATCCCCATTTTTGTCACTCCGGAACCTCCTGCCACCTGGCCCCCTCCTCTACCCAACCAGACCGTAATCGAAAGGTGCAATTCGATCTTCGATCCCCCGATCTCCCAGACAGGGGTTTCCAACACCGTTTGGAGTCCCCCGGGGAAAACCGGAGCTCTCGGGAATATACCCTACCATGGAATATGGGCGAACCAAGCCTATTCCTGGCGAATCGCCATCGCCTCGCAGGCCGACCTTTTCGCTCCGATCAAGGAGAACAATACCGCGGCAAAAAACATCGTCGTCCGCATGGCCCAGGACCCGTCTTCCGCCTTGTATAAACTAATCCAGGACTACGCGACCAACAAGAACCTCCATTTCCGGAACTTCGTCGGAGATACCCGGTGGGTTGGAAATGTTACGATGGGCGGGCAGGTGAAGTTCACCTATCCCAATGCAACACCCCCGAACAACGAGGAGATCGTCCAGCTTTTCCCCTCAGGAAACATGCAGTTCTCCAAGACCGCCAGCGCAACACTGAACGGGATATACGGATTCGGGTTCGAATTCGCGTATGACAAGGCGACCTTCCCGGTTCCGACCGACCCCACTACTGCCAAGATGCAGATCACGGCTCAAAGATGGGCTGAAGTCGCCCTCTGGATAAGGGTCAACATGCCCAACCCGGACGGAACGGTTACCCCCACATGGCAGGGCAAGATCTTCATCCCCTTCCCGATCGAAGTCCAGGGGCAATCCGACATTCTCGTCGTCGATCCCCAAGCCCCTGAGCTGATGGAACAGCTGACCAACCCCAGGAACCTTTTCGCCCAGACGGGCGAAGAGCTGAAAGTCGGAGTCGGACCGGCAGGAATGGGTAACCCCTCCGCCGTCCACATCGGCATGAAGGACAACAACCCCTGGGAAAACTCGAGCCTGACAGGAATCTCATATGCTGATTCCGTAACCAATCAGGGAGTTAACCTGGGCTTGAAGGCATCCACCGATTCGAAGAAGAACCTGATGCCCGTCTTCTCCCACGCGAACCGTGAGGTGAGGGTGAATTACAGGGGAATCCAGTTCGGGAACAAGTTCAAGTACCAGCTGGCGACCATGTCATATAACGACGAAATCTCGCTGACGACCGCCAGTGCGCTGAACGTGCCCAAAGCGGCGTGTGTCCCCCCGTTCAGCCAACCCTACTTCGGGGTTACGGATGCCACCTCGACCGCCTTCATGGAGTTCCTGCTCCCAATAACCTCCATTTGTCCCCAGCCCGACGTTCCCGCCGTGAAGACCTTCCCCATGACCTACGCAAACAATACCCCGGGTTACGAACCCCTGCCCTTCTTCGTCCAGTTGACCGACTCTTCGGGAAACAAGACCTCGTCATATCTCCCCCTGAACCTCGTGATGAACATCCGTGACGGGGTTGCCCCGATTCCCTGGGCGACCTTCATCGACAAACAGAACCCCGCTCCCCAGACCTTCCCCAAACTTTCGGGTTCCGCCATGGCTCCCGGATGGCCGCAGACCTCGGACATCTCCACCTCCAACCTGGCCCTCCTGGTGGCGATCGCGAGCTCCACGCGTAACTGGGAAAGCGCAAACGACGGTTTCGTGACCACCTCCGATTCCTTCTCCGCCCCCACTCCGAAACTGGCCCTCCTCAGATCGCTCGGAGACGGGATCGTCCAGCGGTTCGGTGAGGCTCCGAACGGAGACATCCTGGTTCAACAGATCAATGCCGGATGGGAGGTTCATCCGATCCAGGACCAGATCGAATGGTCCCTCACCGCCGGAGTCTCCGAGAACTGCGGTGACGCCACAAACACCCTGACCATCACGTTCCTGGATTTCGATGGCACGACCCCCAAAGTCCTCAATTCGATAAGCAACAGCGATTC
>CAYRYU010000014.1:79158-87122 GCA_964428355.1 uncultured bacterium
GGAACGGCCCCTTCGGGGGCCGTTTCCGTTTTTCAAGAGCCCTTCTCCTGCGGGGCCCGCATGACCGCCTCCCGGATTCTCCGGGATTGCCGTGATCGCGGGGACAATCCGGTTGATCCGGAAAGTTCCTTCGTGTATCCTACTTCCCGAGAAATGGCCGGACCGTTGGCCCCTGTCGGGGGGGAAACGGTCCCCGGCGCTTCGTGGGAAGGAGATTGCATGAGCACCCAAACGTCCGCGGAATCCCGGACCTCAACGCTCGTCCTCAAGGCCCCCCTGTCGGGGTTTTTGGTCCCGATCGAAAGCGTTCCCGATCCTGTTTTCGCCCAGAAAATGGTAGGGGACGGAGTTTCCATCGATCCCACGTCCGCCTCGCTCCTGGCTCCCTGCCAGGGAACCGTGATCCAGATACACTCTGCGAACCATGCATTGACCATCAGGACCGACCAGGGCCTCGAGGTGATGATGCATATCGGCCTCGACACCGTCCATCTCAAGGGCCAGGGATTCACGCCCAGGGCCAAGGTCGGCCAGAAGGTCGAGACCGGCACCCCCCTGATCGATTTCGATCCCGATTTCCTCTCCCGGAAAGCCCGGAGCCTACTCACCCAGATCGTCATCACGACTCCCGACCTCGTTGGTTCGATGAAACCGTCTCAGGGCGAGGTCCGTGCACCCTCTGACCAGATCCTTCAGATCGAGATCCAGGGGGGGAGGGAAACATCGGCTTCAGCGGGCGGCGAGGACCAGCGGGTGGTTTCCGAGACCGTGATCGTTCCCAACCAGTCGGGTCTCCATGCCCGCCCCGCCGCGACCCTGGTGGGCCTTGCCAAGCGGTTTCAATGCGGCCTGAAACTCTGCCGCGGGGATGCCAGGGCCAACGCCCGGAGCGTCTCCGCCATCATGGCTCTCGATGTCAAGAAGGGTGAGAAGGTTTTCCTGGAGGCGTCCGGAAGCGATGCCCGGGAAGCCGTGGACGCCATCCTCCCCCAGATCGTCTCCGGCCTGGGAGAGAAAGCCGGAGAGGAACCCCCCGCCCCAGAAGTTGCCCCTGCCCAGGCCACGAAACCGCGTGCGAAGAGCGAGGATCCGAACCTGATCTGCGGGATTCCTGCCTCCCCCGGCCTGGCGATGGGCCAGGTTTTCATTCTCGGGCGCCGCGAAATCCAGGTGCCCGAGACGGGTTCCTCATCGGGAGAGGAACGGAAGGCTCTCGAGGAAGCCATCTCGACTGCCCGCTTGCAGCTCTCGGCCCTTCAAAACCGCATGAAGGATGCCGGGGATACCCAGAAATCGGGGATCTTCGGTGCCCACTTGGAACTCCTGGACGATCCCGACCTGATGGAAATCGCCGAGAGTGCTATCGTGAAGGGGAAAAGCGCGGCTTTCGCGTGGAAGGCTGCTTTCACCACCCACGCGGAAAGGCTGGCAGGCCTTCCCAACGCCCTTCTTGCCGCCCGGGCGAACGATTTCCGTGATGTCGGCCGGAGGGTGCTCGGAATCCTGTGCGGCGAACCCGACGAAGCCCCCGAGGTTCCGGCCAGGAGCATCATCCTCGCCGAGGACCTCTCGCCTTCGGAGGTGGCCCATTTCGACAAGGCCAGGATCCTGGGATTCGCGACCGTCGGAGGTGGAGCTACATCTCACGTGGCGATAATGGCGAGATCAGCGGGAGTCCCCGCGATCGTTGCGGCCGAACCCCGCCTTCTGGATGTAGCTCCAGGTGCGATGGTGGTTCTGGATGCGACGAAGGGAACCATCGCCCTGAACCCTTCTCCCGCCGAAGCGGAAAAAATCCGGGCCCAGATCGAGCGGCAGGAAACCCGCCTGAAGGAGGACGCCGCGGCTGCCCACCAGCCCGCCGCCACCTCTGACGGGGCGAAGATCGAAGTTTTCGCCAACATCGGAAACGCCGAGGACGCCCGCGAAGCCCAGAAGAACGGGGCGGGTGGGGTCGGTCTCCTGCGCTCCGAGTTCCTTTTCCTCGAACGGAAGGAATCCCCCACCGAGGAGGAGCAGTATTCCGCCTACAAGGCCGCTGCCGAGGCGATCGGAAAGGAGAAGACCCTCATCGTCCGGACCCTCGACGTCGGCGGGGACAAGCCTCTCGCATATCTCCCGATCCCGCGCGAGGACAACCCCTTCCTTGGGGAGCGGGGGATCCGGGTCGGCCTGAACCGTCCTGAGATCCTCAGGACGCAGGTTCGCGCAATCCTTCGGGCCGCACAGGGAACCGGCATCAGGATGATGTTTCCCATGGTCGGGGATTTCGACGAGTGGGTCCAGGCGAAAGCGATCGTTGCCCAGGAAGCTGAACGGCTTGGGACGAAGCCGGTTCCACTCGGGATCATGATCGAAATTCCCTCGGCTGCCCTTTGCGTGGCCGCATTCGCGGCGGAGGCCGAGTTCTTCTCGATCGGAACCAACGACCTGACGCAGTATACTCTTGCGATGGATCGCGGCCACCCCAAACTGGCCGGGAAAGTTGATGCTCTGCACCCGGCGGTACTGAGGCTGATCTCCCAGACCGTCGAAGCTGCCCACCAGTTCAAGCGTCACGTTGGAGTGTGCGGTGGGCTTGCAGGGGATCGCGATGGAGCTCCCATCCTCCTCGGATTGGGTGTCGATGAACTCAGCGTGAGCGTTCCGGCGGTTCCCTCGGTCAAGGCTGCGATCAGGCGGCTGAACTCCCAGACATGCCGGGATCTCGCGAAGGAAGCCCTGACGCGCAGGACGGCGGCCGAGGTCCGAAGCCTCGTTCGCGAGCGCCTGGAAAGGCCCTGATCGGGCGAAAGGAGAAGAGGGAATGAAAGAGAAGCTGCTTGGATTGTTCGCCCTGCTCCAGAAGATCGGGAAGTCCCTGATGCTGCCGGTCTCCGTTCTGCCCGTCGCTGGTCTTCTTCTCGGGATAGGTGCCGCGAAGCTGGGGTTCATCCCGGCGGGGGTCTCCGGAGTCATGGAGAAATCCGGCGATGCCATTTTCTCCAATCTTCCGTTGATCTTCGCGATCGGGGTTTGTCTGGGTCTCTCCAACAACGATGGGGTTGCAGCCCTTGCGGGAACTGTAGGGTTTGCGGTCCTGATCGCCACGATGGGAGTCATGAACCGGCTGCTGAACCCCGAAAAATTCCTTCAGGTTGGTTTCAAACCCGACACGGTCATGGGAATGGAAACCATCCAGACCGGCGTGTTTGGAGGCATTCTCATCGGCGTCGTCGCGGCATGGCTGTTCAACCGGTTCCACAAGACCCAGCTTCCTCCGTACCTCGGGTTTTTTGCCGGGAAGCGATTGGTTCCGATTCTGACCGCTTTCTCCGCCATCTTCATCGGCATCCTTCTTTCCTTCCTCTGGCCCCCGATCGGAGGGCTGATCAAGGCTTTCTCGGATTTCGCATCGAAGAAGGCCGCCGCGGTCGCCTTCGGATTGTATGGAGTTGTCGAGAGGGCGCTGATTCCCTTCGGTCTGCATCACATCTGGAACGCCCCATTCTTCACGGAAGTGGGGGAATATACGAATCCGCTGACAAACGAGATCGTCCGGGGGGAGATCCACCGGTATACCGCGGGAGACCCTTCCGCAGGAAACCTCGCGGGCGGATACCTGTTCAAGATGTGGGGGCTTCCGGCGGCGGCGTTCGCGATGTGGCACACCGCGCGCCCGGAGGAGCGGAAGCGGGTCGGTGGGATCATGGTCTCGGCGGCGCTCACTTCTTTCCTGACCGGAATCACCGAACCGATCGAGTTCTCCTTCCTGTTCGTCGCTCCGTTCCTGTATGGGGTCCATGCGGTGCTGGCGGGAGCGGCGTTCTTCCTCTGCTCCACCATCGGGATCCGTCATTGCATGACCTTCTCGCATGGCCTGATCGATTTCATCGTCCTGTTCAAGAACTCGGCGAATGCGTACTATTTCCTGTTCCTGGGGCCCCTCTGGGCCGCAATGTACTATGGGCTTTTCAGGTTCGCGATCCAGTATTGGAATCTGCCCACCCCGGGTCGTGAGCCCGAAGAATCAGGGCAGACCCAATCCCTCGCGGTCCATGAATTTTCGAGGCAGCTTGCCCTCGGGTTCGGGGGCAAGAGCAACATCAAGAGCCTCGATGCCTGCATCACCCGCCTGCGCGTGGAACTCCACAACGTGGGAAAGGTAAACCCCGACCGGCTGAAAAGGCTCGGGGCGACCGGGGTCGTGGTCGTGGGGACCGGCGTCCAGGCGATTTTCGGGACGCTGTCCGAGAACATGAAGACCGACCTGGAGGAGTATCTCAAGACCGCGGGCCAGGAAGCGGAAGTGACGGATGAAGCCGTCGGGACGGCTCCGAGCGCGGCACCGGCGGGTTTCCCCGCTCCTGAAAGGGACCCTCAGGCGCCCCAGAAGGTCCAGAAATGGCTTCTGGGCCTCGGAGGGAAGGAAAACGTGGTTTCAGTGGAAACCTGCGCTCAAACGAGGTTGCGGGTCACCCTGAGAAATCCTTCGCGTCTCGATGAAAAGGTTCTCAAAGCCGATGGAGTGCAGGGAGTGATGGGCGTCGGGGAAAAGGTGTTCCACCTGATCGTGGGCCTCAACTCCGACCAGTACGGAATCGAGATGAAAGCCCGCCTCTCCCGCTAGGATGCCACCGAGGCACGAAGACACCGAGCTGATTGTCTCCTGGAAAAGGGTCTCGGTGTCTTGGTGACTCCGTGGCTTTTTCTCCTCCAGGGTCAGAGGGCGTTACGGCGGGCAACTTCCCGGAACCAGGCCGCGCTCTTCTTCGGGGTCCGGGTCAGGGTTTTCCGGTCGACGTAGAGGAAGCCATAACGTTTCTTGAAGCCGTTCAACCAGGAAAAGTTGTCCATCAATGACCACATGAAATAGCCCCTGACGGGGCTTCCGGATGCGATGGCACGGTGAACCGCCTCCAGGTGCATCCGGACGAACTCGATGCGGGCGGTGTCGTCGACAGTCCCTTCGGAGAGGCTCTCCTGGAGCCCGATTCCATTTTCGGTCACATAGACGGGAAGATCCGGTCTGATGGAAGCCAGCCTCATCAACAGCTGGTAAAGGCTGTCGGGGGCGATTTCCCAGGCCCAATCGGAGTAACGTCCGGAAGGGTTCTTGACGAGGCTGAACAGACCTTCGAAGGAGAACAGGCAGTCGTCCCCTGCATTTCCAGATGTGTTCAGGTGAAACCGGCTGACCGGGGCATGGGCGGAAACGTGATGGGGATAGTAGTAGTTGACCCCCAGGAAGTCCGCGCAGGGCTTCCGGAGCAGGCTTTCCTCCTCGGCGGTCAGGCTGGGCAGCATACCGTGCGCGGCAAGGATGTCCCAGGCTTCCTCGGGGAAAGTTCCCAGCAGGGGAGGCTCGAAAAACCAGCGGTTGAAAAGCGCGTCTGCCAAACGCGCGGCCTGCAGGTCTTCGGACGTTTCCGAAGCGGGCTGCACGGGGGACATGTTCAGTGCAAGACCGATTTTCCCCCCGGTCCCGGATTCCCTGAGGCCTGCCGCCGCTCTTGCGTGGGCGATCAGGAAATTCGTCGCCACGATGGCTGCGGCCTTCGGGTCTTGCCTGCAGGGCGGATGCAGGCCGGTGATGTAACCGTTGAAAGTGGTCCAGGCCGGCTCGTTTATGGAGACCCAGTTCCTGACGCGGTCTCCGAACTTCCTGAAACACGCGGTTGCGAAACGGGTGAAAGCCCCTATCGTTTCCGATGTCTCCCAGCCTCCCCTGTCCCCGAGCGGTTGGGGGAGATCCCAATGGTAGAGGGTCACGAAAGGCTCGATCCGCCTTTCGAGAAGCCAATCGATCAGGCGGTCGTAGAAAGCGAACCCCTCCGGATTCTCCCCGCCTGACCCGTCGGGAAAGAGACGGGGCCACGCGATCGAAAATCGGTATGCATTGTGGCCCAGGTCCGAGATCAGGCCCACATCCTCGAAAACCCGGTGATAATGGTCACAGGCTATCTCGGGGCCTTCCCTTTCATGTATGCTTTCCGGGTGCTCGCGGCAGAAGGTGTCCCAGACCGAACTGCCTCGTCCCCCCTCTCTGGTGGCGCCTTCGATCTGGAGGGCGGCGGTGGCCGCTCCCCAAAGGAACCCCTGGGGAAAGACCAACCTTGGGCTCTGGGATGCGGAAGCTGAAGGAGGTTTTTGTTTTGCCATTGGTTTCGGCCTCCGGAAGGAAGATTCGGCGTTCGTTCACATTATTGGGCCTCCCCCGGGAAAACGCAAGTGGCGGAGGGTGGGGCGATCAACAGGAACCCATCCGGGTGGTCCGATTCCGGATTTTGTGGCTGGATATCGCCGGCGATGTGGGATATCATCCAGGCCATGGAAGAAAGGAAGGGGCTGACTCGACAAGGGGGCCGGGAGGCAGGGCTTTCCGTGCCTGGCGGGCGGCCCCTGACGGGATTCCTGTGCTGTCAGGGTTGGGAGGAGACTCTCGCGGCTGAGCTGGAGCGGGCTTTCCCCGGTTGTTCACCCGAAGCGTCATGCCAGGGGCTCGTTACCTGCCTCCCCCGGCCCGATATCGTCGCGTTCGACTCCGTTTTCGCCAGGGAACGGCTTCCGGGACTGGTGTTCGTCGATGGCGACTCCGTGAAAAGCCTTGTACAGGGTATCGGATCCCGCGTGGATGCGACGCTTGACTCGACGGGTGGCTCTTGGACCGTGAGATTTTTCACTCCCGACGCCCACACCTTCGAAGGAACCGCATTCGAAGAGCTCCGGGGGCGGGTCTCCCTCCTCGAGGAACAGTTCATGGCCCGGATGGAAACCTTCAGGAAACGGGCGATGACAAGGTTCCGGCCATGGTACAAGCTGCGGGATGCGGAGGAGAACATCCTGGTCCAGGTTCTCCTGGTATCCCGAAATCACGTTGGAATAAGCATTTCCACCGTTCCCCCGGCTTCCGCGGGAAAACCGTTCCCAAGATTGTTCCCCGATGTTCGGACCGGAGTTGCAGATGATCCCCTTGCACCCTGCCGCTCATACTACAAGCTCGAGGAAGCCTGGCTGGAATCCGGAGCCCGACCGTCCAAAAACCAGCTTTGCGTCGATCTTGGCGCTGCCCCGGGGGGGTGGACCTGGTCGGCATTGAAGCGAGGTGCCCGGGTGATAGCAGTCGATGCCGCGGACCTCGCTCCCAACGTGGCTTCCCACCCGATGTGCGAACACCTTCGTGACAATGGCTTCTCTTATGCTCCCCCCAGGACCGCCGACTGGCTCTTCTGCGATATGATCGTCAAACCGATGGCGACCCTCGGCCTTCTCGAGCGGTGGCTCGAAGCGGGGTGGTGCAGGGGGTTCGTTGTCAACGTGAAGTTCCGAGGCAGGAATCCGGTGGAGATCCTCGAAAAAGTTGCGCAATTCGGGGAGCGGTTCTCGAGATCGATCAGGGTCCGACACCTGTTTTTCGACCGGAACGAAGTCACCCTGATATCTCCGCCAACGACGCGCCGGCCCCAAAACCGTCCCTGAAAACCGTTTCTTCCCTTCCCCGGAGTCTTCGGGGTTGTCTTGTAGCAGAATCGGGAGATTCGGCCTATAATTGGATATTGACCCGAACAGGGGGTAAGGAGCGGTATGGCCTGGAGCACGGGTGGAACAGACAGGGAACCCATGGGACGTTCCGGCTGGATCGGAATTCTCTCCCTTTGCGCAGTGTTGTCCTGGATGGTCACGGAGTTCATCCTTTCATGGGTGTTCCCCGGAAGGTGGGTTGCTGCGCGTTTCGTTTTCCCGGTATCCTACACCGAACGGATCCTTGGGGCTGAAGAACGCTGGAAGCAGAGGGTCCTGGAGAAGTCCGAGGACATCCAGTCCGCGCTTTTCTTCGATTGGGGGGAAAGGGTCGCCCTGAACCGTCCGGGGGCCGCGTGGAAACCTGATCTGGAGATCACCCCCGACCCCAAGGAGCAAGGCTACTTCTCCAAAGGCCAGTATCTGATGGTTCTTTCGATGCTTGCAAGAGGTGACAGGGGGGC
>CAYRYU010000014.1:87222-91686 GCA_964428355.1 uncultured bacterium
TCCTTTTCCTTTTCCTCGTCAATCGTTATCACGAGCGACTGTTCTTCGTTCCGTTCAAACTATTCTCCCTTGTCTACCCGATAGTCTTCTTCATGGAAATCACCCAACCGATGTGCTACGCCGCAGGGTCGGGACGGCTCGAACTCGAACGTGACCCTGCGCTGAAGAAAGCCTGCGAGGACGTGATCCAGACGCTTTCCCAGGAAGGAAAGATCCAGCCCGAGATCCGGGATCTGTTGCAAAGAGCCCTCGAGAAACCCGCTGATTTCATCCGTTTCGAGTAGGCGGTTTTCAGGCCATGAAAACCCTTCTTGCAAGGGTCGTCCGATGGGCTTTCCCTTCCCGGAACTTTATCCTCGAGATCGCGAAGGGGTGCGACCTGCGTTGCTCCTATTGCTACCGGCCTTCGGTATTGCAGGGGGAAGAGGGCTGGCTCGATCCGGGGGATCTTCGAACGATCCTGGGCCGCCTTTCATCGACCTTCTCGCGGATCAGACTCTCCCTTTCGGGCGGCGAGCCCCTGCTCCATCCCCGCCTTTTCGATCTTCTCCCATGCGTCCTGGCTTGCGATCCGGAGGCGACGATACTCACCAACCTTTCCCACCTGGACCGTCCAATGGCCACCCGTCTCACCAAAGCCGGGGTCCGGAATCTCCAGTTCACCTTCTTTTCGACGATACCCGAGGAACACGACGCCTTGCGTGGACCGGGGGATTTCAGGCGGGCGCTGACGGCGTTGATCACTGCCAGGGAGGCGGGCCTTGCCCTGGTCGCCATATTGATCGTGACTCCCGGAAATCTAAGCCACCTGCGGGAAACGATGACCCTCCTCGCGGGAATGGGGGTCGGGAACTTCATGATCAACCGTTACAACGCCGGATTCCGGAACCAGGTTACGGAAGGACTCTTCCTCGACAAGATGCAGCTTGAATCGCTTCTGGCCACCTCCGAGGAGTTCGGCAGTCGTTGGAAAGGGACCCTTTCATTCGGAATCCCCTTTCCCCCCTGCGTTCTTCCGGGCAAACCGGAAAAATGGCCCCACCTGAGCTTCTCCGGGTGCCCGATCGGTAGAGGGCAGGGAGAGTATTCGACCATCGATTGCGAAGGAAACCTCAGAGCGTGCAATCACTTTCAGGGAAAACTGGGAAACCTCCTCAGGGAGTCCTGGGATGAGATCCTCGAGGGAGAAGCCTACCGCGGACTTCTCGCAGTGCTCGAAACCCCTCCGGACTTTTGCAGGGGGTGCCGGGAATGGGAAACGTGCCGGGGCGGATGCCGCGCAGCATCAGAAACATGGAATGGGACCGCGGCTGGAGTGGATCCCTGGGTCAGGTTCGCCGGAGGAAGCCCCCTGCGGTGACCGGCCGAAGTGACCTGTACAAAGTCCTAAAGATGTCACAAGAACCCAAGGTCATCAAGGGGAGAGGTTTTGTGGGCAGGGAACTACCGACCTTGGGAAATGGCGGCGTCGAGTTGGTCGGACAGCCCCTTTTCGGCCGCAAGCATCCTGGGAGTCTTTCCCTGGCTGTCGACAGCTTCGGGATCCGCCCCGAACAGGATTAGGGATTGGAAGCAGGTCGTTGCTCCCTCCAGAACGGCCAGATGAAGAGGAGTGCGCCCGTCCGAGTCGGGTTCATCCGGTTTTGCGTTCGCCGAGAGAAGTGCCTTGAGAAGCTTTTGATCCCCGTCCGAAACTGCAATGTGAAGGGGCGTCGGCTTCTGTTCCTGCGGAAAGTGACGATTTGGGTCAGCTCCCATCATCAGCATCTCGGCGGCCCTCTCGGTATCCTTTCGAAAAATGCACCGCATGAGCGGAGTCATACCCTGGTAGTCCTCGGGGTCAGAAACAAAATTCCGGGCTCTCAGATACCTGATGAACTCGAGTGCATACGGTGAACTGTCTTCGGCAAGAATGTGGAGGATCCCCTGGCGCCGCAATCCCCCGGCCACCGAAAGATCGGCACCCCTTTCCACGAGCTCCCGGGCAAGGCCCCAATTCCGCTCTTTGACAGCGATCAGGATGGGCGCCATCGCTCCCCCCCCGGCTTTGTCGGGATCGACTTTGGCATCAAGGAGGAGACGGGCCTCGGAAGTGTTTCCCATCTCCGCGGCAACCTGGAGCGGGGTTTTTTCCCCATCCCCCGATTCGGCGAAATCGGGCTTCGCGCCAAATCTCAACAGGAGTTCGACGAACTCCGTGTCGCGTCGCTGGGTGGCCCCTGCAAGAAGAGATTTACCCCCCTGCGATTTGACCACCAGGTTCGGGTTGGCACCCTTTTCCAGAAGCCACGTGGCCATCTCGAGGTTCTTCCGCGTTACTGCCTTTGCGAGAGGGGTTTCCCCCCGGTTATCAGTGTCGTCGATCTTTGCCCCTCGTCCAAGCAGCAGTTCAGCGAAGGCGATGGATTCCGGCCCGCGACGCCACTCCGCCATCGGGTGCAGACAGGTGGACTGAAAAAACCCGTTCTTCTGGTTGGGGTCCGCTCCCGACTCGAGCAGCTTCCGGGCGATCTTCCACCGTCCCCAGCAAGCGGCCCAGTACAGCGGCCCACCTTCCGATCCACCCGCGCCGTCAATCGGAGCTCCGCAATCCAGAAGGGCTTCCGCAAGGGAATCATTGGAGGTTCGCAGGGCTTCATGGAGTGCCCGGGTCAGGAACTCCTTCGATTCCACCGGAAAGGAATCCCGGATACGTGTTCGGAGCTCCTCCAGACTGCGGCCCCTCGCGGCTTCGACCAGGACCTCGACGGGGTTGCGGCTGAGATGTTGGACGAACAGGAACCCAAATATGCTTCCGGCGAAAAGTGCCACTGTCAGTCGTGGGGAAAGCACCGGGCCCGGCACCGGGAACGGTTCAGGGAGCGGGGAAGGGTCCGACCTCGACGGGGAACGTGCGCTCCAGAGCCCCATTCCCCCCACGGCGAATGCCGCAGCGAAAGCTCCCAACAAGGCAACCGCGCCGCCCTGGAGAAGCCCTAGAGCCTCACGTATCGGAACCGATCTTGCCTCCGCAAGCTGGAAAGGCATGAGCAAGAGGAGGACGAGTGGAACGGACTGCAGAATCGTCGGAAGGAGACCGGGAAACCACCAAACGAGCAGGAGGAGGACCGTGTGTCCCCATGAAAGGACGGATCCCCAGCGGAAAAGCCAGACGGAATGAAGCGGATTCCTGGGGAGTGACCCTTCGACCGGGGAAAGGTTCGGGAACGTCTCGCCATCGAAATGAACGAGCGAGCACGAATACCCTTCTCCATATCCCGCATCGAACTTCTTCGTCCAGCTTCCCGACGTCATGTTCGCGAAAAGTGTGGTATCGGTTTCCACTTTCACCGTGAGGACCGGGAAATCCCCGCCCCCCAGACTTCCCAGCACCAGGAGAACGATGGAGGCCAGGGACAGGCCGATACGGAAGCTCCATTTCGCCGTGTCGGAGGGCGGGATTCCGCTATCCGAAACCTTCCCCGATGCGACAACTCCGTCAATGAGCGCTTTCATCTTGAGAAAGGAATAAACTCCGAACGCGCAGACGATGATTCCGAAAGAACGCTGGGAGACGATATGTCTCCATTGACTCGACCCGGTCGTGAAAAGAAGCGAAAGAAACCAGGCCAGGAACTGGAAAACGAAGAATCGCAAAAAAATCGAGATGGCCTGTCGGGTTTCCGGAAGGAAAGCCAGACGCGGAAGGGTCGCGATCAACAGACAAGCCATGAACCACAAGAGTTCGGGAACTCCGAGGAGGAACATGACCTCCTCCCAATCAGTGCCTCCCAAGGTCTGGACCAACCCGCGAACCAGGATCAGGGCAGCAATCACCCTGGCCCAGAGAAGCCACCTCCATCCCCAGGGTGTGCTTCCCTTGCCGCTTTCGAGAACCTCCCGGCTCTCGATGGCTTTTCCCGTTTCCTGCCCGGTCAAGGATTACTCATTTCGTGAAAACCTGTACAAGTACTTCCAGCAGGACTTCCTTGAAAAGCAACAGCAAGCTGGGAATGCCCACGAACAAGACCGTCCCGACCTTGCCCCCACCTTCGAAAGGCCATTCCGGAAGCTTTTCGAGGCTTTCGTTGATCTGGGACAACCTCGAGAATTCCTCGAGGTCACTGCGCGTCGCTTCTCCGCCGAGGCGTTCCTCGATCTGCTCCAGGTCGAAACGGACCTTGTCGAGGAGCCTTCCCTTTCGCTTCATGAGGAGCTTGTGGATTCCCCATTGGGGGAAGATGATGTAGACGATGGGGGCTACCGAAACCGCTCCATGCATGATGAAGAAGATCAGGACATCTACGAAGAGCGGGTCATCGATGATCGCCGCGATCTGCTGGCCCAAGGTCAGCCCGGCCTTCCATCGTATCAGCTGGAATCCGCTCCAGATCATGGTTCCCTTGTAGGTGAAGATCATGTGGATCGAATACACGATCATGGAGCAGAAACCGAAATGGATCGTCGCGATCAGGGCGACCTTCA
>CAYRYU010000014.1:91786-95855 GCA_964428355.1 uncultured bacterium
GTGATCAGCCAGCGCGTGGAGTGGAACTTCCTGTACTGCTGGTTGAAAGTCTCGGCAAGACTGGATCTCTGGTCGATCAGATCACGGCAGAGCCCGCAGAAAAGCAGCGGAAGCAGGATCGAGAAGACTCCGGCACTGACGAACCCGAGGAGGATCGTGAACTCGTCCCGGAAGAAGAACTTCTCCTCGGGGAAGAACCTGACCCGGATGAACAGGTGGCATAGCCAGAGGAGAACCGTGATGAATGGGTAGGCGAGGATGGCGTGACGAGGGTTGCGGAAGATCCAGGAAAAAGGGGGAACGAGCGGCGATTCCCCGAAGGCGGGGGAGGAAGCGGGAGCCGAAGAGGGCACTTGGGAACCCGGGTCCTCCGGGGGGATCCACCCGGCTCCGGTGTGACGAACCATCAGGGGGCGCGATGAGGAACGGGAAAGCTCCTCTCGAGTTCATCGAGCCAGCGGCCGTTCCGGTGATCGTAGGTTCTGACCGTGACCTTGTCCGGAAGAAGGATTAGCGAGCGGGTCCAGAGGTCCTCGTGGTCCTGGAGACCGGGGCCCATTCCCGAGAGGACGCTCCGTCCGTCCAGGTCGCACGCTATGACATTGTTGATCCGGCCGTCGAAAACGTTCAGCGGAGAAGACAGGAGAGGATGGTTGACCCCCATGTGCACGTGTCCGCAGACCCATAAAAAAACCTGCGGATGCCTCCGGAGTATTTCCCCGACCTTGTCGATGGGTTGGGCGACGAAATTCGAAAGGGCCGGGTTCTGGTCCGTAACCGCCTTCCCCCAGACGGGGGCATGGAAGAAGACGATTGTGGGAAGGTCTGGATTCTCGTGGAGGATCCAATCGAACCACTGGAGCTGTTTGGTGGAGATGGGGCAATAGGTCTGAGCCTCGAGATCGTCGGGCGCGAGAAAAACTAGATGGTACCCCGCCTCTTTTTTCGCGAAGTACAAACCTTCCATTCCGAATGTCCTGAGGAAAAGATCCAGCTTCCGGCTCCGGGATTGGGCGGTGCCGAGAGTGAGTGCCCGCTCGCCCGTCTTGTCCTGGAATACGAAATCGTGGTTCCCGTTGATCACCAGGAGCGGCTTTTCCAGGTCCGCGAGGAAACCCTTCACGAAGGAGTATTCCGCCTCGGTCCCCGTCGATCGGCAGAGGTCGCCCACCGCGACGACCATATCGACGTCCGCTTCCGAATCGATCGTCTGTAGCACCCTTTTCTTCGCTTCGGGGCGGTTTCCTGGAAGATGGAGGTCCCCCAGGACCGTTATCTTGAAGGGTTTTGACGGCTCGGCTGCGGAAAGCCCGATTTCCCCAACCAAGAAAGCAAAAAGAACGGACAAGGCCATTCCCATGAGCCACCCGGCGGATTTCCTGTTGTCCATGGTGCCACTCCTCGGTTCGGGGCAAATTGAAAGGGGGAGCTCACGCTCCCCCTGGATTATATCACACGCACTGATCGGACGCCGATAGATTCAGATTTCCGGACCCACGCAGAGTTTTTCCATGTCTTCCGGGTAGAGGATATTGACCTGCTTGACTGCGGGGGTTGTCTTCTTCTCATCGTCCGCGAGGGGCTTGATCTGCATCTTCTTGACCCATTCCGCGTAGTTCGCGGAACCGATGATCTCCTCGATGATCTTGAGGGGATCACCCTGGAAGCCCGCCCGCTTGCCGCGTTCGGCGACGATCTTCTTGGCGTCGTCGGCAGACAGGCCTATGAAAACGAGGATTCTCGAGGAGACGGTGTTGAGGTTGAAATCCCACCTGTTGGGGTCGTGCTTCCCCTCGGGGATGCCCAGTTGTTTCCGGATCTCCTTGCGGGCAAGCTCGATCTTGGTGAACTCTTCACGGTCTGCGGGTTTGTCGCTGAGCCAGACCCCGCTGAACCAGAGGTCCGGGGCCACGTTGGCGAAAAGGTCTTCGCCGGCGATGGCTTTCTTGAAGAGATCCTCTTTGAGGGATACGTAGCTCTGGCGGCCCTTTTCGAACTCCTCCTTGGAGGTCTTCTTCTGGACGTAGCCGAGCTTTCCCTGGTAGTAGGCGTAATAGGCTTTCTCCGCGGCCTGGGTCATCGTGGCGTAGTTGGTCCCCTCGAGGACGATTCTCGTGAGGACGTTCCGGTCGTCGGGGAAGAAGTTCAAGAAACCCCTGACGAACTGCGGGTAGTTCTCGGGATGGCAAAGAAGGAAAACCGTGAGACATTTTTCGAGGGGGGCGGCGATCTTCTTGCTGGTGAGGATGTCATAGAACTGGCCCGCGATGACCCCTTCGGTGCTCATCAGCTGGAGGGGGTTCTTCATCGCCCCGGTCTTCTTGCCCTTTGTGGTCAGCCAGATGTAGCGGTCGCGGCGGACCGGATCCTGGCGGGTGTAGAGGAACTCGGAGATGTTGTACTTCTTCCGGTCCTTTTCCGCGAACTGGACGGTGGCGGGACCGTAAACCGCTTCGAACGCTTCCGCCCAACCCTCGATGATGGCCATTGCCTGGTCGGTGATGATGGGGGTGTCATGCCCGATGTTCGAAATCCGCTTGATCTTGAAATAGGCAGGGCCGTACATGTCGTACTGCACCGCATGAGCATTTTCGTGGGCGAGAACGATATCGAGCGTGTCGTTGTCGACCGCGGCATTGACCGAGAAAGTGGGGGCCTGGCCCTCTTTGCCGAGGTCGGTAACGCAGAGAACGCTGCTTTCGAGCGTCGCGGGTTCGCCTTTTTCATCCATTACCACGACGCCGTAGGGCATCATGCAGGGGCCGGCCCCCGGGGCGCGGATGAACTCCGGAATCGGGGCCTTGTCGAGGATGACGAGCGGAGATTTCACCGACATCGCGTAGAACTTCAGCAGTGCATCGACCAGCTTGGGATCGGATTTCTTGTCGGCCTTCAGCGCTTTGGAAAGGATGGAATACCGGATCTGCCGGGCCGTCATTCGGACCTTCAGTGCATCCTGCATTTCCTTGCTGGAGGACAGATAGGCCATGACCTTCCTGGCGAAAGCGCTGTTCGGGTCGATAGGTTTGGCTACAGACACTTCCTTCGACCTGGTGCTGAGCATATAGCCCAGTTCGTTGACCATTACGCTCTTGGGGATTCCGAATGCGAAAGTCTCACCATCTACGGTAGCCGAGACCGATTCCCCCATCTCGGGAGTGCAACCGATCATCATGTTGTCGGTCGAATCGGAGATATCGCCCCCAAGGGAGGTGGTCGGTCGGCGGGCTGCCTCTGTGGCGGGTGCAACGAGAAGTGCGACTAACAAGGAAAATATCAGGAATTTTTTACCCATTTTGCCTTCCTTTCCAGGATGTTTCTTCCCATTATACCGGACCTACCCGGGGGTACGGGGGAAAAATGACGAAAATATTCACTCATTCGATTCGATCATCAAAAGATGGAGCGAATCCTGGCTGAACCGGATCGTGTGAAGGCCATCCCTCCCTCCGAAGGCCCCGACAACCGTGTCCGTGACCGCCTCGAGAAACCTCAGAGGGGGCCGGCCCGTTCCTGGAGAGGCTTCCAGTCGGTACTGATAGGCGAGGTCGTCATCCGCTGAACGCAGGATTCCATTTGCCCCGAATCGCTTGGGATCCGCGAACAAGGGGGTTTCGCGTTCCGCCCACAGGGGAAAGAGATCGAAGGAAAAGGAAAACGGATCGAGGCGGGGAAGGATCGTGCGCAGGAATTCCGTTGTCGCGTCCTGGTCCTCGATCGATTCTCCGGGAAAACCCGTCATCAGGAAGAGATGGATCCCGATTCCGGCTTCCCCCGCATCCATGAGGACCTTGCGAGCCCCAGCCACGGTGATCCCCTTCCCGAACCTTTTCAGGATCCGTTCCGAAGCCGATTCAAGGCCAAAGAACAGTTTCCGGCACCCGGCCTTCCGCGCGTTCTGCAGTTCCTCGGCTGAATGCCCCTGATCGAGGCGGGAGTAGGCGATCCAGCTGACCGGTCTGGAAAGCCCGGGGATCATCCTGCTCAGGTCGGCCAGCCTTGCGGGGGGAATCGCCTCGTCCACGAAGAAGAAACGCTCGAATCCGGACGCGAGGTGGCTTTCCAGCTC
>CAYRYU010000014.1:95955-98470 GCA_964428355.1 uncultured bacterium
GCGGGAAGCGTGAGGGGTGGCTGCCGGGGATCCCATTGCGGGGGGAAAACGAGAGCTACCCTCATGGCCTGCTCCGGGCCATCCAAGACTCCTGCCGGGCCCCTGGGGTTGCGGGATCCGCGTGCCTTCGTGGCGGTTCATTCGGCCCCGCGGGCTCATTTTTCGGCATCCGGGGACGGGCTCCTATGGTCAGTCCGAGCTGGCCCGGAGGACTTCCCCGGCGATCTTTTCGAGCGGAAGGACGGAGTCGACCGCGCCCAGCTTGATGGCCTCGTTGGGCATTCCGAAAACGACCGAGGTCGCCTCGTCCTGGGCGATGTTCCATGCTCCTGACTGTTTCATTTCGAGCATTCCCTTCGCTCCATCGTCTCCCATTCCGGTCATGATGACTCCGACCACGTTCTTTCCAGCGTAGCGGGCCGCGGACCGGAACAGGACGTCAACGGATGGCCGGTGTCTCGAGACCAGCGGCCCGTCCTTCACCTCCACGAAATACTTCGCCCCGCTTCGCTTGAGAAGGAGATGCCTGTTGCCCGGGGCGATCAGTGCGTGGCCACGCATCAGCGTGTCACCGTGGGCCGCTTCCTTGACAGATACCCTGCAGAGGGAATCCAGGCGTTTTGCGAACGAGGCGGTGAACTTCTCGGGCATGTGCTGCACGATTACGACCGCGGGAGAATCGAGGGGGAGTGCCTGGAGGAAGATCCGGAGGGCTTCGGTTCCGCCGGTTGAGGCCCCGACGGCGATCACCCGGTCCGTCGTCTTCATGTTCGCAAGGTTGGTGGGCTTGCTTAGGATCACGTCGGCCGAGAGCTTCGGCTGGACGATAAGGGGAGCGAACTTTTCCGGTTTCACCTTCGCGGCGGCCTTGACTATGTCGCAGATCTGGAGCCGGGATTCCTCGAGGAAAACGCGGGTCGCCACCTGGGGTTTGGTAATGATTTCCACTGCCCCGTATTCGAGTGCCTTGAAGGTCACTTCGCATCCCGGGCCTGCCAGAGATGAGCAGACCACAACCGGGATGGGGTGCTGGGACATCAGTTTCTGAAGGAAGGTCAGACCGTCCATTCGCGGCATTTCGATGTCGAGCGTGATGACGTCCGGGAGCTCCTCCGCGATCTTCTGCGCGGCGAAGAAGGGGTCGGGAACCGAACCCATCACCGAGATCTCCGGATCGGAGGAAAGAAGCTCCGTCATCACCTGCCTGACGAGGGCGGAATCGTCAACCACCAGGACACGGATCGGTTTCTTGTCATTCATGCTGTGTCATGTCTCCTGTATTGATTCCGTTTGCGCCGGAGGTGGCTCCAGGCAATGCCCGTTGGGCTCTAGTACCGCGCGACCGTTCCCCCGTTCCGGTAGACGGTGGGAGCGATGATCTCCAGGGGAATCCTGAGGCCGGTCAGGGTTTCGGAATGGCCCAGGAAAAGGTATCCGCCGGGGGCCAGGTGCCGGACCAGGTTGCCCAGGATCTTTTCCTGGGTGGGACGGTCGAAGTAGATGATGACGTTCCGGCAGAAGATGACGTCGAACATCCACTCGAAACTGGGGGGGATGTCCATCAGGTTCAACCGTTCGAATTCGATCAGGCGCCGGACTTCGGTCGAAAAGCGGATGAGCTTTCTCGATCTGTCGCGGCTCCGAAGCATGTACTTGCTTCGAAGATGTATGGGGACCGGTGCGATCTTCTCTTCGGTGTAGATTCCCTCCCGGCCGGTCGCAAGAACTCGGGCGGAAATATCGGTCGCATGAATGCCGAACTGGAACCGCGGGTGGGCTTCCCGGAACTCGCTCAGGATGATCGCCAGGGTGAACGGTTCTTCTCCGGTGGAGCATCCCGCGCTCCAGACCATGAAAGGTTCGGATGGAGGGGTTTGGAAGGTGGGGTACATTTCGGGAAGCAGTTCCTGCGTCAGATAACGGAAGTGCTCCGCCTCCCTGAAGAAATCCGTTTTGTTGGTGGTCACCAGGTCCACCATCTGCATGGCTTCGTTGGCGAGGCCTTCGTCCGAGAAGAGGTAGTCGCAATACTGCTTGAAGGAGGTCATCCCAAGCGTGAGTATTCGTTTCCGGAGCCGACCTTCGAGAAGGGTTTTCTTGACCGGGGGAAGGTTGATTCCCCATTTCTGGTAGATGAACTTGCTCAGGCGGAGAAAATCCGCATGTTTCAACTCGAACTGCGAAGGGGATCTGGTTTGGGGAGAATTCACGGGCAACTCCAAAGCAAAAATTCCATCTCCTCGAATTGAACATAAACTACTTTCCCCGATTTGTGAATACGGAAAATACCTTTCGTTGACATCCGGGCAGACTTCTCCACATAATGGCCAGCGAAAGCCATGGAAATTTTCCGACGGGAGGTTTCCTCTGTCTCCTGATCCAAAAACCCCCAGGGAGCCGGCAATCCCGGAGACGAGCCCCACGAGGGGGCGAATGTGGCCGAAAAGCCAGGATGGCGCAGTCCTCGAGGACACGAGCCCCACGACGGGGCGAATGTGGCCGAAAAGCCAGGATG
>CAYRYU010000015.1:0-38765 GCA_964428355.1 uncultured bacterium
GACCATCGGGGGGCAGCCTCTCGAGAAGCTCGGATTTATGACGCGCAATCTCCGGAAAGCTCTTGACCTCGTCTCATTGGCCATTTCCGAGGGAGTCCCCATTCCCCGGGAGGCGATCCGGATTGGGCGGAAGCCGTTCGTCCCACCCCGAATCCTGCTTTTTTTCGCCAACCTGATGATGCGCTGGGAAGCATGGAAATCCGGAACGAAGGACCTGGACGCGCAACCTTACGGAAAATGAAAACCCATGGGGTTTCGGACAGGGGCGGGAGTTCCATGACACGGCATGGGCTGGGGAACCGGGGATCAGGGTTTTCGGGGTTCGATGGTGAACCGGGTGAGGTCCGAAACCTGACCGGAGGCGTCGGTGGTGCGCTCCTCCTCGATCAGGCCGTGGGAGCCGTACTTCGTTGCGGTCTTCGTTTTCAACTTTCCGTCACCTGAAAAGACGGTCTGTTCGATCAGCCTGCCGGAATCGTCATATTTCGATTCGAAGCGGTTCTCCAGCTTGTCGTTCCGGAAAAATGATCGCCCCGTTTCCCTCCCCGCCGGGTCGAAGGTAAACGTTGCGCGGGTGCGTTCCGGATCCCCCTCCTTGAAACGAATCTCTTCGACCATCCGGTTCTGGGCGTCGAACTTGTTTTGCCGGTATTCGACGCTGCCGTCGGAATCCTGGTCGCGGAACTCGATCTGGTTTCCACGCTCGTCGTATTTGAACTTCCAGCAACTGAACCCATCTGCGAGAGGATACTGGATCTCGACGAGATTTCCCGCCGCATCGTACAGCTTGCGGGAAATGGGCCTCGGAGCATCCTTTCCGGTAGCCAGGTTGTGTTCGATCTCCCGGCCCTCGGTATCGTAGACGTTGATACTGCGCGAATCCTTCTCGACCTCGAGCTCCTCGGTCAGGTCGTCGACATCGTTATACTTGTATCGCCGTGTATCGGTTTTCTTCTCTTCGAGGTCATTCTCCAACTTCTCGACCAGGCGTCCCCGCTCGTCGTATTTGTAAGCTTTTTCGCTCTGAAGATTCTTGCCCCAGAAGAACCGGTCCCCGATCAGCCGGAGTTCCTTGTAGGAGTGGGTCCAGCGGGACATCAGGCTTCCATCCTCTTCCTTGTAGTTGATCTCCTCGACTGGGAGACCATCCTCGTCGAAAAGAACCTCATGCCGGAGTTGGGGTTTCTTTTCGAGCTTCCCATCCTTCTTCGGGTAGATCCATTCCTTGCGCTTGGCAATTCGGGCGCTTTTGATCAAAGAAGCCTTCGACAGGGCCTCCAGATGGCCGGAGGGAACCATGCTCCGCTTGGGTTTCTTCGCTGCGGGCTTGGCGGAAACATTCGCGGGGCTGGTCGCGACCTTGTCCGGTTCCCCACCCCCGCATCCAAACGAAAACGATGCAACTGCCAGGATCAAAACTGCCTGAAGGGCTCGTCCGATGGGAAACTTCCTTCGTTCTCCAAAGGTATCCCATCGAGGCGCTGCCCGAAAAGCCGTTCCCAACATCCAAAAAAATCGCGATCTCATCTGAAGCCTCTTTTCGCCCGGTGAGGTCACCGGGCCGACAAAAAACGTTTTAGGCCCTGACTCCCCCTGGGTCTTTGATCCCGGATGATCAAAAGGTTTTCACCAAACCTGATTTGCCCTGTGTTTTCGCCTTCCATCCCGCTTTTTCGGACCATCACACCCGAAGTTCACTGGCCGGTTCCCGAGTTTCCGTTGGGGAGAGGAAGAAGGGGGACTTTTTCCTCGATCAGGGTCTTGAGCTTTTCCCTGTCCTGGGGGATCTCCTCCTTCATCTGTTGAAGAAGCTGCACGCCCTCCTCCAAGCCGACGAAGGGAATGAAGATCAGCGGATCCTGTGGCAGGCTTGCCAGCAGATGCAGGATCGCGACGGGATCCCCATACTGCCCCAGAAATTCCCCAACCCGCTTCCAATCGTTCTTCTGCAGTTCCGAACACCGCCCGACCCATATCTTCCGGGGAAGGGCTCCGAAAGTCGATTCCTTGCCCGTGTATGTGCTCCTGACCTTGTCGATCCCCTCGGTGGTATCCGATGTGGGAGGCCCCGACATCGCCGGGGTTTCCAGGCAGAACTGTTTCCGTTTTCCGCCCAGATACCGCTTCTGGCGGCACATCGCACCAGAGAAAAGCTCCCCGACCAGGTCAGCGACCTCGATCCGGAACAATCCCGCCCCCTTCAGGCCGATCCAGAAGGTTCCCCGCCGCCCGATGTTGATCGAGGTCACGGGCACCTCCTGCAACCAGGATTCGAGCCAGGCATCCTGTTCCGGCTCGCTTTTCTTCCGGAGTTCCTGGATCGTGGGAAGGGGAACCAGCCCCGTGGAGGCCCCGGAATTGTCTATCTCGCCTTTGATGAGCCCCGCAATGTAGGCCCGGATCCGGGTTCCCATCGTGAATGAGGAGTAGACCCTGGAATTCCGCGAGGAAGGAAGGATCTCCTGCTCCTTGGTGGAAAAGTAGGTTCTCCCCATCTCGTCCGAAAAGACAGCCGTTGCCCACCGGTCCAAAAGCTCTTTCATGTTCCGGGTCCAGATGTCGGTTTCGAAGAACCCGGTGTTCGCGGCAACGAAAACCCTCTCCTTTTCGGCCCTCAACTTCGAGGGAAGGAGCTCATCCTTTTCAACCTGCAGGGCATCGAGGAAATCCTTTCTGTCGGGTTTCGGGTTGGGCCTCGGATTTTCCGGATCGGCCTCCGGCCGTCGGTCCGCGCCGGCAAGAAGGGATTCGATGATGAACTCGATCCGGTCTTCGGGGAAGGCTGAGGTCAGCGGTGAACGGCTTACCGTAACCCCGTTCACCCAGTTGGAGAAGGTTTCCGAACCCACCCCGACCGCACCGAATGTTTCCCCGACGCGGACCGAAAAGCCCTGGGTCGTGCCGATCCAAAGCTTCCCATCGGCCAAAGCAAGACACTGGATCTGGTCCGAACCAAGGCCATCCTGCTGGGTGAAACGGGTTCCCGAAGGGTTCAAAAGGCCACGGGACGTTCCGATCCAGTAGCGCCCGTCGCCTTCATGTACAAGCGACAAATTGATCGAATCATCAGCCTTGCGAATGACCGTCACTTCTGAGTCACTGAACTGATCAGCAACCCGGACGCGAATCACCCCCCCGTTCGTGGCGGCAACGATCTCTTTTGCCTGGGCATTCCAGACCAGGTGGTGGACATTGTTGTAGGGTGGAAGCCCATCCTTTTGGGGGAGCGCTTCCCACTGACGTTCCCCCCAGGTGAACTTCAGGATCCCGGAGTCGAAGGTCCCGACATAGATGTCCCCGTTTTCCCCTTCCACGATCGACGAGACCTCGTTGCTCGGGAACTCGGAACAGGTTCCGTAGAAAGCCCTGTAGGGCAACTTCTGCAGGCTCCAGAGATAGACCCCATCCCCACCTGCATGAAGGGGAGCCAGGGAAAGCGCAATCAAGGCCGCGACCACGGCAAACCGCCGCGCGGGAAAGGACCAACCCCAATTTTTAGGATTCATCGATGTCTCCTTTTCGCTCACCCGCAATTCCGGAAATTCTTCAGAGGTCGCCCCCCCTTCAAGACTATACCACGCCTTCCAAGAGCGCGGGAGCCCGTTTTGCGAGGCGAGCCCCCCAAGGGCACATGGAGAAACAATGAATGAAAATGGGTTCTTGGGAAGAATGGACAAAGGAGGAAAAACGGTTACTTTTTTACCAGGAGAGGATTTCCCGGAGATTAAGACCGGGCAAGGAGTCCCCACCGAAAAAGGAAGGGGGCATTCTCACCGGCCTATCGAAGATTCTCGGTTCACGGAATCAGGGAAAAAGCAGGGCAAGACCGTGAAAGGAGGCGATCCTATGCAAGGGTTCCATTCCATCACGAAACCGTCCTTGTCCGGGCAACGTGACCTCGATCTTCTGAGCCTGCTCTGGAGTCATCTGATGGGAACCGTCGTGCGGTTCCGATCGCTGGGAAAAGCCATCTGGAAGTGGCTTTGGGGTCACATCTGAAGGGGACCCATTTTCCGCTTCCTCCACTTCCGCGCTGGGGAAAATGGTTGTAGAATGATCGCGTTCCGTTCGGGCTTTCCGGGCGGGAGAATCGGTTTTGGAGCTGAGATTGGGGTGAATCTGCGCCAGGGGGTTCTTTTTCTTTCGGGAATCCTGGTCTTTTTCGCCCTGATCTTCTTTCCGGCCTTCCGGTTCGCCACCGGAGTCCCGACCATCGAGCCTGCTCTGCTCGAAAAAGCCCTTAAGGGGCCGACCCCGCCCCAAATGATTGACCTCCGCCCCAGGGAGGAGTTCCTGGCAGGTCACATCCCCGGCGCCCGCTGGATACCCCTGGAGGGGGTGGAAGGCTACCTTTCCCGAAGGTGCATTCCACCCGAGATTCGGATCGTGGTCTGCGACCGCGATCACCCACTTCGAATTGGGGGCGCGACCGTCCAGGCCCGCCACCAGGGTGAGGTCCTCGAAACGGCTGGGGGAATGCAAGGATGGCGGAACACGGGGTTGCCGGTGGAAACGGCCGAGGTCGAAAAGATCCCACCCGTTCAATTTTCCCCTCCCTCCACGAAGCTTTCCCTGCCCTGGCAAGCGGTCGTGACATCCCTGGGTGTAATCATCAAGCCCGCATACATGCTCCTCTGCCTCGGCCTGATCGTCGTCCTCGCACGATCGAATCTCCCGTGCACGAGAATCATCGTGGCGGGCCTCGTCCTGTTCGAAACCGGGGAGACATTCTGTCTACTGGATTTCCTCCTCCGCCCCTCGGGAACGCTTGGCTTCGCCCCTCTCGAGTTCCTCCACAGCGCGGGGATGGCCACCCTGTTGGGAATCGTCCCGTGGGGCCTTTTCCGATCATTCGCTGATGGCCACTTTGCATTCATCACCATTCCCGAAATGCAGAAAGAGACCGCACGGATGACCGCCCTGGTTCTCCTGGGGACGGCGATCCTGTCAATGCTCCCCCTTTCCGTTCCCCTACGGCCCATCCATTCCGTTTGCCCGATCTTCACGTCATCGGTGGAATACGGGTTTCCTCTCATGAACGAGTTTCTCGACGTCTGGGGTTTTTCACTTCTCGGAATCGCCTCACTTCTGACCGGAGCGGTAATGATAACCGGATGGGGACCCGCCGCGGGGAAAACGGCCGAATTTCCGATCTTCCTCGGATCGGGCTTCGTCGCCTTCGCTTTCTGGCAATCCATGCTCATCGGCCTGTTCCGCGAAACCCCTTTTTGGGGAGACATCTGGGAAGAGGCCACCGAGACGGTTATCATGTGCGGACTGCTCGGCTTTCTCCTCACTTTTCGGATACAGTTGGGCCTCACCTGGGGAAGCCCCCGTCCGCCAGACTCCGATTCGCAGAAGGCGACCAAATGAACCCGGAACCAAAACCCTCTTTTCTGGAACGCGCAAAGGTCATTCTCTGGAAGGATGACCGCCGGCGGATGCTGACCGTGACAGGCGGAATGCTCGTCACGAGCTGGATCCTCTTTCTCTGGCTTCCGTTCAGGGTCTGGGCACTCCAGACACTCATCAGTTTCGGGGGAAGCCGCTTCTTCATCGGCGTGGAATACTCTCCCCTCGATGGCCCGCGGTATTCCTCTTTCCCTTCGGATTCCGGCGCGGTTGCATTCGACCCCGGGGCGGAGGTCCTGGGCCTGGAAAGGAACGGCGAAAGCAAAGCCATTCCGGTCAAAAGCCTCGCGTGGAACCTCGTCCTGAACGATGTGGTGGGCCAAGAGCCTGTCCTGGTGGCCCTCTGCACGGTCGCTGACGCCGCAATGGCCTTCCGGGCGACGGTTGCCGGAAGGGTTCTGAGGTTCCGCCCGATTGGCCTGAATCGAAACAACCTGGTCCTCCAGGACCTTGAAACGGGGAGCAGGTGGCAACAGTTCACTGGACGCGCAATCAGCGGCCCCCTTTCGGGAGCCACCCTCGAGAGGATCCCCCTCGAGCGGGTTTCCCTGAAATCCTGGAGGGCAGGGCATCCTAAAAGCCTGATCCTCGAGCCTCCAGGAAAAGGAATGGAAACCACTGTTCCCCATGATACCTGCCCGATCATGAGCCACTTCCACGATGAGCCATTCCTTCTCGAGCAACCGGGCAACGAGGACTCGAGGCTGGGACGGAAGCGGCTGGTGACAGGGGTTGTCCGCTCAGACGGTTCCGCAGTTGCTTGCCCACTCGGCGAGGAAAGTTCACTCCCAGAATGCCCATCGGTCTGGTGCGGAAGGTGCTACTGGTTCGCATGGTCGGAATTCCATCCGGATACCGAACTGACAGGTGTTCATGGAAACGGGGCAGAAGGCCTCGGAATGGAGAAAATGCAATGAGATTGTTGTTCGCAATGATTTTCGGGCTTCTGGTGGGAGTGCTGGTCTTCGTCCTCGTGGCGGTATTGGCCTGCTTCCTCGGACTGTCCCTTTCCCGGGGAGGTGGAGACCCTTCCGGCCTTTCCCTCGCCATCTGGGGAATCGGGGGGTTGGCGAGCCTTGGCGCAGGGTTTGCCGCGGGAATCAGGACCGCCGATTCCATCTACCGTGGGGGTGATTCGGATTGAGTTTCCGCGTTTGCCCTGAAGAGTCCCCCCCCGGAAAAACCGGATTCCGGAAACTTCTCAGGTGGTTCACATCAGTGCTTTCGGCCCACCCCGGAACCCACGGACTCTTTCTTCGCCTGGGACGAACGAGATTTGCGGACTCACTTTTCGAGCGAGTAGCACGATCCATCATCGGGTCGCTGGGGTCGGGAAAAACAGATTACCACGCGATCGCCACGGCCTCGGTCTACCGTCCACCTGTCCCAGGGAGCCCTGAATCGAGAAACCTCGACGTGGAGTACCTTTCAAGCCTTGCGGGACACCCCCAGGGGCTGGGCAAGATCGCACAGGCACTCAAAAACCTCGAGTCCCTCAGTCCAGAAACCCGGACGGGGCTGTTAAAAACCTGGCTTCATGCGGCTTTGGTAACTAGCACTTCCCGGGACGCGTTTTTCCTTCGGCGGGTGGCCCCACCCGGACTCAGGCCAATCGACGCGGTGGTTGCGGCCTTCGGAGGTTGCGGGCTGAGGTGTCGGGGATGCCACTACCGCGCCGACCTGGATGGAAGGGACGCGAATCCCCTGCGTCTGAACCATGTCATTCGTGAACTCAACAGGCTCGATGTCTACCATGTCCTTTTGGCTGGAAAGGGGGAACCCTTCCATTCTGAACGGGCTCGAGAAGCCCTGTTTTCGGTGGCCAACCGCCATCCCCAGATCTTTTTCACCGTTTTTACAAACGGAATGGAGGTAACGGAAAAGGATCTGGCAAAGCTCGAAGCATCCGCGAACATTCTTCCCACAGTCAGCATCGACGGCCCTGCCCCGGTCAATGATTGGCGACGCGGTCGGGGAGTGCATTCAAGGGTTGTCGGTCTCATGCGCGAAATGCGGAAGAGGGGAATCTTCTTCGGATTCATCTCCACCGTGTTTTCCCAGAACGTTGACCATGTCACGAATCCGGAATTCGCTGAGGAAATGGCCGAACTCGGGTGCCAGGTGGGTTTCTACTCCCAGTTCGTCCCGCCCCCAGGCGGGGGGTTCCCCGATATGGCTCTGTCTCCGGAACGCCGAAGACGTTTCTCATCCGAGATCCGGACCCTGGATGAGACAGCCCCAATTCCCCTGATCGACATCGACGGCAGCGAAGTGCGTTTTGGATGCCGGGCTCGGCGGGGAGCAACCATCTACGTGGATGCCTTGACCGGTGGAGTCTCCCCATGCATCAGGGCTACCCTTGGCCCTGACCGGTTCAATCTTTTCCAACATCCGGAACCCGGCGGGCTCGGTCTGATCCTTGGTTCACAGGAGTTCCTGGCGGAACGTCGCCGTCTTCCCGAATCGGGCACCTGTATCGCTTTCGACCGGGATCCCTGAAACCCCTGGCAAAAAGCCGGAAAGGAAAAACCCCCACATTGCCCACGGAGAATTCCGCGGTCACGTGAGGGCGTCAGGTTCAAGGCCTTGGCCGGGGAGCGACCCCGGCCATGGTCAGGAACTTACTGCTGCGGCCCGTTCCTGTCGAGGAAACCCATGACGTTCTTGTAGCGGAACATCTGGCCCACGAGCAGGGAAACATGCTGGAACTGAGCTTCGGGGGTGTCGAGGACGAAATCCATGGCGACCTCGTTTCCACTTCCCCCGACGGTCACCCGTCCGAGGGTGTCGCGATCGACGTCCCGGGAACTCCGCTCGCCGATGCGGGTAACCTGCTCGGAGATCAGCTCCCGAAGGGCATCAGCTGATTCCTGGCTCTTCTGGTTGATCGAGTAATGGACCATGTAGGCGGCGGCATTTCTGGAATCCACATCCCAGCGGTATTTGACATTGATCGATTCGCTATTGGCCAGCTGTCCACGGATCCTTTCCTCGAGAGGGATTCCATCGTTCTCGGCGGCTTCGAGTCCGAGGGACTTGGAGATTTTTTTCATTCCGTTTGCGACTGCCTGGCGGAGTTTTCCCTTGGGCTTGTTGAACACCACGATCCGTTCGATCTCTCGCTTGGTAAGGCTGAGAGTGGTCTCGCCCTCGACCTGGTTGGGAATCTCGGGATTGAGGGCATCCTTCCCCTGAACGACCCGGAGGGTTTCCTCGAGGGCGCCGAATTCATCCTTGGGAACGGCTGCGAAGATGAAAGCCCTCTTGTCGGGAATCTGGCAGACGCAGACTTCGTAGGGGCGCTCGGAGTAGGCGAACCGGGTGACGGGAACCCCTTCGATCTCGGTTTCCGAAACCTGACCCGCTCCCCGATTCCGACTCATGTATTCCTCGTAGTCCTTTTCCATGGCGGACCGGATGTCCTTGAATTTGAAATCACCCACCCCGACGAAAACTGCCGAACTCTTTCCGGAAGAACCCTTGTTGATCACGAAACCGGCGTTTAGTTCGGATTTCCGGGGATTGGGGATTCCCATATGGCTCGCCTTGATTCCAAGGGCGGTCCGCCGGATCAGGCCAAACTCACCCTGGTTCTTGAGGTCGGTGTAAAGGTAGTCGGACATGTTTCGGAGATTGACGAGGTTCAAATCCTTGGGATCCGAAACGATCGGGATCCCGCGGCCGTTGGTCAGGTTTCGGGCTTCGGAAATCGCTCCGAGCGCAAGGATGGCAACCAGGACGGAACACACGATGAACAGAATCGACTTTTTCACAATTCCTCCAGCACTTTCATTTGGATTCGATCAGAACTGTCCGAGCTTTCCAAGGAAATTTTTCACATCGACATAGGCTTTTTTCAGGTCAGGCCGGAACCCACTCACATAGCTGCCTTTGAAGGGAGAATCGTTCTTCTTGATTTCATCACCGAAATCCTTGAGAGCGAGTCGAAGCTTATCGATCGTTTGTTTCCCAAGTTCCCGGCGGCAGACGAAAGCGTCATTTGGAATCCGATCTGGGATGAGTTTCACGATACGAAAATCGTTGATCGAAAGGTCGTGCTTGTCGCCGATCTGATTTTTCGTATAGAGGAAGATGTTCTCGAAACTGGCGGTGACATCGACCCGGCCCTCGAGAAGAGCCCGGATCGCCTGCTCGTGGTTCCCGAAAAAGACGGGGGTGTAAAGGGGCCTGGTTTCATCGTAAAGGCCCTGTTCACGGAGGGTGATCGCGGGATAGACGAAACCGGAAGCGGAATGCTTGTCCACGAAGCCGATCTTTTTCCCCTTGAGATCCTGGATGGAAAAGATTTTCGAGTCCTTGCGGCCCATCAGGATCGCGTGGTAGAAGGGCATTCCCTTCTCGAGAGCGGTTCCGAGGTATTCGAGGCCATCCTGATCCATGCAGAGGGCGTAGATGATGGGCGCGAGCATGGCCATATCAAGGTTCTCATGATCGACTTCGTTGAGAACGGTGTAGTAGTCATGGAACAGCTTGAGAACGACCTTTTCCCCGGTCCGTGCGGAAAGGAAATCGACGAAGGGTTGAAGGCTCCGGGTTTGGATCTTGGGATCCGCATACATGACCATCCCGAAGGTCAAGGTCCTTTCGGGCGCCGCAACCTTGGCGGCATCCGGGGCGGACACCGCGGCCATCGTGACTAGGCCGAACAGGAGGAGGAGACACAGGTTCCGCTTCATTTTTCCATTTTTCTCCATTGTGGGAAATTCCCCGGGGGGAAACCCCCGGGTTTTCGACCGAGACATTTTTTCAGGGCTTCCATACGCTTCCGCTTTCCGCCTCAGGGAAGGATTCCCATTTCGAAACCGGGGACGTCGTCTCCCGCGGAAGCCGCCACTGAAACGGGATGCCCGGCGGAGGTCGACGGACCCTGGACCGTCCACTGGATTTCCACTGAATCCCAGGGGGAGAGCGTCCGCGGTTTGGGAGCTGCCGTGACCTGTGTATCGGGGGCCCCGTAGAGGGTGAAGGAGACCTCTGACGGTTTGGGGGAAAGCAGCGTGACGACGGCGGTCACGATCCATCCCGGGCCTTCCTGCCTGATCTGGAGCTGCGAAACACCGACGGTGGGTGTCATTTCGTCGGTCTTGTCCTTTCCGAGGATTCGGGATACCTCGGAAAAGTATCTCTCGCTCGCCAGGACTGCGGAATCCGCCTTGGCCTCGAGGTCCGAGTCGGGGAGGACCCCGGCTGCGGCCGGAAGGACCGCGGCCAGGAGCTCACACCGCCCCAGATCGGCCTGCACAGCCTGGTCAACGAGGCCGTCGAGTTCCCCCTCACGGGAGGTGGTGGAGAGCGAGGCCTGGCAGGAAAGGGCGCAAAGCTTCTCGGTGGGTTCGAGGTTTTCCTCGAAGGCCACAAGTTGCTGTGTCAGCGCGGTCAGGGCGGGCAGGTCCTTTTTCTGGAAGGCGGCCTTGACGCGTTCGGCCGTCTCCCGGTAGTCCGACTTGAGCGTGGCGAGAACCTTCAACTGGCCGCCCAGCTTGTCGGTCGGAACTGGAAGCCGGGTGGAAACGGATTTCGTTTCGGGAAGGGGAGTTTCGGGGTGCCAGGACAAGTGGAGCCCCTCGGTCAATCGTTCCTTGGCGTGGGAGAATTGAATGGCCGTGTTGACCATTCCATGTACCAGCGCGCCACCGGAAAAGGTAGCCGCAACGATTCCGACCACCTTCGAGATGTTCGTGGGATCGATGAGGGAAGCGTAGCCCGCGATCTGGGCGACTGCCTTCGCGATCTTGGCGACCTCGATCTCCTTCATCGTGAAGTCATGTTTCTTAACTATCTGCGTGATGAACTTCTCGAAGACGGAGTTCGCGGTGGCGGGATCCTGGTCGTCGAGCACGGCCTTGTTGGCGTCCGCGGTGGTGGCCCCGAAATCGTTTTTGAGGGCCTGCGCGGTTCCGGCGTCGACGAACTCCTGGGTCTTCGCGACGTATCCGATCTTGGGGATACTGACGAACGCGTATTTCGAGGCGGTTTTAGCGGCCCATCCCCACATCCACTTGTCGCTCTCCTGCACCTCGACATGGAGGAACCGGGCGGCGACGTTTGCGCCCAACTGGACGACGATCGGGACAATTGTGTTGTAGGGGGGCTTCATCTTGCCCGAAAGGAGGTTGACAGTCCGGACGACGATTCCGAGCGATTTTCCGATGATGACCCGGACAACCTTCTGGACCAGGGTTCCGATTATGGGGACATCCTGGAGGCCGCCCGCGATCGAAAGGAGGGTCTTCCGGCCGGTGAGAACCAGGCGGATTCCTTCATAGGTGCAGGTTCCAAAATCCTCCGCCATGATGAGGTTGTTGTCGTAGACCTTCTCGATCAGGTTCTCGTAAACGGTCAGGCGGCGGAGGGACTCCTTTTCGGTATCGTTCGCTCCGTTGTTCTTGAGGTTGTCGATGTAAACCTGCGCGGCCTTTTCATCGTAATCGACGATCCCGAGGCCGTCGGGAAGCGGGATGTTGGGGAGGTTCAGGCTGAGCTGGAGGAGCTTGTACATCTGCAGGATCTGGCCCTCGACGAACTGCGGATCGATCTTGAGATGGGTCAGGGAGTGGATCAGCTCCTGCTTTTTACCATGCAGGTAGACGATATTGGTATGCGACGTGTCGGAATCGTCACCCAGGGTTTCGACTCCGGCCCCGTTCTGGATGACGGGTTCGACTTTGAAAAGGGGCCCCAGGGTCTCGATCACTTTCGGATCCCAGGATTCGCCGTGGCTGCCCGCGAAGGATTGCTTCTGGGCGACGAGTTTGAGGAGATCCTGGAAAGCAGGCTTCGAACCCAGCTCGGCGAGGATCTTCGCGTTTTCCCCCGCAGCGGGAGTCTTGGCGGGATCAAGGAGTTCGGCTGCCCGTACGTTCAGGTCACCGAATCCGGTGACTGCGGAAAGGTATAGGGGTTCGAGGGTCTTTTTTGCCGGAACCTGGGGTTTCACCAGCGCGATCAACTGGAACCCGCGTTCGATGCCTGCCAGAAGCGCTTTGAAAGTCGGCGCAGCGGTGAAGACCGGAGTCAACTCGTAGGACAGTTCCTTGTCGGAAACGTTCCCAACCACGACCGTGGCCCGCTTGACTGCCGCTCCGAGACCGGCGATATCGATCTTCGCGACGTAATCCTTGTCGACCGGGACATCGGCCACGAGGGTCTTTTCACCTTCGGTGACCAGCCGGATGGTGAAGGCATTCTTGGGACCGAAAACGCCCTTCTTTCCCTTGAATTCGAAGGAAAGCCTGCCCTGGATGGGAAGAAGCGGGGCCTGCTCCCCCGAAACGGGAATCTGGGCATGGTCGATGGAAACAAGGTCCTTGTTGAAGATCGAAACGTTGAGCCTCTTGATCGGGGTATCGGTGAAAGGCCCGACCTTGAAGGTGAACCCTTCCCCGGCGACTTGCGTGAGAACGGATTTCCCGGGTTCGAGCTCACGGGAATTGGGCGGCCAGAGCGCCTGAGGAGCGGCAACGCCTTCGTCGATGCTCCAGATGACAATGCCCGGCTTACCAACGGAGATTTCGATGCTGTCGGCGATGGTGGGCTGGGCGGGCGTCCAGAAGGGCTCGCAGTAGCTGCGGAAGTAGTCGTTCGCCCATCCCTGGATCTTTTCCTGGATGACAGCGGTGTCGAGGCCGGGAACCACGGTCTTCGAAAGAACCCGCAGCGGATGGTTGGAATCGTACCAGTATTTCCCAGCGTTGATACCCGGATCAGCGAGAATGTTCGCGATCGACCAGTCCGCGAAGACCTGGGCGAAGGTAGTGGGAACCCCCGCGCGGACCAGGGCGGAGTCGATCCCCTCGATGCTGCGTCCCGGGTCCGAGGTGATGGCCAGCGAGGTGGGCATCGCGACTCCGGGATACTTGGTGTAGAGGTAGTAGAAGAAAAGGTAGACAGCGCCGTAATCCTCGATGGTGTTCTTGAAATTTGTCAGGCACCAATCGGGGTTGCGTTCGAACGAGAGAATCTGGGAGGGAATCCCGAAACCGCAGGCGTGGAAGGCATACTGAGAGTTGCCCTCGTTGACGAACTTGGTCTCGCGCGCATCCTGGTTGAAATGAATCAGGTGCTGAAACTCATGGGCAACGATGCCCATGTAGAAAAGGCTTTTGGGGTCGGAAGGGTTGCAATCGAGATAGATCATTTCCCGCTCGTTGCTCTGGGGGAAATCCTTCGTGGAGTACTCGTTCAGGGGGAAGAAGTATCCGCCCACGTAGCCCTTTCCGGGTGCCCATCCGTCCTGGATGTCGAGAACCAGGAGCGTAACCCGGTCGTCGCCGTCGATCCCGGGCTTCGGTTCGCTTCCGAAAGTGCCCGTGTCGACTGGATAGATCTTGTTGTCGAACTGTCCGACCAGAGAATCGACGGTGGAATCGTCGATCTCCTGGCCCTTTTCAACGTAGAGGTAGCAGGTCTTCCCGATCTTGCGGAGGACCGCCGTGACCTGAACGAACTGGCTTGTAGCCACGTTCATCGCCCAGAAGGTTTCCTCCCCTCCGACGGGGATTCCGTCCTTTTTCTTTCCGTGCTTGACGGGTTGGAACTTTGAAGCCGCTTCCTGAGCCATTTCATGGAACATGGGAGTGGCATCGTACCAGAAAGGTTTCTGGGGATCCACTTGGGGAAGAGGGATCAGCTTGACCGCACCCGGATCGGGAACCGCAGTCACCTGGCCAAAAGCCGCGGTCGCAAAAAGCAGGACAAGAATTATGGAAAACCAACGTTTCATCAGAGCCCTCCTCGATACTTCTCTCTCAGTAGACAAATACCAGACTAGCATATAGAAATTCCGGTATCAACTCTGGATCAAGAAAATTTGTGGCATGGTCGATGCTGGAAAAGGTAGGTTCGAGCAAATTCCCCGGGGAGGTTTCCGGAAATGATGGAGGGAATGTTATGGCCAACCCGACAATCCCAGGCAGCCCCAACGCCCAAATCCAGGACCGGATCAAGGGAGTACTATTCGGACACGCGATTGGGGATGCACTTGGAGTTGGGGCCAAGTTCCTTTCCAAACAGGAAGTGGGGCAAATCTACCCCAACGGATTGAGAGAGATTTCCGACATCATCCTTCAGGATCACACCCGCCGGTGGCGAAAGGGGGACTTCACCGAGGCCACGGGCCACATGCTGTGCACACTTGATGCCCTCGCGGCGAATGACGGTATCCAATCGGAAACCCTGGCCCGTCTCCTGCTCGAGCGCTTCGGAAACGATGGGGCACGTGGGATGAAGAAGGTGTTTGCATTCCGGGTGTTTCGCACCGATCCCCTTCGTGCAGCACGTCAGGCTCTGGAGAAGTCGGGAGGGAGATTCGAGGATAACGGTGCCCTTTTTCGTGCACCCGCAATAGGAGTCTGGAACCTTGAAAACCTTGAGAAAACCCGTGAGAATTCCAGGCTCGCCTGCCTTGTCACGCACGCCTCAGACTCCTGCGTTGCGGACTGCATTGCGATTTCCTGCGCGATCGCAGCACTGATCAATGGCTCAACTGTTGAGGAAGCCATCAGGACCGCGGATGAACTGACCGGCGGAAGATTGGGCGGATTTTTTTCGAAGGGGATCGATGCTCCGTTTTCCGAAAGTCCCCTGCCCGAAGAGAGCAGCGCCCGGACCTCGACCTTGGCATTCCACGTATTGAAACATGCCGGGTCTTTTCAGGAGGGCCTGGAAGCGGTAATTCGCGAAGGCGGTGATTCCACCGGGAATGGCGCGGTTGCTGGAGCACTGCTCGGGGCCAGATTCGGATTTTCGGGGATTGGGGCCAACCTTATCCAGCAGTTGAGGGGTGGTTCCGAAATCGAGGAAAGGCTACAAGGCCGCTTCAAGGGGAGTCCTTCCCTTCCGGGCGAAGGGGAGATGGTTCACCTTGGCCCTGGAGACCATTTTTCCCCGGGCGGATGTATGAACCTTCCCCCGATGAGATTCCTGTTCGCATTGAACCGCGGTTTCACCGCGATAGTCCGCTGGTGCGCATGCTTCGTCGTGAAACTGGTTTCCCTTCTCACGGGCTGGATAACCGAAGACACATTTTACGTTGTCAATGACGAGCTGGGCGAAGAGGTCGTCGAGTTCATGGGAGGACCGAAGCGCGACACATGGATTCTGAGGGTTCTGGTTTTCTTTGTCCTGGCTTTCGCGATCATCCAGATCTGGTTGGTTTTTCTGAACGCGTTCGGAGGCTTCCCCCGCCTGAACCTTCAGGACGTCGGGGGTGCGTTTTCCCATGCAACCCAGTCCACCACGGCCCGGGAACCTCGTTTGGAAGCGGGAGTGCGAAGGGATCCGTCTTCACCCCGTGAGGAAAACCGGGCATCGGGTTCGGTTTTCGTTACCGGAAAGGGTCCAGCAACGATCTTCGGAAGAAGGGCAACCCCAGAGTGTTTTAACCAGGGTTCCACAAAAGATCGTGAAGACCGGTGCAGGGTTTGCGGAGCACTTCTCTGGTTCTTCCCTTTTGAAACGCGAGTTTCACACCATCCTTCCCATCAGGGGTCAAACCATTCTGGCCAATGATTGCAAGGTTTTCGGACCGGAATTCAATCCGAGACGAGAGGATGGGGCCCCAAAGCCCCGATGACAAGGGAATAAAGGATGGCAGAGACCAGGTTTCCAATGAAAGCGGCTTCCATCGACGTCGAAAAAGTGAGTTTTTCCTTGAAGCACCTGGGGTCTCTTCTTGAGCCGAGAAAAAGAAGGCCACCCTCCCCCAGTAAAACGGCGAGTTCCCCGATCAGAACCGGAGTCCACTCTCCTCTCGAGCAGGAACCGAAACCGGTTCATCTGGCAGGAAGGGTCGATGTTGCGGAGCCTCCTGCGGGAGCCCGTTTTTCCTGAACGAACCGGTCAGCCTCGGCGATCAACTCCGTTGAAAGGATTTCCAGGCCTTTCGCCATGGCTTTTCGGATCACCTGGCGGAACTCCTGGACAAAATCCTGTTCCTGGCTGACAGTGTAGGTTTCCAATTCCTTTTCGTCGAGGGACCGGAACAAGAAGGCGATCTGGGTGGCGACCTGGACTTTCAACGACTTCTCAACCTGCGGTCGGGCGGCGGCTTCGGCTTCCTGGAGAACCTTTTCCCCCTTCCGACGCTCGGTGGGAACAAGCCTGTCAAGGATTCGAAGGGTCATTCCCATTACGAGAAGGGCATCCCTCACCCCCTGTTCGGTTATCCCGGCATCCTTGTCCAGCCGTTCGAGGAGCGCGGTGCGGGAGGCGGAAAGCGGCTTTTCCTGGATCTGTTTGGAAAAACTCTCGAGGGCTGGAAAGGCGTCAGGGGTCATCAGTTCCTTTTCGAGGTCCAGGACTTTCTTCGAGAGCGGTTCTTTGAAAAACTCCTTGAGCCTGTCGAGTTTCGCCGGGGTAAGGTTTTCCTCGAGATCTTTCCTGATCACGCCAAGGAGGTTGGCTCGCTCGAAACCCTTGAAAACGACTGAATGAAGCTCCTTCAGATCGAGCCCCTCGATCCTGCTTCCCGCATTGCTCGCCTGTTCGATGCTGCCCATGAGCATTACCGGGTAGCTTTCGATGTTCTGACGGATCTGGGAAAGTTCGAGCAACTCATCGACCGGGGATCTTTCGGATGCCCAACCGTGGAAGGCTGCAAAAATGCAGAGAAGGAGGACCATGGAAACCACGATGGAACTTGGGTATCTGGCCATTCTTATTCACCTCGTGGAGATTTGGATCATTGCCAAGCGGCATTAGGATTCTACCATAGAAAACGGGTTAGGGATGACTGGAGGACTGGGCGGTTCCCCACTGCACCGAAAGGGATTTCGTGGTAAAGTATCCCGGGTGAGTCACGCCCACCCACCGCATCACGCCTGGCGACGTCCCCCTTCGAGGGATGACGCCCAGAGTCGAAACAAGGAAGGCTTACCCTGGTCTCTTTTTCCGATGACGTTTCTTTAGACCCTATTCCCGGCCAGATGGCCGGCCCGATCCCCGATGAGGGGGAAGAAGGGGTTTGCGTCAACTGTCTCGACTGCGTCTCCGCATGTCCGCAGGGTCTCCTTCCCAATCACCTTTTCCATTTTGCGCTCACTCCGGGTTTCGAAGAGAACCTGGAAACCCACGGAGTTTCCCATTGTACTCTCTGCGGAAACTGCCAACGCGTCTGCCCCGTCGGGTTGCCATTGACGGCGACAATCGGGAACCGCCGTTCCCCACGACCTGCGGGGCCGGTGAAAGAAGCCGAGACGTCGTGACTCCGCGGGCAAGGTTGTCTTCCTTTTCCCTGGCGATTTTCATCGGGGTAATCCCCATCTACATCGGAGCTGTCGGGCGTTATGGGATCAAGGTCCTTGCAGCCCTTGGATTGAGCGTCTTGACAGGGTCCGTGGTCGACTGGATGGTTTTCCGGCTTCGGGAAACCGCCCCCCGCAGGTGGTCGTGGCCGGTCTGGATAGTCTTTCCCCTTGCCCTTCCGCCTGGGGCACCCTTGTGGGTCGTTCCGGCTGGAATCATTTTCAGCCTCGTTTTCATCATACATTTTTTCGGAGGATTCGGAAGGAACCTTTTTCCAACAGCGACCGCAGGAGTGGTCTTTCTCGCGATCAGTTATCCCATGGCTATGGGAATCGTGATCAAGCCGTTCGGGGAGCCGGGAATGGGGTTTTCCCGTTATTCGTCGCAGATCCCTGTCGGATCGGCCCTTCTGGCAGACCTGAGGTCGTTCAGGGAGGTCCCGGTTTCGGATGCCCTGATGGGACGGATTCCCGGGAACATCGGCGATTCATACTCGGGATATCTGATTTCCCTCGCAATGGTGATGATGATTCTGGGGTTCCTCGACCCGCGGTTCGGGTTGTACGCGACAGCGGGAATCATTTTCTTCTCATGGACGGGCCACAATCTGTTTCCCGATCGGGTGCTGGATCCCGCGTTCCAGATCGTTTCGGGGAGCATCCCCCTTTACCTTGCCGTTTTCCTGCCGTCGGACCCGTTCGCCCTTCCCCGGACGCCGGAGGGAAGGCGAGCTGGAGGCCTTCTTTTCGCCTTTTTCGCGGTTCTCCTCCGTAGTTTCACTATTTCGAACGCCGGGGTTTTTTTCGCGGGGCTTTTGACGTCCGTATTCTCGCCCCTCATCGACGGATTCGTTGCGGAGCGGTTCTACGGACGGGGAGGAACCCCCCGGTGAAGGAGTTTCGCGGACTGGCATGGATGTTCATTTTGACCACCATCTGCACAACGCTGCTGGTCGTGAGTGAGGAGATGTACCGTGCGCGTATGGCAGCCGATCCCGAACTCATGCGACGAACGGTCAGGCTTCTTCCCGATCTCGCCCCGTCCGCACCGGCGGTGGATTCCCGTCGGGCATTCGAAAGGCATTTCGAGATCCTTTCGGTCCCCGGGATAACCGGTGCGATGATCCGCGGAAGAACCGCGAGGAGTGTCTTCGTTAGGCAGCAGGAAGGAACCGGATGGTTGGGCAAGATCACACTTCTGGTTGCATTCGATGTCGAAAAAAGTCTCGTCCTGGGTCTCGACGTTCTCGAGCACGGTGAAACACCGGGCCTGGGGGCCGGAATCGTGGAAAAGCCATTCTGCGAGCAGTTCCGCGGCCTTCCCGCCGTTCCGGGGGTGACGGCCTGCAAGGTAAAGGTGCGGGATGGTGAGTTCGACGGTATTTCCGGCGCAACGATGACGTCGAAAGCGGTCGAGGAGATTGTGAACAACGCGATCAGTGAGATCCGGCGTTGCGCTGCAGCGGTAGGGGAACAAAGGTGAGAAGGAGGGAGAGGTGATCGGAAACGTTGGGGCGATGGGCGTTTCCCGGCCCACCGGCTGGCGGGTTTTCCTTGATGGACTCTGGACGAACAATCCCATCTTCGTCATGGTCCTCGGAATCTGCTCCTCTCTCGCAGTAACCACCATCCCAAGGAATGCGATGGTGATGTACCTGGGGGTCTTGTTCGCCACTGTCATGACCTCGACCGTGGTTTCCCTGATCCGGAAAAGGATCCCGCCCACTTTCAGGATGATCGTGTTCATGATGACCACCTCGACTCTGGTCATCGTGTTCGACCGGTTCCTGCGGGTTTTCCTCCCGGGGGTATCAAGGGAGCTCGGGCCCTACGTTGGGTTGATCATTACCAACTGCCTGGTGATGGGACGCGCGGAAGCGTTCGCCAGCAGGAACCCGCCGATGCAATCGGCCCTGGATGCCGCGGGCGCAGCCACCGGATATGGGCTGGTGATGGTTGGGATCGCGATTTTTCGCGAACTGTCGGGGATCGGGACCTTCTTCGGGATCCGGGTCCTTCCTGAAAGTTATGTCCAGTGCGGGTTGATCATCTCGGCTCCCGGGGGATTCCTTTTCCTGGCCTGCCTCCTCTTCATGGTAAACACCGTTCGGGAGAGTGTCAGGAGGAACGGGGAATGATACCGGAGGCGATCGTGACCGCAACCTCGACGGTCCTCCAGGGTAGCGCGATGCTTCCCGGGGGGGCATTCACCCTGGGTTCCGGGAAGAAGCTCCTCGTGATCTTCTTCGCCTCATGCCTGACCAACAACATCGCCCTGGCCTACTTCCTTGGGATGTGCGCATTCCTCGCCCTTTCCAGGAATATCCGGACGGCATTCGGAATGGGATTGGCGGTTACCTTCACCACCTTCCTGACGACGATGGTCAACTGGTTCGTTTTCCACTTCCTTCTGGCCCCCCTGGGCCTCGAGTTCCTTCACTTTCTCGTTTTCATCCTCGTGATCGCGGCCCTGGTCCAGTTCCTGGAAATGTTCATCGATCGGTTCTTCCCAACTCTTCACGAAGGCTTCGGAATCTTCCTTCCCCTGATAACGGTGAACTGCACGGTTCTGGCCGCTTCCCTGTTCATGGTCATCCGGAAGTACGGGTTCTGGGAATCCGCCACGTTCTCGCTCGGAACGGGCCTGGGTTGGCTTCTTGCCATCCTGCTCCTGGCAGGGATCCGGCAACACCTCGCCTTCGCGCGCCCTCACCGAAATCTGGGCCCAATCGGCGTTTCCCTTCTGCTCGCGGGGATCATGGCCATGGCTTTCGCCGGCTTCTCAGGCATGGTCAGGCTTTGAGGAGACGTTGAGTGGAACTGCTTCTGATCGCCCTTCTGGTGGTGAACTCCCTCGTCCTTGGCCTTTGCCTTCTCCTGGTTGTTTCCAGACGCCATCTTGGAAACTACGGAAGCTGCGGTATCCATCTCGAGGATGGAAGGGAGCTTGTCTCCGAAGGAGGCAACTCCCTTCTCATGAGCCTTGTCGCCCACCGGGTCTTCATCCCATCGGCCTGCGGCGGAAGGGGAACCTGCGGATGCTGCAAGGTCAGGATCACGGAAGGAGGAGGACCCGTTGCGGCGACCGAACGATCGATTCTCACCCACCGGGAAATCCTCGAGCAAACGCGCCTTTCCTGTCAGGTCAAGGTCCGGGGCCGGATGAAAATCACCCTTCCCGAAGAGTTCCGGGGGGTCCGGGAATTCGAAGTCGAGGTCGTCCGAACCGAAGCGGCCACGGACCTCATCCGGAAAATCACTTTCGGGCTGCGTGGACCATCCGAAATCGACTTCAAACCCGGCCAGTACATCCAGACCATTCTCGAACTTCCTGACGAGGAGCCCGTCATCAGGGGTTACTCGGTGGCCAGTTCCCCCACGCGAACCGGATCCATCGAGCTCGATGTGCGGCTGGTGGAGGGCGGCATCATGAGTTCCCATCTTCACCGACTCGAGGTCGGATCACGGTTGAAAATCACGGGACCCTACGGGGATCTTTTCCTGCGAGAGACGACCGACCGGACCGTGGTCTGCATCGCGGGAGGAGTGGGACTGGCCCCGATGAAATCGATCATCTCGTTCCTCCATGAAAAGAAGAGCGGGCGGAAAATCTATCTCTTCCACGGTGTCGGGGATCTTTCACAATTGTATGACCGGACTGAGTTCGAGGAGCTGGGCAAACTGAACCCGCGGTTCATCTATGTTCCGGCAATCTCCGATGACGCCACGTCGGATATCTGGACGGGCCAGCGTGGCCTGGTGACCGAAGTCTTCTCCCGGATCTTCCCGAAAGATGAGCCCGCTGAAGCCTATGTGTGCGGGCCTCCCGCCATGGTCCAAGCCGTCCTCCCCCTCCTGAGGGAAAAAGGGATCCGGCCGCAGGACACGTTCCACGATGCGTTCTGAACCCTTTCGCCCCCGTCACCGAAACGAGGAGAAACCCATGCGAAAATTCCTGATTCCCGCCGTCCTTGTCCTGTCATTCTTCATGCTCGGGTTCCCCTTGGGAACAACGGGCGGAGACCGGTTCACCACGAGGGCATTCGTCGGCCCGCAAAGTCAGAAATGCCTCGAATGCCACGTCAGGATGAACCCCAATCTCTGCTCCAGCTGGGAGAAAGGGAAGCATGCCGCGAACGGGATCGGTTGCTTCGAGTGCCACGGAGCGAACGCGACCGACCCTGATGCCATCGCCGACCACTGCGGGTTCTGCATCAGTCCTCTGGTCACCCCCCTCGACTGCGGAAGATGCCACAAAGCCGAGGCTGATTCGTTCCGGCAATCGTACCATTCCAAAGGAGGACGACTTCTCGCTTCCCCCACGAATTTCCTGGGAGAGGTCATGGAAGGATACTCAGCATCCCTCGAAGGATGCGCTTCCTGCCATGGGTCGAAAATCAAGGTGGACCCCGCCAACCGCGCGGTCCTGGCAGACGGGTATCCCAACTCGGGAATCGGCCGGTTCAACCCGGATGGGTCGGAAGGCTCCTGTTCCGCATGCCATCAGAGGCACGAGTTCAGGCTGGACGCCGTCAGAAGGGCCGAGGTCTGCGGCCGCTGCCACATGGGCCCGGATCATCCCCAGCTGGAGATCTTCAAGGAAAGCAAGCACGGCCACGCGCTCGACCAGGGGAACCAGGGAGTGGACATGGGCGCACCTTCCCTGGTCCTCGGGCGCGACCCGATCACCTTTCCGACCTGCGTGACCTGCCACCTTGGGGGCACAATCGCTTCGGGCTCGGAATCCTCGCACGACCCGGGGCGCCGGTTGTCGTGGGACCATTCGGGGCAGATCGGGAAGCGACGGGTGTCCTGGCGTGCCAACCGGGCGCGTATGCAGGAGGTCTGCCGGAACTGCCACTCGGCCTCCTACGTCAAAGACCACTATTCGAGGCTCGACAAGGGAATAGCTTTGTACAACCATCGATTCGCGCTACCGGCGGCGGGGATACTGGAGGAGGTCAGGAAAGCCGGTAAGCTGGATCCGCTGCCTCTCAACGAGAAGCTTGAACGTGACTTCCATGATATCTGGCACCATCAGGGGCGGCGGGCCAGGAACGGGATGGCGATGATGGGGGCGGATTTCGTACAGTGGCAGGGATTCTACGAGGTGGCCCTGACCTTCTACTTCGATTTCCTTCCCGAAGCCGAGCGACTTCTTCCCGGCGTAACCGGCCCGCTGCTCGAAAAGCCCGAACATTCATGGCTGAAAAACCGGGCCTCCTCGCCGGAGGAGACCCGGAAGGCCGCGGAGGAATCACTTCGTTTCTGGAATGAGCGCGAACCCGATCCACCCGAGGGATCGCACTGATTCAACAACCCCCTCAGGTCAACCCGGAGCCGGTTTCAGGCCGCCCTCTTGAATTCGGCGTCAACGACCTTGTCGTCGGGTCCGTTTCCGCCCTCCCCCCCAGTACTTTGCGTGGAGGGGCCTTGGCCGGTGGGCCCCGGGCCCGAAGAGGGATTCCCGTTCTTGTAGACCGCTTCGGCAAGGAGATGTGTGGCCTTGGTCAGCTCATCCATGACGCGTTTGATGGATCCGGTATCCCCGCCATCGAGGAGCCGCTCGAGTTCTTCCACCTTCTGCTCGATCCTGGAGCGGATATCCGCGGGGACTTTCCCCTCGAGATCACGGAGGGTTTTCCGCGTTGCGTAGACCAGCGCTTCCCCCTGGTTCTTCAGGTCGATACCCTCCTTGATCTTCGCGTCGTCGGACGCGAACTTTTCGGCTTCGCGCACCATGCGGTCGATATCGGACTTGTCGAGGGCATGAGAGCTGGTGATGGTTATCTGCTGCTGCTTTCCGGTCCCGAGATCCTTGGCGGAAACGTTGACTATCCCGTTGGCATCGATGTCGAAGGTGACCTCGATCTGGGGGATCCCTCGGGGGGCGGGAGGGATGCCCACCAGATCGAACCTTCCCAGTGTCTTGTTGTCGCGCGCCATCGACCGCTCCCCCTGAAGGACGTGAACCGAGACCGCGGGCTGGCTGTCCTGTGCAGTGGAGAAAACCTGTCTCTTCTTCGTCGGGATCGTGGTGTTCCTTCCGATCAGGGGGGTCATGACTCCTCCGAGCGTTTCGATCCCGAGGGAAAGCGGCGTGACGTCGAGAAGTACGACGTCCTTGACTTCTCCGCGGAGAATTCCCGCCTGGATGGCCGCGCCCATCGCCACACATTCCATCGGGTCCACCCCTCGTTCCGGTTCCTTGCCGAAGAACTCCCGCAGGAGCTTCTGGACCTTCGGCATCCGGGTAGGACCCCCGACCATGATGATGTGGTCGATCGCGGTTTTTTCGAGCCTGGCGTCCCGAAGCGCATTCTCGATGGGTGCCTGGCACCGCCTCACCAGGGGATCGATTATCTCCTCGAGTTTCGCCCGGCTAAGGGGCATGACGAGATGTTTCGGCCCCTCGCTCGTCGCGGAGATGAAGGGAAGGTTGAGATCGGTTGAGGAGGTCGTCGATAGCTCGATCTTGGCCTTCTCGACTGCTTCCCGGAGCCTCATCATTGCCATCGAATCCCGCGAAAGGTCGATTCCCTCCCGCACCCGGAATTCCGATGTGACGTGCTCCAGGAGGGCCTTGTCCATGTCCGTCCCTCCGAGTTGGGTATCACCGTTGGTGGAGAGAACCTCGAATACTCCGTTCCCAAGCTCGAGAATCGTGACATCGAGAGTGCCCCCGCCCAGGTCGAAGACCAGGATCTTCCGGTCGCCTTGTTTGTCGAGGCCATAAGCGAGGGCCGCCGCGGTCGGTTCGTTGATTATTCGCTTCACGTTCAGACCCGCTATCGCCCCGGCATCCTTGGTGGCCTGCCGCTGCCCGTCGTCGAAGTAGGCGGGAACCGTTATGACGGCCTCATCCACCTTGTCGTTCAGAAAGGCTTCGGCGTCCCGCTTGATCTTCTGCAGGATCATGGCGGAAACTTCCTGGGGGGAATACTCCTTTCCCTCGATCCGTATCCGCTGGTTCGTCCCCATCTTCCGCTTCACCGCGAGGATCGTGCGGTCGGGGTTTGTCGCGGCTTGACGGCGGGCAGGTTCCCCGATGAGCCGTTGACCGTCCCGGGTGAAGGCCACGACGCTGGGAAAGGCCTTCCCGCCGATGGAAACCCCCTCCGCGCTGGGGATGATCGCGGGCTTTCCGCCTTCGATAAAGGCTGCCGCCGAGTTCGAAGTTCCAAGATCGATTCCAATTATGCGTCCCATGATGGACCTCCTTTGAACGTATCGAGATTATCCGCATTCCAGAAACGACCGGTGACGACTGGAGGGCCTGATCCCGAAGTCACCGTTCGGAGAGAATCACGAAACCCGGTCCCCGAATATAAGGCTGACGTGCCCTTACGCGGGACGTGCGGGGAATCGGGGTCTCTTCGAGAAGAAGCGATTTCACCAGCATGATTCCCATCAGGAAACCCCCGATATGAGCCCAGAAGGCGACGTTCGAGAAGTTGGGGACCGCAAGGGCGAGTGCCCCGGAAAAGAGCTCCCCCAGGAACCAGAAAGGCAGGTAGAAAACTGCCGGGACTTTCCAGATGTCGATGAAGAACAATATAGGAACGAGAATCTCTATTTTGGCCAGGGGGAACAAGAGCAGGAACGCCCCCATGACCCCGGCAACCGCGCCGGAAGCCCCGATAGTCGGAACCGCCGAGTTGGAGAAGAGAACCACATGCAGCATGCCTGCCGCAATACCCGAAACGAGGTAAAGAACCAGGAAGCGTACCGTGCCAAGCCGACTCTCGACGTCGTCCCCGAAAAGCCTCAGCGTCCACATGTTGGCCAGGAAGTGCATCCAGCCCCCGTGGATGAACATGCTCGAAAGAAGCGTGAACCAGCCGCTGCCGGAAAACCCCTGATACCAGGCCCATTCCGGACTCACGATCCGCGCGGGGACGAGACCGTGGAGGAGGTAGAACCTCTCCAGCAGCCATTCGGGCATCCCAAGCTGAAAGAGGAAGACGACGCCGTTCATGCCCAAAAGGGCCCACGTGATCACTGGCGTTCGAGAGGGATGTTGGTCATCTCGAAGGGGAATCATTTCTCTTCACCTCGATTCCCCAAATTGCAAAGGCCGTGCCAGCGCAAAATGCCGGTCCGATCAACATTTCCCCCGTCCATCGCGGGCCCCTGAGACGTTGCACAACGTCGCACGGAACCATCAAGAGAGGCCCGGATCACTGGCGTTCGAGATGGGTGCATTTCGTCTCATAGGGGGTGAATCCTCCTCCCCTCAATTTCCCCAAAGCCAAGGCCCAATCACAGTCAAAGAGTCTTTCCGATTGGCATTCCAAATCTCCCGGAATTCCGGAAGAATCGAAAAAGCCGGTCTCGACTGCCGAAGTGCGTGCAGGAAGATCTGGCCCTTCGAAATGACCGATTCCTGGCAAGCGCTCAGATAGGCCCCTGAAAAGGGAATTCAAGGTTCAATGCGCATGGGTTTTTCCTGCCTATTTCTCGAAAGAGTTTCCCGCCCTACCACCCTGACCCTCCGTTGTCATGCTGGTGGAATGCGTCGCACCCATTGGAGGGAGCAACAGCCAAGACAGGGCCGCCCTCATCTTCCAGGCACTGCGAAATGGCGGCCAGACAGACATTGGCCGTGAGGCCGGGGTGACTGACAAAGTCGTCGAGCTGCGGGCCCTTCGCGATCCCGCCGACCCGCAGACCGGTGATCTCCGCCTCGACAATCCCGAATCGAAAACCCTGGAAGAGTCAATCCGGGCCGGCCTAGGAACGGGCTGTTTTGGCCATCGAGGTTGACCCCGATGCGAATCAGGATGGAGTCCAGGGGTCCGGGGATGGTAGACCATCCCGCTCGGTCGAAACGCGACGAAAGGCCACTACTTTACAGCTCCCGCCAAGAGCCCCTGGACAATCGCCCGTTGACAGGCCATCACTAGAAGGGCAAGGGGAAGGGAGGCCAGGACCGAAGCAGCCATGATCTGGCCCCACGGCATCTCGCCATGAAGGCCCTGAAACAGGGCAAGACCCACCGGAAGGGTCTGGGCCTGATGGTCCACGGTCAACAGAAGAGCGAATAAAAACTCGTTACAGCAGGCGATGAAGACCAGCAGGAAACTCGAAAAGAAACCGGGGGCCGCCAACGGCAGGATCACCCGGCGGAGAATGGTCAGACGATCCGCCCCATCCACCAGGGCTGCTTCGTCCAGAGCCCGCGGAATCTGGGAAAAGGTGCTGATATTGATCCACAATGCCAGGGGGATGGTCCAGGCCACGTAGGGAAAGAACAGGGCCAGGGTGGTGTTGATAAGCCCGACCCGGGCGAACCAGGAAAACAGCGCTCCGACAAGACTGATCTGGGGAAACATCGACAAGGCCAGGATTCCCAAAGGGATCGAGACTCTTCCAGGGAAATCCATCCGGGACACGGCGTAGGCGGCCAAACCAGCGACGGTGGTGGCCACCAGGGCGGCCAAAGTCGAAACCCAGAGGGTATTGCGCAGATAGTCCATGAAATGGAGGCTCGGGCTCCCCAGGATGCCCCGATAATGTTCCAACGTCCAGCCCCCGCCCCCAGTTGCAACAAGTTCGGGCCGTTCGGCAAGAGAAAGGGCGAGCATCCAGAGCAACGGAACAAGGACCGTTCCCAGCAGCAGCAGGACACCTACCGAAATGAAAAAGCGGCGAATCCCTCGTTCAGACATTTTCTTCAGTCCTTCGCAAGAAGATTCTCGCGGAATCGACCGATCCGCAGATAGACCAACGTGAATACCAGGGCGACAAGGAAGGTGATGACTGAAATGGCTGAACCGGTCCCGAAGTCGTCGTTCCCCATGGCCTCATAACCCAGAAAGGAAAGCGTCCGGGTCGACCCACCCGGACCTCCACCGGTCAAGACGTAAACCAGGTCGAACATCCGCAGCGAGTCGATGGTCCGGAAGATCACCGCGACAAGAATGACCGGCCGCAATAGTGGAAGGGTGATGATGCGAAAACGGGTCCAGATTCCAGCTCCATCGACCCGGGCCTGCTCATACAACTCTTCTGGAATCGATTGGAGACCAGCCAGGAGAAGAAGGGCCACAAACGGCGTGGTTTTCCAGACATCTGCCGCGATGATCGCACAGAAGGCCGAGAATGAGGTTCCGAACCAGTTTACGGGCTCCCTTACCAACCCGCTACCCAAAAGGACCGCATTGATCAGGCCATGTGAGAAGTCGTAGAGCAACCTCCAGGTCCGGGCGGAAACAATCGTTGGAATCGCCCACGGCAAAAGGAGCAGAAGCCTGAGGGCTGACCGGCCTGGAAACCTCTCGTTCAGCAGGACGGCGAACACAAGGCCCAGGGCGGTCTCTAAAAGCACCGCCACCACTGCGAAGGCCAGGGTGAATGCCATGCTGCTCCAGAAATCGGGGGTTCCAAGCATTCGGAAGAAATTGTCCAAGCCGGAGAAACGTCGGGAAAGGAACGAGACGTCCCGGAAGAAACTGTTGAATGCGGTGTCCGCAAGGGGAACGGCAACGAACAGGCCCACGAACACCAAGCAGGGAAGGAGGAAACAAAAGGCAGTCCTTATGTCCCCCGCATCGACAGTAGGTCTTGAAGTTTCAGTTTTCATAAGCTTTCCCCACGGCTTGAAATTCCCGATCCGCGCGGATCAGGGCCTCGGCCGGAGTGATCCGACCCGCCAGGGCGGCGTTCAGGTGTTTCTGAAGGATGGCGGAAAGCTCTGAATACTGCGGCACTCCTGGCCGTGGAACGGCACGTTCGAACGCCTCCCGGAGAGCGGAAAGACCCGGCCGCACCTTCCCAAGCTCAGGGTCGTCGTAAAGATCCATTCGACCGGGGTTCCATCCCAGGTTGATGGCGAATCGCCTCTGCGTCTCCGCCGAAACCAGCCACGATAAAAGCTTGGCAGCCTCCGTGGGGCGGTCGGAAAACCGGGAGATGGCAAGATGCCAGCCGCCGAGGGTCGAAGCCGGGCTTCCCCCTGGAAATGCGGGAAGAGGAACCATCCCGACTTTTCCGCGAACCGGGGAGTCCGCGGCCTGGTGCAGTGACCAGGCATACGGCCAATTGCGCTCGAAAAGGGCGTGACCGTTCTGGAAATGCAGCCGCACCTCCTCCTCCTTCATCTCGGTAAAGGTGTTTGGCGGCGAAACCTTGAAACGGTTGACCAGATCGGCCATGAATGTCCAAGCCCGTTCGTTGGCATGACCGAAGAGGGAGAGCGCGGCTCCCTCTCCTTGGAACCCGCCGCCAGCAGAGGACATAAACTCGAGTGCGACGCAGGAAAGCCCCTCATACTGTGCCCCCTGCCAGACAAAGCCCCAGAAATTCGGATCGGAAGACCGCTCTCCGGCCTGAACCACGCCCGCCATGGATGCAAGTTCCTCCCAGGTCGTGGGCGGAGAGGCAAAACCGTGCTTTTCCAGCAGATCCTTCCGATAGTAGAGAAGCCCCCCGTCGACATAAAGGGGAACCCCGATGGGTCGCCCCTCCCAGGTATCCGCCCTCTGGATGATCGCGGGAAAGAAGGGCTCGGTGGCGATGCCCAGACTTCCGAGCGGCTCCAGCCACCGGGAGGCGGCAAATTGCCCGATCCAGCCCACGTCAACCAGAAGGAGATCGGGATCGGAACAGCGACCCCTCAGGGCAAGAAGGAGTGCCTGCTTCCGGGCCCCGGTGTCGGTGGTCGACCGCATGATTTCGACCCGAACGCCAGTTTTGGCCTGAAAATCCGCGAGGACCTCCTCCCATTCGGAAATCTCCCTGGGAGCCCCCCCCAGCATGATTGTAAGCCGGGGATCGCTCCCGCAACCCGCTGTGAAAAAAGCCGCGCAAAAGACGAAAAGGGCGCACCCAAAGAAAAGCACCCAGGAAGCGGGGAAAGGTATCTTGACCACTCTGCGAGAAAGAATTCGCGGGCAGGAATTTGGGTTGAACTTTGGGTCCACGGCGTTTCCTCCTCGGAAATCATTCTACCAGCGGAAACGGCTGCGGAAAACCCCTGGGAAAGAGGCGCCATCCCCACGGGCGAATGGCGGCCCGACCAATCGCGAATCCTTCAGGGTATCCTGAACCCAGATTCAAGAATACCCTCACGCCGAAGGACTGTCAAACCGAAAACTGTGGATTTCAACTGGCCCCTGAACTGCTCAGATTCCAGGATTCTCGATCAGGCATGCCTTTGGTGCGCTTTTCCTGCCTCGGGTAGCGGCGAGATCTCGACCCTGGTCTTGGGGAGAGACTGGGGATGGTCCTTCTGAAGCCATTCCAGGATTTTTTCCCGAACCTCGCACCTGAGATCCCATGCCTTGGATGAATCCTCCGCGCTGACCAGGGCACGGATTTCCACCCTGCGCTCATTCGTATCGGTAACCTGAACCCCGCAAACGTCGCCATCCCAATTTGGGGATGCAGAGACTATCCTTTTCAGGGGCTCACGCATGGCCTCCACAGGGAACGTGTAATCTACGTAAAAATAGACCGTCCCAAGGATCTTTGCTGAGGTCCTTGTCCAGTTCTGAAAGGGTTTCTCCAAAAAGAACCCGATGGGAAGGACGATCCGTCGAAGATCCCAGACCTTCACCACCACGTAGGTCAGGCTGACCTCCTCAACCCAACCCCATTCACCTTCTACGATGACAACATCTCCGATCCGCATGGGCTGGGTCAAGGCTATCTGGACGCCCGCAAGGAGGGTGCTTATCGAACGCTGGGCCGCGAACCCGACGATGATTCCGAGGACTCCCGCGGAAGCAAGGATGCTCGTTCCCAGCTGGCGAACGCTATCGAAAACCATCAGCATCATCGCAAGAGCAATGACTCCGATGACCGTCAGCAGGACTTTCTTGAGGATGTGCACCTGAGTGTAGACCTGGCGGGCAGCAAGATCCTCCTTCAGGTCAGAATCAAATGGGGCCAGCGCCCCCTTTTCGACAACCTGGACCAGTTCTATCAGAATCCATGCAATTGCTCCTATCAGGGTGATGCTTACAATGGATTGGACGAGCGAGATCGTTGTGGGAGGGAGTTTGAGAATGGGGAGGGCCAAGATCGTCGCCAGAAAGGGCATAAAGAACCGCAGCACCCGCCCGACGAAGGGCACCAAAAGATTGTCCCAGTGGCTCGGAGTGGTATCCGCCCATTTTCGCAACCGCAGATCCAGAACGGTGATCAGACGAAACAGGCACCAGAAGAAAGACACCAGGCCGCAAAGCTCAGCGACCTGACCTGCGGAACCGGTAATCCAGGAAAGCTCGTCAGTTTCCTCTACCTGGCTCATCAGAAAAGCAACGATGGTGAGTCCGCCATATCCCCAGAGGAAAAGGGAGAGGGGAGGCTGAATCGCCACCAAAAACGTATCGAGCCAGGATTCGGAGGCACGCGCAAGGGCTCTGAGAGTTGGTTTCTCGAACTGGAATTTTCCCATCTGTCGTCCGATAAGGCGCCTGAGGAGAAAATCGAACACCAGCAGAACCAGGAACAGGCACAACCCCAAAGCAAGTTTCAGTCGGGAGATCCCCCATAGCACTTCCCTGCGAAACCAGCTTCCCGTTCCCGTCGCAAGGCTGGCCTCAAGAACCTCCAGTTTCTTGCCGAGTTCCTGGCCAGCTTCTTGAAACCCCTCTTTCTTAAGGATGAATGGGTCGGACTTCAACTTCGTGATATCGATCAGCTTAACACCCCCGCTTGCGTCGGCTTCCGATGTGAGAGGACTTCCCAGTGAGGCTGCCGTGGGGGTGGGGGTTGCAATGGCAGTGGGGGTTGCCACCGATGAAATGCACAGTTCGGGGATAGAGTCTCTGGCGATTTCGCGTTTTGGTCTTTCCTGGCTCATCAAGGTGAAATGTCCACTGAAAAGACATATCAGAACGATCATGACAAGCAGGGGCGGGCGTATCCGAACAGCGTGGGTCTTGGTTGGGGAAACTCGTGGAAACATTTTCCATTCTCCAGGGTTCTGAAAATCGGACCGAAGAGGACTAGGCACAACTAGTTTCCGCCCCCTATGGCTTCGGTTGCCTCCGGGACCTCCCTTGGAAAGGCCGGCCGGGAGAGCACCCTGTGAAAGCCACCAACTTGGAACGGCGGTTCTCGGGATCCGTCGGGGAACAACCTTATGGGCACGATCATCCCGAAAGGTCGCAATCCCCACCCGAAAAAGGGGGGGGGTGAAGTAATCTTGGTCAACCTTCAGGGACTTTTCACCGAACCCGAAAAGGATATCATGGCCTACCGGAATGGTCAAAACTTCCCACAGGTTCCCCTTCCGGACCCTCATCACCGAATTTTCCAGATCAACTCGGGGCTCATTTCCCCCTGTTGCGCCTTCCAGAGGGAAAGTCCGGGCAATGGGATTAGGCCACGGATCGGCAGGGCAAAGGCCTACTTCGCGAGTCAAGGCGGTCTGCTCGGGGCTCTGGGAATACTGTCCTCGGGGCTACCCGTGGCCATGCCCCCTGTTCATTAGCGGGAACATCGACCACCTGCGATATACCTACTGTTCGATTCACCGCTGGGCCGAATCTTCGGCTTCCTCCCACTTTCGAAAGAGCCAGCGTTCCTTTTCACGACAATTCCAAAAATCAGAGTTCGTACCAGGCTGAAACTCAAATCTGATAGACATTGTCTAACCCCTTAGGCAACCGTGAGAATCAGCACAGCGTCGCGCCGGACCATCACGCAAGATCAATGTCCCCGAGAACCTCCAAATCTCCGGCCCACGCCCGCCGGTGGGGACCAGTTTATGCGAGAAGAAGGTAAGCCTCGACCTCCTGGGTTTTCCCTTTGACCTTCTTGAATGGAAGCTTCTCTGCAGGTGGCATGGCATCCAGAACCTGGAGAAATGATCCGGAAACCACTGTCCGGGTGCCGGTGGTGATCTGGGCAAGCGTGGCGAGTCGGGCCGCAAGATTCACGGTATCCCCGATCGCGGTGTAGTCGACCCGCACGCCACGGGCTCCGAGGATGCCCATCAGGACTTCCCCGGACGTGATACCGATGGCTGGGGGAAGTGGGAAGTCACGCGAAAGGGCGGAACGGATCTCGGCTGCGACCGAAAGGGCGGCGTTCCCTGCAACTCCCGCCGAACCGAAATCCCGGTGCGGAAAAAGAAGGAGGATCTTTTCCCCGATGATCTTGTCGATCTCGCCGCCGGATCTTTTCACTGCCCTGTCCACTACCGCCAGATGGCCCTCGAGAACCTCGAAAACCTTCGCGGGGGAAGCCTTTTCGCCGAATTCCGGGAACCCGACGAGGTTCGAAAAAAGGACCGTCACACCAGCCCGCTTTCCCCTGCGGGCTTCATCAAGGAAAACGGGATCCTCCAAGGCTTTTTTCACGAAACCGGAAACGAACCTCCCGAGGAAGGCTCCCTCCTGGAGTTTTCCCGCCATTCCGTTGAAAGCGGTGGCGAGGGCTCCGAACTCGTCCTCGCGATCGACCAGGACCCGGGCGGTGAAATCCCCCGATTTGACCTCATCGATCTTCCTCAGAAGCTCTTCGAGGGGCGCAAGGAAGTGGTCCGCGGCACCGAATGCAACGAGGGAGGCCAGAACCACCATCACGAGGGAAACGATCAGGAATCGGCGCCAGGAGGAACGGACCTCCTCTTCGATAGCCTTTGTGGAAGCAAACCCGGCCAGGATGTGCCGCGTAAGGTAGCGACCCGGACGTGCTTCGTACAATCTCTGCTCGGTTTCGGAATACCCGCGATGGGGGGTCCGACTCTCGCGTGCTCCCAAGGCTGTTTCAACGAGAGAGGGGTAGGCCGCCAGACCCGCCGGATAGCTCATGTACTCTTCCCCCGAAGGTCTTGAAACCTCTCTCTGTTCCGTTGCGAACAACGCGTTTTCCACCCCCGACCGGGGAGGGGCATTCCCGAGGCGGCGTTCCAGAAAAGCGCCCTCCGGACCATCTCCCCTCCACACCCAATACAGGATGAACTTCATGAGACCTCCCGAGAAACAGCCCGTCGCCATCCAGTTGGCGCGGAAGCCCTCGAGCCGCACCTCGGTCACACCCATGGGATAATGGATGAAGCTGGAGAACGCCGCACCGCCAAGGTTGTCCAGGAGGTATCTGAGGAAAGCATCGTAGACCAGATCCGACCTCGTTTCCTTGCCCATGAATCTGGCGGCGGAAGGGGCTTCGACTTTCCCCGCGCCGAATGCCCGGTTCTCCTCCATCAGGTTTCGGATCGCGAGCTCGACGAGGTTTGCCCCGGTCAAGCCCTTCTCAGGAATCGGGGCGCCACCGGGGATGTCAGACCAGATCCCTGAGAAGTTTCCCGGTCCCACGAGGATCAGGTTTCGCAGTTGGGGTCTTGGCACCTTCGCCTCGCACTTTTTCACCAGATCCGCAAGAAAGGATACCACCCGTGGCCTGGAAGAATCCCCGGGCAAACCCCTGCAAAGAAACTCACCCCGGGAAACGACGGCGGGGTCACGGGCAATCCCACGGATTGCCTGAACATAACGTGACTGGAAAAACCTTCCACCCCCGTCGATCGCGTTCAGGTCGTCCCCAAGACGCTCCGCAGCCTGTCGCCTTTCCGTCCGGGACCGGTCGGAAAGGAAGCGGCTTCCGGGACCGATTCCCCAGATGATTGGCAAAATTGCCGCCGAGATGAAGGTCCCCAACAGAAAACGTTTCACCGATACTGCAGGGCCCCTCCGGAAAAGAACTCTCTCGACCAGAAGGATGATTCCCAGGCACCAGAATACCCCGGAGATTCCCCAAACGATACCCATTTCCAGTCGGCTCCCACGCATCCGCTCCTTCGGTGACGCGGCCAGAACGACCCGAAAGGGGACTTCGGGAGAAAAGTTCCCTGTCCAGATGAGAAAGTCATCGACCTTTTCGAACGGCCGAAGCGGGTCGTTGCCTTTCATCGCGCTCCGGAACCGCCGGGTAAGGGCTTCCTTTCCCCGGAAGAATCTGGAAAGAACCGGCTTCAGGCCCTTCCTTTCAGGAAGGAAGGCGATCCCGAAGTCGGGGGATCCCCATCCCTTGACGACCGCCCTGGGGCCATCCCCGACCCGGACCCTCGTCAGATCTACAATTGCCACAATGAACAACCCGGAGCCTCCGTGGGCAACGGGCAAAATGTCCCAGAAGACCCCCCATCGGGCACCCTTTCCTAGAAAGGTCTTGAAATCCCCCCTCCAGGAGCTTTTCCAGCCGTTGGTAGACAGTATTGGGTTCTCGAGGTTCTTCAGGATCCATTCCGTCAGGTACGGGTCGGATGACGCACCCACGGAAGGGGAGAATACCCTGGTGAATCTCTCGGCAGGGAATGGCCCGGTCTTCCATTTCGGGAGTTTTCCGTGAACGAAGTGGAAACCGATCGAAATCTTCTCACGGGACATTCTGACCAGGAAAAGCTCATGGGGAGGAAAGGCCGCTCTCAAGTTCGTTTCGTGCAATCGGGCACCATCCCGAAGCGCTTCATCGATCCCGTCGTTCCATACGATTTTCCCCAGGGTCCGGGTAAAATCGGTAAGCGAACCCCTCACTCTCAGGTCAGAAAGGGAGGAGCGTTGTTCGGTGTCTAGGATCCGCCTGGCCTGGCGATTCATCCGGTCGGTTTCCAATTCGAGAAGCAGGCCCTCGATCTCCCTGCTCTGGTACAGAACAAGGAAGATGGGCACGGTGACGAAGATTATCCCCCAGGCAAGGGTGGCCAGGCTTTCGGATTTCCCTGTCATGCGTCTCCCCCCCGCGAAGGAAGACCCGAAGATCCAGGCGCAACAGGCCCAGGGGAACCCTCTCTGTCACCCATCCCCGAAAGGAGTTTTTCCAGCTCCAATCCCTCTCCCTGGGGAAGCGGGATAAAAGAAACGGCGGGAAAAGGGGAAAACCCATAATCGCCCGAGTTGCCGCTACCTCCGAATCCTGGTTGGGCCGCGACACCCTCACGGGCCAGCCTGGCTCCGTCTTTAGAAAGGACTATCCGGGTGGACTTTCCCGAGCGGGAAAGACTTTCGAGGTGCTCCGCCTTCGCCCTGGCGCTTCCAACGATGGCGAACTCCATGCGGCCGCTTGTCCGAAGGGTTCCGGAGAGGATGCGCCCATGTTCGATCCCCACTCCCATCTCATACTCGAACAGGCCGCTCCGCCTGCGAAGCTCCTGGATACCCAGGTGACTCGACCGCATCTCCGATGCGGCGAGAAGAGCCCGTAGAAGCCCGGAATCCCCCGGCTGGTCGGGGAAAACGGCCACGATCGCGTCCCCGATGAACTTCTCGATCAGGCCCCGGTGCCGGGTGATCGGCTCGGACATCGCATCGAAATGGCCGTTCAGCATCGAGACGACCTCCTCGGGAGTGAACCTCTCGGAAATGGTGGTGAAACTACGGAGGTCGGAAACCAGGATCGCCCCCTCTCCCGCTTCGGGATCCCCGCTCGGGGAAAGAGTCGAAACATTCCGATCGAGAACCCCGCTCACGAATCTTCCCAACTCCCGCCGTTTCGCCAACCCCTCCGTCATCTCGTCGAAAGTGCGCGTCAACAGGCCAAGTTCATCATCCCGATCCATTCCCACGCGAATGCCCAGGTCCCCGCGCCCAACCCCAAGAAGTCCGTCCCGGACCTTTTCCAGGGGAAGAACAAGTCGGTCTGACGCGGTTTTTCCTGAAACGATAATGAAAGCCAGGATGACCAGGGTCAGAAACCTGAGCAGGAAACGGCGGTTGTGAGCGGAGACCTCGAGGTCACCGAGAGGGATATGTGTCCCCAGCACAAGCCCGGGAGACTCGAAACATGGAAACCCTACCAGAAGCCCTCCGTCACGCTTCAAGGTCTGCCGGGATCCGAACCTGGAAGCCGTCTCCATCGTCTTCCGGAGCGCTTTCCCGAAACCCGTATGCCAGGTCTTTCCCCGAAGCGGAGGGGCATCCGGAAGAAACCCGTCCGGGGTCCTCCTTCCCAGCCCGATGAACTGGAACGGGTCCGCGATCCTGTTGAACGAGGAAACCACGCGCCGTAACCGCAGTCGGAAAGCCAGATCGGCCGAGCTGGTGAAAGCCACGAAAGAGATCGGAACCCCTTTTTCCCAGAGGAAATCGGAGAAAGTGAGGAGTTTCTTTCCACCGATCGCGAAATCGGCCCCTCTGCCCAGTCCCCAGGCGACGGAATCGGATTCCATATCTCCGATGCTCTCGAGGAGACCCCAGCCCTTTCGGGATGAGAAAAGCTTTCCCTGGGAGTCTTGAACGGACGAGGTGGGCGAGTAGAAATTTGATTTCCCCAGAGCCGCCAGAGAGGAATTCATGACGGCGCCGAAAGGAAGCATCAGTGAGCGTTCCGCCCCCTTACCGAACTCTTTCCCCCAGGTGAAGATGGTCGGGGAGTTGGTGGGAGGAAAAACGAGGATACTCTGGAGGGGGATTCCTGCCGTCCGGAAAAACGCCAACGCCTCCCGGGCCGCCGGCAACAGAGCTGTCCTTCCGATTTTCAAAACTTTTTCACGCCAACCCGGATCGGAAAAGATTTTCTGGCCGATCTCGCGGAACCGGGAAAGGATGAAGGCATTTCCGGAATCGATCTCCTCGAGCGAGGAGACAGCCTCGTCGCATCTCGCCTGGGTCTCGCGGCTGAGGGAAACTTCGATCTGCATCGAACCCATAAGGTACAGGGCGGTCAGGGGAAGTGCACCAACAAGAACGAGGGAAGCCGGAAGCCAGATCCTCAGACCAAGGCCGATGGATCTCCGGTTCAGCAGGAGGTTGAAGAAAACGATCATCCAGGCGAGCCCGATGGCAACCATGAAAAGGGCCGTTATCGGAAACCTCCTCAAAAATCCCACGGGGCCCTGGGCCGGAAACAGTATCCAGAGCTCGAACGAGGAGCTGGACCAAAGGAATTCCCGGAACCCGAAATCTTCTCCGAACCGCACCATCCGCCCTGACGGGAAGACCTTTTCCCGCTCCCCCATTCCCCTTATCTTTCGGACGAGATCACGGAGATATCGCTGCGCCCGCCCGCCCGGAAAGAAGGCATCCGGGAATTCCCGGGTACAACCCTCGATCGGCACCAGGACAGCCGTTCCCCCGTGCTTTCCACCCCGGTCCATCGCTGCAAGGGCATGTCCCAGAGGCCGGGAATCGAACGCGGCCCTCACGGGGACCAGGGCCAGAAAACCCCACTTCGTCATCCCCTTCCGACCCACGAAATCCCACAGCAGGAACCAGGTCCGCCCAACGAAACGGACGATCGTGGGGGCGCCCCGACGGTGGATCGCAACCAGATCGATCGGGGAAGCCCGTCCGAAACGCTTTTCCCATGCCGTTCGTGCCGACCCCTGTTCATCGAAGGACATTTCCTCGAAGGAAAGGAGCTGGGAGAAAGCTATCTGGAACTGCCTTTCGTAAGTGCGCTCCAGGAGCGGCCCCCGAACGGGATGGACAGCACCGTCGGAGCTCACACGGTAGGCGTAGAGCAGTGTTCCCCTTGGCCGGCAGCCAGGGTCGAATGAGCGTTCGAATGTGCTTCCGAGGAAAGCTCCGAACCACGATTCGCGGCTCCCCAAGGCATGGGGGAGGAAATCCGGAACCCAACCGCCCAGACGCTTCTCCCAACGGGCGAGCCACGCGGCCAGGGGAGAAATGATCTTCCATGCCCGGTGGAGCTCGAGAATCCGGTTCCGGAATCCGGAATTCAGGCGCCGGACGCGGCCTTCGAAGGTCCCGTTCGCGCGGAAACTCTCCGCGCGATGAACGGCCTCTTCCCGGAAGACGGCTTCCCGACGCTTTTCCTCCCAGTCCCGGCTTGCCTTCTCCGCGGTTCCAAGAAGCCCCAACAGAAAAGAGGTGAGGAGGAACGGCAATACCAGCGGCCGGAAAAGCCGGAGAAAATCAATCATCCGGGAATTCCATTGGCCCGCCCATTCCGGACTCCCGACCCGCTTCTCGCCGGAGGGACTTCGGCGGGAAGGCAACCCCTGTCACTTACCGGGAAAGGCTGCTGCCAGAAAGGTTCTCCATGCATCCATGTAACCGGGATAGTTCCAGACTCCGTCGTTATGCCCGACCTTGTCCATCTTGAAGAACCACTTCGACGATGAGGGGCACGCAGCGAAGAGGGCCTCCCCGTCCTCGAAGGGGATCACCTCGTCCG
>CAYRYU010000015.1:38865-44033 GCA_964428355.1 uncultured bacterium
GAGGGGCACGCAGCGAAGAGGGCCTCCCCGTCCTCGAAGGGGATCACCTCGTCCGCATGCGAGTGGATGACGAGTAGCGGGCCATTGAACCCGGAAAGAGTCCGGACATTGGGAAGATCATGAGTCAGGATCAGCGAACCGATCAGGGGAATCCTCTTTCCCGCCCTGTCAGAAAGGGAGCGGAAACCCGATTCGAGGACGATCGCTTTGACTTCCGAAATGTGCTTCCCCGCCACGGCCATTGTGATCCCCGTGCCCACAGATTCACCGTAGAATACGACCTTTCCGATGGGAATCCCTCGCTTTTCGGTGACGTAACGGAGCGCGGCATCACCGTCCATGACCGCCCCGGGAACTGTCGGGCTCCCCTCACTCTGGCCGTACCCACGGTAATCATACAGGAAAATGTTCACCGGCAATGTGGCCAGAGCGGTGATGCGCTCGAAACGGTGGGTGATGTTGCCCGCATTTCCATGGGAAAAGAGAAGCGTCGGAAGGATGGTTCCGGAGGCTTCTGAAGTCTCCGAGGCCATTCCCAACCAGACTCCATGGAGGTTTTTCCCGTCTTCGCTCTGGAATACCACGTGTTCGAGCGTCCTCCCCGGGATTTCCGGAAGCCTGGGAGGACCGTCGAGCCGGAAAGGGATGAAGATGATCTTGTTCTGCAGGAAGTAAACCAGAAACGCGAAGACCACCAGTATTATGATGACGTTCAACAAGCGCTTTTTCAACCTTTCCCCTCCTTGACGACCGGACCATTGTCCAGGTCCTTGAACAGACAGACGGCCGAAACGAGTTTTCCTCCTTCATTTCTAACGGGAACCACGGAAAGTCGGAACTCGTAGGCGTAGTTTTCCCCGATGAGGTCCATCGGATGGCTCTGTGGCCATTGTTCCTTTTTCAACGACTCGAGGATCTTCGTCTTCAGCTCCTGGGGAAAACCCACCTGGGCGAGATCGACCTCGTAGAGGTCATCCCAGGTCATCTTGAAGAGTTCGAGACAGGCGTTGTTCGCAAAAGCAACCTGATGAGCGTCGTTGACGAGTATGGCTGGAACGTCAAGGAAGTTCCCAAGGGCCGCGAACCGCCTTTTTTCGAGACCGATCTTGTCGATCTTGAGCCGGTCGCGAACCGCGATGTGTTCGGCCATGTGCGCGAGGGCGTTGAAGATCATCCCGATTTCGTCGGGAGCGTCACTCCGGATGCTGACCTGGTAGTTTCCGTCCCTGATCGAGTTTATCAGGTCCCTCAAACGTCTTGTGGGGAGGGCGATCTGCTGGGAAAAGAAGATCGAAAGAAGAATGGCGATGACGATGGTCACGATGGCAACAACCGCGATGCGCGTCTGAAAAGCTTTTCCGAAGCCCGAGATATTGCTCTGGTGTTCGGAAAAGAGCCCGAAATTCATGTCCTGGAACTGGCGAAGGGTCTCCAGGATCTGGTCGTGCCCCCGGTGGATCGAATAGTAAGCAGATGGAACGGGCTGGGTTGTTCCGCTTCCCAATCCTTCGAATCCCTCTCCAAACTCGTCAACCTGGCGTTTGAGCGAATCCAGGAGTCTGGCGGCGGAGGCATTCCCATCCGCGAAAAAATCCCTCCGGGTTTTCAGGGCAGCGCGGACCTTCACAAGATCCTCCGATATCTCATCCAGCAGTGATTTCTTCCCCGACTGGAAATACTCCAGGGTCCGGACACGGACCTTGAGGAACAGCTTCGAGGTGGTTTCGGAAAAACTGATCAACTCCATGTCCGATTGGAGGGCGGTCTGGATCTCCTCGCTGAGGAAATACATGTGATAGACCGAAAAGAACCCGAAAAAGACCAGGATGCAGATCGACAATCCCGCGCCGATCTTGAAGCGGGCGGCCATCGACATTCGGAACATCAGTTGTTCTCCTTTTCGAGAGAACGCGAAAGAGCCTCGATCGCTTCGTCCTTTCCCACGACCACCATGACGTCATCCTCGGTTATCTTCTCATCAGGAGAAGGAAGATCGTTCAGAACCACCCGGGTGATGTTCTCTCCCCGTTCGTTGATCTGGGGCATCCGGCGCTTGATCGCGATGACGTTGATCGATGCCTTGGCACGGAGGTTGAGCTCCTTGAGCGTTTTCCCGATGAACTCCCGTTTGGGAATTATGTCAACGAGCGAATGGCCCGAACTCAGGGTGATGCTGTCCAGGATGTGTGGGGCAATGAGGCGACCGGCCATTTGCTCCCCCATCTTCTCCTCGAGCGAGAAGACCTCGTGGGCACCAAGCTCCGTAAGGATCTGGGCCTGGGTTTTGCTCACCGCCCTCGAAAGGATGCGGTGGACTCCCAGCCGCTTCAGGATGGCGGTAGTCAGGATGCTGGTTTCGACCTTCTCCCCGAACCCGACGATGACGACGTCCATCTCCTGGATCTCGATGTTCCGAAGAGCAAGTTCGTCCGTTGCGTCGAGAATCGCGACGTGCGAAACATGGTCCTTGATCCGTTCGACTGCTTCCGGATCGATGTCGATCCCCATCACTTCGCCACCACGAACGAAAAGAGAGGTAGCCAGCTTGGAACCGAACCGCCCGAGGCCTATGACTGCATACTGCATCCAATCCTCCGCCAATCACCCCACCAGGACCCTGCCCGTGGGATAACCGATTTCCCCGCCCGAGGGCGGTTTGCGAACGGTCAGGGCCAGGGTAAGCGGTCCCACCCGTCCGATGAACATCATCGATATGATCAACAGCCTTCCAATGCTGGAAAGCTGGGGAGTCAGATTGGCGGAGAGGCCGACCGTTCCGAAAGCGGAAACGACCTCGAACAGGATCTGGGTCAGCGGTTGATCCTCCGTCAGGAGGAGAAGAAAGGTGTACAAGGTCACCAGCCCGACGGAAATCCCTGTGATCAGGAAAGCTTTCAGGACGGTGTCACGTGGGATGGTCCGCTCGCGGATCACGATCTCGGAAAGGCCCTTCATCTGCGTGTCGAGAGCAATGAGAAGCGTGGCGAACGTCGTCGTCTTGATCCCCCCTCCGGTGGAACCGGGGGAAGCACCCACGAACATGAGAAACACCATGAAGAAAAGGGACCCGGCCCGCATCATCCCGATGTCGATTGTATTGAAACCGGCTGTCCGGCATGTTACAGACTGGAAAAACGCCGCCAGGATCTTTTCCGGGAAGTTCAGGTGGGCCATGGCTGGGGAATTGCTCTCCAGGGCGAGTATCAAAGCTGCCCCGCCCAGTGAGAGGATTATCGAGGTCACGACCGCCAGCAGGGAATGGACATCGATGGGAGTCTTTTTCCTGCCCAGAAGATAAGCGTTAAGAGTCGCGAGAACCACGAACCCAAGACCACCGAGCGTGATCAGGGCGCATATCGTGAGATTGATTACCGGGTCCCAGGAAAATCCCATGAGGCTATCGGAAAAGAGGGCAAAACCCGCGTTGCAGAAAGCAGAAACGGAGTGGAAGATTCCCAGATACACTGCCTGGGAAATGCTTCCCCCAAGGATCATGTGGAACCTGACCCCCAAAATCAGTGCCCCCGTCACCTCGATGAGGATCGTCCAACCGAGGATATCCCTTAGGGTTCCCCTGAGGCTTGTCAGATCCGTTGCGTCGAGAACGTTCTGGAGAAGCGATCGTTCTGAAAGCCCCATCCGCTTTCCTACCAGCATGGAAACCCCCGCGGAAAGCGTCATGATCCCGAGGCCGCCAATCTGGATCAGCCCAAGGATGACCAGCTGGCCGAAAGCGGTGAAATAAGTCGGGGTGTCGACAACCACCAGACCGGTCACGCAGACAGCCGAGGTCGAAGTGAACAGGGCAGTGAGGAATGACGGCTTGAAGTCGGAAGCGACCGAAACGGGCAACACCAGCAGGAAGGAACCGACCAGGATGACTCCGGCGAAACTCCAGGAGATCAGACGCGCCGGGTGCTCGGAGATGCTCTCGGCGAAGTTTGTCAACGTCCCTCGGCGGAGGTACCGGGAAAAATAGTAGACGACCTGCCGGACCATGAGAATGTGCGCCGGATGGACACCTCCGAAGGTCAGGGTGAAAAGGGGAACGAAGAACACCAGGTCGACCGCATGGAACCGGACGAATCCATAAAGGGATTTCGATATCAGGACCGCCAGCGCCAGATGGATCAGGTATGCCGCGTAGATCGGGGCAACAGAAAAAACCTTCAACCGGAAGTACCACTCGACCGAATGATGGGTCGGCTCCATTGCCAAAAGCAACATTCCGTAGATCGCGACGAGGTTGAGAACTCTCCGGAGGGTACGGAAAAGCCTTCCGGAAAGGGTTTCGATCTCGCTGGGAGCGATCTCTTCGAGGAGCGCCATGCCTATCCCGGCTCAGGGGTTCCGCAACGTTCTGGCGGAACACCTATCGGATCGATGCTGTTCACAAGTGTTCTATCGATCCCCCGCCCTCGGACTTTTCAGGCGCGGAGCGGTTTCCGGAAATTGTGTTCGCTCCGAGGCGAGCCTGACTTCCGGAGCCGAATGCGTGAACCCCGAACTTCTGGTTGTCGGTGAACTTGTTGTTCTCGACCAGGTCGGGCTTTCCGCCGTTGTAGACCATCAAACCGGAAAATGAGTTGCCCGAAAAAGTGTTGGACTGGATTCGGCCACCACCACCCTCGTAAACGAGAATCCCGTTCTCGCCGTTCCCGGAAACCGTGTTACCCGAAATGACCGGTGAGGAGCCGCTCTTTACGCCGATTCCGGACCGCCGGTTTCCACTGATGGTGTTGCCCTGGAGTGTTCCTCCCGCCCCATCGGTGAACAGGATCCCGTACACTCCGCAGTTTTCGATTTTGTTCCCGCTGATTCGGGGGGAACATCTGCCCTTGGCAAGGATCCCCATTCCGTTGGTACTCGAGATCTCGTTATCGCTGATGTTCGGACTTCCTCCCGAGACCCCCACCGCTCCTGACCAGTCTGGCTTCGAGGAAGGCCCGCTGTTTGTGATCCGGCACCCAGAGATCGTGGGTGATCCGCTCTTGACAAGGACCGCATCAGCCATGGAAGACCCCGTGAATTTCACGGTCAGATTCCCGATCGAGGCGTTCCCGGAAATCGTGATCGCCGGCCCCGATTTCGATTCGATGACGATTTTGGACCGGTCGCCCTCCCCCTCGATCTTCACCTTCCGGGTAATGGTCGAACCGAACGAGTAG
>CAYRYU010000015.1:44133-75615 GCA_964428355.1 uncultured bacterium
GTCGCCCTCCCCCTCGATCTTCACCTTCCGGGTAATGGTCGAACCGAACGAGTAGTTTCCGGGGCGGATTTTGATCACCGATCCGTCTTTCGATTTCTCGACCGCCTCTTGCAGGGTCGGGAACCCATCGGAGCCTCCAACGAAGACGATACCGGGCTTTTCGGGAGGCGGCTTGACATCCGGAGGAGGTTTCACATCCGGCGGTGGTTTGACATCCGGGGGGGGGGTGATATCCGGCGGTGTTGGCTTGTCTTCAGGAGGCGGCTTGACATCCGGAGGCTGAACGGCGGCTTGTGACGCCACCTTCGGAGGTTCGGTCTTCATTGCGAGTTCCAGTTCCTTTCGAAGGCTCTTGAACTCGGGGTCGTCAGAAAGTCCGGGGAGTCCGCCCGCATCGTCAAGGATTCCCAGTGCCTTCTTGGGGCTCTTTTCCGCTTCGGCCTTCGAGGCGACAAGGAACTTTTCCTTCAGGGACCGAAGGTGTTTTTCCACCTTGGCACCTTCCCCCAGCTCCCCCAACTCCTTGAGTTTCTCGCCTATCGGGCGGAAGGGACCGGGTTTGGCCTTCTCGAGCCACTTTTCGATCTCTGGGATCCGCTTTTGCCGGAACTCCTCCCGGCTCTTTCCGATCTTCTCGAAAAACTCCCGGTCTTCGGGGGAATTCCCCGTGAACAGCTCCTTCGCCGCTTTCTCCACATCGATAAAACCGGCGACGGACTTGATTCCCTTCATCTCGGAACCGAAACGTTTCCGGGCTTCGGCCCTGATGCCCAACGCTTCTTCGGTTCCCCCCGCAGCCTCGAGCCTGGCCAATAGCTTCGTGAGTTTCCCGGTGTTCTTCCTGGGGTCCTTCCTGGCAAGACCGAGTCCCTCGGCCGTGAGATCCATGACCAGGCGGGCTTTTTCTTCAGCCTCTTTCTTCGCGGAGATTCCCGCTTGCAGGGAGGCTATTTCGTCGCGAAGCCTGGAATCGGCCGGGTCGATGTCGGCCATCGCCTGCAGGAAAGGGAGGCCGGCAACCGGATCCTTGGCCACGGCGGTGTCAAACTGGTTTCGAAGGTTCGTCTGAAGGGACCGTCGAAGCTCCGCTGCGCTGGATGCGGCTCCGAAATCACCCTCGAGTTTTCCCAACCCCATCCCGATTTCCCTGGCTTGCTCCACGGAAACGGGTGAGCCCAAAGTTTTCGTGAGGGATGACACAAGGGAATCGCGGGCGGCGGCCTTCTCCGACTCAACTTTTTCCCTTGCCACGCTTTCGGCCGTCAGCCTGATTTTTTCCTCCAGCCCCGGAATCCCCGGGAAAACCTGCTGGCCCTTCCGGAACAATTGGACCGCCCCGTTCTTGTCATTCTCGAGGATCCGGTCACCTTCGGAAATGAAAACCCCCGCCAACGAACGGAGATTGGCCTCGGCTCCGGCACGGTCACCAAGCTCTTCGAGCTTCCGGCACAGGGCGATCGCGTTTTCGGGGTCCTGGTCTGGTTTGAGCGCAGCAACCGCCTCCGATGCCCTCTTTGCCGCCTCCGCCACTTCCTGGTTCTTCATCAGCGCTTCCCGACGGATGCGGATCGCTTCCTCAGCTTTCCCGATCCTCTGTTCGAGGCCTTCGACGCTTCCGAAGCGGGTCTTGATCTCACCCCAGAACGCCATGGCACGATCAGGATCGCGTTCCAGGGAGGAATCCCCTTCGTGCAGGAACTGGTCTATCCACTCCCGTTCCGCCTTCTGGACCTCGGACTCGAGCCCAAGACCCGTCATTTCCGCCAGGGCCCTCGAAAGATCATCGGTTCCGGACGCCGGTTGGATGACGAGAAGAAGCTTCCTTACCCTTTCCCGGGCCGCCTCCCGCTTCGCCTGGAGTTCCAGCTCGCGGGCGGATTCATCCTCCAACCGCTTGAGCGTCGCCGCCATCGAGGCGTTCGCGGAATCGAGGCGGAGGGATCTTTCCAGAAGACGGATCGCGCTTTTCCGATCGCCGCTCCCCAGGGCTTTCTGGAAACCCTGCTCCAGTTCGCGGAGGAGTATGGGTTTGAGGGCAAGTGCGACGGGAAGACCCAGGGGGGTCTTTTCCATTTCGGCGAGGTTCGCGAAAGCGAGGTCGAGTTCCCCCGAATTCAGGTTCTGTCTGAATTGGTGTTCCAAAGTCCCGAGCCGGTCGCTTTTTCCCCGGGCGTTAAGGAAGATCACCAGAGTGACCGCGAGAATCGCGACGCTCCCGAAGATCAGGAACGATACCTTCCTGAAACTCCACTTCTCGGAGACTTCCTCATCCTTCAAGGTCACCCGGAGTGCGGATTTACGGGAAGTCCTCGAGGTCCGGCCGGTGCGTTGCGTTTCATCGGGGCCCTTTGCGATCGAATCGATGAACGCTTCCAACGTCGAGATGATTTCCGTGATCTCGGGGCGGGCCTTGGGATCCTTGTCGAGCATCCGGACAAGCAGGGGAATGAGGGGTGCGAATTCGGGTTGGGGTATTGCCACCTGCTGCGGAAGCGTAGCATTGACATGCTTCATCGCAAGCGATAGTTCCGGAGATTTCCCCGGGTCGGCCTTGAAGGGGACTTCCCCGAAGATGAATTCCCAGAAGATGATTCCCAGGGAATAGACGTCGGATTTTCCTGTAAGGTCGGCGACCCCCAGGCACTGCTCCGGGGACATGTATTCGGGAGTTCCGACGGCCATCCCCGGCTTGGTGAGGCGATCTGCGGCTTTGGCGATCCCGAAGTCCATGATCTTGACAACCCCGTCCTTGGTTATCATGATGTTCGAGGGTTTGATGTCCCTGTGGACGATTCCCTGGGCGTGGCAGGCGGCCACCCCCTCGGCGATCTGGAGAATGAGTGGGGCTACCCTTCCGGGGACCTTCTGGAAATCGCCTTTCAGCTCGGAGAGAACGCCTCCGTCGATGTATTCCATCACCAGAAAGGGTTTTCCGGTGCCCTTTTCCCTGATGGATGAGTAGACGTTCAGGACGTTGGGGTGACCGACCGTCGCGAGAAGCTGGCCCTCCCGGATGAACCTCTCGACGAGGGTTTCGTCCTTCCCCGCCTCAGGGGTGAGCGTCTTGATGGCAACCACGCGGTTCAGTACCGTGTCGAACGCGCGGTAGACCATACCCATTCCGCCCTGGCCGAGGAGGTCCTGGAGTTTGTAGACCTCGCCGACGGAATCCTCCCGGGAAGGTTTCAGGATCCCGCCCGGACCATGGTCATCCGAAGTCTGCAGCGCGGCAACCTCGCGTTTCAGGACCTCGATCACCTCGGGAATCTCGGGCCGGTCGGCGGGCTTCTTGGCGAGCATCTTCCCGAGAATGCTCACCAGGCGCGAGTTCCGGGGATCGGCCTCCAGGTCTTTCAGGGGGGGAGGCTCGTTGAGGTGCATCAGAGCTATCGCCAGGGCTGGATCATCCGCCTCGCTGGGAAGCTCGAAAGGCAGTTTTCCCGAAAGGAACTCCCAGAACATCACTCCGATCGAGTAGATGTCGGCCTTTCCGGTGATCTCGGCTTTCCCGAGACACTGCTCCGGGGACATGTAATGGGGGGTTCCCATCACGACTCCGGTTCTCGTCTGCTTTTTGTCGGTCCGGGCGATCCCGAAATCGACGATCTTGATCTTCCCTTCCTTGTTCACCAGGATGTTGGCGGGCTTGATATCCCGGTGGATGATCTTTTTCTGGTGGCAGGAGTGGATTCCGCCAAGGAGCTCCAGGAACTGCATGAGGAGAAGGGGCCTGTTCTCCCGATACTCCGTTCGAAACGCGTCGATGCTCTTTCCGTCGACGAGCTCCATGACGAGAAAGGGGATCTTCATTTCCTCGTCCACCTCGGATGCGAAGACGGTGATGACGGCTGGATGGTTGATGGTGGCGAGGATCCGCCCTTCGTTCAGAAAACGTTGGGTGAGTTCGGGAGCCTGGGCGGGGTCTTCGAGCAGGAACTTGATCGCGACCTCCCGGCCCAGGTTGTCGTCGAAAGCCTTGAACACCTGGCCCATTCCGCCCGCTCCGAGCCGGCCCAGGATCTTGTAATGACCTCCGACGATCTGGTCGTTCCTGATCATGATCCGGACAGTTTACGACAGTGGATCTGGTTCGTCAAGCCTTTCGGGAAGCTGGTTTTGAGCCGATTTGTGGAGTCTCTCGCCTTCGAAGGAACCGCGCCCGGGACTTGAAATTGGGTGCGGATTTGTGGGAAAATCTCTTTCGATCACGCCCGGGAAAGGGACGAATTGGACCAGGAAACCAGAAAGAGCTTCGACTCGATCGCCCAGGAACTGGAGAAGCGAAAAGAGGAAAGAAAGACAGGAATCACCCGCAAGAGGTTCCTGCGTCGCAGCATCCGGAGGATTCTGGTTCTCTTTGCGGGGGCTTTCCTCCTTCTGGCGATGATTTTCCTGGTCAACTTCATCCGGCTCAACAGCGACCTCATCGAAGGAACGATCAAGAAGGGGGTGATCCCCCAGATCACCCGTGGCGTGATTCCGCTGGAAGTCGGGAAGGTGTCCGGGAACCTGTTCTATGGGATCGAACTGAACCAGCTGGTAATCAGGAACCCCCACTTCTCCACCGGCGGGGTGATGCTGACGATCCCAAAAATCGCCCTCCGATATTCCCTGTTTGACGTGTTTTTCGGGTCCCTGGTCCTCGAAAGGGTTACTGTCGAGGACCCCGTTCTCTACCTTTCCCGCGACCCTTCGGGCCTTGCGATCTGGAATTTCAACCCCGGAACCGCCGCCGCCCCCATCGCCCCCCCGCCGGAACCCCCCAAGACAAGCTATTGGGAAGGAACCGGGCACACCGAATTCCGAACCGATCGATATTTGAGGTCGATCGAGATAAAAAACCTCACCATTCTCGCACCAAAACCGCGCGATCTTTTTCCCGACAAGTTCCTGACACGGCTCCTGAGGTTACCCCCAGGGAACCTTAACCTCGGCCAGATCGATGTCACGCTCCGGAAGTTCCCAAAAAGGGATTTCACCTCGCTCCTTTTGGAAATCGGAAGTCGCGGGAGCCCTTCCGCGATCACCCTTCAAGTGGCCCGGATCAGGCACAAAGGGGATCTGACGGTTTCCCTTTCCGCCTTCAAGCATCAAATGGAACTTTCGGTGCAGAACGTTGGCCAGCAGGGAAAGCTGGTAACCCTCTTCGACTCCCGGCATCGGGAGCGGCTCAACCTCAGGTTCGGGTTGAAGCGGGAGCCGTTGCCGGTTCTCAGAAGGATCACCGGGCTGAAAGGAACCCTCGAGATGGGAAGCCTGGAAACCTTCAGGGAGCTCCTTCCCGAGGGCACCCACATCGCAGGATCGGTGCACATGGATTTCGCCGCATCGGAAGCCGTTCCCCTTTCAGACACTCTTCTGGAACTCTCGGTAGGGAATGGCGTCCTGAAAACCCCGTGGTTTCCCGAGCTTTCGGAACTTCATCTCGAACTCGCAGCAAAAGAGAGGGTCGCGGAAATCTCCAGCTTCTCGTGCCGCGTGGGTTCCTTCACGACAACACACTCGGGTTCCCTGACATGGAACGGCCGCTCGGATTTCTCCGCCAGCCTGACCTCTTCCCTTGGCGAGGAAAAGGTCCGCCTTAAAGCCGGGATCGAGCGAGTGGACCCGGTATCGAGGCGGTTTTCCCTCTCCTTCATCCGGGACCGGGGAAAACTCACCATAGAGGGGATGCAAGACCAGTCCGGAGGCCTCACCGCCTACAAAGACATCCTCGTGGACGCCCACCTGGATAAGGATGGCAGCCTTTGGGAGATCCTTCCAACGAAAGTCCTTCCTGCCAGGGTCAAAGAAAAGCTGGCGACTTTCCTCGAGCGGATGGACGTCAGGGGCCCCCTGACCTTCGTCGCCAGGATCCCCTCCCCGACCGACCTTCCTGCAGCTTCGGGAACACTTATCCTGGATGGGGCAAAACTGATAAACCGCTCCATGCCACGCGAAACATTGGATTTCGGCGGAAAAGCGCTTCTTGCTGCCGGCCGCCTCGATCTCGAAACCGTCTTCGCCCGCCTTGACTCCTTGAAAATTGGACTTCAGGGCCATCTGGAGTTCGGAAACGCCTCCGAGCCCATCAAGGGGTATCTTGTAGATCTGATCGGAAGCATCGAGGATGGGAAGCCGTTCTCCCTGACGGGCAAGCGGCTCGCCGAGCGCCTGGGTCTACCTGGCCCACCGCCTTTCGATCTGCTCGAGATCGAAGGAAAAGAGCTTTTCAAGACAAGTCTCTCCCACCTCGACGAGGGGCAGAAGGTGAAACTCGCCCTCGATAAGGTGCGGTTGAAGCGCAAAGGACGCGTTTTCTCGGCCGATGGTGTCCGCCTGACGGCGGCCTCCTCCGAACGCGTGGATCTTGTCCGGCCCCGACCCCGCAACCTCGACATTGCAGGTGAAATGAGACTCTTCGGCCTGCCTTTCTCTGCAAAAGCCTCTTTGGACGTCGCTTCGTCACGGTTCAAGGAGTTTTCCCTCGACGGAAGGGGGGAGGATTTCTCGATCCTGCTTTCCGCTCTCGAGGAATCACCCCCCATCAGAAAATTCTGTGAAGACAATGGATTCAGCCTTGCCGGGAAATTTGCCCTCTCCCTTTCCGGAAAGGGGGTTTTCGGCCGCCCCTCGATGTCGGGAACAATCCGTTTTCCCCGACTGGAGGCAAAGACCAGACTTGTGGAAGCTGTACTTCCCTTCGATCTGGCCCTGGATTCCCCTTCCGAGGGCGAGTATCGCGGAAACATAACGACGACCGGCGCAAAGCTGCGCGTAAAGGGAACCGAATTCCTGCTCGAAAAAATGAAGGGGAACTTCTCGTTTTCCAAGCCCGCGAAATCCCGGGAAAGGGTTTTGGCCATCGACGCGGGGGTGTCGGTCTTCGGAACGGAAGGGTCTTTGAAATCCTCCATTCTTCCCAATGACCGCATCATACGATCGCTCTCCATCCGTCTCGAGACCAAACAAGCCGACCGTCTGGCCAACGAGATAGCCCGCATCGGGAAGTTCAATATCCCTTTCAACCTCTCGGGAAAATCGGAGCTCGCGATCCAGGCTAGCGGGACCTTTGACGCATTGACAAGCCGGGGAACGGTTTCGGTGGACGACCTTTGCCTGAAGTTCCCGATCCGTCTCGAGTCGGGGAAAACCCTCGACCTCGATTTCCGGAATTCCTCGGGCGTAGCCGGCTTCGTTCAACCGGCGGCGGACCGCTTCCAACTGAACCTGACCGGCATCAGGACGAAACTTCTCGGTGGGGATGTTTCCCTCGATGGAGCGGGCCACCTGGAAAAGAGGGAAGGAGGTTTCGCCCCTTTCCTCGACGAGGTCAAAACCGAGATCGCTTCTCTTCCCCTGAGCGGTCTTTTCGATCTCCTATCCGAACGGTATTTCCCCCAGGCGGTCAGGGGAAGGGTCTCCGAGGTCGGGGGAACCCTTTCCGGAACCCTCACGCTTGCCGGGGGCAGGAACAGATTCCGGGGAACAGGAAAAGCCAGGTTGGCTGACGGAAGCTTCCGATTCCAGGGCCTCGGGGATTCTTTCCGTGAGATTTCGGCCCAGTTCGGTTTCTCCGATGCCGGAACGGGTGGAAAACGCGGGTTCGACCTGGCTGACTGCTCCTTTTCTTTCCGGAGATCGCGGTTCACCCTTCCGCACGGAAGGCTTTCCGCCCCCGAAAGGACAGCCGATATCGAATTGGACGGCACGATCGACAGGGCGTTCCCCTCGGACATGGTTGCCCTGATGGCGGGCCTGGACCTCCCCAAGCTTTCTTTCCCGAAGGAGAGCCCCCTTGCGGGCAAGATCAGCCTCAGGGGAACGCTTGCAGCGCCGAGGCTCCAGTTCGATCTGGAGACTGGTGAGACGGATGTACAATATCATTCCGGCGAGCATTTGTACCAGGTCCCAGTGGGAAAGTCCAGGATTGGTCTCGAGATCGATCTGGGTGACGGAAGCGTGAATGCCCGACCGACCAGACTCGGGATTCTTCGCGGAACCCTCGATGTCCGGGAAGCCCGTGGGCGGGTCGCGCGGGGAAAACCTTCCGAGTTCAGGGTGACGGGAAACATGGAGGGGATCGACCTGGGGTCGTTCACCGCCGGCGGGGAATCGGCGCTGAAAGCGGTCCTCGGAGGTGATTTCGAGGCGGAGCAGAAGCCCGGAGGAGCGCGGGAGGCCGTTTTCCGTTTATCATTCCGCGACATGCAGATCCCGGACATTCCGGTGGACCAGCAGATCATCGACCAGATCGGACTCGAGTTCCTTGACCGCCCCGAGTTCCGCGAAGGCAGGCTGAACCTCTACCTGAGTTCGGAAGAGGAACAGGCTGACCGGGGAAAGATCCGCGTTGCCGACGGGCTTTTCGCGGGGCCTGAAATGCGGCTCGAGATCTCGAACAGCGCTTTCGACCCTGCCCGCCTGGAACTGGCGGGAAGGGTGATGTTCAACCCACAGCCCCTCCGGACCACGAAGCTTGGGAAGAAGCTCGGGACGATGACCAGATTGCTCCAGGACAAGGAGACGGGTGTTCCATACCTGGACCTTTCCGTGTCGGGGACATGGGAAAAACCTTCCCTGATCGGAAAGGCGATCTTGGACCGGGCGAAGAAGCGGGCCAAGAAGAATTTCATCAAGAGCATCTTCGGAGGTCGCCGCTCCCACAAGGCAAGTGTTGAAGAGCTCCGCCAGTGGTTCCCAGGCTGGGAGCCCGGCAAGTGAATGTGATCCGGGGGTGGCCAGGGCTACGTGGCGGTTGTATTCTTGGGCGGGTTGTGATGAAATGGGCCGAGGGGGCCTGAATGCGGATTATGCAGCGATTGATCGTCGTTCTTCTTCTTTCCATTTTGCCGGCCATCGGCTGGGCAAATGAGATCATCTGCCCGGTCGATCCCGCCCCGGGAGACCTTATCGTCCTCGAATTGAAAATGGACCCCAAAGCCGGAAAAGCCCGGTTTTCATTCGAGGCTGCCATGATGCAGTATGTCGGGTCGGTGGTTCCGACCCCGGAGATCCAGATTCTCTCCGATTCGCTGCTCGAGATCACACCCGAACCCCAAGGGAGCGGCTCCTTCCGGTTGAAATTTTTGACCACCCCCGCAATCGCTACCGCCACCGTTGTTTTGGAAGTCGGGGGCGCACGCAGGAACGCGGTGATGTTCTTTCGCGCCCGGGTGGAAAAAAAGGAGTATCACCTACACATTCTCCTGGTGGCAGTTCTCCTCCTGGTTCTGGCCTGGGGAGTCTGGAGATACCAGAAGAAAACCCCCGCGCTGATGTCCACCCGGTCCCTTTTCATGAACTTCGAGGAGCTTCAGAAAGCCCGTGAGGAGTATTTCCCGGGGGATGGCCATCAGAAACCCACCCCTGCCCCGGCCCCTTCCCCGGTCCCCCAGAATGAAACGATCACGCGTGACGCCCCGACCCCGGAACCCCCACGCAACCGACCCATTGCACCATTGCCCTCGGAAACCGGCTCCTGGGCCTCCGATTCCGCGGAGAAGATGGGGGCCGCCAGGAGCCCCGGGGCAGACCCTGCCGCGAAGGCTGATCCGGGGGCAAATCAGGAAAGCCTCCCAAAATCCGCGGGATCCCCCGAATCCCTGGTGAAGTCCGATCCTCGTGCTAAATCGGGGAAGGACGCAGACCCGACAACGAAGGTCGGAATCGGTTCCCAGCCCCCCGTTTCCGGATCCCCCAACCTGGAAAGAGCTTCTTCGTCTTCGCCACCCGCCGACTCGGAGCGACCCGGTTCGCGCGAAATCGGCCAGGGCGCGCAGGAAAGCATCCCACCTTCCGTGGACGGCAGGACACTTCACAGGGCTCCTGCAAGCGGTCCGGGGAAGGCCGGAACAACACCCTCGGGGAAAACCCCTTCGTTGGGCTCCCGCCTTTCCGACCTCGGATATCCTACGGAGCATCCGCCGGAAAAGAAGCCGGCCAGGGCCGCCATCCTTTTCCGTATGATCGACCCCGAAGGGAATCTTTTCGAGGGCAGCGCGGAGGAGGTTTCGATCGGCCGGAGAAAGGAAAGCTCGATCATCCTGACCGGGGCCGAAATCAGCCGGAACCACGTCCTGATCAAGCTCGTCTCAGGAGCCCCCCATGCGGTTCCCCAGAGCAGTTCGAACCTGACGGAGTTGAACGGCAAGAAAATCACACAAGCGACCCCGATCAGGGAAGGGGATACCCTGAGCCTGGGAGGAACCCCCTTCAAGGTGGAAAAGATTACTTTCTGAACCCTTTCAGTGGTTCTTCACGAGGAACTCCCAGGTGCCTGAAGCGGTGTTCCCATTCAGATCGGAAGCCTCGATATCGACGAAGTATCGACCGTCGGGAACGTTCTTTGTCTGGAAGCAGTATCCCGGTGAATACCCGTTCTTCCGGTCGCCGTTGGTAAGAATGTTCAGGAAGAAGCGCGGCCCCTGATTCCCATTCGATTCGATGGTTTTCCTGTCGCACGTCAGGCTTTCCTTGTACAGCACGGTGGCCATCTGGGTCCGGTCGCCCTTGATCGGCAGCCGGTCCCACTCTACGATGTCGGCATCGGGAACCACCTGTTCGCCTGCCTCGGCCCTGATCCCCATCCGGATCTTGTAAGCCGAGTGGATGTACCGGTTGCCATCGGCAGAGTCGGTAATCCCCGCCACGATGTCTATTCCGCCACGAACCGTGGGGATTCCACCCCGGGCGGGCGGGAAGGCCTTACCCCCCTCGTCGGGCACGAACCAGACCCCGTGGATCACTGGCGGAATCGAGTCTTTCAAAGGCTTAAGGATTGCAGCAGGGTTGAAATAATACCCGTCGGGGTCGAGGATTTCGAAGTGCATGTGGTGGTAGATCGCCGGATCGGGCAAGATGGGGGCATTCCAGGCAACGACGACCCCAAGTTGTTCCCCGGCCCTGACGGGGATTCCCGCACGCTCCTTCTCCAAAAGATCGGGTGGGAGCTCCCCCGGATCGAGGTGCCGGAACATCCAAATCCGCCCGGACTCATCGGTAACGGCGATCTCGACGTACCGCGAGCCGATTTGAGGTTTCTGGCGAAACGGCGAACGGAGGTATTCGAACTTGAGCGGCTTGCGGGAAGCTTCGATCCGGTAAGCTGAAATCCGGATCTTCCCTGAAATCGGGCTGAAGACCTTGGTTCCGGCGGGAACCCGGAGATCCATTCCACCGTGGAAATAGGGGACATCGGAATAGTTCTGGAAATCGTGGATCTGGGCACCGACTTTGAAGGGCGCACGAAATGGCCAATCCAGACGTTCCCTGGCGGAAATCTCCTGAGAACAGGCAGAAATCCCCGCCAAAACGAATAGGGAGAAGATGATCCCATTGAAAAGGAACCGCCTGAGGTCAGACCTTTTTTTCCGGGAACCGGACCGAAGCCCTGGGAAAAAACCAAGCATTGGGGAATTATACCATCCGGTTTTCCTCCTGTCCCGCAACAACCGGTCTCGCGGCAAAGTGGGCTCCTTGCACCCCGGACAGGCGACGTGTATCTTGCCGGAATGAACGAAACGGTTTCCCTGGCCGTGCTGGTCGTCTGGCTTGCCCTGATCGTTTTTCTTTACCGTAGGGGAATTCCCCTGGGGAACGTAATCCTGGCCGCCTCCGTGGGAATCGGCCTCGCCCTGGGCTACGGGTTTTCGGGGCTTTGGGCGGATGCGGTCGCGGTCTCCACCGATCCTGTTGTGCTGGATCTCCTGGCGATCGTTACGCTGATCTACCTCTATTCCTTCCTCCTGAAGGCGACCCACCGGATGCAAAGGGTCGCGGACTATCTCAACATGAAGATGCGGGATCCGCGCTGGGTACTCATCTCTGTCCCGGCCATCGTGGGCTTGATCCCGATGCCCGGCGGGGCAATGTTCACCGCCCCCATCACCGACGAGGTGGGCAATCGCATTTCCCTGACCCCGGAGTACAAGGTGTTTACGAACTACTGGTTCCGCCATTGCTGGGAGCTTGCATTCCCACTCTATCCGGGGATAATTCTGGCGGCGGGGTTGATCCGGATCACCCCGGTCGCCCTTTCCTGGATCCTCCTGCCGCTCGCGCTTTCCGCTTTCCTTGGCGGGGGCGTTTTGTTCTTTCTGGCGTATCGCTCCCAGGCCAGGGATTATCTGGAAGCCGGATCCCCTGCCCCGAAATCCCACCTGGCTCCGCTTTCGGGAACCGTTCTCTGGCCCATCCTGGCGGTGATTCTCGTGGCGATTGTGAAGATACCCGTAACCCTGGGGCTCCTGGTCATCATCGCGGTCTTTTCGTATTCCGAGCACATCACCGTTTTTCGTCTCTGGGTCTTCTTCAGACGGTCCTTCAACTGGCCCATCATTCTTCTGGTGTGGGCGGTATTCTTTTTCGGCAGGATCCTGACCTCGACCGGACTTCTCAAGATAGTGGGAACCGCGATGGTGAACCTCGGGACCCCTCCATGGCTTCTGAGTTTCGCGCTCCCTTTCTTCATGGGGCTTCTGACCGGCGTCACCCCGGGTTTCGTGGGAACCGTCTTCCCACTTTTGATTCCCTTCTGGAAGGATTCTCCTGAACTCTGGCTCCAGCTTGCGTATGCCGGAGGCCTTGCGGGGGTTTTTCTCTCTCCAGCCCACCTTTGCCTTTCGATGACCCAGGACTACTTCAAAGCCGCTCTAATGCCCATCCTCAAGATTCTTTTCCTTCCGGTCGCAGTCGTTTCGGGAATCGCCATCCTCCGTTTCCTCCTCTGACCCCGTAAGCCAGAGTTCTTGAAAATTCCCGCTGGGACTGGTACCTTGGAGGTCCCACAACCAAGCCCCCTTCGACGGTTCAGGAGGTTCGAATGAGCTCGATCACGGAACGGGAAACAAAGGGTCGCCCAACGGAAAGGGCAGACCGCCTTCGGGAATTGTACTTCCAGACGTTGTCGACGGCGTCGGTGGACTTCCCCTACTGGTATTCGCGAAAATACCGGGAGCTGGAAGGGGAGATCCCTATCGTGCGACGGGCCATGGCTTTGAAACACGCCTTTTCCCACATCCCCACCACGATCTTCCCCGGAGAGCTTCTGGTGGGCGGAAAAACCCACCACTACAGGGGTTCCTTTCCCATGCCCTGGCTCTCCGCTGGTTACTTCACCTCCCGGGCCGACGAGTTCGAACGCGAATCAGATTCTGGGGAGGGGCATGAAGAAGCTCCCCCATCGCAACGTGACAACACGGCGGATGACCTCGCCCAGTTCGGAAGCGGCGGGGGAAATGTCACGCGGAGTTTCGGAAAAGTCGTTTCGATCGCGGGGAAGTTCGGAATGCGTCGGGAGGAGATCCCGGCATTGATGGATATCGCCCGCTCCTGGTCAGGCAGATCCGTGGAGGACCTGGGGAGACGATATGAATCGATGATCCCGGATTTTCCAGTTAAAGACCAGGTGATGAAAAGCCTGGTCTGCATGTTCGATTCAGGATATACGCTTCCTCAGGGTCGCGAGGTCGCAAACTACGCGTTTCCCCTCCAGTTCGGATACGACGGTTTGATCGGTCTGGCCAGGCGCAGGGCCCGCGACGTCGCTGGACGTGCTGACGGGGACGGCATTTCAGGAATGGATCGCCTCTACTTCTACGAATCGGCCGCCCTGGTCCTCGAAGGGATACAAGCATGGCACCTGAACTACTCTCGGGAAGCCCTCCGGTTGGCGGGTCTTTCCCGGGACGAAACCAGGAAAAAGGAGCTGACCGAAATTGGGGAGGTTCTCTCGGGCATCGCCCATCACCCTCCCCGGACTTTTCGGGAAGCCCTCCAGATGGTGTTCCTGATCCACATCGCCATCCTGAACGAAGATGCCATCTCGGGCCTTTCCCCCGGCCGGCTGGGGCAGATCCTCCTGCCCTGGTTCGAACGCGACCTCGAAAGCGGAACCGCGACCGAGAGCGAAATACTGGAACTCCTCGAGCTTTACAGGGTGAAAATGACCTGCATCGACTGCTTCGCCTCCATGGGTGTCGTGGGGGGGGTCCTTTCCGGGAACACTTTCAACAACGTGAGCCTCGGCGGCCTGAAAAGTGACGGCAGACCGGCCTCGAACGCCCTCGAAATGTTGATTCTCAAAGCCGGCATCACCTGCGAATCCCCGCAGCCCACCCTGTCGGTTCTCTATGATGAAAAACTCCCCGAGGATTTCCTTCTCAGGGCGATAGACTGCAACAAGACGGGAGCTGGATATCCCGCCTGGATCAACAACCGCGGAGCGGTCGAGTTCCTCCTGGGACAATACCGTGATGAAGGCATGGATCTTGGAGAAGCCCGGGCAGTGGCAATCGGCGGATGTCTGGAAACATCGCCGTGCGCCTGGTTCCCCCTCACACTCGGCGACAAGACCTACGAGATCCCCGGCGGAGCGGGTCAGCCGACAAGCGTTGGAGTCCACTTCATCGCCAATCCGAAGATTCTCGAGCTCGTCCTCATGAACGGGTTCGACCACCGGCGCAAGGAGCGCGTATTCCCCCCCCATGACCGGGCCCTTGCCACCTACGAGGAGCTCTGGGAAACCTTCAGGGATTATTACGTCCTTGCGGTGGAAGCCCTCACCCGTGCCAACAACATCCAGCACGACATCTGGAGGAAGCAGAACACCGCCATCTTCAACTCCCTGCTGAAGCCCGATTGTCTCGAGAACGGCCGGCATATCGGCAATCTGGGATACCGTTACAACGCCACTTTCAACATCGAGAGCTGCGGGCAGATCACCATGGTCAACTCCCTCGCAGCTCTGAAAAAGCTGGTTTACGAGGATCGGAAGTTCCCCCTCGACCGCATCCGGGAGGCCATCCTCGCGAACTTCGGTTTCGAGACTGCGGCGGAAACTGGAAACTTCTCACTGGCCAACCAGAGACGGCGGGTGGGAAGCCCCGACTGGCTCTATCCGGTCCATTCCGCATGTCTCAAGGCTCCGAAGTATGGAAACGACGACCCCTTTGCCGACTCTATCCTGCGGGAATACGAAACGTGGTTCTGCGGAATGTGCCGGAAGCACGAATCCCTCTATGCGAAGCCCATGTATTCGTGCCAGATATCGGTTTCTACACATGGTGCCCAGGGAGCCGCCACCCTCGCCACTCCGGACGGACGTCTCGCCGGTACCACCTACGCCGACGGATCGCTTTCCGCGTATCCCGGAACCGACCGGAATGGCCCCTACGCGTTGTTCAACTCCGCCACCTGCTGGGACCACTCCGCCTCACAGAACTCCCAGATGAACCTGAAGCTGCATCCCGACGCGATCAGGGGCAGGGAAGGCTCCCGGAAGCTCCTGGACCTCACCAGGGGTTACCTGCGGAATGGCGGGTTCCACATCCAGTACAATGTCGTCGATTCCCGGCTTCTGAGGGAAGCCCAGAAACACCCCGAAAAGCACCGTGACCTTCTCGTGAGGGTGGCCGGGTTTTCGCAGTACTGGGTCGAGATCGGAAAACCCATCCAGGACGAGGTAATCGCCCGGACCGAATACGAAAAGGTATAGGAGGACGGAGCATGAAGGCACCTCCCGGAAACCACCAGGATTGCGCCAACTTCCTCCCCGTCGACGTCGCCAAAGGGCTCTGCAGCCATTCCGGAGAAATGGTCTTTATCGATACCCCTCCCTGCGGAGATTTCGCCCCGGCACGCCAATGCTGGGGTTGCAGGCATTTCTCCACGGAACGGGACGGGGAAACCGGAACCTGCGGGGGTTTCGAGACCCCTGCAACCGCGTATCCCGGCCTTCGCGCGATGAACTGTGACCGGTTTTCGGAAAAAACCGGAACCGGGAAGCAAAGGTGAAGGAGCCTTCGCCGGCCGATCGGGGGCTGTTCTTCGATATCCAGGGCTTTTCCCTCCACGACGGTCCGGGAACCCGGACCACTTTCTTCTTCAAGGGATGCCCTTTGGGTTGTCGATGGTGTGCAAACCCCGAAGGAATCATCCCTGCGGCCAATCTCTTCTTTCGTCGGAGTCGGTGCCGCTTTGGAGATGGATGCCGGGGCTGTTTCTCCGCCTGTCCCTGCGGGGCTTTGTCTCAGAACGGAGCCGAGATCGTCCTGAACCGGGATCTGTGCGGCACCTGTATCCGGTTCGACTGCGCTGCCGCCTGCCCGTATGAGGCATTGTCGATTTCGGGGAAATGGCTCTCTTTGAATGATATCCGGAGAGTCGTTGAACGCGACCGGCAATACTGGGGGAAAAATGGAGGAATCAGCCTGAGCGGCGGTGAGCCCCTTTTCCAGGCCGATTTCCTGATGAAGGTCCTTCGCCTTTGCCGCGAAATCATCGTCCACTCAACGATCGAGACTTCCGCGCTTGCCCCGCGGGAGGTGTTCCTGGAAGCCCTTGATCTGGCCGATTTCGCATTCGTCGATCTGAAACTTATGGACTCAGCTGCCCACAAGGCGTGGACGGGCGTTGACAACGGACAGATCCTGGAGAACCTGGCGGCCGGCGCGGCCCGAAGGGGGCGAGGAAGGCTGATGATCCGCATTCCGCTCGTATCGGGAGTGACGGATACTCCCAGGAACATACTGTCCACTATAGATTTCATGAAGAAGTGCGGCTTGTCCGAGGTGAACATCCTTCCGTGGCACGGCATGGGAAGTGAGAAATGGGCCGCATGCGGCTTCCCCCGCCCAAAGACGGATTTCTCCACCCCCAAACACCACGAGATCGAAGCGATCCATTCGCGGTTCGAACGTTCCGGGATCTCCTGCTTCGTTGGCCATGAAACCCCTTTCTGATAGATTCCAACGATGAAGGGGCTTTCCGGGAAAGCGGGGCTGGTTTTCCTTCTGGCTTTTTTCGCCATCCTCCTGACCGCCACTTTCGGCCTATCCCAGGGGTATGACCTCTGGTTCCACCTCGCGAACGGCCGCTTTATTTCGGAGACGGGGACGATCCCCCATCGCGAGCCTTTTCTGTTCTCGTCTCCCCGACATCCGGAATACTACTTCACCAACTACGAATGGTTGTTCGGAACAATTCTCTGGAACATCTTCACCCGATGGGGATACTCCGGAATCGATCTGCTCCGGACTCTGGTGATCTTCGCGGGCTTCCTGCTACTGACGCTGGACTGCTTCCGCCGGCTTTCCGACCTTCGGAACCCTTCCCGAGGAGCGGTTTTCCTGCCGGCACTCCTTTTCCTGGGATTCGCCGGGATCTTCTTCCGTTTCGAGCCGAGACCCCAGATGTTCTCGGCCATGTTCCTGGCCTTCGTCGGCGCTTTCCGCCACGAGGTCAGGGGCAGGGCAGGTTTTGGGGCTCTCCTTTCGGCCGCCCTGGTGGTGTTATGGGCAAACATCCACATCGAGGTCTTTCTGGGGATCCTCCTCCTCGGCCTTTCCATCCCCGAAAAGGCTTTTCTCGGAAACCGCGAGGGGTTGCGGAAATGCCTTCCGGAAGCCGCCTCCCTGGCTGCAGCTTTGGGGGTTCTTTTTCTCACACCTGCAGGCAGGGGTTTGTTCTTCCAGGGCATGGAATACGCTTCCCGTGAGGCGTTCATAAGAGATTTCGGGTTGTACAACGTCGAGCTGGTTCCCTTCGGGCTCGAGGTCTTCGGGGAACCATTCGGGAAACTGGTCCTGGTCGGAATCATCGGCTTTCTAGGCTGGCTCCACCGCACGGGGGAGGTTCCCCCGGAAACCCCCTCCTTTCTGGCCTTCGTCGCCCTTCCCTTCATAAGCGTGCGCTTCGCCTATCCATCGACCATCGTGATTCTTCCGATCGCTTTCGGATGGGCATGCAGCCTCCTGGACACGATACGAGCCCCACGAGGGGGCGAATGTGGCCGAAAAGCCAGGATGGCGCAGTCCTTGAGGACACCTCCAGGACGCCGGGGGGTGTGGGTGATGCAATCCGCGCTTCTCGTTCTATTCCCACTCCAGCTCGGCCTCCAGGGGCCACGCTTCTTCGGGACTCACCCCGTGGTTGCGCTTTCCGCGACAAGACCGGCCGGGGACGTTTACCATTTTTCCTGCAATGTACCAGTTGGCGCATTGCGGTTTCTCCGGAAACTCGGGGTCTCCGGCCCCCTGTTTCACCCGGAGATGTGGGGCAATTTCATACTCTTCCACGACCTCCGGGACAAGGCCCGCTTGATCGATGAGGAACCCGCGGGGCGTCCCGGGGCACCATCAATTGTGTATCAAGCGCCGGAAACGGGTCTTTCGCCGCGAACGCGGGCTTTCATCAACGGAATGCACCAAACCTACCACCGCGACCTGATGCGCGATTATCTTCTGATTCTAACGGACCCCGGGCAAAGAGATCGGCTGATCACCGAATACGGGTTCAAGGCCGCGATCCTTCCATACCCGGAGAGTCGCGACGACCATTTTTTCGGACTCTCGCGGTTCTTCCAATCGAGCCCGGCCTGGAAACTGGCGTATTGGGACGACCTTTCGATAGTCTATCTCAGTGCGGGCCAAGCAAGCTCCACACCCCCGGACCCGCTTTTCGGGCCCCTGGTCGACCCTTCCCTCTTTCACGTTTCCCCCCAGGCACTCAATTCATCCGCATCTCTGGACATTCTCGGGGAGCTCCTTAGGGCGAAAACTGCCTTCGGGGAGGAGGGAATCCTCATCACCCGGTTCTGGATCGCCCAGATGATGTCATCGGGAAAGGATTGGGTTAGAGCCTGCCGGGAGTACCAGGAGATCCTGGGAATCAACCCCCGCTCGTTTTCCGCCCTCTTCCAGATGGGGGTTTCCTGCCACCACTCAGGAAAAGCCGAGCAGAGCATTGCCGCACTCGAGCGTGCCAGGAGCTTGAAGTCCGATTCCCCTCCGGTCTTGTACAACCTAGCGATCGCGTATCTCGCGGCATCCCGACCCGACAAGGCCGTCGAAAACCTCGAGAATTGCCTGGATATCGATCCGGAGTTCCCTCCGGCGAGGAAATTGATGGCTACTATAGAGTCCGGTCCGACAATCGGAAAGTAATTCTCCTCCCTGATTCAAATCCGAATAAATCTCCTCCTGCTACTCCTCTTCCCAGGGAAAAAATGTTATCCTGGATATTGAGAAATCTGGAACCGGGATTCCTTGAATCTGATGGGCCGTCACCCGAACAACCCTGGCTCATGGGTCCGGTCATCTCGCAGTGTCTTCACTTCTGGGATTTTGGGAGGAAAGACTGATGAAGAACAAGTGGGTCATCTTTTCGTTTTCGTTGATGACGATCATCCTTGGATTTGTTGCCCTTCAAGTCGGTTGTGGAGGAGGAGGGGGCGGAGGTTCCTCCGTAACAGGGACGCCGACCGTTCTTCCCAACCACATCCGGGGAACCGTCATCGCATCCGGAACCATCCCCGCATCGATTCTTCCCGCAATCTCCGGGGGCACTGGAGTACCGAGCGCAACCGTCTATCTCGAATCGAATCCGTCCATAACCACTCTTTCCGATTCGACGGGCCACTTCGACCTGTACCCGGTTCCCGCCGGAAACCACCGGGTCGTTGTTTCCTACAAGAACCTCCAGGGCGGGGTCTGGAAAACCCGCTCACAGGTAGTTTCCATCGCCGACACCCATGTCGAGATCGACCTCGGTTCGATCGGCCTTCCAGCGGCCACCTGCAGATTCACCGGAACGGTCACCTCCCCGGCGGGAGTCCCAATCCCCTTCGCGACGTTGACCCTTTGGGGGGAGACATTCCAGACCAACCAGCAAGGCCAGTACACGACGCCTTTCATGCCGATCGGGGATACCGGAGACCTCGTGCTTTCGGCGGGGGGTTACCAGACGGTCACGCTTCCCCTCCAGTTTTCGGGAAACACGACGATCCAGATCGGAACGGTCCTCCCCCTCACCTCGGACACGAATCACGCGCCCACAGCCTTGATCCAGACTGCCGCCTCGACGGTTCTCCCCGAAGGGTCCCTATCTTTCACCGGCGTCCCAAGCGACCAGGATGGAGACACCCTAACCCTCGCCTGGCAAGCCACATCCGGGACTTTGACGAAAGCCTCCAACGGCCTTTCCTGCGATTGGGTGGCTCCGCCTCAGACCGGTTACGCGACCATCACGTTTTCCGCAAAAGATCCCTCCGGCCTGATGGGTTCCTGTTCCGTCGGAATCCACGTCACCACCGGCGGCGGGGATGACGGAGACAACATTCCCCCCGCCATCGGCACGGTGTATCCCGTTGCGGGGGCCATTGGCATCGCGACAAACAGCCAGATCACGGTAACATTCTCCGAGCCCATCCTGGCCTCATCCCTCCAGGGCGGGAAGATAGCCGTCCTCGCAAGCGGAACCTCGGTCGCCGGAACCGTGACCCTGAGCGCGGACAAGATGACTGCAACCTTCCAACCAACCTCAGGACTGGTTCCCTCGACTCTCCATACCGTAACCGTAGCGACTGCGGTCACCGACCTTGCCGGAAACCAGCTCGTCCTGGGAAGGGTCTGGAGTTTCACCACGGTTTCCCTCATTCCCGGGGATACCACCCCACCTACGATCGTCGGTGTCTTTCCCGCGAGCTCAGCCATCAACATTGCCTCCAACACCCTGATTGCCGTCACCTTCAGTGAACCCATGGGAGCCGGTGTTGAAACCGGGGGGTATATCTTCCTTTACGAGAACGGCGGGGCAATTCCCGTGACCGTAACCTTCGACTCCGCCCGCACGACCGCCACCATTGCGCCCGATTCCCCTCTTTCGGCGGGAGCGAGCGAGGCCATCGTCGTTTCACACCTGATCACGGATTCCGCCGGGAACCAGCTTGGAGGAACAGACTGGCAGTCCGTTTTCTCCACTGCCGCGGCCCCCGATCTGACTCCGCCCGTGATCCAGGCGGTCTTTCCCGCCTCCGGAGCGATCCAGGTTCCCGCCAATTCGGTCATCTCCATCCAGTTCGACGAGCCTCTCGATCCGACTTCCGTCACCCTTCAGACCATCCTGGTCGACTGCGGGGGAATCAAACCCCCCGGAATCGTCAAAGTCGGAGTCGATCCCTCTACCGCGGTCTTCCAGCCCAGCGCGCCCCTCCCCGACGGAAAAAAGATAGACGTCCAGGTAACCTCAGGAATCCGGGACAAGAAGGGGAACTCCTTCGCGGGCCCGGTCGCCTGGAGTTTTTCGACCGCCCTCGGCGGGGCTGACGTCATCCTGCCGACCGTTGCTGCCGTTTCCCCAGCTTCGGGAGCCACGGGAGTAGCTACCGGCAGCGTACTCAGCATCACGTTCAGCGAATCCATGAATTCGGCCACCCTCGTTTCCGCCAACTTCGAGGTTTCGAGCGGCGGCGCCCTGATTTCTGGAAACGTGGCCTACTCGCTGGACCAGATGACGATGACGTTCACCCCCTTGGCCGCGCTTTCCCCCGAAACCACCTATTTGGCAAGAGTTAAGGCCGCAGTGACCGACATCGCCGGGAATCCCCTCGCGGCGGACATGGTCTGGACCTTCACGACGGTTCCCCGTCCCGCCCCGGACCTTACCCCTCCCCAGATCACCTCGACGGATCCTGCCTCCGGAGCCCTTGCGATCCGACCATCTACCTTCGTGAACATCCGTTTCAACGAACCGATGGACCCCACGACCCTCACGGCAGCGAACTTCGCGGTTATGCTCGGAGCCGCCACTGTTCCCACCACCCTCGCGGTCAACGCCGACCAGATGGGCGTGACCCTTTCCCCAAACAATCCCCTGGCAACCTACACCACCTACTCGGTCTGGATTTCGGGCCGGGTCCGGGATCAATCCTCCAACCTCCTTTCCGGGGGCGATTTCCGTTACAGTTTCGCCACATCGATCGAATCCGACATTACCCGCCCCCAGGTCACAGGGCGCTTTCCAGCCCCCGACGCAACGGGAGTCGCGACCGGCTCGGTTATCTCCGTCACCTTCAGCGAAGCGATGGACACCTCCTCGATAAACGCATCGACCTTCATCGTTTCGTGCGGGGGGCTGATGATAACGGGTGACCTGGCATTCTCGCCCGATCAGATGGCCGCGACGTTCACTCCCGGGACGGGGCTTCCGTACGGAGCTTCGGTATCCGTCTACATCGACGTCCGGGTCAAAGACCTGGCGGGAAACGTTCTGAACTCGGCCGTGATCTGGACATTCTCCACAGTTCCAGCGCCCGATCTCACTCCTCCGCAGGTCGCAACGGTACAGCCTGCCGCCGGAGCTACCGGAGTACCCATCTCAGCCGAGATCGGAATCACCTTCACCGAGCCCATGGTCGCGACGATGATCGACACGACCACCTTCCTCGTAGCGAGCGGAGGGACCCCCCTAACGGGAACCGTCACGACCAGTCCGGATGGAATGATGGCAACCTTCACCCCCGCTCTATCGCTGGGTTACGAGAGCTCGATCGCGGTCACCATTCTGGCCGGACTCCGTGACCTTTCAGGGAATGCCCTTCAGGCGAACTTCATCTCCACTTTCACGACCACCCCGGTTCCCGATCTGACCCCGCCCACGGTCGTATCGATCTTTCCGGCATCGGGCGCAACCCACGTCCCGGTTTCCGTCGGAGTTTCGGTGGTTTTCAACGAGCCGATGGACTCCACCACCTTGAACACTTCGTCATTCCTGGTTTCCAGCGGAACCGTCCCGGTCGCCGGAACCGTTGCCGTCAGCACGGACAGACAGACCGCCACGTTCACGCCCTCCGCCCCGCTGGCTTATGATTCCGTTCTGACCGCCACCCTCCGTTCCAGCGTCAGGGACCTCGCCGGAAACCTTCTCGGCAGCGACACGACCTGGACCTTCTCCACCCCGGTCGCCCCTGATACCACACCGCCGTCGATCATCGCCGTCGTACCTGCGGCAGGTGCGACGGGAGTTGCAACGAACACGCAGGTTTCGGTCACCTTCGACGAGGACATGGATGTCTCCTCCCTCAACACGAGCACGCTCCTGGTCATGAACGGGGCAACCCCGGTCGGGGGAGGCGTAACTGTCAGCCCCGACACCCGCACGGCAACTTTCACGCCCTCCCTGCTCGCCACCAACACGGTCTACACGGTAACCGTCACTTCCGGGGTGCGGGATGCAAACGGGAACTCCCCTTCATCGAACGCATCCTGGAACTTCACGACCGCCCCGGATTCCGTTCCGCCGCAGCTGGTTGCATATCTTCCTGCATCCGGAGCGACGGGGCTCCCGGTCAGTTCCCTGGTCTCGGTAACCTTCGATGAACCCATGGACCCCTCGACGCTGGTCCCGGCAAACATCATCGTTTCCAGTGGGGGCATTCCGATTTCCGGAAGCTTCGCCCCGGGCGCGGACGGGATGACCGCAACCTTCACACCGGCTCCTGCCCTTGGGTTCGGCACCCAGTACACCGTTACCGTCACCACCGGAGTGCACGATGCCGCGGGAAATCCATTGCCCACCTCCTTTTCCTGGAGCTTCTTCACCCTTTCGGCACCCGACACCACGCCTCCCCAGGTGGTCAGCGCCTATCCCGTCGATACCGCGTCCGGAGTCCCCACCAATACGGTGATCTCCCTGGTTTTCGACGAAGGCCTTGCCAGCACATCGGTAAACGGCACGACCTTCCAGGTCAACGGCGGGGCGGTTGCCGGAACGATCGATCTGAGCCCTGATCTTCGGACAATCACCTTCACCCCATCGGCGAACCTTGCCAACCAGACTCTTTTTTCGGTGACCGCCAACACCGGGATCACCGACCTCGCTGGAAACGCCCTTGGATCCGCTTTTTCCTGGTCCTTCACCACGGCATCGGCACCGGACGTCACACCTCCCCAGGTTGCTTCACGCATTCCGGCCACAGGCGCAACCGGCGTTCCCATCGACACGGAAATCTCCGTCACGTTCGACGAACCCATGGATCCATCGACGATCGATTCCACGACCTTCCAGGTTGCGACGGGAGCGACCCCTGTCCCGGGAACAGTTTCCTTGAGCCCCGACCGGTTGAAGGCGACTTTCACGCCCACGGGAAACCTTTCCTTCGATTCCGTCCATTTCGTGACCGTTGCCTCCGGAGTGCAGGACCTCGCCGGAAATCCCCTCGGAGCCGACCACGTCTGGTCCTTCACAACCGTTCCGGCACCGGATGTCACGCCTCCGCAGATCCTCTCCCTCAACCCACCTGACACCTCGACCGGAATCGCCACCAATTCGACGGTCAGCGTTTCCTTCAACGAACAACTCGACCCAGCCTCCGTCGGGACCTCCTCCCTGGTTCTCACCGACGGTGCTCTCCCCGTTGATGGCTCCGTCACTCTCGATGGCGGAACCCAGATTACGTTCCATCCGACCAATCCTCTTTCGCACCTGGTGACCTACACCGCCAGGGTCACCACGCTCGTCTGCGATTCTGCCGGGAACAACCTCCCCGCCGATTCGACCTGGACGTTCACCACCAATGCCCAGCCCGACCTTACCCCGCCCACGGCCGCATTCGAGGCGGTCACGCCCACCCCAAGAAATTCCCCCGTCGGGAACGTGTATGTGAACTTCGATGAGGTGGTCCAGAACGTCACCGCGGACGATTTCTACCTCTCCCGCGACGGAACGATGGTCGACATCACCGGGGTCCCCTTCAGCGCGATCTCCACGACCAGGTACTCCCTCGATCTGTCAGCCTACACTTCCCCCCAGGGGTCCTACCGGCTGGAAATGTACGCTTCCGACATCCAGGACCTCGCGGGGAACTCGCTCGCCCAGCCTGCTTCGGTTACCTGGAACACCGACACCACTCCGCCGACGGTGACCATTTCGGCGATTTCCAACCCCCGGAATGTTCCGGTGAACGTGGTCACCCTGGATTTCAGCAAACCCGTCCTGAACTTTGACCGTTCCGACCTCACTCTCGATTTGGACGGCTCGGCCGTTAGCCTGACCGGGTTGACTCTCAACACGGTTTCTTCAACGCAGTTCACCATCGACCTGACGACGGTGACCACGGCAAATGGAACCTACACGTTTACCGTCAACGTTTCCAATATTGCCGATTCGGTGGGGAATTCCCTTGCGGCACCCCAGACCGCCACCTGGCTGATGGACAACGTCCGTCCGACGGCGGCGATCGTTCCCGTCACACCCGATCCCCGGAACCAGCCCTGCGGGCTCGTACTTGTCGATTTCAGCGAGCCGGTCCTGAACACCGATATTTCGGACTTCCTCCTTACCCGGGACGGAACCTCGGTCAATCTGACCGGAATCCCGGTGACCCGGGTCACCGATACCCGATACCAGTTCGATCTTACCGCCGTTACGGCCGGCCCGGGCTCATACGTTCTGACCCTTGGGCCGGGGGATATCACCGACATCACCGGAAACACCCTTTCCGGGACTCCTTCCGATTCCTGGGTTACCGATACCACGGCTCCGACGGTCACTTTTACCACCGTCACCCCGGATCCGAGAAACACCGTTGTCGGAAGCCTCACCCTCACGTTCAGCGAGCCCGTGGTTCCGATCGCGGTTTCGGATTTCTCGCTCACCAGGGATGGCGCACCGGTGTCACTGGCCGGGGTTCCCGTCGCTGCGGAATCGACAACCCGTTACTCCCTCGACCTGACCTTCGTGACAAACGTTCCCGGCGATTACATTCTCGCCATCCACCCCACCTACGTGATGGACTATGCGAACAACCGGCTTGCCGCGATCTCCTCCGAGTCATGGACCCTCGAAGCCGGAGCCCCTTTCGCGACGATAGTTGCGGTTTCCCCCGACCCGAGGAACTCTTCGGTGGCCAGCCTGACCATCGATTTCAACGAACAGGTCCAGAACTTCGACCGATCGGAGCTCACCCTTACCCGGAACGGCGGCTCGGTCTCACTTGCCGCGGTTCCCTTCGTTCAGGAATCCACCACCAGGTATTCGATCGACCTCTCCTCGTTGACGGGTACCGCGGGAGCTTACAGGCTGGTCCTCTCCCCGGGCAACATCCTGGACATGGCGTTGAATCCGCTTCTGGGGCCCGCTGCTGAAGACTGGACGATCGATTTCACCAGTCCCGGAGTCTCGATGGTGGCCGTTTCCCCAGACCCGAGAAATTCCGCCGTGGCATCCGAAACCATCAACTTCACCGAGGCGGTCCAGGGCTTCACGGTCGGATCGCTCGCTCTTTCCCGGAACGGAACGCCGGTCCCGATCACCGGGGTCCTGAGCCAGATCACGACCACGGGCTATGCCCTCGACCTGTCGGGAGACACCGCCGTCCCCGGCTCCTATACCCTCACCCTATCCCCCGCCGGAATAACGGATCTTGCGAGCAATCCGCTTCCAGCGGGTGCGACCGATTCCTGGCAGATGGAGAACACCGCCCCCACGGCGACCGTTTCGACGGTCTCCCCCGATCCGCGAAATGCGACAGTGGGAAGCATCACCATCGACTTCAGCGAGGCCGTGGTCAATGTCGACAGGAGTGACTTCACCCTGACCCGCGACGGAACAGCGGTTTCCCTTTCCGGGGTTCCGTTCGCGATCGAATCCGCAACCCGTTGTTCCTTCAATCTGACGGGTGTTTCCGGAACCTCCGGCGCCTACTCCTTCACTGCCAACGTCTCCAACATCACCGATACTGCTGGAAACGCGCTCGTTTCAGCGGTTTCGGAAAACTGGACGATGGATACGGGAGCGCCGACCGCGGCGATCGCGTCCATCACTCCCGATCCCCGGAACACCGTGGTCGCTTCGGTGACGGTGACCTTCTCCGAAGCGGTTCTGAACTTGAACATCGCCGATTTCTCTCTCACCCGGGACGGAACGAACGTTTCGCTTGCGACGGTGCCGTTGGCCCTGGAAAGCCCCACTACCTGGTCCCTCGACCTCTCGGGATGCACCGGGCCGGCGGGCACCTACGTCCTGACCCTCAACGTGTCCGACATCACAGATGCGGGGGGAAATCCTCTCGCGGGAGCGGTTTCCGATTCCTGGCTCACCGATACGACCGCTCCGACGGCGTCCCTCACTCCGGCGATCCCCGACCCGAGAAGGTTGGCGGTTGGAAGCATCACCGTCGACTTCACCGAGCCGGTCATCAACCTCGGGGTTTCCGACTTCTCCCTCTCCCGGGACGGCGCTCCGGTCACTCTTTCCGGCGTCACTCTCGTCCAGGTTTCGGGAACGAGGTTCGCCCTGAACAACCTTTCGACGGTCACCGGCCCCGCGGGAACATACATCCTCACCTTGAACGTCTCGGACATCCGGGATGCAGCAAGCAACAGCCTCGCCCTATCGGTTTCCGATTCCTGGCTCATGGATCCGACCGCCCCCATCGCAAGCTTCGATCTCGTTCTTCCCGACCCGCGCAACGTAACGGTGGCAAGCGTCACGGTCCACCTCACCGAGCCGGTTCTGAACCTGGACCGGAGCGACTTTACCCTCACGCGTAACGGCGGCGGGGTCTCCCTTGTTGTTACCCCCTTCGTACAGGAATCCCCAACGGTCTATTCCCTCGACCTCACGTCACTGACCAATGTCGATGGAGCCTATGTCCTGACCCTGAACAGGTCGGATATCGTCGACGCCGCGGGCAACGCGCTGGCCGCAGCCGTTTCCGAATCCTGGACGACCGACTTCACACCGCTCACCGCGACCATGACCGCGATATCCCCCGATCCGAGAAATACTTCCGTGATCGGCAGCATCACCTTCACTTTCAGCGAATCGGTCCAGACCCTTACCCGGGCCAACTTCACCCTTACGCTGGGTGCAGGCAACGTCGACATTTCGGCCGTTCCATTTGTCCGGGAATCCGGTTCCCGGTATTCCTTCGACTTGGGCGGGGTAACATCCACCCCCGGAACATACACCATCACCCTTCCGGCGGCGGGTGTCCGGGACCTCGCCGGAAACGTCCTTGCCTCCTCCGTAACCGACACATGGGTCATGGATGCGGCCGCTCCGGTCGCGGCTTTCGTTCCAATAACCCCCGATCCGAGGAATACCGGCGTTCCCACCATCACGGTCAACTTCAACGAGCCGGTCACCGGGGTCGCGATCAACCACTTCACCCTTTCGAGGTCGGGCTGGGGAAACATTCCCCTGACAGGGGTTTCACTGACCCAGGAAACCTCCAGCCGGTACTCCTTCAATTCCTCCACCCTCACGGGGAATGCAGGCACCTACACGGTGACCATAACCCCGGTCGCCGCGATCAGGGATTCGGCAGGGAACTCACTTTCCGCCGGTGCTTCCGATATCTGGGTAATGGATCTCACTGCCCCGACCGCAAGCATCTCCGTCGTCACTCCCGATCCAAGGGCGGTCACGGTCGCCAGCGTGACGATCGATTTCAGCGAGGACATGCAACCACCTGACCTTGCCGATTTCAGCCTCACGCGGAACGGAACCGCGATCGACCTTACCGGGGTCCCCATCGTGGCGGAAACGCCGAGACGCTGGAGCATCGACCTGACCAGCGTTTCCGCGAACGCAGGCACTCACGTTATCACGCTTCTGACCGCGGGAGTACAAGATCTGGCCGGGAACAACCTTGGAACGGCGGTTTCCGATACCTGGGTCATGGACCCTGACGTTCCCACCGTCACCATCGTCCCAATCACCCCCGATCCAAGAAATTCCTCGGTAGGAAACGTTACGATCTCGTTCAACGAACCCGTGAACAACGTCGACCTCACCGACCTTGCTCTCACGCTGAACGGAGCCCCTGTGTCGATCGCCACCGCCCCGTTCGGCGCAAACAGTCCCAGCGAATATTACGTTACCCTCACATCCTTCACGACCCAACCCGGGACTTATGTCATCACACTTCCCGTTCCCTCCGATATCCGGGATTACTCGGGCAATGCCCTGGCTTCGGGAGCTTCCGACACGTGGGTCCTGGACAACGGAAAACCCGTTGCCACCTTCACCCCGGTGGTTCCCGACCCGAGGAACTTCACCGTGGCGAGTGTCGCGGTCGATTTCAGCGAGGCCGTAATCAACCTGGACATCTCCGATTTCTCGCTACAACGAAACGGGGTGGGAATCTATCCGCTCACGGGTGTGACCCTGACGGCAATCTCCTCCACCAGCTTCGTGATCAACAACCTCTCCACCTTCAACACACAGAATGGTACATACACGTTCAATCTCAATCCCTCAGACATCCGGGATTCGGCGGGTAACGAGCTGCTCGCGAGGGTAACCGAAACCTGGCAGATGGACACCATTCCCCCGGTAGCCACCTTCAGCCCCGTGACCCCCGACCCCAGGAACAACGGGATCGCCAGCATCGCGATCAACTTCTCGGAGACCATCCAGAACCTCGGAGTTGACGACTTCGTTCTTACCTGCTCGAGTGCCCCGGTCGACCTCTCCCTGGCTACCCTGTTTCCCGAAAGCGCGACCAGGTGGTGGTTGAGCAACCTCGACACGCTGACGGCAGCTTCCGGAACCTACGAACTGACGCTTCTTGCGACGGGCGTCCAGGACCTTGCAAGCAACTCCATGTCCGGGAACGCGACCGAAAGCTGGCTCGTAGACCTCGTTTCACCCGTCCTGGTTATCGCCTCGGTGACACCCGATCCTAGGAACACCGTCGTCGGGAACATCGTGATGGTGTTCGACGAATCGGTCCAGAACTTCGATGTCGCCGAATGCGCCCTCACGTGCGACGGGGCTCCCGTCTCCCTGACTGGCCTCTCGGTAGCCGCGATCACACCCGCCACCTACACCCTCGACCTCACCTCGGTAACGACCCAGCCTGGATACTACGTGTTCACGGTCAGCCCCGGAAACATCACCGACATCGTCGGGAACCCGATGATCAACCCCGCATCGGAAACCTGGACCAGGGACAACACGGGCCCCATAGCCACACTCGGTCCGGTTCTCCCCGATCCACGTAATACGGCCGCGGCTTCCGTAACGGTGGTATTCAACGAACCCGTCACGAACGTTGATGTGGGCGACTTCAACCTGACCTTGAACGGAACGATCGTTCCCCTTACGGTGGCGAGCATCACAACGATCTCCTCGACCACCTACGCCCTCGACAACCTTTCCACCATCACTTTCGCCTCGGGCACCTACAATCTCACGGTGAGCGGCGCGGGAATCCTCGACCTCGCGGGAAATCCGGCCCAGGGAACTGCCTCCGATTCTTGGGTGACCGATACGACGCCTCCGACCGTCATCTGGTTCGATCCAGCCTCCGCAGCCCTGGACGTTGGCGCCGCGAGCACCCCGATCTGCATCCGGTTCTCCGAAAACATGGATCCCACGACGATCTCGACCTTGACGATCTCGGTTTCCAGCGCCGGGACTATTATCGCCGGAACATGGGCTGTGGGCAGCGATTCCGCGACCTTCACCCCGACGCTGCCCTTCCCCAAGGTCGCGAGCATCACCGTGCTCCTCAACGGGCCGATAATGGATCCCGCGGGGAATGTCCTGGCATCGATGGGTTGGAGCTTCAGGGTCATCCCCCTCTTCCTCGCTGCTGACGGAGGCTACGACCACTCGGTCTTCCTGCACGAAGACGGTTCTGTCTATACGGCGGGAGACAACCAGTATGGCCAGCTCGGAAACGGGACCACCGTCGACAGTTCCACCCTGATCAAGGTCACAGGACTCCCAAGCGTGGTGAAGGAGATTTCCGCGGGGGAATTCACGACCTTCGCGATTCTCCAGACAGGCCAACTGTGGGCATGGGGCGACGACTCGTCCAACCAGCTCGGAAACGGTCCGGGAACCGCTATCGTTCCAACGCCTCAGCAGATCGGTGCCGATACTTGGATCAAGGTCTGTGGGGGATACGATCACACGCTCGGCCTGAAAAGCGACGGCACCGTCTGGGCATGGGGTGAAAACAGTTCCGGTCAGCTCGGCGACTGCAGCACCATGCCCCGGGACATTCCCACCCTTATCACGATCCCCGGGCCGGGAGGTGTGGCCGACATCTCGGCGGGCTACATCACCAGCGCATTTCTCAAATCGAACGGTTCGGTCTGGTACTGTGGACGAGGGCTTGCCACTCCCACGATGCTGACCAACCCGACCAACGTCGCCAGGGTCTGCGTGAGCCAGGACATGGGCGGGAACCCCCACGTCTACTCCCTCATGGGCGACGGCTCGGTCTATATCGAATCCACCCTTCTGAGCGGGGTTTCCCAGGTCAGATACATTGCCGGAAGCAAGTGCTTCGGAGTCGGGCACCTGGTCGCCCTCTGTAACGATGGGACGATCAAGTGTTACGGAAAGGGCACCTGGGGCCAGCTCGGAAACGGGGCCTTCCTGGATAGCGGAATCTGGGTTACCAGCAATATCCAGGGAGTCAAGAAAGTCGGGGCAGGTGCCACCTACAGCTTCGGCGTAAAACACACGGGCCATGTCCTGGGTTGGGGCGACCACAACTTCGGCCAGCTCGGAATGGGCCTCCCGAACAACTGGATCGCCACACCCACCAAGATCCTCTGGCCGACCCCCTGATCGAAGGCAGGGTGCGGCACCCCCGCACCCTGCTCACCCCCATCCCGGGGATAAAAACCATCCCGGGGATAAAAACCATCCCGGGGATAAAAACCCGGGAAGAAAGATTTCCCCAACCCCCTTCCCCGGGTG
>CAYRYU010000015.1:75715-83060 GCA_964428355.1 uncultured bacterium
GTATCGGAAACCTTTTACCGATGCAATGATCACACGGGCCTTACCATCGCGGACCCCTTCATGGGTGGTGGTTCCCCGCTCATCGAAGCAAATCGAATCGGTTGCGACGTTGTCGGCTATGACATCAACCCAATGTCGTATTGGGTGGTCAAAGAGGAGCTGGAATACCTCGACCCGAAAGAATACGAAAAAGCCGGAAACTCACTTAGAAAGCATCTCCAGAAGGAAATCGGGCATCTCCACCAGACCAGATGTGTGAAATGCTCTGCCGATGCTCAGGTGAAGTATTTCCTTTGGATGAAAACCATAACTTGTCGGCATTGTGCGAAGACGTTTGACCTTTCTCCGGGTTACATAGTGGCGGAGAACAAACGTCATCCGAACTATGTCGTGGCCTGCAAGGCTTGCGGCGCACTCAAAGAGATCGAGGACAAAAAGGACCCCGGAAAATGTCTTTCCTGCAAGAAAATCATTTCTCTCACCGGAACCGTTGTTCGCCGGATCGCGGTTTGTTCCCATTGTGGGCAGAACAATACCTTCCCTGGTCTCCACCCGAAACCTCCCACACACCGCCTTTTTGCGCTCGAGTACTATTGCGCCACCTGCAAGTCGTCGCATGTAGGTAGGTTCTTCAAGGCCCCTGATGCTGACGACCTCGCAAAGGTTTCCGCTGCCGAGTACCGAATGAAGAGCTTGAAACAGCGGTTGATTCCGGAGGACGCAATTTTGCCGGGGGACGAAACGGACCGGTTGTTGCGCTGGGGTTACAAGCATTACCACGAGATGTTCAACCCCCGGCAACTGCTGGGTCTCGAGCTGAGCAGCCGCTTTATCGCTGGCATCAAGGACATGCGGGTCAAGTATGCCCTTGCGACCAACCTTTCCGACCTTCTCCGATATCAAAATATGCTTTGTCGTTACGACACCATGGCCCTCAAATCCCTCGACATCTTTTCCATTCATGGGTTCCCGGTCGGGCTGGTGCAATGTGAATCCAATTTCCTGGGTATCCCCAACGGGGGCGGGGCCAATGTTGGCAGTGGCGGATGGTCCAACATCATTGAGAAATTTTCCAAAGCCAAGGCCTATTGCCTGGAACCCTTTGAGATCAAGCAACCATCGGGCAAGAAGACGATTGTTCCCGTTCCGGGCGAATGGATTGGTGACGTTCGGCCAGGTGAAAGGCGGGAACGCCATATAGAGCTGAATTGCGGTAGTTCGACAACGGCGTCTCTTGCACCGCACTCATTGGATGCCGTCTTCACCGATCCCCCATACTTCGGGAACGTTCAGTATGCCGAACTGATGGACTTTTGCTACGTATGGCTCAAGAAACTTCTCGGGCCCGAGTTGGAAGTCTTCAAGGCAGCGTCGACCCGGAACGAGGCGGAACTGACCGGCAACGTGAACATGGGCCGGGATCTTTCCCACTTCACGGCCGGCCTTGCCGTGACATTCACGAACTTTGCTTCGGCCTTGAAGCCGGGCCGGCCTTTTGCCTTCACGTTCCATCACAACCGGCTCGACGCCTATATCCCCGTGGCCGTCGCCATTCTCGATGCCGGCCTCGTTTGTACCGTTGCCCTTCCTTGCCCCGCTGAAATGGGGGCCTCGATTCACATCAATGGCACGATGTCGTCGATCGTCGATACGGTCTTTGTATGCCGAAGCACCGGGACAATTCCGCGGCGATTACTTGCTGATACGCCCCAGGCCATTGCAGGCTATGTTGCCGAGGATCATTCCCAGTTGGCGAAGGTCTACGCACCTTCCCAGGGCGATCTTCGGTGCATCCTCTACGGCCATATTGCCCGCCTGGCCGTTTGGCTCCTTCGCCAGTCATGGTCAAAGACGGCATCAGTCCAGGTGAAAATGGCCACCGTCGATCGCTTCTTCAAGACGATGCCTGTATCAGAAGTGCTGTCTCACCTCGAAAAGGTCATATCGAAATCACCGGTCCGGCAATCATGGCAGGCCATGGAACAGCCAGGAGAGTATGGAGGGTCAACCTTTGAAGTATCCTTTTGAAGCCGATCTTTCGGAAATCCAACGCGACCCGGAGCCCTTCGTTTCCTCGGTGTTTTCCTGCCTTGAGTCCGAATTCCTCTTCATGCCAAAAGGTCAGGGGTTCATCGAGTACCCGGTGTTTGAGCGAGGGTACGAAAGCCTCAAAGCAACCACATCCTGCTTCCGGAATATGAAGCCAGATAAGGTTTTCAAGGCCATTACGGAAACCCCGATCGCGTTGGTGGTCCTTCGGACAATGCTGGGCTTCACGCCCCCCGAGCTGGCCTATCTGGCAACCCAGCGCTCCGGGGTGGAAGTCCCTCAGGGGTTCGTCCGAACCCTCGACCGGAAAATCCGCATGGATCCGACAACCAGGTTATCGGCCATTGGGCAGGCGGCCGACAGATTGAAGGCGCTGGTGGAGGTTGCCTGTCAGTTGCTTGCCGAAGGTGCTCCCCGTGTTGCGTCTGACACTGTTCACCGCCTCGACAAGGCCGACACGAAGGCAGGTTTTCAGACGGTAAAAACCATGGCCGAAATCGGCGCACCCTACGCGATGCTTCTTTACGAGAGGCTTCTAGGTCGTCCGTTTGCGGGTCATCGTGATTCCGTCAGCGAATTGGTAGGTGACAGCCTGGAATCCGCCATTGAGGACGCCCTTTCAAAAGCGGGTATCACCTATCGAAAGACGAAACGGGCGGAACGCATCGCCGGCCTCGATCAGACCCCGGATTTCATCATCCCCACCGAATTCAACATGCAGGTTCTCATCGAAGCCAAGATCACCGAGGACGACGGCACAGCCAGGGACAAAGCCACACGGATTCAGCATCTTGGAGAACTTTCCGACAACAGCCGCCGGTTCCAGGTCATCGCCTGCATCGGCGGCCGCGGGTTTGGGGTTCGGCGCGAAGACATGAAGAAAATGCTCCTTGCGACTCACGGGAAGGTATTCACGCTCAAGACCCTCCCCATGATGGTTCAGAACACCAAGCTAAGGGAATTCAAAACGATATGACCACCTCCTTACCTTGGATGAGACCCATCCGCAGATTACGCTGGTGGGCGCTGAGTCGAAACGGTTTTCCCCATCTGCGGCAATCTGCGAAATCGGCGGATCGGTTTTACCCGGTCAAGTTGCTGGAGCCTCAAATAGAGAAAACTCCCGGGGAACCACGTTCTGGGATCTCCCGGGAGCCTCCTGGCCCGATGGCTGTTAGAATTTCACCTTTATGTCGAGAATGTCGGCAATCGTCTTCGTGGCCTCGATCAGCCGGACGACCTTTCCCTCGAGCTTGACCATCACCGTTCCTGGGGGGGCGGGGGGAAGCTGCTGGACCAACTCCCCAGGAAGCGGCTCAGAACAGGAATAAATGTCGTCGGACATGACTTCCCCGGCCGCCACCTTTTTCTGCCACCCCGGAGGAAGGGTCCCGCCGCGGGCGAGTTTCTTCTGAAGGCCTGGAGGGAGTCCTTTCCCATTTCGAACATTCCCCTCGTTTTCGGGAACCACGATCGCGGGAGGGTGCTGTTCGAACCACGTCTGGATAGTCTGGATTTCGCCAGGTTGGAGGGAAACTTTCAGCCAGGGTTCCTCCCCTTTGCCTTTTCCATCAACCTTTCCGGATCCCTGCCCCACGACTTTCGTTGTTGCTCCGGTGGGTGTTCCCGTCCCGGTTCCAGTTTCCGTCGAGGTTACGGTAAGTGTTGCCGTCTGGACGGTCTTGGGCTTCTTGCCCTTCTTGCCCTTCCCCTTTCCCCCCTTTGCTTCAGCTCCCGATGCAAGGAAAAGGGTTACCCCCAATCCGATCGTTGCAACAAAAATCACCCGGTTGACCGATTTGAAAATCTCCATGTTCTTTCCATCCTTTTGGAAAAGAGTCCAATTCTTACGCGAATCAGCTCAAAGATTTTTGCTCATCATCGTCAGGTCTTCCCTGACGTGCCAGCCAAGTCTCTTGTAGAACTCCACCACGACAGGGTTGGTCCGCATCACGAAAAGATGGATCTTGGGAATCCCGACCGACTTGAAGGCTCCCTCGACCGCATCCATCAGCTTCTTTCCAAGCCCTTTTCCGCGAAGGTCGGCACGGACGACGAGGTGGTGGACATAACCCCGCCTGGTGTCTTCGCTTCCCAGAACCGACCCCACTATCCTCCCCTCCATGACAGCCACGTGGCTTATCCCGGGGCACCTTCGAAGAAGCATCGCGATCCGGTCGGCCGAGTCGACACTGGTGATCGTGAGCCCGGGTTCTGCGTCCCACAGCGCTTTCACCGGAGGATAGTCATCCATCGTCATCAACCTGATGGTGATCGGGGCGCTTTCTTTCTTGCCCATGTTCAGCTGCTCACTCCACTGAAACTGCAACCCGTTGCATCCGGGGGACCGGGGGCCTGGGGGGTGTCCTCGATGTCGTCGTCGGGACGCAACTCTCCCGCGCCCGGAGATACGTTCCCCTCGTCGTAGTGCTTTCGGAAGAAATCCATCAGGTCGCACTCGCGAACGGTGAACGCGGCCTGATCCTTCGCGAAGGTGGGATCCTCGTTCGGATTCGGTGTTCCCCCTCCCGGAATGACCGGGTTGACGTAATTGTAGGGGACGGAAATCTTCCTTATGGTTATGGCGGACTCGGGCGCGAACTTCCAGTAACCTTCCTCACCCTTGCTGTTCTTCCACCGGAAGTAGTTCTCGGGGTCCTTGATCTCGCCGTTCTTGACCATGTTGTCGAAGGTTTCCGGAGTCCACGGGGTATCCTGGTTGAGATAGATGTTGGCGTAGACCGCGGCATCGTCGAGCCACGAGGCATCGTGGATGAAGGCATCGTTCTTCCCGCCCGGATCGGGGTTCTTGAACCCGTATCTCCCACGGTTCATCATGAAATCGATGTATTCCTGGGTCGCTCCGTCGTATTTCTCGGATTTGAACTTGTACACGTCCTTTCCCTGGCGAAGCATCTTCTTGGGAAGGGTATCCATCTGGTTGGTGAAGAAGTCCTTGCTCCCGTGGTAATGCTGTCCGTGAATCTCGAGCAGTTCCTTGAGCTGGGGAGTGATCTCTCGCGGTTCAACCGCGAGTTCATACTGGGCGCTTCCTCCGAACTGCTTCGCCGCGGTCGCAACAAGGCCGATGGGGGCAACGAAGTTGTACATCATGTTCCGGACGAAGTAGTTCATCGCCTCGTTCTTGTTCGCTCCGTCGGGGGCGGCAAGGTTGGGGATCCTGGCAATCTGGTCGTCGGTTAGAACCGGGACTCTCGAAACGGCATTCAGCCCGGAAAAGAAGGCATCGAGCGACGAGGAATCCGACGAGGAGAGAAAATTCTTCAAAAAGCTTTCCTTCAGGCCGTCGATATACTTGTACACGCGGATGCGATTGTTGACATCGGACAGTTTCCGGCCCCGATAGATCTCGGTGGGAATGCGGGTTATCCGGACCATCTTTATGAGCGGGATCTTCGTCCCGCGCCGGACATGGTTCTTCCGGATGACCGCCAGGGGATCCCCCTCGTTCTTGATGTCGCCAACGCCCACGAGGACGTCATCCACGACCCCGTCGTAACGGGCTCGCATCTTTGGTTCCTGCGTCGCCCATGTTGGAGGCGGGGTCCATTCGGTATGGAACTGGACGACATAGTCCTCCATGCGAACCCTCTGGCCCTTGGCGAAAAATACCTGGGAAATCTGGACCCTGTCGGTGAGTTCGAAGTCCTGTGACCAGATGTATCCGGGCTCGATCTTGGCGCCGTAACCGGTGGGCTTGTTCCGGATCTCGGGAACCCTGATGACATACTTGTCGGGATCCTGGTCGACAGGGTCGTCCGGGAACTGCCCCGTCAGCATGTTGCTGTTGAGGATCGGTTCGGGCATCATGATGAGCTTGCCGAATATGAGGCAGTCTTCGCCGCCGGCTTCCCCCAGGGCGAGAACCTTGAGGTGATCGAGCATCTCGAGTCCCTGTTTCCCGTTGATCGTTTTCCCCGGGATCTGCCGCGTACGGGAGGATTTCACTTCATCGATGAAGATCGTCACCTTTTTTGCCTGGTCGTCGGAAAAGGGAATCGCTATCGAGTCGATTGTATCTCCGAAAGGGGCCCCTTCCCAGGAGTTGCACCATTGGTTGCCCCTGTCGTCGAAGGAGTTCCCGGCGGGCTGATACCATCTCCCTTTCCGGCAAAGACGTTCGTAGGCCCAGATCAGGCCCGAGAAAGAAACATACTCGCTGGTGGTCTTCCCCAGGAGGGTACGAACCGATTTCATTTCCCCCTGCGAATAGAAGGAAAGCGCTCCGGCGATTATCAACAGGAACCCCCCTGCCAGGATCGCAACCGGAATCGAGAAACCCTGGCGGACATTAGACCTGGACAGCTGGAAGAATCTCATGGTCGGCCTCTCCTATCTGAGCACGTTTCGGACCCGGGCGGAGTTTCCGAGGTGGAACTGCCTGGGAAACTTCGTGTCGGCATCGGTCGCCGTCATCTCGAACTCGACGTAATGGTTCGCGGGGCGCCGGACGGAAAACTCGATCATGTTGGTGGTCAACCTGCGGATGTATTCCTCACCCGCGGCCTTTTTCGTCAGGTTGTGAATCATCATCTGGTTCTTTCCATCGACGAAAACGAGAATGATCTCGTTCCCGGAATTGGTGAAAAGAAGCTGATGATAAGGTTTTTCCTTCCGGGATTCGTCGATGGGGGGGAAAAGAATGTTGCTTCCGTAGGAAAGCTCCTCGGAAACGGCGAAGGAGGAAAGTCTCAATTGATGCAGGACATCCAGTCGCTGAATACCGGACTGGGAGTACCGGTAATAGGAGAAGGACCCGATAACGCCCGCCATGAAGATAACGAAGATCACCGCATAGATGACCATCTCGACCGCGGTGACGCCCCGCCGCGATCCCACTTCAACGGCCCGGCCTTTGTTCATCGCCTGTAGACCATCGAATCAAGGGAATAGGTGTGTTGGGGTTTCCGGCCCCACTGACACCAGACCCGAACCTTGTAGTACCTTTCAGACCCGCCGGCAAGATCGGAGCCGATGTCCTTGCCGACGTCGGTGACGCGCAGGAAGACGCGGAAATTGACCGTCAATTCGGAAGTTCGGCTTCCTATTCCCCCCGCGAAAACGTCCAGGAAGTGACGGTCCCCGAACTTTTCGAGCACCGCTTCGGTGATGTCCAGACCCGGGAGGTTGTCCGGGGTCGAGGGAGGGGGATCCCCTGCCCCGATGTCCTGTTGAAGTGAGTTGACGATCCTCTCGCACAGGTTCATGGCTATGGAGAAATCCCGCACCATCCCTTGGCGGGGAAGATTGGCCTCGGTATGAAGTCTCACGACCG
>CAYRYU010000015.1:83160-86178 GCA_964428355.1 uncultured bacterium
TCCCGCACCATCCCTTGGCGGGGAAGATTGGCCTCGGTATGAAGTCTCACGACCGCGGAAACGATCATAAGGAAGATGGCCATTCCCACTACACCCTCGAGGAGTGACATTCCCGCTCCCGGCCGAGGGGGAAGACTCATGTTCCGGGACCGGTGGTGGAACAACCTGCGATCGCTTCCTGCCGGCCGGGATACTCGTCGACATAGTTGAAGATCCCTACGGTCTTGAAACAGAACTTCGTGCTGGAAGCCAATCCGCAGAAGGCGATCGTGATGCTTTCGTTTCCGATACAGATCGCGGCCATGTCGACCATTTCGGCCAGCCCCAGGGAGTTGACCACCGGAACCTTGGTGAAATCCAGAATGAAGATGGTCTCACCCTTCGAGACGAGTTCCTCGACCTTCATCCTGATTTGCTTCCCGTGGTCTTTCTCCATGTACCCGCTGAGGTTGAAGATGGTGCATGCTCCCGACTTTTCGACGGTGAAGGAAAACGCCATTTTTCCGCTCCTGATGGATTCTCACCCATTCTAGCGAAATCCCGCCCTTTTCGCAAACCTTCCGTCCCGTTGTCTGGGGCCGGGGTGGGGTGATAGAATCAATGATGAAGAGGGAGTCAGGTTGACCCTGTAGCGAAAGGAAGGGAGGACCCTGCTGCCGTGCGGAACCCGGTTCCAACCTCCGACCCCATCAAGCCCTTCCTGGAAGCGAGCTTCGACATCCGTGAGGAGTTGCGGGATTTTCTTCCCCGTTCGGCAAGATCGGGAAAGATACGGAGGAGCTTCAGATGGTCACCTTCCGTCAAGGATGCCGTCGAGGGAATGGGAATTCCCCATCCTGAGATCGACCTGATAATCGTCAACGGGGTATCCGTCGACTTTTCCTACCGGCTTCGTTCCGGGGATGAGATCTCGGTCTACCCGGCCCGCACCGTCCTGGAAGTGGAAAGCCTGATCCGTCTGCAAGCCATCCCTCCTTCTCCGCCGACCTTCGTCGCCGATGTCCACCTCGGAAAGCTGGTCCGGCGGCTCCGGCTGCTGGGAATCGATACCACCTACCGGAACGATTTCGATGACCCCGAGATCGTGGATTGCTCGGTCCGGGAGAACCGGATCATCCTCACACGCGACATTCACCTCCTCAAGACCGGGCGGGTCCGTTTCGGTTACTGGGTCCGGTCCGTCGATCCCTCACGCCAGATCGGCGAGGTCGTCAGAAGATTCGACGTCGGGCCACACGCAAACCCCTTCACGAGATGCCTCGAATGCAACGGTTTTATCGAAGTGAGGCCGAAAGAATCGGTTCGGGGATTGGTCCCTCCTCATGTGGCGAAGATCCAGACGGAGTTCTTCGCGTGTGGAGCCTGTGGAAGGATCTATTGGAAGGGAAGCCATTTCGAGGGGATGAAGAACATCCTCCTCGAGGCGGGTTCGGGAAACGGTGCCCTCGAAAGCGAGATCAATTCATTGTTGAAGGAAGTCTGATCCCGGAAGATCGTGAAAGAGGAGGCAAGGGAAGTCATGCAGACGGTCCACCAGGAGTTCGGTTTCGACTTCGCAATCGCCGGCGAGGATTCGGATCCGCCCCGGTTGCACGTTACCGGGGAGGGAGGGAAATACCTTCTGATCCTGATCGGCGTTCCCGGAACAACGGTTCCCCTGATAAAGAAGTACGAGAACGTCGACCAGGACGAAACCAACCGGGTCTGGCAAACCGTCATGGACCACCAGGAGAATTTCCTGATCGCATGGAACCGGATACACGGGATTGGGGAGAAGAGTCCCAGAGGGAGCCTCCCCGAAAAGGCCAGAAAATGCCCCAGCAGGAGGCCTCGTGAGGCCCCTCGCAAGAGCCATCAACAGTCCCCTCGAAAAAAGCATTCCGACGCGGACAAAGCGGCAACGCCCTCCCGACTGCGCCTGAAGCCGCGCCTGAACGTCGAGGAGACGAAGGAGCTGATCGGAGGAATCTCGGATCGCAGGTTCCTGGGTCTTCAGAGAAAACTGATCAGGGACCTCGATGCCGCCGGATTCAAGACCATCGACATGGGGCTGTTCCTGAGGCTCGGGTGCTGGTCGAACACCGGAGGCTCGTATTCTTCGGCGATGACGGAAGTGAGAGCGTTGTGCAAGACTCTCTTCGGATACCATCTCCCGGAAAAGGTCGGGAGGATCGAAATGAAAACATTCCGTTATCGGTCTCCCTCGGGCCTTTCGGAAATCGCAAAGACGATCGGGGATTTCCACGAATCGAAATTGGGCAAGGGTTGACCACCCCTCGTTCGGTCATGAGGCAGAATTGGCACGGGCGGATGTTCCCAGCATCAGGAGTTGCCCGCCGGGAGTCCGGATGCCCGCAACCACCTTGACCCGGTCACTTTCCGGAAACCACGAGAGGGAAAGATCCTCCACGAATTTCCCCACCAGGCTCGGTGTACGGACATCACTTTGAAATGGAGTTCCACGCAGGTCACGGAACAGGGCTTCCTCTGATCCACCCTTTTTCTCCCTGACCAGCCAAACGTAATCCAGCGTTGCCCCCGAGGGAAACGTCCGGTCTCCCGTCTCGGAAACAGTAAGGCCCAGGCCGATCTTCGGCTCGCCCGAATTGGCCGAAAACGGGATGTTCGCCCAGATCTCGGCTTGAAGCTTGAATCGGCATCCGCTGAACATCACTGCCAGCGGGGCATTTCGAAGAATATCGAGAGACGAGCCCCGAAGGTTCCCCGACGGAGATGTAAGGTTCCTCTCGATCGGATCGGTCTCGGATTCGGTCCAGCCCAGGTGCGCACCAGCGATCGCGCATCCGTAGGCCACTGTCTTTGCCAGGTTTTCCAGAATCATAATTCCTCTCCTGGGAAGCGTCCCCTTTTCGGGAAGGTTCCAATCCGGGTACGCAAATCCGATGCCAACCCTGTAACATGCCAATCGAAAGGATTCCGGTTTCCCGGAAGGCGGACCTTGATGAATAATCGGCGATGACTGCTAAAAATGTCGACGGATCAGGGCTTCCGACTGCC
>CAYRYU010000015.1:86278-95402 GCA_964428355.1 uncultured bacterium
TTCAGGGGACTTTCCGGAAGCTCTTGGGATCGATGATCCGGAAACCGAGGGGCGTAGTCGCCGCAGAGGCCACAAGGACCTCCATCCGGTCACCTATCTTCAGATCGCGGATCCGGGAGTTCCCCATTACCTTGAAAATCTCGCCATTCCTGGTCTTGATCTTCACGGTCTGGTTGAATGGATCGATGCCCTCGATCGACCCGAGAAGGGTCTCCCCCTCTTTCGGAATCCTCTCGACGGAAGGCCGGGGAATCGTGAGTGCCTCGACACCCTTCCCGCCAACGTCGGAAAAAGGATCGGGGCCGGGGAAGAGCCACCGCACGGAAACGAAAATGGCCACGATCCCGACCAGGATGGCAAGCGCTTTGAGAATCGGTTCCGGAGACCCGAGGACCCCCTCCCCCAGCCCTTCGCCAACCCGATAATGGACGTTCCGGATCTTCTCCAGGAACTCCTCGAGTTTTTCCCCGAACATCTCGGAAAAGGCCCCCTCCAGGCTCGTGGCGGAGACAGCGCGGGCTCCGGCGATTTCCCCCAGACTCCGCTCGATTTCCCCGGCGATATCCAGGAAGATCTGCTGCCGGGACTTGGGTACCTTTGCGACCAGCCGTTGAAGATCCTGGATTGTCCTTCGCTCCGGATTCACCTGGAGGATGGCACCGAGGGATTTAATCGTCTCTACATCGGATGCGTGCTCGAAGTTCCGGAGGATCAGCGACCGCGCCTGGTTGAAATCGACCTGCATCAATGCAACCAGCGCTGCGTTTCTCGAAACAGGGGTGGGATCCGAGAGCCACCCCTGGACGCGCCGCAGGAATCCGCTGCCCTCGAGCCGCCTCAGTATCCGAACCGCCTGGGTCGCAACAAGGGGAGAGGAATTGCAACAAAGAACCGGCAGATGCGGGGTGATCACCCTGGGAGCTGTGTCAGCGAGAAACTTCATCGCCGCGATCTTGACCCGCTCCTGGGGATGGTCGAGGTATCCCTCCACAGACTTCAAAACCGCGGGGTCCTTCATCTTCCTTTCCGCCGCCAACCTGATCTGGGCCAGGATCTCCTCGTCACCCTGGAGGTTCTGAGCTTCCCCGGCGGTTTCGCCGGCCGCCGGAGATTCCCTTCTTGCGGAAGGTGGGGGCGGCCCTGGCAGCTCGGGAGAAGGATCTTCCCTGTGCGCAACGGGACTTGGTTCCCGTCTTGAAGGCTGAGTGCCCGGGAGTGGGGTGGATGTTTGCTTCCCGGGAACACGCGCGGAAATCGAGGGTTTTTCCGAAGGGCCACCCAGGATCTTCCCATCATCCAACTGGGTTCTTCGGTTCGTTTCGCTGATGAGCTGAAGCTTCGAAAGCCGTTCCTCGGCGAGGACCACCGCTGATTGGATCAAGTCCCGAGGGGGGCGGGGATCGATACCGCTCAGACTTATCGCTTCCGCGGCCGCGTTGATCATCCGGTCCAGGAGCCGGACCTCACCTCGCCTTCTGATCGACAGGCCCGCGAGTCGCGCAAGAAAAACCTTGTCGGGATTAGATCTCACAAGGTTCTCGACCATTTCCGTCGCTTTTGGGGGAAGGCGGTCCCCCTCGATGAGTTGAAAAAGAATCGCCGAAACATCCTCGAATGGAAGGGTGAACATCAACCCAAGGGCGAGGGTCTGGGAATCAATGTCCGATCCCTCCAAAAACTCGTCGAGAAGCCTGATGGCCTCGGAGGGGGAGATCCGGTGAAGGAGGCGGATGGCCCCGATCCTCAGCGTCAGGGCTGGGTGGATCAACAACGCCGGCAGGTGGGGCGCAACCGACTTCGGATCCCTGGAAACAAGGATGTGGAAAGCCTTCACCGCTGTGATCAGGTTTCCCTTTCGAACAACGCCCATCACCGCGTTCGACAGTTGGGTGGAATAATGACGATCGGCGAGGTCCAGTAATGCCAGAACCTTGATCGCTTCAAGAGTCCGTCGGGAAAGAAGCTCCGCGAGAATCACCTGCCGATCCCCATCGGGAAGTCCCGCGATTTCCGCCGCGACCGAATCCAGCTGGTTCTCTGCAGAGTCGATGAACCGCTCGGAAAGGCTCCCCTCCGCCTGCGGGACAGGCGCGGGAGGAACCCTGGAACCGGCAACCTGTTTGCGCTCCTGTGAAGCCTTCAGGTAGAGAAGAAACTGAAGGCATTCCGGATCGTCCTCGACTTCGAGCCGCGCCTGGATGGCCAGGCTCACTCCTGGCTGATCAAGGAAACGCTGTATCTGGGAAATGGCCGACAACCGGACCATCCTCGAAGAGGACTCCAGGTCGAAGATCAACAACTCCAGAACGGATGTGTCAGTTCCTGCGGAGCTCACCGCGCCTCTATCGTCCCGTCCGATTCGTATTCCATTTTTTGCGGGGTTTCGTGAAAACATGATAGCACAAGCCCTAGATTCCGGGCCACATCCCGGAAAGGGGTCGGACTTGATCGCGGACCTGACATGGGCTAGGATGGGGTCGGACGAGGAACAACCGCCCCAGTGGCGGCCAGGAGGAAACCATGGGATTTTCCAGGCTGATGGCTTTCGTGCTCTTTCTCGGGTGCTCGATTCCGCTTCTGGGAGCGGGAAACATCGAACTCAGGGACGGGAGACGGATTTCGGGGGAGGTGACTTTCGGAAACGGAAAGGTCACCGTCGAGAACTCCGGCAGCTTCCTTCCCGGTGAGGTCAAACAGATCGTCTTCCAGTCGAGACAACCGGAAGCTTCAGGTTCCGTTTCGACGCGGGAAATCGGGCCCGTTCTCGAGATCGCTTCAAGGGCGGCCGCTTTCGAATCGAAGCACGCGGATGCCGGGGGAATCGTGCTGCTCGACGATATGAACTACCGCTACCGCCCGGATGGAACCTTCACCCTCACCACCCATTTCATCGGCCGGGTCAAAAAAGAGGACCATCTGAGATGGGCCGATCAGGCTTCCTATTTCACCGAAGGCCGCGACCGCATCCGTTTCATCACCGCCCGCAGCATCGCCCCCGATGGGACGGTCCACGAGGCCGATCCCACCGAGGCGGTGGTGACGAAACCCCAGATGAGCCCCGGAATCTTCATGAGCTACAAGGTCATTTCCCTCCGCATCCCTCATGTCAAGATTGGTTCCCTCGTCGAATGCCAAATCGAGTATGAAATGTACAATCCATTTCACAAGGAGTTCTTCTTCCCCTCGAGCTACTTCCAGACCGGGGATCCCGTTTTCACGTCGATCCTCCAGATCACCCTCCCCGCCGACCGCCAGCTCTTCTGGGAAGCGAAGAACCTCACCCCGGAACAGGAAAAACCGGTCGTTTCGACAACTCCCGAAGGAAAAACCTGGCGCTGGAAGATGGACGAGGTTCCCCCGTTGATCCCGGAACCGGCCATGCCGCGCGGGGCGGATGGACTGAAGTATATCCACTGCTCCCTCTTCGAAGGGTGGGACAAGATCCACGATTGGATCAACGTCTACTGGAAAACGAATACCACACCTTCCCCCGAGCTCGCCAGCCGGACGATGGAGATCATCGCCGGGGCCGCTTCCGAAGACGAAAAGGTCGCCAGGATCCTGCACTGGATCGAGAAGAACATCCGCTATATCATCATCAAGGGGGATGCCGCCACGATCTATGGAAGCTATCCCGCCCACGAAACCGTCCAGAAGCAATTCGGCTGCTGTGTCGACAAGGCCATGGTCTTCTCCGCCATGCTCAACGCCGCAGGGATCAGGAATGGCCCGCTCCTGATAAATGCCGGCTCCCACGACCTCTCCCCAAAGGTCCCGACCCTGGAGATAACCCATTCGATATCGCGTATCACGCGCAGCAACGGAAGCAAATACTACCTCGACTCGACCGGATACGATTTCCGGTATCCCTCGTTCCCAACAGTTGACCAGGGGCGCCATTGCCTGGACCCGTTCGACCGGTCCTTCGACTTCATCCCGATGCAGGATCCCGACGAGAACATGGTCCGCTGGATCTCCAGCCTTTCGCTCCGGCTCGACGGAACCTTGGTTGGAACCTCAAAAAAGATCTACACCGGAGAACTGGAGGTTATCTCGCGGGCAACGTGGAAATCGGTCAAACCCTCCGAGCGCGAGCAGCGGTTGAGCCAGAGGGTAAACGGCTACTCGAAGGGGGCCGTTCTCGACAACGCCTCCTTCACCAATCTTGAAGCCATCGAAAAACCCTTCGAATACGAGTACTCATTCACCATCCCGTCCTACCCGCGCGAGATCGCCGATCTGCTGATCGTTCCGATTCCCGGCTTCCTCAAGTCCTTCTCATTTCCCGAGGCGGCGCTCGCCACCCGGGCGTTCGACATCGAATACGACTCCACGGAAGCCCTTTTCGAGGAAGGCTCCCTCGCGATCCCCCCTGAACTGTCCATCAGGAGCCTTCCCCAACCGCTGGTCCTGAAGACCCCGGCTTTCGACTTTTCCGCCGAATTCTCGAAGGGGCCCGGGGACCGGGTCGATTACAAGGTTTCCTACCGCCGAAGGCAGAAACGGGTCCCACGGGAAGCCTACCCCGAGTTCAAGGCTGCAATTGCCAGGATACAGGCATACTCCAGGCAGATGGTCTTCCTTAAGCGGGTCCCGCAAGGAGGTGGGTCATGACCAGGAAAACGAATTCCCCCCGGTTCCAATCCGCGGACTATCCCCTTTTCTGCAAGCCCATGACCCGGCTGCTTTTCGCAGCCCCGCTGTCTCTCGCCGCCCGGGGACTCCCTGCCGCCCGGCTGCTCCTGGCCGTCCTTTTCGCATTTTCCGCAACTTGCCCGGCCGGAGCCGATGTGGTCACGCTGAACAACGGCGACGAGCTTTTCGGCACGATCCTTGGAATCTCCTCCGCCGCCGTGGAATTCGACAAGAACGGCGAGCGAGCCACGTTCCCCATCGGAACAGTGCTGAAGACCGAGTTCGATTCGTACCGGATGATCGAGGGGGAGACCACCCCCGAAAAGATAACGGATCCCCTTGTCAGGGCAACCCTCGACAAGATGCCGACGGAAAATGAGTATCCCCAGGGCTCCCTGGTCGAAATTCTCGACGAAGACCGGTACGATGTTGAAGAAAACGGGAGTTTCAGCGTCACCTCGCATGAAATCTACGTGGTGCTCAAGGAACGCGCCCGCGAGACTGCTAACCGGTCATTCACCTACTTCCCCGACATCGCGGATGCCGAGATCCTGTACGGCCGCTCGATCACCCCTTCCAAGGGCGGAGTCCTCGGGCTCTTCGGAGGAAAGCCAGGGCGGGTAATGTATGTCTCGGACCGGACCATCGCCGATGAAGCGGATTTCCCAACCGTACCGTTGTATCAACGCCGCCACACGGTCAAGTTCGCCATCCCCGAGGTGAACCCCGGAACCATAGTGGACCGCAAATACCGCGTTTCGAGGAAAAAGGTGGATCCCCTAAGGCCTTTCCTCGCGAAGAAACTGTTCCGGAGCTCGGAGTACAAGAAGCTATCCCGGCTCGTGGTGGCGGTTCCGGAAGGAAAAACCCTCATGATCGAAATCAATGCCCATGGGATCCCGGTTTCCTCCGAGACCCGCAAGGTCGGGGGAAAAACGGAGCACATCTTCCAGGTGGAGAATTCCCCTCCTATCACCAGCGAACCGGATCTTCCCTCTCTCGAGCGGTTCGTCCCGAGTGTAACCTGCGCCATTGCCGACGACTGGAAATCCTCGGTGAAGATCCTGGCGGGGTTGGTCGAGGAGGCAGCAGGTTCCGCCGCCAGGAACGACCTCTTCCGGAATTTTCTCGATTCCGCGACCGCGGGGAAGAAGAACCCCAGGGAAGTCATCGAGGGTATCTTCCTTGCGTTGGGAAAGGAGATTGCACGGGTTCCGGTGAGCCCCGAGGCTTTTTCCTGGAAACCCCTCGACCCCGTCCGCATCCTCAAGGAAAAGCAGGCAGGGATACTCGACCGGGTCGTTTTATACTATTCCCTCCTCAAGGCCTCAGGCGTCGGCTGCCGTCTTTTCCTGGCCCGGCCTTCGGACGCAGGTCCGATCGCATGGGACGTTCCATCCTTCCGTCAGGGCCAGTTCCTGGGAATCGATATCGCTTCGGCCCCGGGAGCGCTCCGGTGGAACATTCCCCTCGACGGGACCCGCAGTCCCCACAACCTTCCCGCACTGGTCCAGGGCGCCCAAGGGGTTTATCTCGACGATGGCTCACGGGTGGAGGTTCCCTTCGCCTCGCCTGAAGCCGAAGGAGAGGAGGCCGGGATCGAAGCTTCCCTTTCGGAAAACGGAACCCTGGATATGACCATCAGGGTCCTTCCGAAAGGCGGAATAGAAACCTCCTGGCGAAGCCTGAAGAATTCGAAGCGGGAGGAAATCCGTGTGATTCTCGAACAGGCCATTGGCAGCCAGTATCCGGGGTCCAAACTTGGGGAATTCGAGCTCTCCGACCTCCAGGACCTCATGACCCCCATTTCGATCACCCTCAAAGTCCGGATACCTGACTTCGCTGTCAAGAGCGGCGAAGAGTTCATGGTCTTCCCCGTTCCCCTCGAATCGGAGGAATACTCCGCGGCCGCGGTCGGGGCTCCCGTCCGATTTTCTCCGATGGCCTGGCCCACATGGTTTGGCCAGAAGAAGAAGATCTCGGTCCGACTTCCACCCGGTTACTCGATCTACGCCCTCCCGCTCGGGGTCAGCGCTTCGATGGACGGTCTCGGTTACGCCTGCTCCTTCGGATTCGAAGTCGACAAGGTGACCTTCGAGGATTCCTTCCGACGGACACGGGATTTCCTCGGTGCGGAGGATTACCCCGCCTACAAGAGACTGGTGGAGGCCAGATCCCAGGCTCCCGAACGGATGGTCGTCATCCAGAAGAAAAAATGACCGGGAATTGGAACCACGTTCTTTCGGTGTCAGGGGCTGGGTGAAGTTTTCAACGGGAATCCCGCTTTTCCGAGACGCGCTTCAGGAGCATGTAGGAACAGCCCCGGGTAAGGGTCCCGTTATGGTCCCTCACCCGTTCCTGGATCCCGGGATTCAGGTATCCGCGCTCCCGTGCCCATTTCAGGACATCCGCCACATCCGAAGGCCCCTCGAGGGTTCTGGAAACCATGCAAAGGGCCTGGTCCAGGGAAACCACCCTCAACTTCCGGGAGAATTCGAACAACTCCTGCCGCACACCCTTTGGGATTCCAGGAACGATGCCCCTCAGGGCATTGAAGAAAGCCGGTCCGGAAATCTCCTCATCGAGAGAAAAGCGGTTTTCATACCCCCCCGAGACGAGCCCCCGGCTCCGGAAATGCTTCAGCCCCTCATAAGCCCAGTGGCCGGCTTCGCGGGAAACCGGAACCGGGGGAAGACGGAGTTCCACACCCTGCCGCTCCAGCTCCTTGCGGCACTCGTCTGCCTCCACTTCCGAAACTGATCGCCGCCCCTTCAAGACCAGGAGCGCTGCAGCGGCTCCGGCGGCCTGCCCCGTCGCCATTCCGACGGGAACCACCCTGGAACTGGTGGCGGCAAGTGAAGAAAAGCCCGCCGCGCGGCCGCAAACAAGCAAACCCTCGATCTTCCGGGGAATCAGGCATCGCAAGGGAATCCCGTATCGGACCGGCCGGCCGAGGATATCCCCCTTGAAATCAGGACTGGTCGCCTGGACGTCGAGCGGATAGGAACCGAAGGCAATACCATCAGGAAAGTCGCGGTTCTCGAGGACATCATCTATCGAAAGGGTATACCTGCACCGGATATGCCGGGTTTCCCTGACATACAGCTCGGGAGCGCTGCCCCCAAGCCGGGAGCCACCGAACCCCGGAATCTCGTTCCTCAAAAACTCCGCCAAAAATGGCAACTCGCGCTCGGCCACCGCCCGGCCCTTTTCTCTCTGCCCGGAATCCAGCCCATCAATTCCGAAAAGGTGAAGTGCGTTGATCAGGATGCTTCCGTCCCGCTGCCGGCCGATGTTCAAGGCCCTGACCCCAAGACCGGGTTGGGAGGGACGGTATCCCCTCATCACGTCCCCGAACCCACAAACCGCGCCCTGGTATTCCCAGGCACGTCCTCGGAACCTCCCGCGCCTCAGCGAATCCACGAGTTTTCCCCAACCGGATTCCCCTACCCCGTCGAGCCGGAAAACCAGGGTTATTCCCATTCCCAGGGGCGAGCCTCCGAAATCTTCCCATCCCCTGCTGAATTCTACGCCCGCGGCGGCACACAGGTCTCCGTCCTGGGTCGCATCAACGCAGACCTGCGCTTTGATCTCCATCGGTGGAGCCCCGAGGCCCCAAACCCGCACTCCCGTAACCCTGGGAAACGAAGAAGCCCCCTGGGGGTGTTCATTGGATTCTGGGGGAGCCCTTCCCCAAACCGCAGATGAATTGGGTTCCCCCGGTCGCGGTGGCGTATTGACCCCGACCTTCTCGAAGTAGAGTTCGGCGGCAGCCGATGATATCACCGACTGCCCGGGTTGTACAAGCCGAGCCGGAACGTCATCGACGAGGGGTTCGACCGCCCCCACACCCGATAACAACGTCAGGTTGGGTTCGCCTCGCACGAGTTTCACGAAAGCCCTTTCGGCCGTATCGATGCTGAAGGCCTCACCTTCCACCAGCCTCAACCACTCCCGGAACACGCCCCCATTCAGCAGTCTTCTGTCGGGCCCCCGGTTGATATCCAGGACGTTCAGCCAGCCGCGAGTGAAAAGTCCCCCAAGAACTGGACGGGTATCGATCAGAAGGGTCCTCACCCCAGCCCGGGCAGCCCCGATGGCGGCGGAGATCCCCTCGGGGTCACCTCCGACCACGACAACGTCATACCTTTGCCCCTGATCGGTTGTTCCCGATTTCCCCAAACCGGTCCCTTCGGCCTGTAGCAGAGCGGGAAAAAGAAAAAATACCCCGCCGAAAACCAGAAAGAGAAGAAAGGGAAGAAAGGGAAAAAGGTGGGACCCTTGTCCGGTACGGTTCATCACAAATGCTTCCCATTCCCCCTTGACGTTTCCAACTCCGAAGGAGTGGGAAAGAATACCCCGAAGCAGGATTCCAGGCAACCTTTTGCGGGGCCTTCGGTCCCCCGAAATCCCGACCCGCCACCGTGAACACATCCGGGGAATGAACCCCTCCCTTCAAAGGCCTGAACAACAGTTCCGCGCGCGCATC
>CAYRYU010000016.1:0-9144 GCA_964428355.1 uncultured bacterium
GGCGCAGTCCTTGAGGACACCCCCGCCGCCTTTCTCCGTGTCACTCTAAAGCCCAGGTCAGGAGCCCTACCCGACGGCGGGACAGCGGTCTCCTTCCTGTCCATTGAAGACTGCCCCGCCACGCTCACCTGGAGCGTTCCCGGGGGGAAGAGCCAATGCGTGATCCGCCCGACCCGACAGGCAGGCAAGCCCCCGGAGGCGGTGATACTCGCATCCGATCCGGGGCTGGACTTCGAGACGAAGGTGGAGTTCCTCCCCGATTCTCTCCGACTCGCCGCCTCCGCTACCCTCGATTCCCCCATCACCCAGCAGAAACCCGATTCTCCGTTCTCCCCCGATCCCCCTCCCCCGGCTGGAACTTCGTTTCACGAACTGGTGATGGTGGGAAAACCGGTGGTGGAGATCATGGAACGGGTCTTCCACCCATCATCCGGGAGCGGGTGGTTCTGTGACGAGGACGGCTCCGCGACGTTGAGCGTGTTCCTGTTCGGTCCGAAAAACGATTATCCCGAAGGCCTCGTTGGGGAGATCGCCAAGGTCAAAGGGCTCAGCGCGCAGAAAATCGGAAACAACTGGACGATCGGAAACCCCCTTTATCAGTCCGGCCCCCACATGGAGTGGGCCCTTTACATCACCAGGCGGCTGCAGTTCGCCGATGCGGAAACTGTCGTACGCAAGCTGGCCGACTTCCCCCTTGTCCCGGAAAAGCGCGACCGGGTGCGTTGTTCCCCAGACCCGTGGTCCAACGGGCTCCTGTTCACCGGTCCGGGGGGGTATTCCGAGAACGTCCGGAGATTCGTCGAATTCGTCGATGTTCAACCCCGGCGACTGGATCTGACGCTAGAAAGGGGACATCCCCCCGCCCAGTCCCGAGATTCGTTCAGGGTTCCGTCGGGCGTTTCCTTCTTCCGCCAGTTAGGAGAGGCAAACGCCACCTGGTCGCTCCGCCTTTTCCCCGTGATGCTCGCTGAGGACGGTCTTGCCGGGTGCCAGTACCGCTCCTCTACGACGGTCGGAAAGAACGGCTTCACTGTGGAGGGATGGACCTTCCTCCCCAGCGAAATGACGGTCCCCCTGGTTGAAGGCGAGGGAGGAACCCCCGGACGGATAGTGATCGCAGGCTCCCTCGCTGATCCGCCCAGGATCAGGGCCGACAAGCCCGGGGTCTCCGGCGGGAAGGGAGTCGATGGCTCCACGGCGCCCTCCCGCCCTACCCAGACGGGCGGCGAGGATGCGACGGACACTTTCGATGACGCTTTCGACGCGGCGTTTTGAGGGAGGAAGAGCATGAGAACGACGGCCCCTTTGAGCGCACTGACGCTCCTGGCCCTTCTGTTTCTGGTGACTGGTGCACCCCTGCCAGCTGCGGATGATTCGGTCGGCCCTCTCGACTACTCGGGTTGGAAGTTCTCTGAAGCCATGGCCGATCTCGTGAAGCGGTGCAAAGTGAACCTGGTCGGTGACCTGCCCGACCAAAAGGTCCTCTGCGCCAGGATCCCCGCCGGAACTTTCTGGGAGGAAGCCCTCCACTTCCTGGCGGGAACCGCCCGCCGAAAGATCTCCAAGGAGGGAGCGGCGTGGGTAATCCGCCACCGGCAGGCTCCCGAAGAGTGGGACAAGCCCTTCGCCGTCTGCAAATCCTGTTCCTGCAGACCCAAGGAGACGATCGTCCCCATCCTCCGCCGCCTGGTCTTGCCCGGAATGGGGGTTTGGGTTCCCCCCGGACTCAACCGCATCGTTCTCCACGGCACCAAGTCGGTGGTGGACGAGATGAAGAGGACCATGGCAACGGTGGACGTTCCAGTTCAAGAGCTGAGAACCGAATGGCGGCTCGAGGATTCGCGAAATTCGCAGCCCATCGCCTCCTGGACCGCCTCGACGGCTTCGAACCGATCCTTCCGCTACGTGTTCGCCCATCCGAAGGACGGACTCGCCTCCTTCGAGGTCCTGGGGTCCGGAAGAATCAACGACGATGGTTGGATTCTCGCGCGTATCCGCTGTACCGCGCAGGTTTCCGGCACGGAGTCCGTGGCCGAAACCACGTGGTTCGGGGAAGAAGGGGAGTGGCAGTCCCTTCGGTTGCAGGCGGGGGACAGGCCGCTCACCCTTTCCTTCCGTGCGTGGGCCACCCAATCCGACTTCAGCGTTCGGGTGGTCTCCGCGAGGGAGGATGAGGCCCTGGAAATCGAGGATTTCGAACCCACCGAGGCAGCAGGCGATTCCGACGACCGGGGCGAGGGTGGGGACACTCCGTTGCCGTCCCTTCCGTTCATCCGGATGGGGATTCCGGTTCCGGACGCGCTGGAGGAGGTTGGGAAACTGGCAAATGTCCAGATTCTCTGCGACGGCTCGGCTTCAGGGACGGTGACCATCCTCTGCTACGGATTGGAAGCCCCCACGGCCGGGGATCTCATCCGGCTCATAGCCCAATCCTCTGGCCTGGACGTCTTTTCCGGGAGCAAGGGGCTGATCGTGGGGGAACGGAAGGCCATCCGGGGAATGGCGTTCGCCGACCGCCCCGTCCGCCGCTCGCGGGCTCTGAAGCGGGTGTCTCCGGAGGAGGGGGCGAAAGCCGTGCAGGAGGCATTCCGGGAACTGGACATCAGCGGAGAAGTGGTTTCCGGCCCGGAGCCGGGCACGATCCAGGTGAAGGCGGAATCCTTGGGAGAGAGGCTCTTCGAAACCCTTTCCGAACTCTGGGCCAACCCGCCCATGGCTTTCGACCTTGGATGCGAAACGACCCTTCACGGGGAAACCCACGTGGAAAAGGGGCGGATCGGCATCGGAACCCCGCTGAACCGCTCCTGGAAGGTTGGGACATGCCGGGTTACGGGCGTCATCGACCCGCTCTATTCCTTCGAAGATTACTCGCTCCTGGGGGCCGGGTTCCGCCTGGGGTTCGAGTTTCCTGACGGGGGAAGGTGGGAGTTCCACGGTGTCACCCGTCCACCGGGGAATCCCCCGTTTTCCTTCATCCGGTGCGACGGGGTGAATCCCCTCGAGGTCCGATGGAAGGGGGATTTCATCGATGAACGTTCCCGTGGTGGCGATCCTCCGGGTCTGGCGGGGTCGGGCAGCACCACCCTGGAGAATGCCTTCGATTCAGCATTCTGAAACGCGGGAGTGAATGCCATCCTGCAAACCGGAGAAATCCGGGGCCATGATACCGATTGAGACACAGTATCCTGCGTTCAAGATTGACTTGGGGATGGGAGGGTGGAAACCGAGGTCACAAGCCGGTCACGGCTTTCCTCTTCCGGATGGTGTAGGTCAATTGGAGCGTTTCCCTTCCGTGGGGGGGCAGGGTCACCTCCCAGGCGATGAAGCCGTCCTTGTCGGGGGCTTTTGCGCCCGTCGTCTCCTTTGGATCGACGGTGATCTCGACCTGCTCGATCTCGCTGACCGGAACCCGCTCGGTGACATTCACGGAGATGGCTTCGGCACCGACATTGCTCAAGCGGAGCTTGACAAAACGCCGGCTGACGAGCCAGCCGCTTAGGATGGACGCCTCCTCGTCCTTCTTCGCGGTTTCACGGTGCACTCTCAACGCGGGTTCAATCCCCCATCCGAGCACGAACCGCTCCCCGGGAGCGACGAATTTGACCTGCGTACGACCCGAATATCCACCCTCGATCAGCAGATCCACCGGTCCCGCCAGGATGGGCTTACCGCCCTTGTTTGGCTGAACGGTCCTGAAGAACGCGCATGGGGCAAGTTCGGGCATCAGGACCCGTTCCGTCTCCCCTCCCGTCTCGAACTCCCCGTATGGCACCCGGTAGGGGCGACCGTCGGAGGGAATGTCGGCGGGATCTGCCGCCCGGAGGGCAAGAACCTCCCCACCGTCGTCGATTCCAGGCATCTCGTCGACCTGCCTGTCGGTCGCGGACCCGAGACCGGTCGTCTGGACTGCCTGCTCGCGCTCGGTCACCACGATTTCCGAGGCCTTTTTCCGTGTCGCGAGGACATCGCTCACCAATGACGGGGGCTCGGCCCCGAGCGATGGGCGTTGGGTCGAGAAGAGCAGTCGCACCCCCATCCAATCCTCCCCGGTGTTCTGCCAGACGCAGGCCTCGGAGCGAAAGCGGACGACGTTCTTCCCGGGGGAGGCGCTGTCGGCAACGTGCCACGGCCGCCAGCAGGCTCCGGGAACCAGGTATTCGAGCCCCAGTATGCAGGACCCAGCCGCGGACGCTTCGACGTCGATCTCGAAGCGGGCTCCGACGCACGTGGAGGGGCTCTTGACGGCGGCGAGGCGGCGTTCCAGGTCGCCGATGGCCTGAAAGCGGCTTTCATTAGCGGCCATGGCGGCGGCCTGCTCGGCGTGAAAGGCGACCGCGCGCTCCTCGAGAAGGGCGATTCTTTCCCGACCGCTTTCCCACGCATCGCGACCCCAGGCGGCATCCTCCACGATCTCATTCAGGGCCAGTTCTTCGAGCCGCTCGAACCCCTTGATCTGACCATCGATGAGGGCGGCACGACGCTGAACCGTTCCCGCCTCCTCGCGAGCCTTTTCCAAGGCCTCTTCCAATTCACGCGCCTCGGCGGGGCGGGCCTCCCGGAGAATCTTCGCGAAGCGGACGACACGGACGTCGTGCACTTCAACCGGTCCCTCCGCCCGAGGGGTCACCGTCTTGTCGACGATCACCGGTGCCACGCCGGGAACGACCAGGCGGGAGAATCCCGCAGGCAGGGAAACGTTCCCTCGGCGAACAACGAACGCGCGGTCCTCGAGAAGGGTCACCTCGACGACCGGCAAAAGGATCTCGACCACTTTTTTGTCCGCCACGTTTTAACCTCCGCTTTCATCCATTGAACGAGGTTGCATGGTTCATCGCTCCCGCCGATTCCCGCCAACCAGTTCCATCTTGGAGGGGATCGTGACCGTGTAGGCAGCCTGCAGCGGAACCTTTTCTCCCGGGTTGACTGAAACCAACCACCGGTGACCGCCCTTGAGGCGATCCCCCTCGGGGTCGAACTTTTCCCAGGGCGGAGTCGCTTCCGAAATCGCGACCGTGACGTTCTCCTCCCCCGGGCTGGTGACCGGAACCCGCTCTCGCACCTCGACCCGGATGGGAGCGGGGAGGAGGTTCGCCACCTCGACTCGGATCTTGTGCTTGAGATTGAGCGTTCCGCCCATCAGGCCAGTCGTCTCCTCCTCGAAGGAACTGTTCCGTGCCACCTTGACCGCCTGCTCGACGCCGAGGCCAAGCCTGAGATACCCCTTGGGAGCGGTTTCTCGAACTGGGATGGTCATAAGAAACTCGCTTCCGACGTAGACGTCGGCCGGTCCCGAAAGGAGCGGGGCGTCGAAGGGGTTGATGACTTCCGCGAACCGGAATGCCTCGGGCCCCTCGCGCGGCACGGTAACATACCACATCTTCGCCTCGGCAGCGCGGCTCGTCACCGCGATTGCATGAAACAGGCCGTCCGAGGGGATATTCGCCGGAGGTTCGGACGAAAATGCGTAGTAAAAACCGCCGTAGACGGTCGGATGACGGTGGTCCGGCGGAAGGGGACCGAGGCTCAGGGTGGAATTGCGGGCGTGACTGACGACGGCGGCGATATCGAAGCGAATCTGGACCTGAAGGTCGGCGAACATCTCCATGGCAAGGGAAATCCCCCCTGGGCGAACGAGGCGGCCCCGCCCCTTTTCGGCCGGTCCGGGCATGCGAAGGACGCCGTAGTCCAGCCAGCCGGCCGGGTCTGGGGAGTATTCCGCCTGTTCCTCGCAGGGAGCCGGTTCCGCGCTGTGTTTCGCCTGTACTGCGTCCTGCACATCCAATCTCGGAACGGATTTCACCATCCGATCCGCCATCTCACCGCTGATGCGGGCTCTTCCAGGGGAGGCACCCCGGCGCACGGACACCTCGTCCATCGAAGGGGGCGGTAAAGGCGGTCCGCCGTCCTCGGACTGTTCCAGACGCTCCAGGTGCTGCTCTCCGGTCGCCGCGATAAACTTCTCGACCGCCTCCAACATCACCGATTCGGCCATTTTCGTCCGGTCTTCATCCGCTGCCCCGCCCGATGGAACCGGTGCGCCCCTGGGGACATGGGCGGGCGCAGGGGGAGGAACGAGACCCTCGGAAGAACTCTGCCGGTCCCGACCCGGATCTCTCCTGCCCTTCGCCCCCCTCTTTCCTGATTCGGCCTTGGTTTCATCCTTTCCTGCGAGGGGGGAGCTGTGGCCTGGCAGCGCTTGTTGCCCGGTCACGGGGAGAACATCGCGATCGTAATCTGAGAACAACGCCTCCGCGCCGACGGGCGGAGGCCTCCATCCGGAGCGGAGCGGTGGCTGGGCCCGGCCGATCCGGATCCCCTTCATTTCGGGCAGCTCGGTCCACGCTTGCAGATTCGCCGTGGAGAGGGTCAACCGCACGTCTTTCCAGTCCTCGCCGGTTCGCTGGGCCACCACGGCGCGCATCGCGAGATCGACGCTGGAGAAGTCCTTCCCGAAGCGAAGGACATACGAAGGGGCCCACCTTGCGCCTGGGACTTGATACTCGATGACGACCCGGGCCTTCCCACCAGGCTTGCCCGCGTGTGGACACAGCGCGACCACCACCGATTTCCGAAGTTCGTTTTCGCGGGGCTCTCGGGCGGTGGAGGCCCGGCGTCCGCGCTCGATGAGGTCGGCTTTTCGTTCCTCGGCCTCCCGGAGCTGCCTTTCAAGTCCGCGCTTCTTTTCCGCGATTGCCATCAGCCGTTCTTGCTGGAACTCGAGAAGGCCGAGCCGCGCATCATGGGGGCTTGCCGGCGGCGGTTCACCCTCTTTCCCACACGGACGGCTGGGAAGGGCCAAAGCGCTCAGCCGGGCGGACTGCCGTTCGCTGTCCCGAATGAGGGCTTGCAGAAACAGCGCTTCGCGGTGGGCCTCCCGGATGGCCGCTTCGTCGGGGGGCTCCGGAGCGGGGACGTCGGGAACCTCCAGAACAACCCGGACGCCGACGGCTGCAGGGGCACCGCCCGGGGAACTCTCGAGCCGGACTTGTACGCTCGTGTCATCCATGCAGAGGGGAAGGCCTGCAACCCGGATCTGGCGAGGCCAGCAACCTTCAACCGGCTCTACGGTCGCGGACCTCGTCACCGTCGCGCCGGATGCGTAGACTGTGACGCCCTCGATGCGGGATTGGATTGCCGGAATTGTCATACTCCCCCTCCCGATGTCACTTCTTGGGGGACGCCCCGCCCCACTTCTTCACGACCTTGTGCATGCTTCCATTCGTGAGCAATAAGGCAAATGTGACGTTCTGTTCCTGAGACTGGGGAACGACAGTGATGGAAAGGGGCCAGTTTTCCGGAGAGGCGACTTTGCCTTTTTCTCCAATCTGGATCTTCAGGACCTTTCCTTCCCTGGCGAGGAATCCCTTCAACACAGTGTATTCGCTGTCCCGGGTTCCCCCGTAGAAGGACTGGAAATGCTTCCTTGTGGCTCTATCGAAGTCCCAGACCATGAAACTGAAATCCAGGTTGATGTTCCCCAGAGCAAGTTGGGGGATCAGCTTGGAAATCCTGTCCTTGTTGGCGGCGCTCACATGGACCGTGAACTCGAAGGGATCATTTTGATTCCCGCCCCATTTGATCTTCGAAAGGACCCCAACATAAGACAGAAGCTCTCTGGAACTCACGGCAAGTTTATTGGGCTCCCGAAGTGGTAGATCGGCTTTGATTTCGTTCGTCCCGATCTTGAGGAGTTTCACGAAACCCACAGGAACCTTGGTTTCCTTGGTGAAGTTGAAACCCCGCGTCTGGTTCAGGGATTCAAACAGGATTCCAGCCCCTCCGAAGGAGGGAAGCGAACCCGCCACCAGTATGGCACAGGAAAAAACGGCGCACAAAAAATGGAATCTTCTTGCTTTCAAGTCCATGATTCTTCTCCAATTCTCTCGTTTCGGACGGGCTGTCGAAAGCCCGGAAAGGTTGTTGTTCGCATCGAAGGGAGGCCTTTTCGATTCCGCAAGTTGCCGAACTCCCCCCCCCTACGGCCCCGGGTGCCGGCGTCAGGGCTCGGTGTCGGCGGTTACCGCCACTCCCCACTGTTTCACGACCTTCATCTGGTCCGCGACGGCATAGGTTACATCCTGGTCGTTGGGTTGGGGGGCGACCTTGAGGGAAAGACCCCAGTTCTCAGGGCTGGAAACTTCCGTTCCCTTGCCCTCGATCTTGATCTGGAGGTCCTTGCCTTCCTTGTAGATGAGCCCTTTTAGAACAGTCTTGGCAGTGTGTTGGGTCCCTCCGAAGAATCCGGGGTAGTACTTTTTCGCAAGGGGATCGTAGTCCCAGACAAGGAAGCTGAACTCGAGGGTGATGTTCTCGAGCGTTTTGTGAAGCAGGGTGGAGATCTGCTGCTTGTTATAGGTGCTGACCTGGACCTGGAATTCAAATGGATCACCCTGTCCGCCACCCCAGTTGATCTTCGAAAGTACCCCGACGTAGGTCGGAAGAGCAGTCCGTTCCTTGGTCAACTCCTCGGGACCGCGCAGCTTCATGTCGGGCTTGATCACCGTGCCTCCGATCTTGAGGGTTTGAACAAAACCGAAAGGATCCTGGACATCTCTCGCGAAATTGAACCCTTGCGGAAGGTTGAGCTGGTCATAAGAGACCCCGGCGCCCCAGGCGGCAAAGGAACCGCCCAACGTCAGGGCCATCACAAAAAGGGCCTGCAAAACAGGAAAACCCCGAATCTTCATCGTTCTTCCCCTACTTGTTTCGATTCGGCGGGGAATCAATCCCCGCCACCGGGATTTATGTTACCATAGACTGGTTGGGAACGATATCGCTTTTGCATCTTTGGAACTTTTTTTAAAAAATTTGGTGTTTTTTTTCACATTCAGGTACCAGGGGGGGGGGTAGAGTGGAATCCAGAGAATTCCAGGGTTTCGGGTCTGTTCTTCCGCACGCCCGCGTCGGGTCCGTTCTTCCGCGCGGCCGCGTCGGGTCTGCTTTTCCGCGCGGCCGCGTCGGATGGGCGGCGGCTTGGGTCGTGCTCGCGGTCGTCGTCCTGGCGGTTGGATGGCAGTTCTTCGAGTGGTTCCTTTGTCGGATCGAAATCGAACCCGGCAAGGTCGGAATCCTCATCTCAAAAATGGGGAAGAATCTGCCTTCGGGCGAGATCATTGCCCCGGACGACAGTTTCAAGGGGATCCA
>CAYRYU010000016.1:9244-17474 GCA_964428355.1 uncultured bacterium
CGATCATGGACGTCAGGTCCCATCGTTTTGAGTTGACCGGAGAAGGGGCGTTGAAGTTTCCCTCCAGCGATGCGTTCGAGATGACTGTCCTGCTGACCGTCGAGTGGGCGATCGATCCGCTTCGCGCACCCGAGATCTTCGTCCGCATCGGCGAGTTGCACGATGACAACGAGAAGAACGAGATTCTCCAGAAGGTTCTCATTCCTGCGATCCGCGGGTACGGCCGCATCGAAGGCTCGAAATACGCGGCCCTGGACTACTTTGCCGGAAACTCCCGGACCGCTTTCCAGAACTCGCTCTTCGAAAAGCTGAAGGAGGCTTGTGAATCGAAAGGGATCTTCGTGAAGTCTGTCCTAATCAATGACATCGAGCCTCCCCAGGAGATCGCGAAGCCAATCCGCGACAGGGAGATCTACAAGGAGGAGCTCAGCAGGAACAAGTCCCAGCTTCTCCAGGCGCAGGCGGAACAAAGCCTCGCCCGCTCGCAGGAAATGGTCGGGCAGGAAAAGGAAAAGGTCGAAGCGAAGACCAAGAACCTTGTCAAGATCATCGACGCCCAGAACCGGCAGAAGGTCGCCCTCATCAATCAGGAACGCCGGCTCATGATGGAGAAGACCCTGCTCGAATCGGCCAGGAAGGAAGCCGAAGCCATACTGACCCGCGGGAAGGCCAAGGCCGAGGTCATCATGTTCCAGGCCAACGCCGAGGCGGACGCGCTAAGAAAGTCGGTTGAGGCATTCAAGAACCCCTCGACACTTGCCTATTACGAGTTCCTGATGCAGGTCGCACCAGCGATCACGGACATCTTCGCCAACACCGAGGGCGGGTTCGGTCGGGTCTTCTCCGGCCTTCTTCCCGAAGCCCCCAGGAAAGGAGGGAAGGGCGAATGAACTTCATCTTCAACCGCTACGTCCTCGGAATGGTCGCGATCCTGATCCTTGCTGCCCTGGCATTCGCTTCGGGCATGTATCACACATTTTTCATCTATGTCCCACCCGGACAGATGCTCATCATCCACGCGAAAACCGGAACCGACCTGCCCGGCGGGGAAATGGTAGCGACGAAGCCCGGCCAGAAGGGAATCCTCCTTGAAGTCTACGGGGAAGGCCGCCATTTCGTCATGCCCTACTTCTACGAAAGGGAACTCCAACCTCTCATCAAGATCCCCCCCAACAAGGTAGGTGTGGTCACGGCACTCGTCGGCGATGAGCCCCCGGCGGGAGCGATGCTGGTGGATGAAAACCAGAAAGGCCTTCGAAGAAGGGTCTTGACCCCGGGGAAGTACCGGCTCAACCCTCATGCGTTCCGCATCGAGGAATGTCCCGCCATCGAAGTCCCCGCCGGTTACGTTGGTTTCGTCACATCCCTCGTCGGCACGCCCCCCAAGGGGAGATTCGCATCGGATGGCGAAAAGGGCATCATGGAGAAGGTTCTCCAGCCGGGGCTGTATTATCTCAACCCATACGAATACAAGGTCGAAAAAGTCGAGATCGGAATCAGCCAGGTGACCTTCGCCGATGCAACCGCAATCCGCTTTCCTTCGAAGGACGCATTCGACATCGCGATCGAGGCGACCGTGGAATGGGAACTCCTGCCGAAGAATGTCGCTCTGGTCATGGCCGAGTTCGGGGGAAAGGATGCCATCGAGCAGAAGGTCATCGTTCCCCAGAGTCGATCCATCGGCCGTCTTCAAGGATCGAGCTACAGCGCGAAGGAGTTCCTTCTGGGGAAGGAGCGCGAAAAGTTCCAGTCATCCTTCACCGCCGAGCTCGAAAAGACCTGCGAATCGAAGCACCTCGACATCCACAGCGCCTTCATCAGGAACCTTACAATCCCGGACAATCTACTGAAGCCGATCCGGGAGGCATTCATCGCCATCGAGATGGAAAAGACCGCCAAGGTCTGGGAGGAAACCCAGAAGTCCAAATCCGACCTGGAGCGCGAGCAGGCTCTCATTGCCCAACGGCGAACCGAGGTCAAAGCCCAGACGGATGCGATTACGAAGACGATCGAGGCCGAAACCCAGCAGGAGGTCGGCAACATCGAGGCGAATACCCAGCTAGAGGTCGCACAGAAAGAGCAGGAAATCGCCACGATCGAAGCGCAGAAGACGATCGCACTGGGTGAAGCGAAAGCCTCGGTCACCCGCCTCGAAGGGGAGGCTTCGTCGAAGGCCATGGAGGCGAAGGTCAAGGCTTTCGGGGACGATGCCCCCGCTTTCGTGAACTACTCCTTCGCAAAAAAGCTCCCGAAGAATTTACGTCTGAAGCTTATCTATTCAGGCTCTGGAACTCTCTGGACCGACCTGAAGGGAACAGCCGGCCTTGGCGATCTGGGGGGAGTGAAAATCCTTCAGGGGGCGTCTGAGACCGTTGCTCCTTCTGGGGAAGGCACTCTTTCCCCCGCCCCCGCTCCACAACCCTAGCGAAGTCTGCTCCCGAAGTCTACTCGCGAAGTCTATTCGGTTTCCCGGGAGGGAGGCGGCCGGTCGACCTCCCGGAAAACCTCGTCCGCGCTCTCGATCCCCCGGACGATGCGGTCGAGCTCGTCGAGTCGGGCGGTTTCGCCGGTCCGGTCGAGTTCTCCAACCTTGAGCTTCAGTAGTAGGCTCCTGAAGTGGCCTGCCAGGAGCTTTTTCGATTCGACATACCGCCCCAGGAACTCCTCGAGCTTCTTCAGGTGGTCGAGAGTTTCCTGGGCATCCTGGAGTGTTCTTTCCTTAAGGGCTTTCCGATCGGGCTCAGAAGCGGGGCTTTTTGCCTCCAGGAGGTCGGCACGCAGGTCCGCAACCTTCTTTTCCTGATCCTTGACCGTTTCCCGGCGGAGGACCATCCGGATGTTCTCCACCCGGTCCCGGACCGAAACCAGCCGGGCCATGTTCCCGTCGATGATGGTCGCGTAGGTGGTGTAACCAAGCTCCCTGAGCCGCGCCGAAAGAGGTGCGTATTCATCGTAGACCTCGTCAAGATCGCGGTATCTGAACTTCCGGAAAAGATATACCAAAAGGGGAACCGCGACCAGAAGCACGAAGAGCAATGGAAACATCGCCCTTAAAAACCGCCGGAAAACCACCAGTGCGGCCAGGGTGACGATTGCCCATATCACGCCCCACGGAAACGAGGACTTTTCCTCGAAGGGATCGTCTTCGGAGGGGGGAGCGGGAGTCCTGGAAGATTTTTTCGTCATGCCCCGCGGCTCATTTCTCCATGGCTTCTCGGACCCGGATCGAAAGGGTGGCCAGGGAAAACGGCTTCTGGAGGAAGCTGATCCCCTCATCGAGAACGCCCTGGTGCGCGATAACGTTGGCGGTATAACCGGACATGAAAAGGATCTTCAGCTGCGGGTTCCGGGAAGACAGCTTTTCGGCGAGCTCTCTTCCAGTCATTTCGGGCATCACCACATCCGTGATCAGGAGATGGACCTTCCCCTTTGATTCATCGAACAACCGGAGCGCTTCGGTTGGCGTCCCCGCAGAAAGGACATCGTAGGAGAGGATCTTCAGCATGCGGATCGTCAGATTCAGCATCGCCTCCTCGTCCTCGACGACCAGGATGGTTTCCTTCCCCTTGACAGCCGAATCGATTTTCCGGTCGGTTTCCCGACCGCGGCGGTCGTCACATTTGGGAAGATAGATCTTGAAAGTCGTTCCCTTCCCCGGCTCGCTGTAGACTTTTATGAACCCGTTGTTCTGGCGGACGATGCCGTAGACGACGGCGAGTCCCAGGCCGGTTCCTTTCCCCATCGCCTTGGTGGTAAAGAATGGTTCGAACAGGTGATCGGTCACATCCCGGGTCATTCCCCGGCCATTGTCGCTGATCGCGAGCATCACGTAGTCTCCGGAGACCGGGCCTTCGGCTATCCCGCAGAAATGCTGGTCCAATGACACGTTTCCCGTTTCGATGATGATCGCACCGTTGGATTCGATCGAATCCCGGGAGTTGACGCACAGATTCACCAGGACCTGATCGATCTGGGAGGGGTCCAATTTCACCGGCCAGGCATCGGCAGCCGGCTTCCAGACGAGCTTGAGATCTTCCCCGAGCAGCCGTCGGAGCATCTTCAGCATCCCGGCGATGGTTTCGTTCAGATCCAGGACTCGGGGGGTAACGATCTGCTTTCTGGCGAATCCCAACAACTGTTCCGTAAGGGTCTTCGACCGTTCGGCGGCAAGGAAGATTTCCTTCAGATCGGCATGACCGGGACTTTTTCGGCTGGTGGAGGAAAGCAACATTTCCGTGTAGCCGAGTATGACGGCAAGCATGTTGTTGAAATCGTGGGCAACCCCTCCCGCGAGGCGACCCACGGCTTCCATCTTCTGCGACTGATAAAGCTGCATCTTGAGCTTCTCTTCGTTCTCCTGAAGCCTGAGCAGTTCGGTTACATCGCGTTTCACCGCGAGGTAACTCACTATCATCCCAGAGGGGTCACGGATGGGGGAAATGATCGCTTCCTCGGAAAAGAAGGTTCCGTCCTTCCTCCGGTTCCGGAGCTGGCCACGCCACACTTTCCCGCTGGAAATCGTCTCCCAGAGGTTCCGGTAGAATTCTTCCCCGTGCGTTCCCCCCTTCAGAAATCGTGGGTTCCTCCCGATCGCCTCATCGCGGGGATACCCGGTCACGAGCTCGAATGTGGGATTCACATACTGGATGTTCCCGAGCGTGTCGGTGATGATCACCACTTCACCCGATTGGGATATGGCTGATGCGAGCCGGTCACGTTCCTTCTCGACTTCGAGCCGCTCCGTGATGTCTTCCTGGACCGTGATTTCGACCTGTCCGAAAACCGGATGACAGAATCCGGTTATCGCCACCGAACTCCAGAATACGCTTCCATCTTTTCGAATGTTCCGGAGCCGCCCGCTCCATTTCCCGGAGGTTTTCATCGAATCGGCAATCTCGTGAAAGGCAGTCTCCGAGAACTCGGGGGGAATGAGTATCTTGACGTTCTTCCCAAGCAGCTCACCGGTACCATATCCGAACATCCGCTCGAACGCGGGATTCACATAAACGATCCCAAGGTCGAGGTCCCTTGTCAGCATCACTCCTTCGGACATGTGATCGAGAAGCAGGGAATGGAACCTTTCCATCTCCTCGTTCCGTCTCTGGTCGGTGATGTCCTGGATCACCCCCTTCACCCTCTTCCCGCCCTCCCCCGAACCCGCTGGAACGGTTGCCTGGACGACCACGGTCCGGATCTGGCAGTCCCGGCGCAGGATCCGATGCTCGATGCGGGGAGATGGAAACTCCTCAGTGCTTCTCAATGCACGGTTGATCTTCTCCCGGACCATCGGAAGATCGTCAGGGAAAACGAATTCACGGAAAACCCGGTCGGCGGGAATGCTGTATCCACCCTCATTCTCGGCGGTCGTTCCGTAGATCTTGAATACTTCGTCGCTGAAAGTGTAGGTGTTCGTCTCGAGATCGAGCTCCCAATATCCCGCTTGCGCGAGGGTCAGGGCTTTGGACAATTGTTCACGGCTGTTTTCCAGGGAAGCGAGCATACGCTTCTGCTCGGTGATGTCACGAATGATCCCAAGACACGAGATGACTTTACCATCCCCTCCGGAAACGGGATAGATCCGGACATTCTGCCACATTGGTTTACCCGCAATGGGCATTTCGAAATCCCCTTCGAATGGTTTCCCCGTCGCGAAGACACCTTCGAGCTTCTTCTCCTGCAACCGGGCGATCTCCGAAGGAAACAATTCCGAAAGCCGCTTTCCAATAACCTCCACAGGATCTCTTCCGGTCCAGAGGAAGGCGGTCCTGTTGGCGAAAAGGATCCGGGAATCACGGTCGCAGCCCCAGATCGCATCGGCAGAGTTGTCCATGAACGCCAGTTCTCTCTGTTCGTTCGTCTGGACAACCTCTTCCGTGGAGGCCATCCGTATGACCTGGGCGGTGGAGATTCCCAGAAGCTCGAGTTGGGAATCCTCCTCGGGAGATATCTCGAACCGGCTGAAAAGGGCCAGGACACCCAGGGTCTGCCCGTCGGGGGGGCGCAACTGGTACCCGGCGAAGGAAACCAGGCCCAGACCCGCTGCCCATTCCCGGTCATGGACTCTCTTGTCATGGGTGACATCATTTGTCAGGAACTTCCGATCCGCCCCCGAGGCGACACGACCGATCTTGTAGGCCCCGAGAGGAACGCGCCGGTGGCTTCCATGGATGTCGGAGTATCTTCCCGAACTCGCGATCAGATGGAGGCATTCCTTCCGATTTCCGCAGACATGCTTCTTCTCTTTCGCATCGAAATGGACGCATCCCTTCTCGCAGAGGTCACCTGGACGGACGACCCAGATCCGGCAGAAGTCGGCCGAAAAGAAATCCACGATGGAATTCGTGATCTTTTTCGCCTTGGATGTGAGGTCTCCCGGCCCGAGGAGGGCCTGGTGGAGATCGATGAGGGCCCGGGGTCGCTGGAGAATATTCCATTCCCGGAGAAACTTCTCCTGGTGGCGGGCCACGACCGATTTGGCCAGCTCGAGATCCTCCTTGAAAAAACCCCCGCGATACTGGATCGACGGGGGTTGCTTGCCGGGGATTCCGATCACGACCTGAATGGTCGTCTCGCCCTTTCTGACATGAACCTTTGGAGGCTCGATCTCTTCGGGCATCAGAAAGAAAACGAAGCCTCTTTCCTGGTGTACGATCGGCATTCGGAAACGTCCTTAGAAGATGCGATTATTATAGGCCCTTCCGGGACATCTTTCAACATGGGATTGCGGAAAAGCTGCTTCCAGGAACAATCCCATCGATTTGACAGGGAACCCCGTCGATAGGAGAATGGCACGAAATGAAGAACGAAATTTTCGACCGGTCGAGGCTGAACCTCCTTCCTCTGCGAAACCGGAGAAGCGATCTGGGGATCGAAGCCGTCATCCCCCTGGAATCACCGCCCCGCAGGGGTTCCCACGTGGTCATGAAGAAGGTGGCCGAAGCCGTTGTCACCGCCAGGGGGGCGGGTCGCCCTGTTATAATGATGCTTGGCGGACACGTGGTCAGGTCGGGAACCCAGCTCTTCCTGGCCGATCTCATCGAAAAGGGGATGGTCACAGCCCTCGCAATGAACGGGAGCGTGATGATCCATGATTTCGAGCTGGCCATGACGGGTGCGACCACCGAAAGCGTCCAGCGATACCTTTCGGAAGGCCAGTTCGGCCTCTGGACTGAAACGGGGATTCTCAACCGAATCGTCCATGAGGGATTCCAAAAGGATCCCAACGTCATGATGGGGAATGAGGTGGGAAGGTTCATCTCGGAATCGGATTATCCCCACCGTTCGCTCAGCCTTCTCGCCGCCGCTTTCAAGGCGGGAATCCCCGCCACGGTCCATGTCGGAATCGGTTATGACATCATCCACGAGCACCCGAACTGTGACGGAGCCGCGACCGGAGCCGCTTCCTACAACGATTTCCTTCGGTTCGCCCGGGTCATGGAGGATTTCGACGGCGGGGTCGTGATGAACTTCGGGAGCGCGGTGATGGCTCCTGAAGTATTCCTGAAAGCGCTTGCCATGGCCAGGAACGTCGCCCACCGGGAGGGCCGGAAGATTTCTGGATTCACATCGCTCGTCTGCGATCTCCGGCCGATCCCCGATCCGAACGCCGGGGAACCCGAGAAAACCGATCCCGCCTACTTTTTCCGACCCCTCAAGACGATGCTGATCCGGGCCGTACGCGACTCGGGTTCCGGCTATTCCGTCCGGGAGGACCATTCCCGGTCGATTCCAGAACTCTGGCGATGCATCAGGGAGATCATCGATGAAAAGACGCGCTGAAACCATCCAGAAAATCTCCGACCTCGCAAAACGGCTCGGGATGCAAAAGAAGCGGGGGAAGAAGATCGTTCTCTGCCACGGTTGTTTCGATCTGATGCATCCCGGCCACATCAAGTATCTCCAGGCCGCGAAGGCAATGGGCGACATCCTTGTCGTGACGGTGACACCCGACCGGTTCGTCGACAAGGGTCCGGGCCGGCCGGCATTCAACGAGACCTTGAGGGCCGAATCCCTCGCGGCGCTCAGCTGCGTCGACTTCGTGGCTCTGAATGAGTGGCCCACCGCGGAGGAAACACTTCGCCTGCTGCGACCCGACATCTACGTCAAGGGCCAGGAGTTCGAAAACCTCCAGGACGCAACGGGGAAGATCCAGCGCGAGTCGGAGGTCGTCCGGGAGATCGGGGCGGAGCTCCGGTTCACCCACGAGATCGTTTTCTCCTCGACGAAACTT
>CAYRYU010000016.1:17574-21206 GCA_964428355.1 uncultured bacterium
CCCTTCGCGAACTGGGCGTCGACTATCTTGTCATCAAACCCTACTCGCATCATCATTCCTCCTTGTCCCAGACTTATTCCGGGATCGACTACCGTCCCTACCTCGCCCTGGAAAAGAAGCTCCGGGCTCTTAATTCCGACCGTTTCCAGGTCATCTTCAGGCTTGCCACGATCACGAAACTCTTCAAGGAGGACCGGGGTTACGTGCGCTGCCACTCGACTCCTTTCTTCTGGGGCCACGTCATGGCGGACGGGAACGTCTTCGGATGCAGCGCCTTCCTCGGGGACGACCGGTTCCGTCTTGGGAACCTGCTCGAAACACCTTTCCGGGAAATCTGGGAGGGTGAACGCCGGAAGGCTCTTCACATACTCATGAAAAACTACGATATCCGGGAATGCAGGCGGAACTGCCGGATGGACGAGATTAACCGGTATCTCTGGTCCCTCCGGCACCCGGGCCCCCATGTCAATTTCATCTGATCAGGGCGAAAAGGTTGGGAGGAAAGAATGGCCGAACAGAAACGGATAGTGGTCATCGGGAGCAACTCGTTTTCGGGAAGCGACTTTATCGACCTGCTCCTTGAAAAGGGGGACTGGTCGGTGCTCGGAATCAGCCGGTCCCCCGAAGCCGCACCCTGGTTCCTCCGATACAAGCGCCACCAGAATGCCGATTTCCGCTTCCACCGGTTCGACCTCAACACTGATCTGAAGCCCATGATGGAAGTGATCGATTCCTTCCGCCCTTCCGAGATCGTCAATTTCGCCGCGCAGAGCGAGGTCGGCCCGAGCTGGAATCACCCGGGGCAATGGTTCCGGACGAACGCGGTCGCCCTGACCGAGTTCGCCGATGCCCTCAAGGACAGGAAGTATCTGCGACGCTACCTGCACGTTTCGACACCCGAGATCTACGGAAGCTGCGTGGGAACGGTACGTGAAGATGCCCCCTTCCGGCCCAGCACCCCTTATGCCGCATCCAAGGCCGCGGGGGATCTTTCCCTCGTCACCTTCTTCAAGAACTTCGGGCTTCCCGTCATGTTCGTCCGGTCATCCAACGTCTACGGGCCCCACCAGCAGCTTTTCAAGATCATCCCGCGCACCGTCGTCTACGTGAAAATGGGCAGGACGATCGAGCTCCACGGGGGGGGCAGGGCGGTGAAATCCTACATACACATCCGCGACATCTCCGAGGGTGAACTCGCAATTCTTGAGCGGGGAGAACCCGGTGAAGTCTACCACCTGTCCCCGAGGAGCGGCGGGGTCAAGATTCGCGACCTGGTCGGAACGATCTGCCGAAGGATGGGAACCACCCTCGAGAAGGCCACAAGAGACGTTTCAGAACGTCTTGGCCAGGATGCGATGTACGTCATCGATTCCACCAAGGCCCGGAACCTCTTCGGCTGGGACGATCGGATCGACCTCGAAACCGGACTTGGCGAGGTTGTCGATTGGGTTGAACGGGAATGGGAGCACATCCGTCAGGAGCCCCTCGAGTTCCGTTACAAGCCATGACCCTTCGAGGTGCCCCCCAAAAGCCGATCCGGATCGGGATCGATTTCGACAACACGATCGTGACCTACGATAGGGTTTTCCACAGGCATGCCGTAGCCCAGGGCCTGATACCGCCCGATGTTCCGGCCGCCAAGAAGGCGATCCGGGATGCAATCCGGCGGAACCCGGGAGGAGAAGAGTCCTGGACCAGACTCCAGGGGCTTGTTTACGGGGAGATGATGCCCGAAGCCGAGATTTTTCCGGGGCTTACCCATTTCCTGGAAGAATGTCGCCACCGCCGGATCGAGTTCAGCGTCATCAGCCACAAAACGGTATTCCCTGCGATCGGGCCCAGGACCCCGCTCCGCGAAGTGAGCAGGGAATGGCTCGAGAGGAAAGGCTTCTTCACCGGGTTGGGCCTCCAGGCTGACAGGCTGGTTTTTACCGACACGAAGGCGGAGAAGCTGTCCGCCATTTCTGCTCATCGCTGCACGCATTTCATCGACGACCTTCTCGAAATCCTGAACGACCCGGGATTTCCAGCCGAGGTCGATCCGATCCTGTTTTCGCCGACCGGTGAAACTGTTCCGCCCGGGCGCATCCGGTCATTTCGCAGCTGGGAGGAGATCCATGGATTCTTCTTCGGCTGAGATTCCCGACAGCGTCCGGGTTGCCATCGAACGTCTTCTCGAAGCGAGAGGGGAATCCCCCCACGAGACGAAAGCAGTCGCCGGGGGGGCGAACAGCAAGGTGATCAGGGTTACATCGACCTCGGGAAAACGTTATGCGGCGAAGCGTTATCCTCCCAGAACGGGGGATTCCCGGAACCGCCTCCGAACTGAGTTCGATGCACTGTCATTCCTGTTTGTACACGGAATCAGGAACATCCCCGAGCCGGTTTCCTTCGCCGAATCGGAAAATGTGGCCCTGTATGGATGGCTCGAAGGAGAGCACGTCATTTCCGCCCGGATCAGTTCCCGACATGTCGACCAGGCGGTTTCGTTTCTGGGCTCTATTCACAGCCTCACGGGGATTCCCGAAACCGCAGCGCTCCCGATCGCATCCGAAGCGTGCTTTTCAATCAGTGAGCACCTCGAACTGATCGACCGCCGTTTCCAGCGCTTGAGCGAGTCAGTCGCGAGTCTTCCACCCGGGAGTCATTCCGAGACGCCTTGGAAAGCTCTCGACGATTTTCTCAGAACCGCGATGGAGGACGAGATCCTGAAGATGAAGCGGAACGTTGAGGAAAAGGCGGCCGCCGCAGCAATAAACCCTGACCTGGCGCTCGATTGTGCCTTGCGGACCCTCAGTCCTTCCGATTTCGGCTTTCACAATGCTCTTGAATCGATGGGTTCCCTGGCGTTTTTCGATTTCGAGTATTTCGGGTGGGACGATCCCGCGAAACTGATCGCCGATTTCTTCCTGCAACCCGCCATTCCCCTTCCGGCAAACCTGCGACAGGCTTTCTTTTCCAAGGTCAGGGAAGTGTATTCCGGAGATGCCCGACTCCCTGTCAGGGTTTCCCTGATCTATGATATATTGTCGTTGAAATGGTGCATGATCATGTTGAATCCCTGGCTACGGAAGCCGCTTCCACATTCGTCCGTCCTTCTGGCTTCCCTGGAAAAAGCCATGGCACAACTGGAAAAATGGCGTCAGGAAGCCGTTGCCGCGCCGTTTCCCAGGTTTGTTCCACCCCACCTTTGCTGAAAGAGGTTTTCACACGGCCGTGAATTCCCCGCGTCTGGATGCAGTCTCCATATCCCACCGACGCGAGCTGGTCGAGATGCTCCGCTCGGTTCGACGCGGACATCTCGGATCAGCTTTCTCGATCGTGGAGATCCTCCGGGTCCTCTACGACGAGATCCTCCGGGTTGATCCCGGCAACCCCGGTTGGCCCGATCGTGACCGGTTCATCTTGAGCAAGGGACACGGCTGCCTGGCGCTTTACCGGACACTCGCGGAGAAGGGCTTCTTCCCGCGCGAAACCCTGGGGGGTTGCTGCAGCTTCGATTCCATCCTCGGAGGACACCCTGAGCACGAGAAGATCCCGGGCGTGGAGGCAAGCACCGGCTCACTTGGCCACGGCTTGTCGATCGGGGTGGGAATCGCCCTTTCCGCCAGGATCGACAAACGGGACTTCCG
>CAYRYU010000016.1:21306-24707 GCA_964428355.1 uncultured bacterium
TGTCGATCGGGGTGGGAATCGCCCTTTCCGCCAGGATCGACAAACGGGACTTCCGGACCTTCGTCCTGGTCGGAGACGGAGAATGCAACGAGGGTTCCGTATGGGAAGCCGCCATGACGGCGGCCAAGCACCGCCTCTCTTCCCTGACCGTCATCGTCGATTACAACCACATGCAATGCTACGGGAAGACCTCGGAAATCCTCGATCTCGAGCCGTTCGTCGACAAATGGCGCAGCTTCGGCTTCTCCCCCGCCAGGATCGACGGGCATGACGTAGGGGCGCTTCGCAACACCCTCGGAAAGCTTCCATTCGACGCAGACCGACCAAGTGCGGTCGTATGCGACACCGTCAAGGGCCGTGGTTTTCCCTCCATCGAGGGGAACGCCTCCTGGCATCACAAGACCAGGGTGACGGACGAGGAGATCGGAAGGCTCATTGCCGAACTGGAGGCCCAGGGGTGAGAAAGACCTGCCTGGAGGAGATCTACCAGCTGGCCCGGCGTGATCCGCGCGTCTGTTTCTTCGGTTCCGACATCGGTTCTGGAACCCTCGACTCCTTCAAACGGGAGATGCCCGAACGGTTCTTCATGGAGGGAGTCTGCGAGGCGAACATCGTCGGAATCATGTCGGGCCTCGCGATGAATGGAAAAATCCCGTTCATGAACACTCCCGCAGTCTTCCTTACGCGGCGGTGTTACGAGCAGGTTCTCCTGGATGCCTCCTGGCACCGGCTCAAAGTCCGCCTGGTGGGCAGCGGAGCTGGCCTGGTCTACGCCCCGTTGGGAGCGACCCATCTCGCTTTCGAGGAGATGGCCGTTTTTCGCGCGATCCCGAACATGACAATCGTTTCCCCATGCGATGCGGAGGAGATGAAACGGCTGATGCCCCAGACCCTTGATTGGGACGGCCCCATCTACATCCGTCTGGGGAAGGGTGGAGACCCCATCGTCAGCCGCCCCGATCTTGTGTTCCGGCTTGGGAAGGCCATCCTCATGAGAACCGGTATCGACGTCCTTCTCGTCACAACGGGGATCATGCTCGGCCCAGTTCTCGAGGCCGCGAAAAAGCTGGATGAAAAGGGTGTTTCAGCGGCGGTGCTCCATGTCCATACCGTAAAGCCCTTCGACGTCCCCGCCTTTCTCGCGGCGGCAGGTCCGGTCCGGGCCGTCCTGACCTGCGAGGAGCATTCGATCGTGGGAGGCCTCGGAAGCGCTGTCGCCGAGATCCTTGCCGAGCGTGCGTTTTCCCCGGTCAAGAAGTTCGCCCGATTGGGCATTCCGGATGTGTTTCCCGACAAGTACGGCTCCCAGCAAAAACTGCTCGAACATTACGGGCTTTCCGCCGCGAACCTCGCGGCAAAGGCTCTTGGACTGCTGAACCCCTGAGGAGGCTGATTCATGGCTTACGTTGATTTTCTCACCACGATCCACAAGAAGACGAAGCGCGACTATGTCGGCCGGGTAAACGAGATCCCAAAAGCCGAGGCGGCGAAGAAAGCCAAGCAGTTCGGATTCGACTACTGGGATGGCGACCGCAAATTCGGATACGGAGGATACCGTTACGACGGACGTTGGCGGGCCGTCGCCGAACAGATGGCGAAGCATTACGGCCTCAAGCGGGGAGACCGGATTCTGGACATCGGATGCGGGAAAGCCTTCCTGCTGTACGAGTTCACCCAGGTCGTTCCCGGGGTCGAGGTTGCGGGAATCGATGTCTCGGGTTATGCGATCGAGCACGCGAAGGAAGAGGTAAAGCCATTCCTGAAGGTTTCCAACGCCATGAGTCTCCCTTTTGCCGACGGAAGCTTCGATTATGTCTATTCCATCAACACCCTTCACAATCTCTATTGTTTCGAACTCGAGAAGGCACTCCGCGAGATGCAGCGGGTGGGACGCGCGAACCGTTACCTTTGCGTCGAATCCTATCGGAACGAAGAGGAGAAAGCCAACCTTCTCTACTGGCAGCTGACCTGCGAGGGGTTCAACACTCCGGAGGAATGGGAGTGGTGGTTCCGCCTCTGCGGCTACACAGGAGACCATTCCTTCATCTTCTTCGAATGAACCCCGCCCCCCCACCCGGCCGGGATCTGATCATAGGCGGAAACGGCTTCATCGGAAGGAGCCTGTCCAGACACCTCCGAAGTCTCGGCCGGGAAATCCTCAGAACCGACCGCTCACCGAACCCCGGACAGGATGAGGTGATACCCCTGGACCTTTTGAAGCCACCCGCGGATTTTCTGATCCCGGAAGGGGTGGTCAGGGTCTTTCTCTGCGCCGGAATTCCCGGAATCCGCCTTTGCGAGGATGACCCCCAGCGGACCTGGCTCGTAAACGTGAAACACACCATCCTCCTCGCCCGCCGTTTTTCCGAGGCAGGAATCCCGGTGGTGTTTCCCTCGACGAATCTCGTTTTCGGAAAGGGGGGGGATAGGATTCCCGCCACGGATCCGACGGCCCCCATGACCGAATATGCGCGCCAGAAGGTGGAGGTCGAGGAGGCTCTGCTCGGACTTTCGGAGTCGAACGCCGTGGTCAGGTTCACCAAGATTCTCGGACCGCAAAGTATCCTGATCAGGAAGTGGGTTCGAACGCTTAGACTCGGAGAGGCTGTGGAAGCCTTTTCTGATCTGTACATGTCCCCTGTTACTGTCCAATTCGCGGTCAGGGTTCTGGCCAACCTGGGAATCCGCGGGCGAGGCGGCGTCTGGCAGGTTTCCGGCGCAGGGTCCGTTTCCTATGAGGATTTCTGCAAGCATCTTTCCCGGCTTCTCGGAAAAAGCCCGGCACTGGTCAAACCCGATTCATACGAGTTCAGGAACGATCTTCTTGCGGGGAATCCCTCGCCAACGCTCGACACCACAAGGATCGAGCAGGATCTGGAAATGACTCCGCCTTCCCTCGAAGATGTCGCCTCCGAGCTGATCGGGGAAAGCACCGCGGGCTTCGAACCCATCCCCGAGATCCCCTGCCACATTTGTGGGGAACCTTTCCTCGAGATGATTTCCGGCTTCGAAAACCTGCGAAGGGTCACCTCGGATTGCAGACCCTGGCCACCGGGTGGGAGGGCCGCCTACTGCGCGGACTGCGGCGCAATCCAAAAACCTGTCGATGCGGTTTTCCGAAAGGAGACCGGGGAAATCTACCGGGATTACGCGGTTTACAGCCAGGGAGGTGGAAAAGAGCAGAAGTCCTTTTCCGCATCGGAGGCACTTCCACGATCCGAACGAATCCTGGCTTTCCTGGTTGGTGAGGGGGTTTTGCCCGAAACAGGGGACCTCCTGGACATGGGTTGCGGAAACGGAAGCCTTCTGGAGGCCTTCTCGAAGCTGCTTCCACGATGGAATCTTGCGGGGCAGGAACTCGATGACAGAAACCGTGGGCGGATCGAAAAGATCCCCGGGGT
>CAYRYU010000016.1:24807-36934 GCA_964428355.1 uncultured bacterium
TTCTTCGTCGATGAGGACGAAAATCGCGTTGGAAAGGCCTTCCTGGGGCGCCCTGTTGTCGCCCCCGCGGAGGTCCGGCCCGACTCTACGGTATTGGTTTCGGTTCCGGGACCTGCGGGAAAAGAGATCGCGGAACGTCTGGGAAGATCCTTCCATGCAGCCTTCCTTCCACTGGACGATCCGGAAAAATCATGAAATCGGAGAAAGCCCATGAACGTTAACATCCGGACGATGCGCGCGGCCATCCTCCAGGAGTTGAAAAAGCCTCTCGTTATCGATTCCGTCGAACTCCCCGACCGGCTGGAGGTCGGACAGGTGCTGGTCAAGGTTCTTTTCAGCGGAATCTGCGGTTCCCAACTCGGTGAGATCGACGGGGTCAAGGGAGAAGACCGGTTCCTCCCACACCTGCTCGGGCACGAGGGTTCCGGCGAGGTCCTGGAAACCGGTCCGGGAGTCAAATTCGTGAAACCGGGGGACCGGGTCGTTCTTCATTGGCGGAAGGGGCGCGGAATCGACGCTGATCCCCCGATTCTGGGCTGGAAGGGTAAGCGGTTGAATGCAGGCCAGGTAACCACCTTCAACGAATTGGCAATCGTCTCGGAAAACCGCTTGACGACCATTCCCCATGACTTCGACCCCGCGGTTGCCCCCCTGTTCGGGTGCGCGATCACCACCGGGTTCGGGATCGTCACGAACGATGCGAAGGTGAAACCGGGCGAATCCGTCGTTGTTTTCGGCGCGGGAGGAGTCGGTTTGAATGTCGTTCAGGGGGCTGCCATGGTCTCGGCGCACCCGATCATCGCTGTCGATCTCTTCGACAATCGTCTCGAGCTCGCCCGACGGTTCGGCGCGGACCACGTTTTGAACTCGGGAAGAGTCGACGTGAGACAGGAAATCTCACGAATTCTTGGAGGTCGGGGGGCCGATGTGACGGTGAACAACACTCCCAACACCGAGGTCACAGCCCTTGCCTTTGACCTGACAAAACCCCAGGGCCGGACCATACTCGCGGGGGTCCCGCCAAAAGGCCGGAATGTCAATCTCTATACCCTTCCTCTTCACTTCGGCAAGGTTCTGGCCGGCTCACATGGCGGATCCGCCGAACCACACGAGGATATTCCAAGGTATATCGGACTTCTCGAGGCGAAAAAAATCAGGCTCGACGGCCTGGTTACCGAGATCGTCCATCTCGATAGGGTCAACGAGGCCATCGCCCGCCTCCGGGATGGCACACTCGCCGGCCGTTGCCTGATACGTTTCTCCTGACCTGGGTTAAAACGGGAAGAGACGGGGACATTAAAACGGGGACATGAGAATCTTTTCTTCGAAAAGATTCTCATGTCCCCGTTTTAATGTTCCCTTTTTATTCCCCGGTTCTGATTTCTAATTTGTGTCCCAATAGGGCTCCCCGGCAATATTCTCGATGATCTCGTCACATAGTTTCCGGGCACGCTTCCAGGACCGGTTGGCGGAATCAAGGTCCTGTTGGAAAAAGTTGAACTTGGCATTATCGACCGCCTTCAGGAAGGAAAGGATGATCTTCCCGTTCGGCCCGGTGGGATTTACCTTGTAAAGGTCCGTTCCAGCTTTCATGACACTCTGGATCAGAGTCAACTGGTTTTGCTCCGAAGAACCGTTCGACTGCATCGAAAGGACCTCGGGGCACAGGCTCATTGCCTTCATCAGAACCTCGGCAGCAAGGATCTCCGGATTCGGTGAATCATCATTTCCCCTCTGTACCGCCGAAAACACCGGAACCGCCATTACAAAGAGACAGATCGCTGCGAAAACGGAAATCTTCCTGAACATTTTCCTCGCTTCCTTTCTTATGAAATTCTGAAACATTCTTCTCAATTCCCCGCACGAGGTTACAAAAATCTGCGACTTTGAAGAAACCCTGCGTCCGGAACGATCTGCAGTCCGGTATGGTCTTGTATCCCGAGAATCGTTAGGGTATCCTGATCCATCTGAAGTACGGAGGAGTTATGCCCAAAAGCTTTACACTGATTTCTATTTGCATCCTTGCCGCGCTCTTGCTTGTCACAACCGGTTGCAGGCTTTTCAACGGAACCGGTGGTGTGTCCGGTCAAAACCCCGTTTCCTCTTCCGAACAGGGGACCGCAAGTGTCCGTGCAAAGATCGTGATCCCGGATGACAACCTGACGGGGAACCTGGTTCCAGACACGGGAATTCTTGCCGACACGTCCGTTGTGACGATCACCTTCCGAATCCTTCTTGTCAACCCCGGAAACAAAGAGGTTCCCTTCCGTTCCCTCACCAAAGTCGTGACCGTCCAGGGTGGAGCTGCCCAGTTCGTTTTCGACGGGCTTCCTCTTCAGACTATGGTTGGCGAACTGGAGATCTCGGGAGGAAACATCGGTGGAAAGACGGATTTCCACGGGGCAGCCGATCTAGTGACTGGAGACAACGAGGTCGAACTTAGTCCCAAAGGCTCCCGCCACCATTCCGATGTGACTGCGAACGTGATCCGCCAGATCCTCGAAGAGAAAGCGCTCATCGGCGCTTCGCCGAACAACCTGGCAACCCGTGTGCGGAACGCGGTGAATTCGTTCCCCACTTTCAGCACCTCAACGATCTATTCCGATGTCCTCAATAAATTCATCGTAACCGAACTTGACCCCTCCGGATTCGTCAGGTTCGGGATTATCGAGAACGGAACCAAGCTCGAACTCGTGCAGGGAACCGCATCGCTGACTGTGGATGCCCTGCCCCTCGATGGCGCCACAGGCCTTTCGGGCCTGAAGTTTGAGCGGATTCTCCGTCAGGGGTTCGAGGGTTTCGCCTACGTCATGGGCCACGACCAGAACCACCGGTTTTTCCTGGGAAAGTTCAACTCCGCCGATGGAACCTGTCCGAACTGGATCACGAGCGAGAAACCGTGCGGGTCCGCGCTCGTTATGTCCGACAGGACCGTCGTCGTGGGAGGAACGTTGAACGGCCTTCCCCTCCTGTTCCGTTGGAGTGGAACCGGAACCACCGCCGTCACGGCTGGAAACACCACGGTCGACCGTTGGGCCGTCCAGTTCCCGCTGGCAACGAGCACCCTTCTCCTGGAGCCCGGAGTCGAGTTCCTCGAGTTCGAGTCGGGAGGTTCGGGAATGCTTTTCTGCGTGGTGCGCGACCCCGCCACCAGACTGCTTCGAGTCTATAGAGTGAATCCCGATAGCGGTGCTTTCCAGATCGTGGGCGCTCAGCCAAGGCTGACGGTCTGGGCGAATCCAGGAGATCGCCAGATCACGATCGGCTGGGACACGATTCCCGACGCCCGCTCCTACAACCTCTACTGGCACACGGATTCTTCCCTGAGCACCACGAATTTCACCGAACGCGTGGAGAACGCTGTCAGCCCCCGGGTTTATACAGGCCTGAGGAATGGCCAGACCTACCACTACCTCGTAACCTGGCTCGACAACATGGGCCGCGAATCATCCTCGAGCGCCCGTATCAGCGCAACCCCCCACGCACCTCTCGATGCGGTTTCGTTCTTCCCGCCCAATGACGGATCCGGAGTTGGCACCCAAACCGCAATCAGCGTCACTTTCAGCGACACGATCGCGTCCTCCACCGTGTCTTCCGCGACCTTTACCGTATCCAGCGGAACCACCAATATCCCTGGAAGCATTGCTGTTTCCGAGGACCTCCGGACCGTGGTCTTTCATGCCCAGACCGGCCTCCCCTACGACTCCCGGATCGAGGTGACCATCGGGACAGGGGTAACCACCCTTCCGGGGAAACCTCTCTCAAGGGAGGTTAAGTGGAGCTTCTTCACCCAGTCAGGGATCGAATTCGCCCCCCCGGCGATCGTCGAGGTCAACCCACCCCATGGAACCTCTGATGTTTCACGTAATACGGTTCTCACCGCGCGTTTCTCGAACCGGATCGACCCCTCGACCGTGGAGGGAACCACCTTCACCGTCGCAAGCGGAGACACGCCGATCGTTGGAACGATCAACCTGGATGGGTCCGGGCTGTTCGCAACGTTCAAACCGGATTCGGCTCTTCCCGCGGGAGCCAACATCACGGGGAACCTCTCCACGGGAATCAAGGGAATCAACGGGAGTCCTCTTGCGGAGGCAAGATCATGGACCTTCGGCACGATCGCTTCCGAAGCGGTCGTCAGACCTTTCGTTTCCTCGGTCTTTCCTTCGGCGGACTCCGTCGATATCGCGACCGGGGTTGTCATAACAGCCAACTTCAGCACTCCCGTCGCGTCCTCAACCATGACCGCCGCCCGCTTCACCGTTTCCAGCGGGACAACTCGCCTGGGCGGGATCCTTGTGATCAACGATGCCGGAACAATCGTCCGGATGGAACGGCTCGCCCTCCCGGAGAATTCGGTTATCACGGTGTCCATCGCCACCGAGGTCGCCGACTTAGCGGGCAACCAACTGGCAGCTGCAAAAACCTGGTCTTTCCGGACCTCCCAATCACTCATTCCGGTTCCCCCCGCCCAGATCTCGACCCAACCCGGAACAGGGAGGGTGGTAATCGCCTGGACCCCGGTTCCCGGCGTCGATTCATACAACCTTTATTGGTCCTCTTACTCCGGGGTGACGCATCTCACCGGAACCCGGCTTTCCGGAGTGACCAGTATCTTCACGCATTCGGGTCTGCAGACCGGGGTAACCTATCACTACGTCCTTACTTCGGTAAGAAATGGTGTCGAATCAGCCGAATCGGCGGAGTTTTCCGGAACCCCGGTCGCGGGAAGGGAAATCAGGTCGGTTTCGGCAACCGGATACTGGTTCACTCCCGAAACGTGGATCGGAGGGGTCGTTCCCGAAGCCGGAGACGACGTCGTCATCAACGGGGAAATCTACGTAAACGAGGGAACCGACAAGGCAACGGCAACCTGCCGTAACATAACCATCGCATCGGGAAGTGTTCTTCGCGGCGCACCTTACTTCGGCGCCCTCCTGCTGGTCAACGGTGACCTTATCAATCAGGGCGAGGTCAGAAATGGACCGAACTACGCTTCCTACGACAATGCCCAACTCTCGATCCAGGTCAAGGGGAATTTCTTCCAGGGAAACTCCTATGGTGTCCTTTCCACGAAGTTCACCGGAACCACCACGCAGACCGTTGGGGTCGGAGCGGGCAAGCTCATGGGAGGATCATTCACCGATACGGATCCCTCCTCCCCCTTGAAGGCGGTTTCTCCAATCATGGCTTCGAATCTCACCCTGACCCTAGGTCCCACCGCTGATTCCGGGGGCGTTCTCGACATGGATGGATTTCCGTTCCGACTTGAAGGAGGCACCTTTCGGATCGTCAACGGGAAGCTCCGGGCAGGTTCCATCTTCGGGGCTCCCGATACCGACTTTACATGTCCCGAGGTCGATCATATCGACGGTTGGACGGTCCTGGAGGGAAACATCCGGGTCAACAATATGGCTTTCGACGGCTCTGTCCGTGTCCTCCCCGGATCGGCCCTTTTCAATCAGAGTTATACCGACGCAACCCTGACCATAATGGGAAGCCTGGAAAACAACGCTACGGTCAGGCGCGGACCCGGGTATGCGGCATACGGTGAAGGGAACCTGGCGGTCCGATTGCATGGAAACCTCATCCAGAACGACCAGTACACTCCTACCTCGACATCCTTTGACGGAACCGGGGACCAGACCGTTTCCGTCGGTTCAGGGAAGTACCTGACCGGGACGTTCACCGACACCACCCCAGCTTCACCTATCGTCTGCAGCGGAGATGTGGTATTCCGGGATTTCACCCTCGACCTCGGTTCTTTATCCAACTATCTTGATGTCCACGGCTATCAGTTCTTCCTTGCCGCCGGCGGATTCACGATCAAGAACGGCAAACTGGTTACCACAAACCTGCAGGGAGCGAACGGCACGGATTTCGAGTGCCCGGTAGTCGAAAGCCCTCTCGGACCCCTCATCCTGTCAAGGGAAGTCCGGATCGGAAACTCGACATTCACTACCGACGTGACGGTGAGCCCGGGTGCCGTTCTTTACAACCGCAGCTACATGGATGCCACGGTCGAGATCAAGGGCAACCTTGTCAACAATGGCCTTATCCGGCGCGGACCCGGGTATGCCGCGTACGGGGAGGGGAACCTCATCCTCAACCTCGAAAAGGACTTCCACCAGAACGGAACCTACGTTCCCCAGTTCACGCGGTTCACCGGCGACACTACCCAGCAGATCACGCTGACTTCCAACAACATCCTCCAGGGACTATTCCTCGATGTCACTCCACAGTCCGAACTGGTGGCCATGAGCGATCTCACGATCCACAATGCCGAGTTCAACCTCGGAACGTATGCTCAGGGACAGGGAAGGTTGAACATGCAGGAGTATCACCTGTACCACCCCACGGGCACCCTTACGATCGCAACGGGAACTCTTAAGACGGACCACCTGCACGGCTCAGGAAGCGACTCTGCGCCGTTCTTGATTTCGAAAATCGACACCGTCTCGGGAAGGACCACTCTTTATGGCAGGTATCCCACAGGAGTCGTCCATTTCTCTGGAGACCTCGTAGTTGCGCCCGGTGCGATCCTGCACAACGCGTTCGACATGATCGGCCATGTGACCGCTGGTGGGACGATCTCGGTGCAAGGAATCGCGGGCTCGGGCCCAGGATATGCCTCTTACGACGACGGATATCTGACACTCCAGGGTGTCAAGCAACCAGCCTGGTAAACTCTTAATTCGGGGACATGAGAATCTTTAGGAAAAGATTCTCATGTCCCCGAATTCTGTAGAGCCCGATTCCTTCAAGCTCTTAAACGGTTCGCTTTTCCCGAAGGTTTCGCCTTGCATCTCCCCCTAAACGGATAGGCCCCAACCACGCTTTAGTTGGAGCTTCGCAAGGCAAAGAAGAACCCTCTTAAAAAAGGGACATGTCACTTTTTGCAAAAGATTCCTGTGTCCCCGTTTTAAGGATCCCCAATCGAGGGCATGGGGAATCGTGGCTATCTTGCCTCCCCAGGTTTGACGTAATCGCGTTGCGAAACCAGGAAAGCGGAAACGGGCCTGATTCTGGGGTGTGGTCCGGGAAAGGCAATGTTTTATCAACATTAATCATTGTTTAATTTTTAGTCGTTGACTTTTTGATCATTATGCATCATATTGTTATTGACGATCAAAAGTAAATCCGGAGGTGAATTCAGTGACCAAGAAGATTTCTCCCGTCACGAAACAACCCGAGAAGCTGCTCACGCTCGAGGAGGCGGCTGCCTTTCTCGGCACCAGCAAACCGACGCTTTACCGGTTGCTCGACCAGAACCGGCTCAAGGGCCGCAAGGTCGGCAACCAGTGGCGGTTCCTGCAAGCCGACCTACAGGCCTACCTCGACCGGGGAGCCGAAGTCACCGTCTTGCCGTCCATTCCCCGGGAACTTTTCGACCCCGAGTGGGAGTTTCTCGCCGGGGAATTGAAAACCCTCGGTCGAAAACCCACCCCACTCGACGGGGACGCACAAAGCGACTCCGAAAAGCGCCTTCAAAGTCTGGTCGGCGCGCTCCTCACCCTCGGAGTGGCGGTTCGCGCAAGCGACATCCATCTCGAGTCCATCTACGAGAACGGCGAGCTGCAGGCCTTGCTGCGCCTCCGAGTTGACGGAGTATTGAAGGAACTGCGCCGGATGCCCGCACCGGTAGCACAGGCCGTGAATGCATGTTTCAAGCGGTACATGCACATGGATCCCGAGATCCGGCGGCCACAGGATGGCCGCATGCTGGTACGTATCGAAGACCGGGAGGTAGATTTCCGCGCATCGATCCTGCCCACAATCTTCGGCGAGTCGCTGGTGCTGCGCATCCTCGATCGCCAGGGAATCGTCCTCGGCCTGGACAACCTCGGTCTTAGCGAACCAGACAAGGCCCGCCTCCGCGATCTGGCCCGCCGTTCCCACGGTTTGCTTGTGTTTTCCGGCCCCACGGGGTGCGGCAAGACCACGCTGGTCTACAGCCTGCTCCAGGAGATCGCCCGCTCCCAGGTGAAGACCATCACCATCGAGGACCCGGTCGAACTGGCCATGCCGTGGGCAACCCAGCTCCAGATCGACCCTGGCAAGGGGATTACTTTTGCCCCCGCCCTGCGCTCCGCCATGCGCCAGGACCCCGACATCCTCTTCGTAGGTGAGATCCGTGACCAGGAAACCATGCTCGGCTGCATCCAGGCAGCTCTCACCGGTCATCTGGTCCTGACCACCCTGCATGCCCCTGATACCATAGAATCGGTTTTGCGCATCAAGGAAATGGGTATCGAACCCTTCCTGATCGCCTCCGCCCTGTTGGGGGTGGTATCCGAGCGCCTGGTCAGGAAGATATGCCCTGACTGCGGGGAACCCGCCCCGCTTGCCAATGGCTCCCGAGCAAAGGTGTCCGCCCTGGCGGAACCCGCGGGCTTCCCTCTGCCCGCCAAGGCCCGTTTCCGCTCGGGACGCGGGTGTCCTCAATGCTTCGGCTCCGGTTTCCGCGGCAGAACCGGGGTCTTCGAAGTCCTGGAGTTCACTCCCGCCCTGAAGGACGGCTTTCTGAAGGGTCTTGACAAGAACGCCCTACGCTCGAGCGCACGGGGTCAGGGGTCGGTGGCACTCGTCGGAGACGGCCTCCGCAAAGCGGCTGAAGGGACCACATCCATCGAGGAGATTCTCCGTGTCTTCTCCACAGACGGTTACTGATGCAATGTGACCGTTTTTTCCAGACCGGGTCGAGAGTGATCCGAGTGTCGAGGGGGTTCGAAACGGGTTTCCCATCTTCGCGGATAGTGGTTAACTAATGGGGAACCAACCATCCGACACCCAAGGAGTGCACCCCATGCCACACCTGGAAATCTATCGTCAACAACACCACGCCATGATCGGCCTCGTCACCGACGTTCTAGGCCAGCTCAACGGACCTGCGGTGCAAGCAAACGCCCGGCTGATCCATTCCCTGCTCCGCCGCTTGGCGGGAAAGCTTTCGGCCCACCTGACCACCGAGGACCAGAGTCTCTATCCTGCCCTTCTCCAGCATTCCGACGAGGCGGTCCGGACCATGGCCCGCCGGTTCATCGACGAGATGGGCAGCCTCCACGGTGACTTCCAGAGATTCCTCGACCGCTGGCCCGAGCCGGAAGCCCTCCGAAACGATTCATCCGGGTTCATCCGGGATGCCCGTGAGCATCTCGACTCCCTCGCCAAACGGGTCGTGAAAGAAGAAACCCAGCTCTATCCCCTGGCACGATAGCCCGCCCATACCTGGTTTTTCATGGACATACCCAAATCGGGGACACAGGAATCTTTTCCAAAGATTCCTGTGTCCCTTTTTTTCCCAAGCCCGCATCAATACTTGCTTTTCAAAATGTGCCATTCCTGCACCATCGTTTGGGGAGAACCTCTGTCCCCCTGAAACCTTGAACAAAACCGAAAAAGCCCTCTTCAACCCCCAAAAAGGGGACAGGTACTTTTTCCGAATAGATTCCTGTGTCCCCGATTTAGGAGAGTTCGACGAGGGCCATGGTGACGTCGTCTTTCCAGGGGACGGGGCCGGAAAAGGCGCGAAGGCGGGCTTCGACGAAACGGAAAAGCTGCTGGTCGGTTCCGCCGGGGAAGGCGGTCAGGGAATCCTGGATCCGCTGGAAACCGAAAGGCTGGCCGGCCTGGTTTCCCGCTTCCACGATTCCATCGGTGTAAAGGAAGATCCTGGAACCCGGGGCGACGTGAATCTCCTGATCCAGGAACTTCCTTTTCATCGATACTCCGAGCGGGGACCCAACCTGTTTCAAGGTGGCGACATCCTCCCCGGGAGATACGAGAAAGGGATAGGTCTGGCCGGCGTTACAAAAACGAAGCAATCCCGAAGGGGAAAGACACCCTGCAAAGCAGGTCATCATCTTGACCTTCTTGAGCTGTTTGAGGAACAAGTCATTCAAGCGCGTCAGCATTTCGCCAGGCGACTCGACTCCGCCCCGTACCAGAAAGCCGAAACCGGCCTTGGCCATGGCAACGACGAGGGCGGCTGAAACCGAATGGCCGGAAACGTCCCCGAAGATGAAAAAGAGTCTGCCGTCCGGAAAAAGAAAGGAATCATGGTAATCCCCGCCGACTTCGTCGCACATGATGTTCACCGCGGAAAAGCGGACCTTCCCTGAATCGACAGGCCCCCCGGGAAGGAGGTTTTTCTGGACGACCCGGGCAACCTCCAGATCCCCCATTCCGGCAAGCGTCAGATTGAACCTTGAAGCCAGAAGATCCCACTCGTCATTGGTTTCCAGGGGAATCCGGTATTCGAGTTCTTTTCTTTCCATCGCCATGATCCCGGCAAGAAGATCTTGTGACGGCTTCCAAAGGCCAGCGAAGAGTCTCCAGGATTGCACCGACAGCATGACGAACAGGGCGATTCCAAGCAGGAGAAGCCTGGTTCGAAGCATCGACAGTTCCTGGATCACCACGGTCAAAGGCTGGGTCGCAACCAGGACGTAATGCGGAAGGTTCTTGCATCCCAGGCATGCCATGAGAGCCGCATCTTTGCCGCTTCCGACGATCCCGGTCCAGACGGGGTCAGGTGGCTGGACCCGGCGCAGGCAGTCCCCGAAAAACCTGGCGGATTCGAGCCTCGGGAAGGACGGAAGAACCTTGTGGTTCGTAAGCGCCAGGATCTGCATCCCAGGGGGAATATTCTCCTTCGCCGAAAAGAATCTTTCCAGGAAGAGGCGTTCGAGAGTCTCGAGGTTGTGGAAGATGATCCCCGCTATTTCACCCGCTCCCCGGTCGTCCGGAATGATATCCACGAAGGTCACGGTCAGCTGTTTTCCCGTTCCAATGAAAACGAGATCTCCGAGAAGGCTGGCCATGGTCCTGATTATGTCGATCCCACCCTCCTCGTCCATGAAGGTTCCGATCAGCATCGATGAGACACTTTCCTCTTCTGTCCCGGGCCGGGAGACCCCATTCTGCTCGTCATAGGCACGGAGAAGGTCCTTCACGATCTGCCGTGTCAGGTCGACGACATACTTCCCATCCTCGGCGGGCTTGAAGCCGATGAATTCCTGTTTCGAACCCCGCCGGGAACCGAACGAACTGATGAACTTGTACTCCGAAGGAATGATCGACAATCCCTGTCCAACGAAGGCCTCGAAGAGCTTCTCCCTTTTCGAGGCAGGCATCAAGGCCAACCGGCGGATTTCCATGCTCATCTCGGAGAAATCCCTGAGGAATTCACCCTGCGAGCCGACAAGGGCGACGGTATCGAATTCGCCGTTCCATTCCAGGCTTTCAAGATCGGAAACCAATTCCCCGAGCCGGCTGGGATTTTCCATCACCTTCCTGAAACAGGCCCGATACTCAGCTTTCTTTTTCCCCAGAAAGGCGGGGAATGCCTGATCGATCTTGATCAGCCTGTGGGAAAGCTCCTCGAGCCGGCGCGAGGTGAGATTCGCCCGCCGGTTCTCCTCGAAGAACTTCCAGAACCCGGTCATGATGAAAAACGGAATTCCACCAGAGATGAGCACAAGCAAAACGAGAAGGACTGACAACCTGACACTCCTCCAATTTCGGGAGCCCAGAAACGCCGTAACTCCCGCAATGACAAGGGCGAGAACGCATTTTCCCGGGAATCCGGCCCGGGGCCCGACCGGTTTCGAAACCCCGATGAACAAGGTCCCTTCGGGCCCGGGAAAAACCTGAAGATGCTTCTCTCCATCGATCGATACCCCGAGAGGATTTCGCAATTCCGGAACATCCCTGATGATCGCTTGGCGGTCCGCCTCGTTCCCGGGAATGAAACTGTTTTCCGGGAAAGCGGGGTCCCAGAACCCGGGCTTCAAATCCCTGTCTTGACAGCGGGATACGAGCAGCGGCAGGGAATTCCTTCCGGGAAGCGAAGCCATATGGACGAAGGCAAGGACACCGGCGACCTTCCCCACACCCGATTTCGGGTCGAAGTCCCAGGCGGCCCACGTCCGTTTCGGGGAGGAGTTAAGCCTGAAAAGGCGTCCGGGGCGTCTTTTCAACGACTGAATCGCCAATCCCCCGTGAACGAGCCTCGTCATCCTCCTGCCTTCCTCTGGAGTTGCGAACAACGGCTGGTCCCATCCTTCCCGGATCCTGCGGAAGCAGGTCTCGAGGTTCTCCCTCTCCGGATGCCGGTCTTCCCCCA
>CAYRYU010000016.1:37034-39311 GCA_964428355.1 uncultured bacterium
TTCCTCCCGAGCGCTTCCGGAAAGAGCGACCAACCGGGAGAAGGAGAACCTTTCTCCGCCAGGGTTCTCAGCTTCCACCAGCCCATCGGAGTACAGGACCAGCTTTCCCCCTCCGGCGAAAGAGACCGATTCGGACTTGTACCGGCTCTTCTTCCAGACCCCCAAGGGAATCCCCGGAGACTCCAGCATCACGGGTTCCCTACCGGCGACCATGGCGATCGGATAGGCCTGTCCTGCATTCGCATAGACCAGCTCACGGTTGGAGGGATCGAAGATCCCGATCCAGCACGTCATCGAAAAGCCCTTCGGAATCTGGTCCTGGAAGCATGCATTCATTCCGGCCAGGATTCCGGCGGGATCCAGGCCCTGAGAGGAGAGTAGGGTCAGGAAAACCTTTGCAGCGGCTTCGACGAGGGCCGAAGGAATTCCGTGCCCCGAGACATCACCGAGGACGATCAGAAGGCGTCCGTCAGGTAGCAGGATCCATTCGTGGTGGTCGCCTCCGATGTCGTTCGCCGTGAGACACCGGCCTTCGATCCGCCACCCGGGACCGGACAATCCCTCCGAAGGCCAGAGGTGTTCCTGCACCTTCCGGGCGACCTGCAGTTCGGCAAGCCCTTCCATCACGCGGTTGAGGCGCTCCCCCACCGCATTCATCTCCCTGACGAGCACGGGGTCCAGCCGACATCCGAAGTTCCGGTTTCCGATCGCCTGAAGGGAGTCCTGCAAATCCTTCATCGGCCTCAGGATCAGGCGGGATGTCAGTATCGAAAGAAGCAGGGCAAGAAGGAGAACAAAGCACGACAAGACCGCCAGCTGGGTATTCAGTTTCCGGGTTTCATTCCGGATCGAGTCGAGAGGATGGATCATGAACAGCTGGAATCCGTCGAGGAAGTTTCCCTGAAGACCTGTCAGAACGAAATCCCGGCCCAGGTATCTGGTCAGGGAGTGCTGGGGAAGGCCGCGCGCGGAAACCAACTCCGAAATCCGCCCCAGTTCGAGATTCCCGCGCCAGGAGGACGGACAAAAGGATGGCCAGTCCCCATTCCCTTCCCTGGGAATGGCAAGAACGCCCCCACGGAAGGTCCTTTCCCCTCCGCCAGCGGAGAGTATCTTTTCGAGAAACCTGACCTGCAAGGTCCGCCGGTTGTGGAAGATCATGAAAATCCCCTCGGCGAGGGAATCTCCACCGAACGCGTATCCGAGGAAGGAGGGAACAATCTGGCCGAGAAGATTCAACGGGTGGATGGTCAGGTTGTTCTGGGAAAGGGATTCGAAGAAGAACATTCCGCTGTTCCCCGTGATCTGGTTCATGTCGAGCTTGTCGCCTGAAGGGGGCTTCTGGTCATATTCACCGTTATAGGCCTGGACGAGATTGAAACCCAACAGGCGCTTGACCTCGAGGGACTGGGAGGCGATGGGGGACTGAGAGGAAGACTTCCCGTTGAACAGGACCACACCTTTCCGGTCGACAACCAGACCGTGCGTGATGGCAGAGCCTGCCGGTTCCATTTCTGCGGCCAGGGAACTCCAATCGGGGACCTTCCCTTCCCCGCAAGCCTTCTCGAACCCGCGGACGAATCCGGCATATCTCTTCTCCAGACCGCGAAGAACCGAATGCATCCCCTGATCCAGTTTGGTCAAACGGGCGACCTGGGCTTTCTTGATCCGTTCGATCAGGAGGCTCTCCCGGTATCCCCTGTCGAAAAAGGCGGTCATCATAAGCACTGCCAGTGGAGTTCCGCCGCTGACGAGGAGAAGGGCAATCAGTTTCATCCGCAAACCCGGGGGGGAAGAGGTTTTCCCCAGGGACGAGAAGAGGAAAGACAGCCCTGCAATCAATCCCAGAATGCATACCAGAAACCTCAGAAGGCGGAACAGGAGCAACCTGTCAGCTCCTCCTCCGGCCAGGCAGAAGAAGATCTCCCCGCCCGCCGAAGGCTGGATGAGGAAAGGCCTTCCTTCCCAGAAGCCCGAATCCTCCCCGATGGGGATACCGGAGATGACCGAGGCAAGACCTTGCGGCCAGAGCGTTTTGAGGGGACGCAGGACGGGAAGGTTCCCCGGTGTGAACCACCCCAGGGTGAATCTCCCGCCAGTCGCGTCCCCAGAGCCGGAAGCCGTAACCTCGATGGCCTGGTCGAGGAAATCCTCCCGTTTCACCCCCTGTGGATCGACGAAACCGAGAAGATGCCCGGAGGGCTTTCCAGAGGCATCGCGAAGCCTCCACCATCCGCCCAACCCCCGTGCCCCGCCCGGATTCAAGGTAACGAGACG
>CAYRYU010000016.1:39411-42286 GCA_964428355.1 uncultured bacterium
TGTCGATGGATTTCCTGAGGGCTTCCGCCATTCCCTTCAGGGTTGCCTGCCTGCCCGACTCCCGGAAATCCTCCTCGAACGCCTGGAGAGCTCCGAATGCTATGGCAAAGGGGATCCCAACGAAGACCAGGAGGCGGAAAAATACCGAGAGGACGCGGGCAAGAGCCCCCGGCTTTCCGGTGGAAATCTTCTCAGAGTTCATTATTGCGGGCCATTCTAGCAGATGTCAGTCCGGGGTTTCACCTCGAACATCATGACATAACCGGGAAAGGGGACGAACCTCACGACGGGGGGAATGTTCCCGAAAAGTCAGGAACGAGCTGTCCCTGGGGAAACAAGACCATTCCCGGAGACCGGCAGGTCCGGACCGGAAAAATATGGTAGATTGAAGATCCAAAACAGGAACCACATGGATCCGCATGGGATCGGCAAGGAGGAAGGGAAAAATGCTGTCGTTTTCGATTCTGGTCGGAATTCTCGTTTTTGGAGGGGCCATCCTGGCCTGGCCCAGGAGTTTCCTGGAAAGGTTCAGCCTGGATGATGACAGGTCCGTCCCGCTCTCGCAGCTGATCCCAGGCACAGAAGACCATTTCTACTATCACTGCCTGTTCTTCCAGCATCGGGGCGAACTTGAAAAGTCGGAGGAACTCCTGAAAAAATGGATCGAACAGAGCGGGCAGTCCCCCCGGACGGAGGAAATAGCGGATCGACAGGCCCTGCTCGATTATTCACGGAATCCGCAGAAATCCCTTTCGCACATCAGGAACCGGCTGAAACTCAGGTTCAACCATGAGCAGAAGCCCCAGAAACCCAGAACGAACTACCCAACTTCGGTCGATGAAAGCCTCATCTCCCGTGAAGCCTTCACCTTCCACTCCCTCAAGAACAGGCCGGATCTCGGAGAATGCGAGGACTCGGCCCTCGAGTTCCTGATCGGAAACCAGACCCTGAACCAGGACCAGCGGCGGAAGCTCCTGGAGCGAATTCGCAGGCCCGACCACCCGGGCCTGGTTTCCCTCGTCGTCGAGGATCTTCTCCGCGAGAGAGGAAGAGGATTCGGAAGCCTTCCTATCCATTCGCAACTGCTTCCCGCCCAACTCGATGAATGCCTGGAGCGGATTCCCGAGCTTCTGAATTCCACCCCATTCGTCAATGCCTATCTTTCCAAGATGGCCCCCAACCCGGATACCGGGATCGGAAAAACCGACCGTGAAAAGGCTTCATACATCGACAGCCTGTGGAAGTTCGTCCGGACCCTTTCCCCCGCGCATAATTCCCTCAAGGCGAATGTGCTCTACCACAAGCTTTTCCTGAGCCGGAGCATGGGTGAATATCCAAGGGACCTCTTCATCGAGTATCTGTCCCTCCCCCGGAAAACCGCCTACATCAACCGGGATTTCATCCAGCGCCCCGAGAACAGGAATCTCATGGCGGACCTCACCGCGGATTTCGGAAAATCCTGCTCGCTTCCCAGCATCGGGAACGATGAACCCCTCGTCCGCGATTATCTCGAAAACCTGCTCGGAAAAAAGAAGGGGTTCGATGAGTTCCTTCCCTATATCGATTCCGACTATCTGAGGCGGGTATTCGCGGAAGCCAGGATCCAGAGCGGAGAAGGGGACCTCGGGCAGTGGTACTCGATGCTTTCCCCCGAACAGGTGAACGCCCTCAAAGAGCGCATCACACTGGAGTTCCGGCCGACAAACAAGTCGGTTTTCCAGAGCGGGGAAACGGTCTCGCTGGAACTCAGCGTGAAAAACGTCCCCACCCTCATCATCAAGCTCTACCGCATCAACACCATCAACCTCTTCAAGGAGAGGTGCGAAGAGGTAACCACCGCGCTCGATCTCGATGGATTGGTCGCCAACGAGGAGCGCCTCCTCAAGTTTGACGATCCAGATTTCAAGCGCCAGACGAGAATATTCGATTTTCCCACGATAGACAAGCCCGGAATCTACGTCATAGAGTTCATTGGGAACGGCCAGAGCAGCCGCGCGCTCATCCGGAAGGGTTCCCTGGATTTCACTGTCAGGACAACTTCCGCCGGCCACGTGTTCTCCATCTTCGACGAGGGGCACACACTCCTCAGGGATGCCGAAATCTGGCTGTCCGGACACCTTTACAAGCCCGACGACACCGGTGAGATCACGGTACCGTTCACGAACTCCCCGGGGCAGGCAAGATTCATCGCCTGCCACAAGGGGTTCGGGATGATCCATCAGTTTTTTCATCTCTCCGAGGAATACGCGCTCCAGGGCGGCATCCACGTGGACCGCGAGTCGCTTCTGGAGGGAAAAACGTGCCAGGTCCTGGTCAACCCCGAGCTTCTCGTGAACAACGTTCCTGCCGACATCGGACTTCTCGAGGAAGTCGCTCTCTCGATCACCAGCATCGATCGTGACGGAATAACTTCGACCAGGGAAGTCAGGGACTTCCGGCTTCACAAGGACGGCGAGTCCACCTTCGATTTCAAGGTTCCCGAAAAGGTCGTCAGGTTCGTTTTCAACCTCAGCGCGAAGATCGAGAGACTTTCGCAGGGCAAGAAGATCCCTCTCACGATGACGAGATCATTCGAGCTGAACGGAATCGACAGGACCGCGAAGTTCCAGGATCTTTTCCTTCGGAAAATCGACGGGAAGTATGTGGTCGAGGTCCGGGGGAAAGCCGGGGAGGTCAAACCGGATCTTGCCGTCCGGATTTCCTTCTGGTCCCGCGATTTCCGCCGGTTCATCGAAATCCCCCTCCAGACGGGGAATGACGGATCCATCATCCTCGGCGAATTGAAGAACATCGCCCGGGTCAGGGCCGTCGACCCCGAGGGAACCTCGAAGGAATGGGAGCTGCTCTCCGACCGCCGGTCGTACCCTTCCGACAT
>CAYRYU010000016.1:42386-68640 GCA_964428355.1 uncultured bacterium
GAACCTCGAAGGAATGGGAGCTGCTCTCCGACCGCCGGTCGTACCCTTCCGACATTCACGGGACCGTCGGGAAACCAGTTCTGGTGCCAATTCTGGACCATCAGGGAACCCCGCTCTCCGATCTTGTTTCCATCTTGGAGACGAGGAATGGGGTTTTCGTTTCGGACCTTGCCGATCATGCAAGAATCCAGGACGGGTATATCGTCCTCGACAACCTCCCGCCGGGAGATTACGATCTGTGGTTGAAAAAGGAGAAAGCCTTAATCACCATCCGGATCTCCGGAGGCCTGGAAACCGGGGCTTTCGCCTTCTCCCCCGCAAGGCTCCTGCAGATGACGGGAACGCCCACGTCGCACATCCCGAAAGTTGAACTGAACAAGGATCGGACAGCAATAACGGTCAGGGTCCGGCATTCCGGTCCCCGCACCCGGGTCCACATCTTCGCGACGCGTTTCGTTCCAGCTTTCGACCCGTTTTTCGGGCTTGGAATCCCTTGTACGGAATGGCTTTTCCGCGCCAATCTGACGCCGAGGGAAAACGAGTATCTTTCGGGGCGAAACATCGGCGACGAGTACCGTTACATACTGGAGCGGAAGTATTCCCGGACCTTCCCGGGAAACATGCTCAAGATGCCGAGCCTCCTTCTGAATCCATGGAATATCAGGAAAACGGAGACCGACCGGAAGGATGCCGGAGAGGGAGACTCATGGGCGGGAAAGGCCCCTTCCCCTTGTGCGGAAATGGGGACATTGGCCGATCTCCCCAGCCCCCCGCCGCCTCCCGCCGATGACCGGGCATTCTCAAACTTCGACTTTCTCGCCGAGCCGGCCATCGTCGTCGCCAATCTGAAACCCGATTCCAACGGCGCGGTTTCGATCACCCTGGATCGAATCGGTTCGCGACAGCACATCATCGTCGTCATGGAAGACCCATCGGGCGCGGTTTCAAGGGAGATCTCCCTGCCCTCCTCGGTGGTCGGGCTTTCGGACCTTCGCCAGACCCGCCCGCTGGATCCCTCCAGGCATTTCACGGAGCGGAAGAACATCTCCCTCGTCACGACCTCGGAACCTTTCTGCCTGACGGACATCACCACATCAAAAATGGAGCTGTACGACTCTCTTTCCCGGGCTCACGGTCTGCTCGCAGCACTGAACCCGGACACCACCTTCCAGGAGTTCGCCTTCATCCTTTCCTGGCCCGATCTGGAGCTGAAGAAGAAACGGGAACTCTACTCGAAATATGCCTGTCACGAACTGAATTTCTTCCTTTTCCGCAAGGATCAGGCTTTCTTCGAATCCGTCATCCTTCCCTTCATCGCCGACAAAAAGGACAGGACTTTCCTCGATTCCTGGCTTCTCGGGGAAGACCTTTCCGGATTCCTCCAGCCCTGGAACTTCCACCGTCTGAACGTCGTCGAGCGTATCCTCCTCTCGCGACGGATCAAGGACAGGGGAGATGGAATCGCCCGCCACGTCAGGGACCTGGACGATCTCAATCCCCCCAACCTGGAAAGGTTCAACCACTTTTTCGATACCGCCCTGAAGGGGAGCGCTCTCGAAACCTCCGACAGGCTCGGTCTGTCAGAGGCTCTCAAGAAGGCGGTTCCAAAACCTCCAGCATGTCCGACACCGGCCCCCGCCGCCTCCGCCCCGCGCAGGGGAGGACTCCTTTCGCGCCTTTCCTCGGAGGACAAGAGTCACCCGGCGCCTCGCCAGGAGTTCGCGGCTGTTTCCGATTTGGTCGCACCTTTCGCACTTGGTGCCGGAGTTTCCGGAGACTTCCCTCCAATCCAGGATGAGGATGGGACCGCCAAGGAGAAATTCCGCCGAAGGGCGGTTCCCCAGTTCTTTCGGCAACTCGACAAGACGGAGGAATGGGTCGAGAACAACTATTACCGGCTGCCCATCGAAAAGCAGACCGGAGCGCTGGTGACGGTGAACGGTTTCTGGCGCGAGTATGCCCTCCATCCGGAGGGAAAGCCGTTCCTTTCCTCAAAACTCGCCGAAGCTTCCCGGAACTTCACCGAGATGATGTTCGCCCTTTCCGTCACAGACCTCCCGTTCAAACCGGGGAAACATGATGTCGCATACGAGAACGCCAGGATGACCCTCAGGCCTGGAAACGGGGCGATCGTTTTCCACAAGGAGGTCCAGGATGCCCCTCTTCCGGAGAAACCGCAGGAGATCCTGACCAGCCAGAACTTTTTCGATCTGAATGACCGTTACCGGCATGAGGGAAACGAGAGATTTGACAAGTTCGTAACCGAGGAGTTCCAGCCAGGCCGGGTCTACGGGTGCCAGGCGGTCATCACCAATCCGACCTCGGGCCGGCGGAAGGTCTCCGCACTTTTCCAGATTCCCCAGGGCGCGGTACCGGTTCTGAGCGGGTTCTACACGAAGAGCGTCGATTTCCAGCTCGAACCGTTCTCGACGCAGACCTTCGAGTATTTCTTCTACTTCCCCTCTCCTGGAACGCATTCCCATTTCCCCATCCACGTTTCACAGAATGGATCCCTGATCGGGGCAGCCGCGCCATTCGTCTTTCGGGTCGTCGAGGAGCCCACGAGGTTCGACAGGACATCCTGGGATTTCGTTTCACAGTATGCGGGCAACGAGGAGGTCCTCGGGTTCCTGAATGAAGCCAATCTGGACAGGCTCGACCTGTCGCTGGTTGCGTTCAGACTGAGGGAGAAGGGGTTCTTCCGGAAGGTGATCTCACTCCTGGAGTCCAGGCACCGTTATGACGACACCATCTGGTCTTTCGGGCTCTTCCACGACGAACCCCACGTAATCCGGGAGTTCCTGAAACACTCGAGTTTCGCGTCCAGATGCGGGCTTTTCATCGAGAGCCCGATCCTGAGCATCGATCCCGTTGCGCGGCACCAGTATCAGCACAGGGAATACTGGCCGCTGGTCAATGCCAGGGCCCATCCTCTCGGGAAGGAGGGGACCATCCGGAACGGTCAACTGGCAAAACAGTTCGAGCTCTTCCTCGGACTCCTGAAATACAAACCAAAGCTCGAGGAGGAGGACTTCCTACCTGTCTCCTACTATATGCTGCTTCAGGAAAGGATCCAGGAAGCCCTCGATTTCTTCGGTCGCGTCAGGGCCCCGAAGCTGACAGGAACGATCCAGTACAAGTATCTCCAGGCCTACCTTTCCCTCTTCCGGAACGAACCCGAGGAGGCGCTGGCGATCGCCCGCGGTCTTGTCGATCATCCCGTCGACCGCTGGCGATCATGCTTCCTCGAAATCGTCTCCCACGTCGAGGAGAGCAGGGGGAAGATCCCGGGGTTGTCCGATCCAGAGGACCGTTCCCAGGTCCAGACGATGCGTGCCTCCCGCGAACCGGGATTTGATTTCAAGGTCGAAAATCGCATCATCAGGTTGAATCACCAGAATCTGGAGTCATGCACGATCAACTACTACGTCATGGACATCGAGCTGCTCTTCTCGAAGAATCCTTTCGTCCAGGAAGTCACCGGGCGGTTTTCGATCATCCACCCCAACGTATCGGTCGTCCGAAAGATCCCGGGCGGGACCGGGACGGCCGAGATTCCCCTTCCCGAAGAATTCAGGGATACCAACGTCATGGTGGAGATAACGGCGGAAGGAGCAACGAAATCCCAGGCCTACTACGCACATTCCATGGACATCCAGGTTGCCGGGAATTATGGCCAGGTCCGGGTGGCAAAGGAGGGCGGCCGGGAACCCGTTTCGCGAGCCTACATAAAGGTATATGCGCGGATGAAGGATGGAGCGGTCAGATTCTACAAGGACGGTTACTCCGACCTCCGTGGCCGGTTCGACTTCGCCTCCTTGAGCACCAATGACCTCGAGCAGGTCGAAAAGTTCTCGATCCTGATCATGAGCGAGAAGAACGGAGCCGTCATCCGGGAGGCCGATCCCCCAAAAACCTGATTCGATCAGGAGATTTTACTTGAGGAAGGCATGGGCGACGGAATAGAATCCTTTTTGAAAAAGTCAGGGTAACAAAAACGGAAGAATCGGCGTCATAGCTCTCGGAAAGGGAATCGAACCACCCATGTCGGACAGACCGGATCTCCCCGATGACGGGGAACTGGTTCGCGGTTGCCAGCGGGGTGACCGGAATGCCTTTTCCCTTCTCTTCAGGAAGTATCTCGGTCGTGTTATCGGTTATTCCGTCTCCCTGATCGGCAACCGGGATGAAAGCAAGGATATCGCTCAGGAGGCATTCATCAAGGCGTTCCATGGAATTGCCTCGTTCAGGGGTGAGGGAAGCTTCATCCACTGGTTGCTGACGATCACCCGCCGGACCGCGATCGATTTCATCAGGAGGAAGAACCCCACGGACAAGAAGACGGTTCTCCCGGGCGAGGATAGACTGCGGAACCTTTCTTCACCCGGCCAGGAGTCCACAGAGGGTTTTCCGGAGCGGATCGGGATTCTCGCGGGACTGACACCGATCGAGCGGGAAGTGATGGTACTGCGCTGCGTGGACGAACTGTCCTACGGCGAGATTGCGAAGATCACGGGGTTGACCGAAGGAAGCCTGCGAAAGGTTCTTTGCCGGGCTTTGGGGAAGGCATCCGAGGAGGCGAAATCCGGTGGAATGCCCTGAATTCGAGAACTGGCTCAACGAAGCCCCAGTTCCTACGTTTCCCCGTCTTCCCGCAAGACTCGAGGAACACATCAAGGGATGCTCCCATTGCCAGGCCAGGCTCGCTTTCGTCCTCGAAACCCGGAAGAAGCTCGCCGGACTGGAACCCGGTCCCGCGGAATTCGCGGCCATGAGCGATGCGGTGATGGCGAGAGCTTTTCCGGCCTCCAAACCCGTTGGCGCGAAGAACCCCGAAACGTCTGCAGCCCCCGAAAGCGGCTTCCTTGTCTCCTGGCTCTCGCCCAGGCTTGCGGCAGCATTCGCGCTCTGGTTCATCACTCTTTTCTTCACCATCTTCGCGATCTTTTTCATGAAAAACGGGCGGTCCCCCTCGATCCCTGACGGGGCCCTGTTCGCCTTCGCCGAATCCGACTCGGTGACGCTTTCAGACGCGACCGGAGCCTCGATTGCCGCGGGAAAACCGGAAACCCGTATCGGGTTTCCCTCCTCCGCCCGCCTTACTGATGCGGCTTCGGTCCTGAAATTGAGATATCCCGGAAGATTCTCGGTTTCGCTTCGCGGCAATGGGGAATGCCTGATCCGGGAATCGGGTTTCGACATCTCGAACGGGAAGGTGACCGCATCCTTCACCATTCTGACCGAACCCATGCGGATCAAGGTTCCGCTGGCCGTCATCGGCGTGCGCGGAACGTTGATCGTTTTCGCCCTCGACCATGGCCGGGGAGATGTCTCCCTCCTCGAGGGAAATGCCGAGGTTTTCCCCGACTGCGCCACCATGGCCAACTTCATCCTGAAGCCCGGCCAGACACTTGGCATCGATCCCGCCACCGGGCTGAAGGTCAAAGAGCTGCCGCCGGCAAACGAAACCGAGGGGAAGGCTGCTTCGAACGGAACGAACACCGCCTTCGCGGGCGCAGCCTCGGTAACGAATGAAGTACCTTCAACCCCTGACGCGCCAGATTCCCCGACACCGGTCACCCCTCAGGTTACGTTCGCTGCTTCCCAGCCGGAGAACCCCGTCTCGAAAGGCCCGGTCGAGTCTGCGTCACCCGCACCTCTCGTTCAACCCCCGGGGACTTCATCAGAGCCGATGCGCTGGCCGGTCCTCGAGGATGAACCCGACGGGGAAGGAAAATAAAATCGGGGTAACAGATTGCACCCATCCGGCGTCTTACCGGTGACCTCGAACGAAAGAAACCCGCTTTGCAACATTTACGAATGAAACAGGGAGAAAAATCATGTTCAGGATGAATTGCCAGAAGAAACGTTTCCTCGCCAGTCTCCTGGTTTTCAGCATGCTCTTCACCATGCATGGCTCCCTTCTTCAGGTTCTTCAGGCCGCTCCGATGCAGCTTTGCGCGGACAGTTCGAAACCCGGGAGCTTTCTCGACGAGCTGAAGGGAACTGAAGAGCCGGTCGAATCGCCCGCCGGAGATGATGTCGTTCAGAACCCGGCAATGAGCACCGCTTCGGAAACCCCCGCGGTCGCTTCATCGACGCCCCAGATGTCCTGGATAGAGAATCTGTTCTGGATCGGCCTGAAATCTTTCGGTCCGGCCGCGGTCGGGTTCATCGCAACTCCGATCATCACCGCCCTCTTCCAAACCGGTGGACTTCTCGCCGACTCGTTCAGTGGACCCTGCGGCACTATCGCGGCAGTGATCCTCACCGGAGTCGCGGTCGGGCTGTTGTCGGGAGCCACGTCGGCAGGAATCAACTATCTCTACGAAAAGCGAATGAACAACTTCCGTCAGCCTCCAAAGGACGACGCCAGGATTCTCCGGGACTGCATCGTCTCGGGAGTCGGCGACGGGGTCCTCCAGGGGGTCTTTTCGGCCATTCCGTTGCTGGGAGGCCCGCTTGCCGGACTTGCGGGTGGAGCCCTGAAGGCGATCCCCATCGGACCCGCGATCGAGTCCCTCAAACTGGTAAAACCGGTTGCCCAGGCTCTCGAATTCTGTGCGAAGCCGGCCATCCAGGCGGCCTGGACGACGGCGAAACCCTTCGTCGTCGCCGGGGCCAAGCTGGCGACCCAGTATTTCGTTTCTGAAGTGGCCGGGAAGACCGCCGCTGGCGCAACCCAAAACTTCCTCAACCAGCATCTGGTCAAGATCGACGACCAGAAGAATGCGGTGAGGTCCGAACTCCAGTCGACCTGGAGCCAGTATCAGGCGTCGGGCGATCCAGCCCTCAAGGCCAGATGTGACGAGCTGACCGGCAAGCTCAACGATCTCGAAGCCGAGAGTTACACGACGGATGACCTGAAGAAGGACGTCATCCAGTCAGCCTGGTCATCGCTGCTGATCGGACTTGCCGGAGGGGCCGGGGCGGAAGCTCTTGGCTCGAACAAGGCGGTGGGCGACATCTCGAAGAAGATCTTCGGGAATGCCAAATACGGAAAGCAGATCGCCAAGTTCGTTGTGGATCTCCCCGTCTACTTTCTCGAGGGCTCCGGCAACGCCGCGATCGATATCGGCCTGATCGATCAGGAAATCAAAGCCCTTACCGCGGAAAAAGCGAGATACCCCGCGGGCGACTGGCACCAAGCTGTCATCGACAACCGGATAGACACCTTGAGATCGACCAGGGCCCAGATCGACGTCCTGAAATCGGGAAAGACCGCGATGGTCTCCGGAGCCGCGATGGATCTCGGAATGCTGGGCGGCGAGGTCATCGGCGACAAAGCAAGGGAGGTGGTCCTTCCCGTCGTTAACGACTATCTGAAGAAACACCCCAATCTGGGCAGGGAATCCTACGAAAAGGTCGCCCGAACCGTGAAGAAGATCAACGAGAAGACGGGGGCGGTTCTCGAGGAGATCTATACTCGCATCGGCGAAACCTTCGAAGGGGAAAGCGGTTACGTCGGCCTTCTGAAGACCACATGGGAAGGCCTCAAGACACGCACATCCGAAGCCGTCTCAGTCCTGAAGCTCGCGAACGCCGATCAGCTCAAAACCTTGCTGGCCCAGGCTGTTGAAAGCGGAAAGAAAGTCTACTCCAAGGCCGGAACCGCCGTCTTCCAGAAAACGATCGGGCAGCTCAACGTAAATGTCCTGATCCAGGACGGAAAACTCATCGATTTCTGCTTCGGAAAACCCTCGGTGGGGGACTCGATCCTCTCGACGTTCCAGACCGTTCCGGCGGGAATGCCCGACCTTTGAGAAACGTGACCGGGAAAACCGGATTTCGATAGCGGGGGAGGGATGACAGTAATGCTCGGAAGTCGACGGGGTTTCATCCTGGCGGTTGCCTTCCTTGCAATCATCGTTCTCTCGCTGTTCATCTTCTCCTACAACATGGTGGCGAGGCACCAGAATTTCGAGATGCACTCCGGATCGATCTCGGAGGTCACCTGCACGTTGGCACTGAACGGGGTCGGATTCCTTGCAGACCACTTCAACGAGAATCAGGACGAGGTCAGAAAAATCCTGGACTCCAAGGGAATGTATGGCACTCCGGGCGCTTTCCCGAATTGCGATCTCTTCCTTGAGAACGAAGGTTGGCTGAGGGATCTGAAGGGGGAATACAACCGGAACCTCGGGAAATGGCCGGAGCCGGAGCGGGTTCCCGTCTGCACCCAGATGGATGTCAGGATCATCGCGACGGGGATATTCCCCATCCATTCTCAGCCTGACCGTGTTTCCCTCCAGAACGGTTTCGACCTGGTCGAGAAGGAGGGGGTGATCGAGCTCTCCTGCACCGTAAGATTCTGCAACTTCTCACGGAAAGCACGGGCACTACGACATTACAAGCTCGTCAGCATGATTCCCGGCCCCTACTGCCGGTTCACTCTCTTCTCGGTTTCCTTCCGTGATCCGAACGGGTTCAACATCGTCAGGCAGAACCCCTCGGAAGACCTTACTGCCGCAGGAGGAGCGGGGTTCGGCCAGCTCGTCCTGTTCAATTCCCCGGCCCCTGACTCGTCGCATTTTCCCGGAACCGCAGAGGAGATGGCGCAGCGTCAGGATGTCACGCTCGAGTCCACCCTTTCCCTGTTCGAGCGAAGCGGATGGGTCTATCTTGGGGAAAACCGGGATCCCGATGAAACCCCGGCTCCGGCCCAAAACCCGAGGGAGGTCGAGGGAAGCCCTATCCTGAACATTCCCTTTGGAAGCGGAAATTTCATGCTCGGACCTCTTTCGTTCAGAAGCTCCTCGAGCAACCCGGCCAGCTCCGAGCAAGCGCCCAAACCCAGGAACCGGCCTTTTTCCTACTATTCGGCCAACTACCCGTTCGAAGGGATCGTCGAGAATCACCTCCGTTCGATGACCCTGCAGTTTTCCGGGATCTGCTCCGAAGGAGAAGCGGGGCAGACTTTTGCCGACTACTCGAAGCAGTTTTCCCTCTACCTGAAACCGGCCTCGAAGGAGGAACCCGACCGCGGCGCAATTCTCGCAAAGGAGGATTGCTTTTCCAGCTGGATCCTTCCCTTTGGAAGACTCCCCAAAATCACCCCCACCCTCCTCTTCGGGCATGCCTCGGCCCGCTTTCTCGCGCTCATCCTGCTTCGATTCACCGAGGAGTTCGCGCAGGAATGCTTCCCCAACGATCGCGATCTCCAGAGCGCCAGTCACGTTTTTCTCCCGCCGAGATCGGGCTTCCAGGAGCGGCTCGACCCCGACACCGTCGCAAGAACGCAGATTTTGAGCGCTCCTCCTTTGCCCGGGAACCGCCCCACCTACGGGGACATCTTCCGTCCCTGCCCCTCAAAACCGGGAAGCACCATCCTCGACAGTATCAACCACTTCACGCGGCCTTTCCCCGAACCCCGCGGAATCATCCACCTTCCCTTCAATCTCCTGTATGACATGATGGCGGGTCAGACTCCCAACTTCGAGGATTTCACCAGCTTCTTTCAAAATGGAATCGCTGGTCTGAGGGAAACCGGGCTCGTGTGCCCCTATAACGAAAACCCCGATCCAAACCAGCGTTGCGGATTCTGGGAGGCCTCCGGAGTCACCCTCTGGAAGTATGGAAAGCCCGTCGACCGTGGGGATCCGGGGAAAACCCTGTTTTCCGGAGATCTCCCCAGACTCCATTTCCATCCCGAAATGGCGCTCCGGTCACCCGATCCTTTCACCGGGAACCTCTACTACCGGATCACCCACTTCATCGATCTGAGGGGGCAAACCAACTCCGAAGCGGTCGAAGGAGTCCTTTCCAACCGCATTTTTTCCAAAAAGACCGGCCCCGACCGGACGGATTATTACGAGTTCTCGAGGCCCGGGATCTTCCTGCTCGACACGGGAGGAAGGGATCTCACAATCGACAGGCCCGTAATTCTCAAGAACTCGGGGATGTTGATCCTTCTCAAGGGAAACATCAACGTCAAGAAGACCATCACCGGTGACCATTCTGAAGATCGGCCCGGTGAGCTCCCCAATAGGCATCTTTTCTCCCTGGTGAGCTGCACAGGCAACATCCGGATCCCCCCGAACCTTGAATCCCCCCTTGAAGCTTATCTGGTCGCCCTTTGCCGCAGCGGTCCTGCCGATCCTCCTGTCGGCCAGATCGAGTCGAGCGATCCTCAGGTGAAGGGGCAGATGAACATTTTCGGGGGATGTGCGGTATACAGGCTTCAACCCGCCTCTCCCCAGGCCCCCACATCGACGATGACGGATTTTCCACTTGGCGGGCAGATCACCTACAACCCGATGTTCAACCCCTCGAGGCCCTGGGAACCGGGAACCAGCCGGCCGGATTTCAGGGAATACGCTTTCGTGCTCGACGATTTCAATCGGGAGATCGTCTTCGGTCCGGGAGACCCGGGAACGGACCAGGGGGATTGAGCCGATGAAACCAATGAAACCAAAGAAACCAGGTTTCACCCTGATCGAAACCGCCCTGACCCTTCTCCTTCTGGCAATCATCTTTCCGACGCTGTACGGGATGTTCTCCCAGACCAACTACGCAGCCAAGGTCTCCATCTTCGAAGTAATGGCAACGAACTACGCCACCGAAATCTCCGAGCAACTCCTCGATCTGTCCTCCAATCCCACCTATCTCGTCGGAAAGAAACTCATTCCGCTTCTCAAGGCGAACGAGGAGGCGATCAAACAGAACCTTTCAGCCCCCTCCGATATTCCAGTCGCGGTTGCACTTGGAACCGCTTCCGCAGATGGAACGCGGGTGGCCCTTTTCGTCTCTCCGCTCGACAAAGCCTTCTCGGAAAGATCCATCCGTGTCCTTGATACCGAGGAAGTGACTTCGGGAACCCTCCCGGAGGTGACCCCGGTCCTGATCACCATCAAATGGCGGATTCCCGGGGAATCAACGCAAGCAGAGCCAATGCACTCCCATCGGACGATGGTTTTCCTGCGCTCGGAGCGAAGAGCCGGGGGTGGCTCATGAATCGGCGCGGTTTCACGTTGATGGAGATTCTTGTGGTCATGTTGATCGTTTCCCTGATCCTCCAATGCCTCCTGATTCTCCTGGTCCAGGGAATGAGGAATTCGACGAAAGGAAACGACTATCTGAATGCGGTTCGCGGGATTCACAATCTTTTCTTCGCGATGAGGAAAAGCCTCCTCGGTTGCACAGGGATGGTCCTTGGTCCCGCCTCTCCACAAGACCTTGAGAACGCCTCCGCTGCGGCTTTCCTCCCACCCCCAGGTCCCGAAGGCTCCTGGATGTCCGATGGATTCCTGAGGCAAACCGCCTCCCACTCGATAACCTTCTTCCGCCGGGATATGATCGTCAGGGACGGCAAGCTCCAGCCCCGCCTTCTCTGGACGGATTCCTTCAGCATCATGCCCGGTGGAACCTCTGATCTGAACGAATTCTTCATAGAGGAAATCACCCAGGACCGGATTTCCGGAAAGACCGTCAAAAGAGAACACCTCGTTCCCCGGATGAGGCAGTTCAACTGCGTTCCCCTGAAGCTCCCCCAGAGTTTCGCGGGAAATGCGTTCGAGAGCAAGCACCTGTATGTGGAGATCTCTCTCAAATCAGATGATCCGAGGCAGTCCAACCGGGAAATCTGCCTCAGGTCGTTTCTCACCCCATCCAACATCTCGTTCTCCGACTGGTGGGATGGTGGGACTCCCAGATCGGGGTCCCAATGAACGGAATTCAGCCGACCTCCGGGGGACCGATTGCCCGGATCGGCAAGATGGTACGAGGAGGAATATGAACCGAAAACGTTTCTTCATGGTGTTTCTCGCTGGTTTCCTTTTCGCTTCCGCGGCCTTCGCGGAAACAAACGACATGATCCTGGCCAAGGACAGAAGGGACCAGGTTGTCAGAACCGTAAAGAAGATCCTCGATGACAAGATCAAGGAGATCAAAGCTTTCTGGGGGCTCACCTCCCCGACCCAGGAGGATGTCACGAAATGGGCAACCGGCTATGTCTCCCTGAACGAAGCCCAGAAAACGGAAGAGCAGAAACTTGCCGCGGCCGGGGCCGATGACCCGGCAACCCAGGGCTCCACCACCGCCGAGGAGGCGCTCGGCGGAAACGAGTCGGGAGAGCCCACGACGGGCCAGAAAAGCTACGAGACCTCGGTCAGCTTCCTCGGGATCGTGGGGAAGTTCAACCTGGAATGGTCGGGACTCATCGACAACATCAAGAAGCTCGCCGAGATCCAGAAGAAGATCCTGGAATTCCAGGCGAAGATAATGGCTCTTCCGGTCATCGCGGGGATTGAAGCCGCAAAGATCTACCTGGAACTCACCACCGCGCTGTCCCAGGCGATGTACGAGTATGGACTCCTTCTGGCCGAGATCGAGAAATCTCTCGTCGTCAAGGGAATTCTCGCGGGATCGAAGGTCATACAGGGCCTCATCAACGGTGTCCTGGGTGCCCAGGATCTCATCGCACAGAACAACCGGGCTATCCAGAATGCTGTCAAGGATCACATCGCGGTCTGGGGTGACCTGACGGGAGACGGGGTCGTCGACGAGAAGGACCTCCGCTCATTCGATATCGGCAGGTTCATCGCCTACATTCCTGCCTACGACCTCGACGGAAACGGCTTCGTGAACGACACTGACCGGAGGATGCTCCAGGAAGCCGTCGACGGAAGGCGCAAGGTGTTCCCGGCGGATCCGAAATACCCGGTCGGGGATCTCAACGGTGACGGAAACGTCGATTCCAAGGATGAGACGGCCATGAAGGATTTCGTCTCCTCCGGCCGAAAGCCGACACCCCAGATCCTCAGGATTGCCGACGTCAACAAGGATGGGACCGTTGACAAATCAGATCAGGAAGCCATCTCGAAGAAGACTCCCAGCCAAGCCCCGGTCGAAAGCGGATCTCCGAGCGGGGCGACCGTGAATCCGGCCCAGCCTTCCGGGATGGGGCAACCCATGACCACGGAAACGGAATGAGGAAAGAAAGGGGGAGGGGGAAATGAAGCTGCCGTGGAGAGTCCTTTTGCCGTGGTTGGTACTTTCGATCTCCATCGCCACTCCCGCCTTTTCGCAATCCGGTTCCGGTGACCTGGGAACCGGACAACCAGCTGGAAGTGGAGGAAAGCGTCTGGTGATTCTCGAAACCCTCAAGGATTCGGGGGAGCCGGTCACTTCCTCCCGAAAGACGGAAAAGACGACCGAAAATGGGAATGTCCCCGAACAGACCCTGGGAGCGCTTTCTCTGAAGGCCATCCGGTTCCGTTTCGTTCCCATCCTTCCCTTTGGACGAATCCTCGCGGGAATCCTCGGGTTCGGCCTGAACCGGGGAGATGCTGGGGAAACACAGGCCCTGCCTCTGTTCCTGAGAAAGTCCCCGGTTTCCTTCTCTCCAGCGCCCTTGCCCCGATTTCCCATCCAGTTTCCCCAGAACCCTTTCAGGAAAAGGCTCGAGGAGAGCCTTGGGAACCTCCTCAAATCTCCCGGACAGTCAGAATCAAATCCAGCGACGGGGAAGTGACAATGATCCAGAAATTCGGTTTCAAGAATTCGATCGAAAAGAACGTCATCAGGATTGCGATCTCGGGTTATCTCGACAAGGAGGGAAGCGAGTCGGTCAAATCATTCCTGGACCAGAATCTCAAGCCGGAGATACGCGGAGTGATCATCGATTTCAGCGCCACCGAGGTCATCAACAGCCCCGGAGCGGCAACCCTTGTCGGCCTCGCCACGAAAACGGTCGACGAACGGGACCTTCCGTTGGCCGCCTTTGGCCTGAACTCACATCATCTCGCCATCCTCGAGATGGCGGGTTTCTTCTTCTTCGCGACCCAGGCCCAGGATGAGAAGTCCGCCTGGGAGACGATCGAAAAGCACAATGCCTGAACCCTTCGAGCGATACGTTCCATCTGGCTCCCGGATCCGCGGGAGCCATGAAGGGGAAACGGGGGAAACACCGTGACGACCTCAAAATCGATCCTGGGCCTGAACCACATTTCCTTTTCCCTGACGAGCGGCGTGGGAGCCCTCGTTCTGGAAACCCTGGACGATCTGGAGAAACGCTCCCCGTCCGAATCGATCACCCAAGCGCTGCATGGAGCGCTTCTCCGGATCAAGAGCCCCGTCCTTGCCTTCCAGGTCAGGAAAACCCTCCGGAAGATCTCGGGGGAGCTGGCGGGAAAGCCCCTATCAGCGGATGGAGTCTCTCCGGAGGCCATTCTTCTTCGGCCGGAGAAACTCGAGGAAACGGCGGTGGTCATTTCGCAGGTCGGGAAGGACCTTTCCCCGACCTGGCTGACCGCATTGCGAAAGGCGCGATGGAGCGAGTGGCCGGGACGGATCCTCCCGACATTCCTCCGTTTCGTCGGCTCCTTCGGCGGACAGGAGGATTTCGGGCCAATCCGGTCACTTCTTGCGGAGACGCAGGAAGGTCCCGTGGTAGAATCCGCTCTCGAGGCCCTCGAACGGCTGGGATCCCCCGATCTGGAGGAAAGGGCCAGGGCTTTTCTTTCCTCCCCGAGCCCGGCTCTTCGGGGAAAGGCCGCCCGGATCCTGTACCGATTCAACCCAGCTGACGCCCTCGAGCACCTTCTTCCCCTCCTGTTCTCGGAAAACCCGGTCGAGCAGGCAATCGCCTTGCATCACGCAGCGGGGTTGCCTTTCTGGGAACTCGAATGCCACCTCCTGCGGTTCGTGGGCGAAACCCTCGATTCCGACCTCCTGATGAGGGCGAGCCCTCTTTTCTGCGCTGGCGCCACTCCGGAGCTCACGTTCAAGCTCTACCGGGTCTACAAGACCCTCCAGGATACGCACAGGGACCTCGTGAAGGGTCTCATAATCCAGGTCGTGCTTGCATTGTACAAAACGCGGCAGATAACCACGTCCCCGCAGGATTTCATCGATTCGGTGAGAGAGAAGATCGCCTCGGAGGATCTTCAGAAGGCGAAATCGATCGGGGAGGAAACGGATCCCCAGGAGAAGCCGGGTTCACCCGCCGAGCCCCTGCCATCGACTACCCCCGTTCCCCCAGCACCGCTTCCCGACAAACCGGCCTCGCCTTCCGCATTCGAAGCGATGGGCCCACACGAGCGAATCATCTTCCTCAACGATCTTCCCGCCGAAGGATTCCCCGCCTTCCGGGGGCGCATCCCCGACCTGCTGAAAACCACGAGAGGAAAAGAACTGGCAGCCGTCATCCGACTCCTTGGACGATACGGAAGTTTCGAGGATGCAGCGCTTGTTCCGGGTTATCTCGACCATGAGGATCCGGTGGTCGTGTGCGCCGCAATCGATGCCCTCGTCATGCTCCAGCCCGATCATCTCGGCGTGTTCCTTCCCAAGCTGATGCAAAGCCAGAAAGGCAAGATCCGCTTCCATGCGACCCAGGCATTCATCAACCTCGACCGCCAACAGGTCCGGAGCCTCGTTTCGGAGATGCTCCGCTCATCGCAACCGAAGCAGCGGGCGATGGCCATTCCGATCTGCGTCCAGGTCGACTTCATGGTCGTCCGGGACACACTCCTCAAGGCCCTCGAACGGGAGACCTCCCCGGAGCTGATACAGAAAATGGGAGTCCTGCTCAGCTCGAACCCAGATCGCGAGATACTTCGGACGATCTTCCGGTTCATGAAGCAGCAATCGGGACAAGTGGCGGAAATCCTCCAGGACGCGGCCCAACAGACCGCGAAGAACCTTTCGGTGATCATGGGAAAGTCGGTTCCCTTCGAGGAGCTCATCGCGGAGGAGGAAAAGAGCTTCCAGGCCCAGGTCATGGCCCGGGAAGCCCGCCCCCCAGCGCAGGCGGCCAGAAAGGCAACTCCCGCGGAAGGGGCTACCGGCGATGCCGAGAAGGAAGCCCGCCTTTTCCGGGTCGTGGTGGTCCTGATAATTCTCAACTGGCTTGCCCTGGCCGTAAATATCGCCCTCAACCTCCGTTGACCATTGGCCCCGACCCTGGGTTATCGAAGGATTACCACAAAGACGCGAAGGACACGAAGACCACCAGGAAATCTGTTTTTCCGCTCTTCAGGTTTGAGGTTCACTGGGGACGCCCGGTCCGCCATGGCACGGTGAGCCACGTGTCAATCCGAGGAACGCACGCGAGGAAGGAACCCGAAAACCCATCGCGGGATTTGCGGAAATCCCTGGACTTGATCTGGGGACGGTAATGAAGTATTTTCGCCGGCATGGCGGATGGCCGGCATTTTGGAAGGCTCCTCAACGGACGTCTGGGCCGGGAGGCCCTTGGACTCGCCGGTCCCCTCGTTTTCCAGGCACTCGCTTATTCGCTCCTGGGCGTTCTCGACCGGATAATGGTGGGTGCCCTTGCCGAAACCGCGATTTCCGGAGTCGGGATCGGGAGCCAGATACTCTTCTTCGCCAACACTCTCGCGGGGACGGTGGCTTCCGCTGGGGCGATCCTGGCGGCGCAGTTCCGGGGAGCGGGAAATCGCGACAGGATCGTGGAGCTTGCCGCAACAGGGTCTGCTCTGTGCCTCGCACTCGGTGTCGGCTCCGGAATCCTGCTCTGGATCTCCGCCTTTCCCCTTTCCAGCTGGCTTGCGAATGGGAACGAGGCAATTGCCGGGGTGGGGGCATGGTTCCTCAAGATAGTCCTCTTGAGCGTTCCCGCCGTCCTCCTGACGTTCGTCCTGACGGGAATCATGCGGGCCCTGGGCGACACGAGGACCCCGGTCGTATGTTCGCTGGCAGCCCTCGTGACCAACTCCGTTCTGAACATCCTCCTGATCAACGGGTATTGCGGACTTCCGAAGTGGGGCGTTTCCGGAGCGGCTTTTGCCACCTGCATCGCTCATTTCGTCGGGTTTTTTGTTGCTGTCTGGGCTTTCTTCCACCATTCCTTCGCGGACCAGGGTTTCGACCTCGGGGGGATGAAGAACATCTCCCGGGAGATGGCGATCCGCATCGGAAGATTGACCTGGCCCATCACCCTCGACGCCCTTTTCTGGCAGGCTGCTTCCCTTGCCTATACGCGGGTTGTGGGAGTCCTCGGGGAGTCGGCCCTGGCCGCCTACTTCATGTTCATGGGGATCCGGAGTCTCGGCTACATCCCACTCGGAGCGCTGGGAACGGCTTCCTCCATCATGGCGGGCAGGTTCCTCGGGGCCGCGCGTTTCCGCACCACCCGGATCGTGGTCGGGCATGGACTCCGTCTCGCGATCCTCGGGGCGATCGGGATGGGAATATTGATGTGCCTGTCTTCATGGCCCTACACATGGTTTTTCAAGGTCGATCCCACGGTAGGGGAACTCGCGCGACGGTTGATCCGCTGGTTCGCCCTTGTTCTTCCCTTCGAGGGGGCGATCGTGGTCTACGCCTTCGTCCTGCGTGCGGGCGGTGACGCACTCGCAATCAGCTTGATGACCGCGTTCTCGTTCTGGTTCGTGGGAATTCCGGCATCCTGGTTTTTCGGGGTCCGTTGCGGTTACGGACTCCCGGGGGCCTTCCTCGGAATGGCCATGGAATCAATCACAAAGGCTTTCCTTTTCCGATGTCGGGAACGCGGAGGCTCCTGGATGAGAAACCTCTCGAGGTGAAGCGAACACGCCCCGCCCCCCGGGAAGACCCCCCACGCTTCAGAACCCTTGCCCTTCTTCGCCCTTCAGCCCTTCAGCTCTTCCTGGGCTTCTGAAGGAAATCGTGGCGAGGAGGGAGGTCGGGATTGAATTTCTCCGTCGTCGGGACAACCGGCGGAGCGCTTCCGGAGATGATGCTCCGAACTTCCTTTTCGGGGATCCTCAAGGTTCCCATGCTCGACTGAATCTCGTAGACCCCGTTTTTCATGCCCAGTAATCTCCCTGTCACCCTGTCGCCGTTCTGAAGGGTGATGGCCCTCAATCCTGCCGGAAGGGCTGCAGGGGAAGCCTCGTAAACTGGACCAACGCCGTTCTGGTGATTCGGGGTGGAAGAGGCCGAGCCCAGAGCGGCAGGGTCCCTCGCCCCTTCAATGCAGTCCGCTTTCCCTGGCATTTTCCCCTGGGTCAATCCTGCTGTGACCTTGGCATATCCGTCCGAGAAGGCGAAGAAGCTGGTTCCCGCATCGATCGTGACATTCGATCCCTTGCAGAACGCCAAGGGCCAGGCAACAAAAATAGCTCCGGCAGCAGTAAGGCCCCTGTCGCCCCCGCCCCGGTGGGTCGCTTTGCTTGCCCTGAGAGGAATCTTCTGCCCATCGACCGCAGTCGTGAAATCGACCGAAACGTCGAGTGCCCCCCGCCGTCCCAGGATTCCGGCCTTTCTGGAGTTCAGAACCGTCCCGAAAGCCGGGGTCCCCTTCCTGATCAGGACGTTTCCGGCAGGGTCAAGGAGATCTTCGTCAACCCGGAAATGAACGCGCTCCTTCGGTTTCACATATCCCGATTTGAGGCGTTCGCACAAGACGAGCTTGAGGGAAGTCTCGGGGGTGATGTTCGCCCCGGCGACGGTTTCCCCAGCCAAAACCGGTCCCGGAAACAGGAGACACATCAACATAACAATGACCAAAGCAACCATCTTCCGACCTCCCCAGGGCTTCCCGGAAACCAGCGGCAGAAGGTTCCATCAGTTTTTCCGGGGGGGCCCGGCAAGTCCATTGAACGGATCCAGGTTCCCTTCCCCCGGTACGATTTCCGCATTTCCGAACCCTGGAAGATAGATCGGCAATAACTTCCCTGGATTCCAGGAAGATCTCTCGCGATACGGAATGATTTCAGACCCGGTAGAACTCCCGAAGGGCTTTCATGAAATATCCTGGATCATTTGCGCCCGCGAGTTCCCTGATCGAATGCATCGAAAGCAACGGCATTCCCACGTCGACAGCCCTTGTGTCAAGGTTGGCGGAGGAAATCGGTCCTATCGTGGACCCGCCCCGCTCATCGGAGCGGTTGAGGAAGCGCTGGACGGGAACCTTGGCCGCACGGCAAAGGGATTCGAACATGGCTGCCGTGGGGGCATCGGTCGTGTAGCTCTGGCTGGCGGCAACCTTTATCGCAGGACCACGATTGAGGAGGACCCGGTTCGTCGGATCGCATTTTTCCCCTTTGCTGGGATGTACTGCATGGGCGGCATCGGCAGAAACCAGTATCGATCGGGCCTTCGCCCTGAAAAAATCCTCCCGGGAACCGCCAAGACCAATTACAACGCGTTCGAGAAGTGTCGCGAGCATCGGGGAACCGGCACCCTGTCTTGTGGAGCTGCCCACCTCTTCGTTATCGAATGCGGCAAGAACGTTGACAGCCTTCCCCGCATCCGTCGCTTTCAAGGCTTCAAGGCCGGCATGGGTGGAGGCCAGGTTGTCCAGCCGCGGAGCCGAGATCAGTTCGCCCTCGAACCCGACGAAACTGCCTGCTTCTGGCTCGTAGAGGAACATGTCGTAGTCAAGAATCCGATCGGGTTTGACCTTCATTTCCCGTGCCAGGAGCTGGAGAAAGAACCCCCTTTTCTCGAACTTTCCGCTCGTCAGACCAATGAGGGGAAGCATGTCCACCTGCCGGTTCAACTTCACCCCATCGTTTACATCCCGATTCATGTGGATCGCCAGGTTTGGGATGATCGCAACGGGCCTGCGGAAATCGAAGAGAACTGCTTGGGGGTCCAGCAGGGCTTTTCCCGACAGTACAACCCGCCCTGCAAGCGAAAGCGGGCGATCCATCCAGGTATTCAGGATTGGACCGCCATAGACTTCCGTATTCAGCTTCACATATGCGTCTTCGGAGGTCATCTCGGGCTGGGGTTTGACCCGGAAACAGGGGGTGTCGGTGTGGGTGCCCACGATCCGGAATCCTGATTCGGCCGGATTTCCACGTCCCACGACGAACGCGAGAAGCGCGGAGTCGTTCTGTCGGACGAAATGTTTTCCACCTTTTTTGAGCTTCCACGCCGACGCGCTGTCGAGTTCGCTGAACCCAGCTTTTTCCAGCCGGGCGGCGCACTCCCGTACCGCATGGAACGCCGTAGGACTTGCCTGGATGAACCCGATCAGATCTTCCGCGAACGCATTCTTCTTTGTCATCGTCTTCTCCCATGCCTGATGTGATTTGTTGGGCGAGTTTCCGGAGAAAGCCTGGTGACGAATTATACCACCGCGGCTCAGTGAAGTTTCGGCCCCTGGTGGATCGTGATAGAATGAATCCAGCCCCCAACCAAGGCTGCCGGGGAGGAAAACCGGAATGGAGAGTTGGAATGGGTCTTACACCAGGGCAAAGAGGGTTCACCCTCATTGAGTTGGTTATCGTCTTCGGCCTTCTCTCGTTTCTTCTAGCCATCGGGATCGTCCATTTCCGGAACTCCAGGGCCAGCGCCTCGATGTTGACTTCGAACATCGTATCCCACATGGATTTCCGACGCGCCTCCACGCGGCTCCAGGAAGAACTCCAGGCGGGTTGCGAAATACTCAAACCCTTCGAGGGCAGAACCCTTCCGTATCTCGTTTTCCGCGACATCGTCAACCGGACCCGGATCCTCTATCTCGAAAAGGCTTCCGACCAGAAGGAGAAACCCGCCCGGTTGGTGAGCTACACCGATTGTTACAAAAGCGCTTTCGATCCCGCGATGAAGGAAACTCTCTTTGGAAGGATCAAGAAAATCGAGTTCACGACCATTTCCCTCGGAATCGTCGTGGTTCACCTGTCGCTTGTCGACGCTGAAGATCGTGAGCTCAGCTCGATTTTCGAGATTCCCCTGAAGAATTTCGGGGCGACGGAGGTGGAGTGAAAATTCCTCAATCGTTCCGGACTCCCTGGAAAAAGCATTCGGAAAAGGGCTTCACCCTCCTGGAACTGCTTCTCGGAATCTTCATCGGGGCGGCGGCCTTGACGACCATCTACCAGTTCATGCAGAGCAGTTCCCAGTCAGTTGCCCTCTCCAGCCAGCATTTCATTGCCCTGCATCTATCCGGAAAGGTCATGGCGGATCTTTTCGAGGAATCCCGCATCAGCAATACCCTCACGGAAAACAGCATCACATTCCCCGATCTTGTCAGCCGGAGCCCGGTGGTGGACGCCCAATCGCCTTTTTTCCAGATGGTCCGGGATTCCAGGGAACCGTGGGGAGCAATTCAACCCGGGGTCGATATGGGAGTGACGAAGGATTTCGGGCCGACCTACAACCTGCTTCAGCCATTCTACCTCCAGGTATCGATCCGGCGGCCCGCGCCGGCGTCTTCTCGGGATCCCGAGCGGCATCTTGCCGAATCCACTATCAAGGTGGATTGGCAGGAGAAATCGGGCATGAGCCGTTCCTATACCATTCAGTTCGAATGCCCAAGCCCATATGGACCTCTCCCTGAGGAAAAAATCCTGATCGACGAGGAGACCTTGAAGCAGAGAGTCAGGGAGGAGTTTTTCCCCGATATGCCCGATAAATCGCTCGAACAGGCAATTTCGGCGTCCGGGTGCGACGGGGGGATGCTGATGAAGGCCGGGAAAATCGGTGTTCTCATGGCCGACCTCACTGCCTCCATCGCCTCCCTGTCCGCCGAAATCCAGGTCTTGAGCAAAAAGCGACGGGAACAACTGCAGAACCTTGGTCCCTCATTCATCGAAACCCAGTTGCGGATCTCCCGCAAAACCGAGACCGGTGCCAGCCTCCTCTACAACGTTCTTTTGGAAGCAGCCCAGGAAGCCAGCTCCATCCAGGAGCAGGGAACAGCGGGAAACCTCGGAAAGATTCCGATCGTGCCTTTTGGAAAGGCATTGAAGACCTTCCGTTCCCTGTCCGGGGAAATCGATGGGTGGGTAAGGTGCACTGGAGAGGCTTACCGCTACCTCCTGGACGAAAGCTTCAGCCGGGTGATTTCCGGGAAGACGCGGGAGATTGCGTGCATGAAAGCCCTCGATGCGATCCGCCTCCGGTGCTCCATGGGAAAACTTCCCGTCGCGAAATGGAAAGAGTTCATCGACCGTGAACGCGAAAGAGTGAAGGAAAGGAACCCATTTCTCGCGAAGTTCTTTTTGCGTGAGGAAATGGCGGTTTCTGACAGAAAGGTCTTCGTGGAAGCTTTTCCCAACTTGGTTTTCACCGTCGACCGGATCCAGGAGGTCATCGGAAAGACCGCTTCGGGGGTCCCGGAAATCCTTTCAAGACACCCAGCGAGCGGAGGAGGTTGACGATGCGCCCGCTTGGCTCCTTTCATCCTTCCGCAAGGGCGGGACTGGTTTTCCCTCTCGTACTGATGGGAATTTTCTCGCTGGGTTTCCTCATCATTTTCGTTCACTCCATGAGTCGAGGCTATTCGAGCCAGGTGACGCACGTCGAGGAGCACCTGCGGGTCCAGGCGATCGGCCAGTCGGTGTTTTCCCAGGTTCTTGCAAAGATCAGGAACAAGCCTTTCCGCGACCGCTTCTTTTTCCCCCGCCCTTTCAGGACTTCCGACGAGGAGTTGCTTGGCGGGACCTACGATCTCTACGTCGTTGACGCTCCGAACAAACCATTTCAGGTCGACATTTACGTTCAAGCCCGGTTCTTCGACGCCCGAAAGCTGTTTTTCTGGCGGGTTCAGGTCGATCACTCGATTCTCGATGCGGCCGGGAAAGCATTTCCAATTCTCTTCACCACCCTTCCCGACGGCTCTTTCCCCACCTCCGGAAGCGGCTCACCGATGGCCGGTTTCATAGAGGACATCCTCTCGCAACGAAAGGCGAACAAGACCGCGGCTGAAAACCGCTTCATAACCCTTGTAACATCCAACTCCCTGAAGGACGATCTGAGAATTCTCGACGGTCCCCCCACCACCGACGTCGAAGATGTAGTGGATACAGCTCCTCCTCCCCCGCCACCACCGCCGCCCGCACAGATTCCAACTCCGCCACCCCCTCCCCTGACACAGACTTTCGTCGAGGACTTCAACGGAACCCCGAATGGGGGATATCCATCCGGCTGGCAGAATATGTTCGTGGGCGTGTCCGCAAAGATCGCGGAACCCGCTCCGGGGCGCAAGGTGTTCGACCTGGTCGGACGATCTGGAGTGTCTCAGACGGAGTACATTCCCGTCACCCCGGGAGACCAGTTCGCCTATGAGTGCGAAATCGAGTTCCCCAAAGGGAATCACGGGGGAGCTGTCGGCTTCATGATCTCCCGGCCCGGTGGTTGCCTGGGAACATCCCACTCCTTCGTATTCACCAACCTTGGAATCATCAAGTTCAAGAACGGTAACAGCCCAATCGAGATCGGAACCTGGAAGGAGGGGACCGTCTATACCGTTCGCCTCGAAATGGACTTCACCGACAACACCGGAAGGATACTGGTCAACGGGGAGGTCCTCCGCGAAAAGGTCCCTATCGCCTCACGTTCCTACTTTTCGAGCGAGTACAGTCAGAACGTCAGCCTCGACAAATTCGGAGCCGCCACCGCCAACACCAACGACGGCCAGGTCGGCGAAATGTATGTCCAAAGCGTGAAATTCTACCAATGAAGTTCGCAAAATTCGTAAATTCGGGGACATGAGAATCTTTTGAAAAGATTCTCATGTCCCCGAAATTGCAGGATACTGTCCGGAATTGGGTTTCCAGAGGCACCCTCGGGGAACTTCGGGAAACAATTCTATGTGGGTATCCCCAAAAGCGCTCCCTGAACATATCAAGCCAATTCGGGGACAGGAGACTTTTTTGAATTGATTCCTGTGTCCCCGATTTTCCACGCTCCGAAATGGAAAAACCGCTCCCCGTGAGGAGAGCGGCTCTGAGAGCGGGAAACGAGGCTTGAACTCGCGACATCCAGCTTGGGAAGCTGGCGCTCTACCAACTGAGCTATTCCCGCATCGAGGTTCATTCTACCACAAGGTGAATTCCAAGGCAACTCCCAAATCCCCAAATGTCTGAAGGGATTTGGGAGACAGGCAGTTTTCCGCTTTTTTGCTTTGACCGAAGAAAATGGTTAGAATGTCCCACAGGAAAAGCACTATTTTTGAAGAAATCTGGAGCCTGCAATGTCGATCCTCGGACAAAATGCCATCCTCGAAGAGATGCGCAAGGGAACCATCCGCATCGACCCCTTCGACGAGTCGATGCTCGGTCCCGCGAGCGTCGATCTCCACCTCTCGAACGCCTTCCGGGTCTTCGTTCACCTCCCGACCGATATCCACCTCGACCACGAGATCAATTTCAAGGCCGCCACGAAAGGCCTTTCGATACCTGACGGGGAGAGCATACTCATCCAACCCGGTCAGACCCTGCTTGGAATCACGAAGGAACGTATCACCCTCGGAAAGGGCCTCTCTGGCTGGCTCGAGGGCCGAAGCCGCTTTGCCCGGGTGGGTCTGTTGGTCCATATCTCCGCATCTTTCATGCAGCCGGGGATTTCGAACCACCAGGTCCTCGAAATGTCGAATTTCGGTCCGATCCCCCTCAGGGTCTTCCCAAACACCCCGATCTGCCAGTTCATCTTCCAGCGGTGCGAAGGGGCGGGAACATACTCGGGGGTTTTTTCGGGCCAGACCCCGGAAACTTTCAGCCACGACTGAGGGCGGAAACGCCAGCCGTGAGCCCAGGAGGGAATGGTGGGAACCAACGAATCAGTTGAAACGATCAAGACCGATCTCAAGCTCATCGGAGAACTGAAAGCGGCTTTCAAGCTGCAGCGGAACAACGACGGCTGCGGCCCGCTAGTTTTTGCCGGGGTCGCCGAATCGAACATCATCCCCGCCATCTCGGAAAGCGTGGAAAAGGTCTTCGGAAAGCCTTACAAAGCGGCCGGTGAAGGGGCCATCCTGAAAAACTGGTTCGACGGTTTCGTGAAAGCCGTCGGAGGCGTCCGCACGGACCAGACGTTGTTCCGGAAAACGATTTCCCCGAAGCTCGATCTCTTCTGCGCTTTCTGGCCGTGGGGCTCGAACCCGGTCAAGACGTCCATCCGTTTGGGCCTGATCTGCTACGAGGAAGCCGACGAGGAGGAGATGGCCAAAGCCCTCAAAGGCCAGTTCTGACCGCCTGACACACCGGGGTGTTTCACTTGCGCTCCGGATTCTTCTTCCTGAGATTTCGGGGGCCACCACCCGAAGCCCCTTTTTTTCATTCAAGCCTTCAGGGAGCCTTTTGCCACGCTCCCGCGCAGGCTGCGGGCGAAGAAAGCCAGTGCTGATTTGAGCTCCTCGAACTCGCGGGGAAGCAGGTTGGAAAGCTTTTCGGCCACCAGTGGATTGTTCGGGCGTGCGAGGAGTAGTTCGGAGAGGAGGTCGAGGAGCACCTCGTTGTCACCCTGCTGGGCCTTTAGCTGGATCATTGCCGAGTAGAGGTTCATCGAAGGGTTCTTTTCCAGGGAATGGAGCCTTTCCAGAAGGGCCTCGCTCCCCGCGCCCTTCAGGTTCCGGGCAAGGTCGAAGCAGGCATGCAGGAGCTGGGTGTAGGTCTTGTGCGCGAGTTTCCCGAACTTCTGGGCCCGCCCGAAATCCCCCGCCATGACGGAAACGCGATAGATGTCGAGAAGATCGGCAAGAACGCTTGGTCTGTCGTGCAGGCAGGCTTCGAGGAGGGTGATCGCCTGGTGATGCTTGTCTCGTGAAGCGCATGCCGAGGCCAGCATCCGGCGAATGGCATGGGAAGATGGATTGGCCTTTTGGGCGCGGTGAAGGGTTTCCTCGAACTCGCCCGGATCAGAAGCGGCCCCGGCGATGTTGAAAAACAGTTCCGACAGGAGCGGTTCGCGAAGCAGGGCGGGACCTTCCGGGGAAGCTTTCGAGACCTTTTTCACTTCCCGTCCGAGAGAGACCATCAGCGGGTGGTCGGAAAGCAGGGAGGGGGGGCAGATCCTCATCAACTGGCCGAGGGAATGACAGGCGGAGAGAACGTGAACCGGCGATGGAACGAGAAGCATCCGGTTCAAAACGGGAACCACCTCGAGCTGGCCGAGCAGGAAAAGGCTCCGGGCTGCGGCGGTCCGTACACGTGGGGCGGGATCCTTGAGGCCGGTGGTGAGATACGGAATCGCCGACTGCCCCGCGTTCAGGAGTGTGTTCATGAGGTTCGCGCGCACGCGCGGGTCGGGATGATCGCAGAATCTGGCGAGTACCAGAAGTCTTGAATGCCCTGTCTTCCCAAGTGCGGAAACGAGGGACGCGATGACATAGGGGTGGTCGGCGCGATCCAGTGCCTTGAGGATGATCTCCTCCGCCGGGGCTCCCAGGGTCCCGCAAAGGATGGCTCCCTGGGTGCGGAGAAAGTTGGAGCCGGAATCCATCAGCTTCTGGAGCTTAGGAAGAATCCGTTCGCAAAGATTCGGATCGGGACCGGCCTGGGGAAGGAGCCGCCGCAACGATAAGATCAACGCCCGCAAGACATCTCCCCGGGTCTCGTGGGAGAAGCGCTCCATAAGG
>CAYRYU010000016.1:68740-81271 GCA_964428355.1 uncultured bacterium
GATCAACGCCCGCAAGACATCTCCCCGGGTCTCGTGGGAGAAGCGCTCCATAAGGATGGGAAGCGAGGTTCGCGGAGGAATCCGGCCCAGGTTCTCGGCGGCGATGGCCCTTTCCACCGCGGATCCATGGTTGAGGGCGCTTTCCAGCTTCGACAAGGCTTTCAAAGACCCCAGGTGCCAGACCGCGGAGGCCGCTTCAAGAGCGACTTTAGCCTCGGAATCATCGACGAGAGGGTTGAGAAGAGCGGCCTTCTCGTCGACCGGGATCGGAAAGTCCATGATTCCGGAAATCGCGGCCTTCCTCACCACGGGCGACGAGTTCTGAAGGTATTCGACCAAGGTTGCCTGGACCTCGGCCCGCCCAGTTCCGGCAAGCATGTTGAGCAGTTGGGCCTTCTTCACCGCGTTCGCGGACTCTTTCAAATGGCTCAGCAGGAGCAGCGCCGTCTTCGGACCGCCGCATGCCAGAAGAGCCCGGGCAGCCTCGACACAGATCCGGAGGTCGGGGTGCCTGAGGAATCCAAGCAGCTTGTCCGACAGCTCGGAAAGGGGGTGCATCTGGAGCGCGATCAAGACTGGAAGCAACTGCGCGGGATCCTCCCGGGAAAGTTCCCGTTGGAGCAGGTTGATCGCGTCTGCTTCCGAGGCGAGCGAAGCGAGGAGAAGGGCGAAACCCTCGGGGAACTGGAGCGCCCGGGAACCCTGAATCAAGGGCATCGCGGGAAGGTCGAAGGTCAGGGTCCCTTCCATCCCGGTCGCTTCCTCGAGGGAATGGAGGATGTGCTCGACGATCGCCTTTTGACGGACACGGGGGGCGAAGGCGAGCGCCTGGACCGCCGCAAGGCGCAGGGCGAAAGGCCCCGATGTCGAACGCTTTTCCAGGATGTCCACGGATTCCTGAAACATCCCACGCCATGCCGAATCGACGCGGGATGGAGCGGGAAACAACTTCCGCAGCCCGAGATGGGCAAGAAGCGCAAGGGAAGGATCGGGGTCGAAAAGATGCTCTTCGAGAATCTCCCGGTCGCCCGGCTCGGGCTCCCTTGCCAGGGCTGCAAGGGCTATCCGTCGTTTCCAGGGTTCTCCGTCGGTTGGAACTTCTCTTGGTCCGCTCAAGTTTTCATTTCCCAGTTCGTCAGTCTTTCGCTCCCGCGCGAGGTCAGAATTTCGCGCCCTCGAGGGCCTGGATCCGGGTCGGAAGGTCGAAGAGCTCCCAGGGCATGAAGGGCCAGACGACCTCGGACAGGTTTTTCAGGAAGCCCAGGGCTCCCGTACAGGTCCGGGGGGGATTGCCCGACAACAGGATCCCTTCCCGGTCGGCCTTGACCTGGTCGATCGACCCTGTCGCCTTGATGTAATCGCGGAGAACGCTCCTTACCTGGATGGAATCCCTTTTTTGGGGGGGCTGCTTAAGCAGGCGCAGGATCCGCGAGTAGAGGGCTTCTCCCTTGATGACTCCCATCGGAAGCCTGAGGGAAATCGCCGCGATGTTCCGGGCAACTAGAAAATCGCGGGCTGCCGGAGTGTCTGCCAGCGAGAGCATTCCCGATGTCAGAATTATGGGGCCCCCGGGAAAGGGGATTTCCCACGGGATCTTGCTTTCGAGAATGAAAACCCTGTAAGGAAGAGCGGCACGTTGCGACCTCTGGGCAAGGGTCGTCCCAAGGGCCGTCAGTTCGGTATTCTCGACGATCGCAGTGGGAGAACCCGTCTGGGACACGAAGGCACTGAGCAGGAAGTTCCCCATATCGATCTCGGCGCGGCTTTCATCGAGAAGGCGTGAGAAATAGCTCGTCAGCGGATTCTTCGCCCAGACCCGCCCACAGGGAAGAAAGCCCAGGAGAATCGCAAAAAGAACCATCCAGGGAACCGCACCCCATTTCTGACGCCTGGGAAGCAGTTTTCGGCATGATCCGGGGAACCCTCTAATCATCATCCTGGGTCTCCTTCTCGGGAGGATTGAGGAAAACTTTTATCCGATCGTCGAGAACGGCAAGCCGTTTGGTGGAGTTTCCGATCCGCAAACGGAGATCGGCACATTTTTCGATGCTCGCGGGATCGACCAGGAGCACCGCATCGAGCCGCATCTCGGAGACCGCAAGCTTTTTCCCGACGTCCTTGGTGACCTCGCCTATCTGGGTGAGAGCTTCCCGGACTCTTCCCCGGTCACCTTCATCAGCAACGGGAGCCATCAGAAGCTCGTGTACGTTCATCTCCAGTGAATCGAGCACCTTCTCGACCTCGACCATCCCTTCCGAAGCCTGGGAAAGGGAGAAATCCGCGGGCGGGGAAAGTTGGTCGGCGGGAACGAACCGGTTCAACCGCCCCAACCGCCGCGCTTCCGAACCCTGGATCTCCCGAACCGAGGCCACCTCGGGCTCACGATATGTTCGGGGAAAAGTGAACCGCGTGGGGAACCATCTTCCGTATGTCCCCGTCGCTCCAACGGTTTCGGGTATTTCTTCCAGAGCAGGGTCCTCCTGGGCAGGCGCAAGGGCAAGGGATTCGGAACCCGCGGATTCCTCAACCAGCTGGGATCCGGGGGTCACGATTGCCCTGGCATCCGCGACGGGTAGTGCCGGAAATGGTCTGAGCGCCGCCCCCGCAAGGATCGTCTCGATGATCTTCCTCGCCTCGACTTCGGTCAGGAGGCCATCGGGGTGGAACCTGTCCTTACCGACGGGGGGGAAAACCCCACCGACCTGGTCGAGAACCGGGAACAGTTCGGAGGAGGTGGCGATATCCGAAAACCGCCCCGGAACAGGAGGGATCGGGGCATTCTTCCTGATGAACCCGCAGAGGATCTTTGCGGCTGCACCCCTGGAGACGGGCCAGTCGAGATGGAACCTTCCATCTCCATACGGCTCGAGGAGACCGCACTGGATGGCTTCGGCTTCGGAAAGGTTTCGCGACAGGAAGCCCTTGTAGATCTTTTCGAGGAAGGCGATCCGCGAGATCTTGACCGGCCCCCCGGCGAAAGAAGTGAAGCAGCCGACCGCCAAAAGGAAGAATACTAACGAAAACGCCGAAACCGTCCGATATCTGGAGCGCTGTAACTTATCGCCCCAAGGAGATGCGGCCATGTCGGACATTAGGGAGCGCGCGCCAACGCCCCCCTCCTTCCAGGAAAACGAAGAATTTGTCATGGGCCAGATCCAGAAGTATTCATCCCTGACGGAACGCAATCTGGAGATGATCGAAAACCTCATCAAACAGGGATATCCCATGACCTCCCCGGAGGTCAAGCGTTTGCAGCAAAAATTGCACGAACTCGAGGTAAAGAGCAACTTCTGGCGAAGCCGGATGTTGAAATACCTTTAGAACCCCGGGATCGGGAACTCTTCCTCCCCAGGTCCGGGACACCGCCCCGCGGAGGAGGTAGGACCATTGGCCTGTCCGACCCGCATACCGGCACAGTTGCTGCACCACTTCCGGGTGATCCCTGATACCCGGCGGAAGTCCCTGCAGGATTTCCAGACCCTGGGCGGCTTCACCACGTGACAGTAGCTTCGACCCCCTCGTTATCGACAAAACCTGTGTCGTCTCGGCCCAGCAGATCCAGACGATAAGGAACCCGACGATCACGAGCCCACCCCTCATCATGCGGGACTGGAAAAGGACATCGCTCACCGTTCCCTTCCAGTTCTTCGCCCGCTCTATCCTTTCGGGGAAATCGGGGTGGGTGAGGGTCCACCACGGCAGTCTAGCCGGAGGGGGAAGGATGAACTCCCTGAGTGTTTCCAGCGAGCTCACGAAGGGCTCCGCGCCCACCAGCGAAACAGCGAACCGATCGGCCTGGACTTCGCTGCGCCGCGTGAGCGCAGTGAACAGCAGCAGGAAGACCGCGAGAAAAATGACGAGGTCGATCGAGGAGTCCAGGCTTTCGTGGGCAGCCAGGAAATCGGGAAAACCCAGGAACAGCTTGAGTTTCACAAGAAACGAGAAGAAGATCAGATCCAGAGAGAAGATCAGGTAGGTCCAGACATGGCCGAGTTTCAGGTGTCCGAGCTCATGGGCAACGACTGCCGTGAGCTGGCTCTGGTCAAAAATGTCGAGAAGATACTGGGTGATGTAGACGTACCTGAACCGGTCCGACAGGCCGGCCACGGCGGCATTGGGAACGGGTTCACGGAAGGTGTCCCAGACCTTGATCCCGGTAATGCGGGTGGAGGCTTTCTCCGCAAGGTCCTTCACCTTACGGGTCAGGTCGGACTCGCCCATCTCGGAGGCCCGCCAGGCGAGATTGAAGAGATGGGGGGACAGAAGATAAAGGAAGACGAAGAAGAGAGGTGCAAGGAGGAATGACTGGATATCGGACAACCCGGCAAGCTGGACCGAATCGATCGTGAGATCCTCGACCGCCATCCAGAGCAGCATGGGCGGGAAAAAAAGGATCGGGAGGGTCATGCGCGCCCGGAAAAACTCTTCAGGGGTCTGGTCCGGATCAAGGTATTCCCCATATCCCTCCTGGAAGGACCGCCGACTCTCCCAGAAAATCAGACTGTACAAGGTGATGGAAAGGATCATCGGAAGGGCTTGCGGAAACAGCCGGGAAACTGATGGGAGTAGAAGAGGACCGGGGGCGGAAACCGAATGTAGGAGGGAAAGCCAGGCGACCACGCCGATCTGGAAGATCGTCTGCCCCGTCAGGAACCCGGGAAGCCGGTTCACGCTCTTCAGCTCGCGGAGCGTCTCGGGGATCCATACCCGGAGCGCGAGAACCGTCAACCAGGCCCAGGCCACCATCGCGGCGCGAGGGAAGAACAAAAGGCTTCCCTGCAGCTCGACCGAGGCATACCCGAGAAGAACCAGCGGGATGAACGCCGAAATCATCGAAGCCTGCTTCCGATCAGGTCTTGCGCTCTTTTTTCTTCGCAGCCGGAAACAGGATGTTGTTCAGTATCAGCCGGTATCCGGGGCTGTTCTTGTGGAGCTCCAGGCGGGTCGGGCCTTCTCCGACGATGTGGCTGACGTCGGCGGGATCGTGACCCCCGTAGAAGGAAAAACACCCTTTCCCGAGATCGCCCCGGACATATTTCACGGAGATCCCATCGTTGTTCTCCCCCATGACCACCACTCCGGGTTTTAACAGGGTCTTCCGGAAAGCCGTGGTCTGGCCGAAAAAACCGTCGATGACGTTCCGGTGGTTCTGGGTGAGCATCGTCGGGATGGGATCGACCTTGGCCGAGAACTCGAACAGGCGGAAGGTACCTGCGTCTCCCATGTAGTTGTTGGACACGTCGATGTCGGAGAACTCGTAAACCATGGGATCGGTGATCAGTTTGAACTTCTGGAATGCGATGCACTGCGTGAAATCGAGTTTCGCCTCGTATAGTGGATCGATCGGGTCCCCGTCGATCTCGGAGGCCACGATGTCCGTCCCGTTGGCGGAAAGCGCGACATCGAGGGAGTCAACCGCGGAACACATGGCGAAGAGGAACCCACCCTCGATCACGAACTTCTTGATCCCACGTGCCACCGCGAGCTTAAGCTGGGTGACCTTCTTGAACCCGAACTTCTGGGCTTCGAGCTGGGCGTGGGTGACCTGCTTGCGGTACCAGTCAGCGAACTTGAACGAGCTGTAGAACTTGCCGAACTGGCCGGAAAAATCCTCGTGATGCAGATGGATCCAGTCGAACTTGGCGATGGTCCCGTCGATCACCTCCTTGTCGTAGAACTTGTCGAAGGGGATCTGCGAGTAGTCCAGAACGAGTGTGACAGCGTCATCCCAGGGTTCGGCGTAATCGGGAGAATAGACCCCGACCTTGGGAGGCTTCTCGAGAAGGACCCGTTCCATGTTCTCATCCTCGATCTTGGCCAGGATCTGGGCAACCTGATCATCCGAGATCGGTTGCACAAGGACCCCGACCTCCTTTGCGCGGTCACGCAACGTGGGAAGATCGTCCATCATGAATGCCCCACCACGATAGTTGAGGAGCCATTCGACGTCGATCCCAGCCTTGTCGAGGGCGAAGTAAGCGATGCCATAGGCACGGAGATGGTCGGTCTGGGAATCATCCATGGGGATGAGAAGCTTGTCGGCAAACACCGGACCTGCACAAAGGACCAGCGCCAGAAGCAGGATCACTGGGGAAAGGCTGCGGGCCCGAAGTTCGTTCATCATTTTACCTGTTCTTCCGTTTCATCAATTCGGAAATCATGAGCTTCGCACGGCGGCTTCGGAGGTCCCCGGGGAAACGGTCTGCGAACTCCTTCAACGCATCTGCCTGCTGATCGATCGTCGAGCCGGTACGCTTCATCAGCCTCGCTTTCAGAAGAAGAAGATCGGGAACGGCCCAGTGCGCTGGCTGGTCGTCTACGAATCTGGATGCGGAGCCGATCAGATCTTCGGAGTCGCTCCCAAGACCTTTTGAAAGACGTTCAGAGATCAGGATGGAACGCGCAATGGCATCCTTCTCCAGGGGTGTTCCCGAAGCCAGGCCGATCGTCCGGTTCATTTCGGCAAGCGAAGCGGTTATGCTTCCAATCGTGTTGAGCCGCTCGGCGCGAAGATACGAACCGAGGGCATCCATGTTTCCGGTGGATCCCATGGTGATAAGGAGAGCGAGACCCAGTCCGTCGTTCATCCAGATCGACCCGGGAAGCTCGTCGGTGATTACTTTCAGCTTGAGGAGGGATTCCTGGTACTCCCCCTTCTGCGCCATGAGCCATGCCTCCTCGAACAGCAGGCGGCTCCGCAACTCCTCGGGGGCGAACGACGGCGAGGGCATGCCGGGAATCGAATCATCGAAAAGGACGTCATCCATCCCCGGGTTTTGGCCGGGAAGGAATTTTTCGGGCAACGGCGGGGGAGAAACCGTGCCACCCGGTTGGTAGTTCTTCACGAACTCCTGAGCCCGGGAAAGCTCCCGTGCGGCCCCCTGGAAGTCGTCGAAGGAGGCCCGGATGCGCATGAGAAGGAGAACCGATTCGAAGAAGGGCTCCGGCGAGTCCGGGCTGGCGGCAGCCCGCTCGAGGAAGTCGGTTGCGCTTGCGACGTCACCCAACCGCTCGAGGCAGAACCTCCCCATCTCGGAAAAAAGCCTGTTCCGGAGGTGCAGATCAGGACAGGGTTCGACGGCGGCAGTGGATGAGGCTTCGGCAAGGCTCTCCGCGGCCTCCCCCGGCTCCTCCCCGGCGGTCTCGAGAAGTAGGAGCGCCAGGTTCTGGGCGAGGGTGGATTGCCTCCTGGCCTGGATCAGTGCTATCTCGAGCCGATGGAGGAAAGGGGTCGGATTGCTCAGCCCCGCCTGTCTCACCCTCTCGAAAAGCGAATCTTCGAAGAACTGGTCGGTTTCGAGCATCCAGACCACGGGTGGGATCCCGGACTCGTCTTCCTCGCGGATGAAGATCTCGAGAAGAGCCCTCTTGATGGCTCTCGACGGAGAGCTCTTGTAGAGCCCCATCAGTTTCCCCTTGAAATCGAAGGTTTTCGAACTCTTCGAGTAGAGCTTTTCGAAGATCTCGGTCTTGAAGACGTTGTTGCAAAGCACCTGGAAGTATTCCTCGAGAGCCTCGTCGCCCTTCCCGAGGGCATCCAGCACCCCCGCGCGCTCTTCGGCGAACTGGGTGGGGTTCCCCATGAACTTCCGCGCCTCCGCAAAGGTGTCGAGGGCCTCCTGGAACATCTTGTGCTCGATCAGGACCTCGGTCAGGAGCTGGTAGGCATCGGGGTCCATGAAACCGCGGGCGGTGAAGAAATCCCGCCATTCCTTGAGGGCTTCGGCTTTCTTTTCCTGGAGGTAGTAGCAGTGTCCGAGGCCTTTGGATATCTCCCATTCTCCGGGGGAGAGTCGCTTGAGTTTCCGAAGGGTCAGAACGGCGTTTCCGACCTCGCCCGACTCTAGTTCGATGCGGGAGAGCTTCTTCAAAAGGGTGACATCGTTGTCGATCCCGGGGCTCTCCCGGATGGCTTTCGCGGCCTTGTCGGGTTTTTTCAAGGCGAGGTAGCAGTCGGAGACGAGGTCCTGGTAGAGGGAGTTCCTGTACCGGACCCGCCGCTGTTCGATCGAGTTCAGGAGGCCTTCGACCTGATCGGCCCGGATGGCCAGGGTGAGGAGCTCGTTGAAGATGTCCTTCCGGCCCGTCCGCTCGAGGAGACCTTCCAGGAGCATCCGCGCCTCGTCGGCTTTTCCGGACTGGAGATAGAATCGGGCGAGGTTTTTCCCCGTGTCGATGTCGTTGGGAGACTCCTTCCACCACTTTTCGAGGGTCTCGACGCCGACCCCGAACCTCTGGAGCTCGAAGAGAAGGTTTACCAGCTGTTCCCGGGCCAGCGTCCGTTCGTAGAACTGGGTGTTCTTCTCCTCCGCGAGCGGCTGGAGAACAGAGATGGCCTTGTCGGGATCGCGGAGATCGACGTAGACCTTCGCAAGCTCGATCCGCCCGCGCCGGGAGATGGGATGTTCCGGGAACTTGCGGAGCAACTCCTCGAAAGCTTCCCTGGCGGGTTGGAGACGACGGAACCGGTATTCGCTCCATCCTTTCTGGAAAAGGGAGTCGGCATCGGCAGCGGGATCGTTCTGCGCCAGGATGGTTCCCCCGAGAATGGTGATCAGGAGCGCGACTCCCAGGATGGTCCGTGATGGAAAGTTCGGGCGGGTCATCGGTTCAATCGCTCTTTTCCCCGTACAGGCTGAGAGATTTGTAGTAGTCCTGGAGCATGGTTTCATAGGACTTCGGGTAGTCTTCCTTCAGGTCGCCAAGGAAATCCCTGGACAGGTCGCGGGTGTCGGAACCGAGCGTAGGAAGAGGCTTTTCGACCTTGGTCTGGATGAGTTCCCTGGCCTTCTCGGCTTTCCGCTCCTCCTTTTCCTCGTCGCGGTTCCGGATGGATTTCTGCGCCTTGAGCATCCGGTCGTAGATGGACTTCTGCTTTTCCGCGACTTCCTTCCGCTTGGAAGGATCGAGGATCTTTGTCTCCAGGTCCTCCATGTCCTTCAGCACGTCGTCCATCCGGCCGAGCATCTGGTTCTGCTTCCGGGCCTCGCGCATGATCTGTTCCAGGGCTTCCCGGATCATCTTCTGCTCCATGGCCATCTTCTTGAGGTCTTCCATGAGCTTCTGGTCGGAGGGAGACATCTGCTTCTGCATCTGTTGCTGGTACAGGCTGAGCTGGCGCCGTGTCAGGTCCTTGAACTGTTTGAGCGCATCCATCGGGTTGTTGCTCTGGCTCTGGGAGGAGTTCTGGTCCTGGGTCCTCATGAGCTCCATCGCGAGCTCGTTGAACCGGAGGATGATCATCCGTTGCTGGCCTCGCGCGCGGGAAAGGGCGCGGTCTTCGAGGTCCTTGACGATGTCGGTGAACATCCCCTGAACGCCTTTCAGGGGAACGAGGATCCTCGGGTCGATGGTCATGTTGGACCGGACGAAGGTTTCGAGGGAGTCTTCGAGCGACTGGGCCTGTTTCTTCACGACAAGTTCGAGATAGGAGGATTCGTCAATGATTCCCTCGATCGCGGGCCGTTCCCCGCGCATGAATTTCCCCGGAAGCCCCTCGATCTGGAGAAGGAGCTTTTCCTGGTCCCGGGACACGCCGATGGCCTTCCGGATGAACCTCGAAAGATCCATTTGAGGAGGCGCACCACCCCCACACGAAGTGCAAATCTTCTTGCCATCCTGGTTGAGGGCATCGAGGAACTTGAGCATTTTCTGCTGGAGCTGCTGGGCCTGGTCGAGGTTCTTCTTTTCGAGCTCCTTCTTGATCTCCTCCGAGGTCTTCTTGAAGTCCTCCTGTTTCATCTTGTCCCGGAGGTTCTTCACGTCTTCGGATCCGGGGTTGGGAGGGGAACCCTCGGGAGGTTTCTTCTCGGCGAGCTCCTGGGCCTCCTTCTGAAGCTGATCCAGCTCTTCCTTGATCTTTTCCTGTTGTTGCGCCAGGTCTTTGAGCTTGGATTCGTCTTCTGGGGAAAGAGGCCCGGACTTCTGTTTCTCCTCGAGCCCCTTCGTTTCGGACGAGATACTCTCCTGTCTCTTAAGCAGCTCCTCGACCGCTTTCCCCAGGTTGTCCATCTTCATCTGTTCCTTGAACTGGCTCAGGAGCTCAACCGTGCGATCGAGGGACTTGATGTAGTTTTCCATCTTGAAGGCGTCTTCGTACTTCTCGAGATCCTTGGGGTCGAGCTTCACGTCCTTGAGTGATTCCCGAAGTTGCTTCATCAGCTTCTTCGCCTCGTCATCGAGAACCTCGTTGAGGAGATCCTGGATCTTCTGCATCTTCTCGATGGTTTCAGGGGAGGAGAGCGGGTTGTCCTTGAGGGAATCGTTCACCTTCTGAATCTTGTCGAGGATCTCCTGCGCGTCCTTTTCCCGCTGTTCCCCTTCCTGGATCGCCTTCTGGATCTGCCGTTCGGTCTCCTCGTCGAGCTTTCCCTCGTGTTTGATCTCCTGGTAGGCCTTCTCGAGCGATTCCCGCCGGACCTTCTGGTTCTCCAGGTATTCCTGGAGCTTCGTGGTGACCTCGCCCTGGGCCTCCTGGGTTCCGCGATTCACGTCGTATTCGGAAGGCATGATGACGTTGAAGATCGGAGTGGAGGCGACGTTCGGAACCGGGCGAACCCCGTCCTCGGCCTGAGCGTAATACTCGATTTTCGTGCCGGGCATGACGGCGAGGGTGTCGAGAAGCCAGGGATACTCGACTTCGAACTCACGCATCGGGGAAAAATCGGCTTTCATGTTGAGCGGGATGAAATGCCTCCGGTCGCCCAGCGAATAGAACAGAACGACGGAGACGACCCCGAAATCGTCCCGGGCCTCGACCTTGAGATCGAGCCGCTTCGATTTCGGGAAAGGCATATCGGTACCGGGTTTCAGGATGGTGATAGTTGGAGGGGCATCGATCTTCGCCGTTATCTGGTATTTAACCGGGTTTTCGTTCTCGAGCCCCGCTTCGTTCTTCAGGAAGAAGGAGTAACGCGTCGTGGTGGCGACCGAAAAGGAGTGCTTGAACTCCTCGCGATGGATCAGCTCGAGAGGCGTGGTCGCTCCGGGATCCTTCACGATCGCGGCGCTTTCCAAAAACTGGCTCGCCTGGCCCTGGATCTCCACCCGGGTTCCGGTAACCACCGTGCAATCGCCGGTTCCGTCGGGGAGTGTCTGGGGCTGTGTCGCCAGATAGGACGGATGATGGATCGTCAGGTTGAGACTCTTGATCTCGGGCCGGGGCATCACCGTCAGGGAGAACCGGTCCGAGGTGAACTTCTCGCAGGTGACCTGGTAGTCCGCCGAATCCTGGAGGCTCTCGAGAACGGAAACGTACCGCGTCCTGGATGCCGCCTCGTCGGGAAACATCTCCACCGCAGTCCCTTCCGTCATCCCGGATTTGAAGAGCGTCAGAACCGGAGCGAAATCGACCGGCTGGTTTGGGATCGCGATGATCTGGACGGTCTGTCCCCGGGGAACGATCCGGTTCCCGGGGTGGACCCCGATGCTAAGGGGGGAAAAGGCTGCGATATCACTGAAGGGGTGGGCGAGTCTGTCGAATCCGCGTTTGACCTCCCCCGGGGCGATACTGAACCAGGCGGCGAGGAAAACGAAGCTCCAGAGGAAGAAAACGAAAGCCTTCTTCCGGGAGAATTTCTTGAGGGCGAGCCGGCAATCCTCTTCCGAAAAGGCTTCCGCCGCCCCTGACACCGTCAGCTTCCTGAGGGCGGGGGAGCTCCCTTTCGGAGCTTCATCGTCCCCGGCGAAGTCGGCGGCGCTGGAGAGGGCCGAATGGAACTTCCCGATGGCCTGCTCGATCTCGACCGCTATCTCGATGTTGGGGGGAGGGGAAGTGAAGGAGCGAAGGGTGAAGAATACCCAGAAACCGATCAGGGCATACCCCCCGAAGGACAGCAGGAACCGGATGAACTCGGACTGTATGGGCGTTCTTTCCGTCAGAAGGAACAGGAGAAGAATGCAGATGAGTGCTCCGACGCCGGCGAAACACCGGGCAACCAGAACCCGCGCCTGCCTGCGGTTCCTGTATGACCGCAACTGGCCTTCCAGGCGGACGCTGTTTTCGGGGTAGGCCTTCAACAGATCGAGAAGGTTCTTTTCACTCATGGCTTCACCACAATCAACCGGATCCACCCAACATACCCTTTTTCCGCCCCACTTTCAACGCCCGATTTGCCCCCAAATCGGGCGATTCACTTTGATAGGATCCGGGTTGCGGTGAAAGTTTCCAACCCGCGGGAAAGAAGGTATATTGAACAAAAGGGGGGTGGGGCCCCCGAAACACTCGCATGCGGGAGCCGCAGGGGAGGGGTGATGAAAGAGCTGAAAGTTATGGGATTCCAAATCGCATTGGTTCTTAGGTTCCTGGCCTTCTTGACCATCGGATCAGCCTGTTTTGGGGCGGACACACTTCCAACGACGGTCTATTCCGTCGACAGAACCGGCTTTCCCGACATCACCCTTTCCTTCCGGGCTGTTGCCTCGGATTCCCTTCCACTGACCGCGGAGAACGTCAAAGTCTCGGAAAACGCGAGGGATGCCGGGGCTCTGGATATCTCGGAGGAAAAGCCCCGACAAATCTTCATCCTCGCG
>CAYRYU010000016.1:81371-92941 GCA_964428355.1 uncultured bacterium
TTTTCCCAGGCTCGCGACCTTTCCCGAAAGAACTCCGTGCGAATCATCGCGGTTTCAATCGGAAAGCCGGCCGATGAAACCGGGGAGGAATCGCTGAAAGCCCTGTGCAAAGAACTGAAGGGCGGTTTCATCCCGGTTCCTGACCCGAAACTCCTTCCCGACGTTTGCGGGAAAATCGCATGGCGATTTTCCGCCGAGCACTTCTACACGACACGCTACAAAGCTCCCAATGCGTCGCGAGACGGCTCCAGACGAAAGATCGTGGTTTCCGTTTCCGCTAAAGGCAGGAACGGGAGCGGGGAAGCGGAGTATCAGGCCCCCGCCGCCTCCGGGGAACCCGGGATTTCAACCACCGCCACGGAAACCGTCGAAGTTCCTCCCACCCCTCCCGCCGATGGTGGAAGCACCCCCACCGATCAGGGAACGGTCGCGGGGGGAGCCGATGGTGCTGGACTCCCTCCCGTCAATCTTCAGACCCCCAGGGTGAACGTTCACCAGCTCAAGGACAAGCTCAACAGCCAGACTTCCCAGGAGGATCCCGAAGCCGGGGAGTGATCTGCCGCCCCCGGTCGGCGATTTGCGGGAGGATCCCGGCCCGGTTTTCGGCGTACCTCGGCCGAAAATTTGCCAGTTTCCGGGGAGTGCAGGAAAGAAACCCGGATTTGATCGGTTTTTCCGATGAGTCCGCTGCTGGAACGGATCTTGCTCACATACCAAGGTTGCGGATATTGTCATCTGCGGATTTTCGTTCATTTCAATCGTCCGAAGGAGGATTTCCAGGAAGAAGGCAGTAGGAAGAATCGGAAATTCATCGATAAGGTGCTTCCATAAGGAGAACAAGATGAAGCGAGTAGCGAGTATACTGTTTGTTTTCATCGTTCTGGTCTCCGCCGTCGACGCAGCCCCCACCAAAGAGTGGACAATCGCGGTCTTCATGAACGGCGACAACGATCTCGACCGGTTCGTTGTCGGAGACCAGGAAGAGATGGCCGAGATCGGAACGAACGATCTCTTCAACGTCATCACCCTCAGCGACCGACAGCGCGCGACAGCGTCCATCGATCTCATCGAAAAAGGCAACATCCGCCAGCTCAAGGACATGGGTGAGATCGACATGGGCGATTATCGCCAGCTCACCACGTTCGTCCAGTTCGTTAAGAGCAACTTTCCCGCGCACCACTACATGGTTGTCATCTGGAACCACGGGTTCGGCTGGGTCGACAAGGGAACGACCCGCCGCGAAGTCTTCAAGGGAATCTCCCACGACTGGGACAGCGGCCACCGGATCACGACCGCCCAGATCGGGACCGCGATAGCCGAGATCAGGGAGATCCTGGGCCGGAAACTCGACATTTTCGCGATGGACGCCTGCCTGATGCAGATGGCCGAAGTGGCTTGCGTCGCCCACCCCAACTGCGATTTCATCGTTGCCTCCGAAGAGAGCGAACCGGGCGACGGGTATCCCTATAACGACATCCTCGGAGACGTAAAAAAGGGAATCACCCCTGCCGAGCTTTCCAAAACGATCGTCAAAAGGTTTGCCCAATCCTACGACGGGGGCAGCCAGGGAAAGAAGCCCACCACCCAGTCCGCCCTGCAGTGCGACAAGCTTCCCGCCGTCTTCGACGCGTTGGATGGTTTCGCGAAATCCCTCATCGCCGGAAACCTCGGGGAGATCTGCAAAGGGATCAGGGAGAAGGTCCAGAGGATCGACGACGACAATGTAGACCTCGTCGACTTCGTCGACATGATGAAGGCCGGAACAAAGGACGAAGCGGTCCTGGAAGCCGCGGCGAAGCTGGGCAAAGCTCTTGATGCGGCGATCATCGCCAACGGAACGAGCGGTGCCAAAGTAAAGAACGCAAAAGGTCTGGCGATCTACTTCCCCATAGAAGCGGGCGAGTTCAACAAGGAGTACAACCGGATCGCGTTCACGAAAGACCACCAGTGGGACGAGTTCCTGACCGACTATTACAAGAAGATCACGACTCCCCAGATCATCGCCGACATCGAGGGCGGAGACGTTTCCTCACTTCTGAGTTATGCCGGTTCGGCTTCCTCCGACACCCCGGAAGTGAACGCGGATCTGGTTGAAAGGCTCAATTTCAGGGTCTTCACGGAAGGCGGGATCCCCGAATCGACGCAGGAGATCGTCCGGAACGCCGTCTCACAGATCAAGTCCCTCTGAGCCGCACCCGCCCACAGGAGGATTTGGATGTACTGTGAAAACAACGCTTCCCTCATCGTTCGGGACTTGATGGCCCGTGTCATCCGGTTGTTCGACGCGGGCACGCTCGTCGAAAAGATCGACCGGATCCCGATCGAAGCGGTTCCACGCAAGGGGACGTCTTACCGGTGCTGCATCCACAAGGACCGGGCTGTCGTGAAAAACCGGCTGCTGGCGATCCTCGGCATCCGGGTGGAAGGTTCACGCGACGACCTGGACGCGGGCGGCCTTGCCGGCTTCGCCCGACAGGCCCTGTCCCGCACCGACCCCCCGGGCGAGGTGCTGACGGTCATCGATGAGGCATGCAGTTCCTGCGTCCAGGTGCAGTATCAGGTGACCGATGTTTGCCGGAAATGCGTGGCCAGGCCTTGTTCCGCCAACTGCCCGAAGCACGCCATCGAGTTCTTCCGCGACCGTGCTCACATCGACCACGCGAAATGCGTCAACTGCGGCATCTGCCAGAAGGTCTGCCCCTACCATGCCATCGTCTATGTGCCCATCCCCTGCGAGGAGTCCTGCCCGGTCGGGGCGATCACGCGCAACTCCGATGGTTGCCAGGATATCGATTTTGGCAAGTGCGTGTTCTGCGGCAACTGCGTCGACGGGTGTCCATTCGGCGCGGTCATGGATGTCTCTCATTTGATCGACATCCTGCGGCTGCTCCAGAGCGGCAGGCGCGTGGTGGCAATGGTGGCCCCAGCCGTCGTCGGGCAGTTCCCCGGTGATCTTCCCCGACTCATGGCCGCCGTCAAAAACCTGGGTTTCGCCGACGTCGTTGAGGTTGCTTGCGGAGCCGACGTCGCCGCCAAGGAGGAGGCCCGGGAGTTCAAGGAACGGCGCGAAAAGGGGGAACCCTTCATGACCACCTCCTGCTGTCCCTCCTACAACCAGTTGGTGGAAAAACACCTTCCCGCCCTGAAACGGTTCCGTTCGGAGGCCAACACCCCTATGCACTTCACCGCGCAGTTGGTGAGGGAAAACGACCCCGAGACGCCGGTGGTTTTCGTTGGACCGTGCGTCGGCAAGCGCAGGGAGATCCTCGACGACTCCATCGTCGACCATTACCTCTCGTTCGAGGAGCTGTCCGCGCTCTTCACGGCCCGCGGGATCGAACCTGCCAAGGCCGAACCGTATATCCCGACGGTTTCGGGCCTTTCCGGAGGACGTGGATTCCCGGTTACGGGGGGGGTGGCGGCCGCCATCCAGGCCCAGGCCGGCCCCGAGGCGGGGTTGAAACCGGTTTGCATCGATGGACTGACCCGAGCCTCGGTGAAGCAACTGGAGCAGTATGCAGCCACAGCCACTTGCCCGGGAACCCTCGTCGAGGTGATGGCCTGCGTGGGTGGCTGCGTTGGAGGAGCCAACGTTGTCTGCAACCCCAAGGTCACCGCCGCGAAGATAAAAGCGTTGGTGAAGGACACCCGGCCGGGTTGATCCCGACTATCGTACGGTCCTCATCTTCCGGAGGAAACCTCGAACCGGGCTCGATCGGTGAGGTTGTTCAGATCCTCCAATGAAGCGGAACGGACGGCATCCGGGATGACGGTTCCCGATGCCGGGTCAATTCCGACTCGCACGGGAACGAGAAAAGGTTCCGCGAACTCGAAGGCCAGGGTCACCAGGGCGGCAGGTTTTCCCTGGGGGTCCTTTCCGAACAGGATGCAGATGTCGCTCTTCCGGCGCAGATCGAAGCTCCCCTTCAGGTTGTTCTTTTCCGCGAAGGCGTTCACCTTGGGCTGAAGGAACCCGAAAACGGGGCCCAGAATCTTCTCCTGCGTTCCAATCCACATCTCCCGGTCGCCGGCGGGGTTGAACCTGTCGTAACCGATGACGACCAGGCTGTCGGCCCCAAACTCCCCGCGGATCTTCTCGAACAGGTTACTGAACTCCCCGACCAGATCGCCCGGATGGGTTATTTCTAGACCGTCGAGGCGCAGGACCAGCGACAACCTTGGCTCTCCATCCTCCTCACCGGGAACCGACACCTCGAAGGAATCCGTCGCGATCAGCCGAAGCTTCTTTTCGGCGATCAGTCCGTGGAAGAATTTCCGGAACGCCTGTTCGTACTCTTTCACGGGTTTCAAAGCCCTTACCCGTTCGTCGGTTGCCCGGCGCTTGAGTTTCGCGATCGCCTTGACCGCGGCCTCGAACTTGTCGTGGAGATCCTTTTCGAGATCACCTTTCGGGGCGACCTGCTGGGTGACTCCATCCACGATCTCCATGTACTCGCGGAAGAGATACTCGTATTCCCGGCAAAGTCTCCCGAAATCGGCAAGCCGGAAGAAATCCCGTAAACTCTCCGACACTTTTCCCGAAGAACCGGATTCGGATACCGTCGAAGAAGCCGGCGGGATTTCGGAGAACCCCTGGACTGGAGCGAAGAAGATTGCCACCAGGATGACGACAAAGAACACCGCATTTTTCACCGGGATCATTTTCAACGTCTCACTCTCGAATGGTACAGAACGGTTTCGTAGGGCCGGTCGATGGTTCCGCCGTTCTCGCCGATGATCGAGCGGATTTCATCGAAAAGTGGACCACGACGCGTTTCGGGCATGATGATATGGTCGGAGTAGGTCATCAGAAGATCGAGATACGCTGGAGCGGACAGCCGGATCGACCACGGAAATGTATGGACCGTCGGTTCCTCAAAGACCCCCGATTCCTTGATCTGGGCCCGCCTTTCCTCGACCGTCCCGGAGTGTTTGTGGGCGAAACGCGTTTCCGCGATGTCGGGGGCATGGCGGCTGTAGGCCGCTCCGATCTTTTCCCAGATTTCCTCCTCGGGATCGGGAAACATATTCCAGAACAGGGCGATGCTGCCTCCCGACTTCAGAAGGGTGGCGGCTTTCGGATATCCGAGAACCGGATCCACCCAGTGGAATGCGCTTCCCGAAAAAACGAGATCGAACTTCCGGCCCCGGGGATCCCATTCCTCGAAGGTCCCTCTTTCCAAAACGAGATCGGGCGAATCGCCAAGGGCTTCCCTCGCAGCCATCAGCATGTGGTCCCCGGGGTCGATCCCCAGAATGCGGAACCCCCTCCCCAGGAAAAGTCGGGTGGCCTGTCCCGGGCCCACGCCGATCTCCAGTAGATCGGCATGGGAAACGGAGCTCAGTCCCGAAAGATCCAGGATACGCCTCCCGAGGGGATCGGGATATCCAGGCCTGTTCCTGGAGTAGTTCCCCGCCACCCCGTCGAAAGCTCCCGCCCGGTCCTTTCTCTTGTGTATGTCTTTCAGCATTCCTTCTCCCGCTTCTTGCCGAAACCTCAGCCGGGGGACTTTTCCGCAGATGCCGCGGATTCCCGCAGGGTCAACCCTGAGCCGGGCTCTTCCCCATCTGCGTAGATCTGCGAAATCCGCGGATCATCAACTCTTTCTTTCGTCATCATTTCCGTCCAATTCGGCCGGGCCCTGCAGGCCACCCTATCTAGTTACCCCAAAACGGTTTCCAGGGCAAGAACGGGGTTTTCGGCCCCTTCGGAAGGCATTCCCCCGATTCGAAAGTACGGGAAAAAACCCGCTTTTTGGTGTAGAATGTGCCCACGAAAAACGCAAAAAAAGGAAGAAAGAATGAAAAAAGTGGACCTGCTTTTCAACAACGCCATCGTTCTGACGATGAACGAGGATTTCCAGATCTTCGATCCCGGAAGCGTCGCAGTAACCGGCGACTCCATCGTTGCCGCAGGACCGACCGAGGACATCTCGAAAGAGTACCAGGGGACGGAAACGGTTGATTGTTCCGGGAAAGTCCTGATGCCGGGACTCGTAAACGTTCACACCCATGTCCCGATGACCCTCCTGAGGGGTCTGGCCGATGACCTCCGGCTCGACGTCTGGCTCATGGGATACGTGATGCCGGTCGAGCGCGAGTTCGTCACTCCCGAGTTCGTACGGCTTGGAACGCTCCTTTCCTGCGCTGAAATGATCAGGAGCGGCACAACATGTTTTGCGGACATGTACTACTTTGAGGACGACATCGCAAAAGCAACTTCCGATGCCGGCTTACGCGGAATCTGCGGTCAGACCGTTCTCAAGTTCCCCACTCCCGATTCGAAGTTCTTCGAGGAAGCAGTCGAACGTGCCCGGACCTTCATCCAGAAATGGAAGAATCACCCGCTCATCGTTCCTTCGGTCGCTCCGCACGCTCCGTATACCTGCACCCCCGAGATTTTCAAGGCCTGCGTGAACCTGGCCAGGGAGTTCGACGTTCCGCTCCAGATCCACCTCGCCGAGACGAGCTTCGAGGTGGACAACCTCCGCAAGGAGCAGGGAATGCCCGTCATCCCCTACATGAAGAACCTCGGCCTCTTCGAGGCAAAAGTGATCGCGGCCCATTGTGTCCATATCGACGAGGGCGAGATCCGGGCATTGGCAAAGGCCAAGGCCGGGATCGCCCATAATCCGTCGTCCAACCTGAAACTTGCCTCCGGAGCCGCGCCGGTCAAGAAGATGCTCGACCTCAAGGGCTGCGTCGGGATCGGGACCGACGGCCCGGCTTCGAACAACGATCTGGACATGTTCGAGGAGATGAGGCTTGCCTCCCTCCTCGGAAAGCTCAGTACCGGCGATCCGACCGCGATCCCGGCTAAAACGACCGTCCTGATGGCGACCAGAATGGGAGCCCAGGCACTCCATGTCGGCAACATCACCGGGTCGATCCAATCCGGGAAGCGGGCCGACATGATCGTGGTGGACATCACCGGAGCCCACAACTCCCCGCGGTTCCACCGCGATCCCAACGGCATCTATGCCCAGCTGGTCTATGCCGCGAAATCCTCCGACGTCACCGACACCATGGTCAACGGAAAATGGTTGATGCGCGACCGGGTTTTGAAGACCCTCCAGGAGCAGGACCTGATTGCCCAGAGCCGTGAGTTCGCCCAAAAAATAGACGCTTTCCTCGCCGCCAGAGAGTCTTCGGTGCTTTCCAAGCTCGTCGCAATCGGCGGAGCGATGGAGCAGGAAAGCTTCGAGATCCAGATCAAGGTCCGGATCGACAACCGCCCGGTCATCCTCGATGCCCTTCAGAAGCCCGAGGTCGAGATCCAGCGGGCCCGGCATTACCGGCAGTTCGACACCTACTTCCTCTTCAAGGATCCTTCCCAGGGCCGCATCAGATACCGAGAAGACGAGTTCATCGACGAAAGGGGCTGCGTCACCCAGGTCCGCCCCAGGCTCACTCTTCTCGGGGAAGAGCGCGAGCACCGATTCCCAAAGGATGTTCTGCTGTCGCGCAGTCGCTACTACGCTCCGGGTGGAAGCAGCCTCCGGTTCTACAGGGAATATTTCCAGCCCATTTCGGAAGTGGAAATCCAGAAGGATCGTCTCCGGTACCTCATCAAGTACAAGGACACCGATTTCTTCATCAACATCGATGCCCTGAACCTTCCCCGCCTCGGGGACTTCCTCGAGATCAAGAGCGCGACATGGAGTTTCCAGGATGCACAGCAGAAATCCAATCTCCTGGCCGAGCTCCTCGAATTCCTCGGAGCCGGTTCACGGGAACCGGTCAACAAGGATTACTTCGAACTGGTTCAGGAAGCTTCCGGAAGATAGGTCCCGAAAAGCTTCGCCATCCGGGCGAAAACGTGACACGTCGCCATCCGTGGACGACAGGCCCCGGCCCTTTTCAAGGGCAACGGTATTCGGCTTGAAAGCGCCCCGCGAACGCGGGGCGTTCTCATTTGCGGGGTTTTTTCGTCACCCCCCGCTGAGGTGGTGCTGTAAAAGGGTCTTCGGGCCAGGGATGCCGGGGATACTGGCCCCGCATCTCCTTCCGGAGTGCGGGATAGGTAGTCAGCCAGAAACTCCTCAGATCCTGGGTGATCTGCAGGGGCCGCCCCGCGGGTGAAAGAAGGTGGATGAGAACTTTCACTTCTCCTTTGAAGATGGAAGGTGAGTCCACGCAGCCGAATAGCTCCTGGAGCTTCACCGCAAGGATGGGCGGGCCTTCCTCCTGGTATTTCAAACGTATTCGACTTCCTGTGGGAACCTCGAGCCGCTCGGGAACGACAGTTTCGAGCATCTGACGTTGGCGGCCGTTCAGGGTCCGGATCACGGACCTGGCAAGGTCGTTCTTCCTGACATCCTGAAGGCTCCGACAGCCCCCGACAAGGGAGTCCGCGTTCTCCACCCACCAGGAACTGCCTTCGCGAAGGTCGGGGAAATCAGGCCAGCGTGCGTGAAGGAGAAGAGTGCGGATCCGGAACTGCTCGAACTCCGCATCCTGGGGAAACACCGATCGCGGGTTGCGGACAATCTCTGCAGCGAGAAGTTTCTCGACCTTCTCACGGTCTCCCGTGACGAGGGGTTCCTGGACCTCGTCCAGCTTCAGGTCGAGGTAGAAATTTCGCCTGCGCGCGACGACGGCTTCCCGCTCCCTGTCGAAATACACCTCCCGCCCGGTCCGGATGGAACCCGGAAACATCTCCTGGAGCCACTCGGGCTCGATCGAGCTCGCCCACCGGATGAGGCCGTCGTTCCCCGGCCCGAAACCCGAGGCTTCGCTGTTCACGGCAACCAGGTATTCGGAGTTCCTGACAACGCTGTCCCGTGCCAGTACCATCCCGCGGCCCCCGACCATGAGGAACGAGGGGTCTTCACCCGAAACCGCCCTCTTTCGGCAGACCCGGTCGGGGAATCCCCGGAGAACGATTTTCAAGAGTTGGTGGGACGGTGGGGAACCTCTGCGCGACGAGGAACTCCCTTTCAGCCTTCGGGCAATCCCCTCGAACTGCTCGGCCACACGCCGGATGAACTTCAGGGAACGCCCATCTGCTGCGGGTTCCGCACCCGACCAATCGTCGTCGGGACCGGTTCCCTCGAGAAGATCGAGAAAGGGAAGCAGGTCGCTAGGACCGACCATCATCTTTGCCGCACCCCCTGCAGCCTTCCGAACGGTTTCGGTTTCGCTGAGAAGTGCCGCCAGCCTGGCACCCTGCCTGAAATGACCATCTTTCGCCGCCTGGATAAGCATTGCAGAAACCCTGGGTTGGGCGGGGACTTCCACCATATCCTTGCCAAGAGGGCTCAAACAGCCGCTCTCCTCGATCGCACCGAGTGATCTAAGGAGAGCCATCGCTGAAGCCACGGCCCCCGGGGGAGGGGGTTGGAACCATCCGAACTTCCCAGGATCATCCTTTCCCCAGGCAATCACCTCGAGCATCGCCCCGGCAACATCCGACCGAAGTATCTCGGGAACGGTTTCCGAAGCCATCGACAGGTGGTCGGTCTCGGACCAGAGCCGGATAGCCATTCCAGGCCTGACACGTCCCGCTCGACCCGCGCGCTGCGCTGCGCTTGCCCTGCTGATGCGTTCGAGAACGAGGTTTCCCATTCCCGTGGCCTGATCGAGCCGGGTTTGACGGCAGAGCCCCGAATCGATGACGGTGGTGACGCCTTCAACAGTCAGGGAGGTCTCGGCGAGGTTCGTCGACAGAATCACCTTTCTCTTCTTCTGCGGAAGGAGAGCCATGTCCTGTTCGTGCAGGGGAAGCCCGCCAAAAAGTGGAACGACGAGCGCTTCGGCCCCGACCCCGGCCTCCTCGAGGATCCTCCTTGTTCTCATTATCTCGCCCGCACCGGGAAGGAAGACAAGAATATCGCCGCGGGCGCGGTCGGCGGCCAGAGATTCGCGCACAGCCCTGACCACGGGGGAAATGGGATCACGAAGGTTGAACTCGCCCCTATGAACGATTTCGACGGGGTGAAGGAACCCCTTTCCCTCGATGATTGGACAGTCGCCAAGGAAGCGGGAAACAGGACCTGCCTCCATCGTCGCCGACATGACCAGGACACGAAGATCGGGCCGGACCGTTTCGAGGACTTCCTTGACCATTCCCAAACCAAGATCCGCGGAGATACTCCGCTCGTGAAACTCGTCGAAAACCACCATCCCGACACCCTCGAGGAAAGGATCACGCTGGATCTTTCTCGTAAGGAGGCCTTCGGTAAGAACCTCGATGCGGGTCCGGGGGCCGGTGCACCGATCGAAACGAACCTGGTATCCAACGGTCTCGCCGAGTGGTGAACCGTGGAGGGCCGCCATCCGCCTGGCCGAGTTTAGGGCCGCGATTCGTCTCGGCTGGAGAATGAGTATCCTTCGATCTTTCAACCATGGCTCTTCGAGCAGGAACAAAGGGACTATCGTGGTCTTCCCCGCTCCCGGAGGCGCGGTAAGAACCAGCCGGCCTTTCTCCTGAAGCTGTTTCCCGACGGAAGCAAGGCTTTCATTGATGGGGAAATCCGGGAGCTTCATCCGGATGAAACCCTTTTCATCTCAAATGGTCTGGCGGTTGAGAAGGACCACGGTGATATCATCCTCCTGTGGTCCACCCGTCGTCAGGTTCCGATGCCACTGGAAAACCTGGTCGCAACTTTTCCTCGGATCGTCCTCGAGAAGTTCCCCGACCACGTCCCTGATGGTCTGGTAGCCGACGAAACCGGTGTGGGTTCTTGCCTCGACCAGCCCATCGGTATACAGAAGGATCCGGTCTCCGGGCTCGAGACGGACGACATCGGTGGTAAAGCTGTTTCGCTTCATGCTCCCAAGGGGAAGCGATTTGTTTTCCAGCGAAAGGACTTCCCCGTCATGCCGGAAGAAAAATGGAAAATTGTGGCCGGCGTTGGAGAAGTGGAACTCATCGGTCTCAGTATTGTACAACCCGAGGAAACACGTCATCATACGTTTTCTCTTTAGGGTGCGGTAGAAGACACGATGAATGATGTCCAGAAGCTTGTCGGGGCTGGGATTTCCCTCGCATTCCCTTTCTACGAGAGCTTTTGCCATTGCCATTACGAGTGCTGCGGGAACCCCGTGGCCAGAGACGTCCCCGATCAAAACGAGTATGCGTCCGTCAGGCAGCTTCTGAAGATCGAAGTAATCCCCTCCCAGCTCGCTTGCTGAAACGCTTCTTCCGAAGATCCGGACGTTCCCGGCTTTGACTTCCTCTGTGGGGAAGAGGCTCTCCTGGACGATCCGGCCTACTTCCAGATCCGTGAGACCCTCCATGACCCGGTTGAACGTACCGGCCAGTTCCCCCAGCTCGTCGACATCATGTATGGGAACCCGGTGTTTGAAATTCCGTTTCTGGATTTCGACCACGCCCCCGGCGAGCTCCCCGATGGGGGTGAGGAAGCGTTGGGAAAGGATGAGCCCGAGGAAGACGCTGATCCCGGCGCAAAGGGATGAGAAGGCCCACAAACGGTTCTCCAGCACCCCGATCTCCCTGCGGATCTCGTCGTCGGGCTGGACCGAAATGAGAAGATGGTAGAACATCTCCTTCGGCTTTATTCCCGTGACCAGATAGTTCTTCCCACGGAACCTCATCTGGGCGATGG
>CAYRYU010000017.1:0-50263 GCA_964428355.1 uncultured bacterium
GACATCTGACTTCGGCTCCGGGGCGGAGGAGGGGCTCCCGGAAGACTCGCCTGCGCTTACCGCAGGGGAGGGGTTCCCGAAAGACTCGCCTGCGGTTACCGCAGGCGAGGGGCCTGCCGGCTGGCCCGGGGGAAGCCCCCTGCTGCGGTAGATATGGGCTATGATCTCGTCGAGGGAAGGGTTCTTAACCGTGATGTCCTCGAGCGGGGCGAACTCCATCAGTTTTCGGATCACGGTTTCGATCGGAATCTCGGCCGTATCGACCCTCAGCTTGAGCCCAGGACCCTTGCGCTTGAGAAGCTCGACTCCAGGCATGGAAAAACCGTCGGCGGGACGGGCGAACCGCACCCCGACGGTCCTGATGCTGAAATGTCGTGACCTCTTCAGGTTCTGGACACCGGCGTCCAGGAGAATGCTTCCGTGGTCGACTATTATGACCCGCTTGCAGAGCTTCTCGATGTCCCCCGCGTCGTGGGAGGTAAGGAATATCGTGACACCCTCTTCAGAATTGGCCGCCAGGATTAGCTCCCGGATCTTCTCCTTCGCGATCACGTCCAGTCCGATGGTGGGCTCGTCGAGGAAGACTACCCGCGGGGAATGGATCAACGCGGCGGCGATCTCGCACCGCATCCTCTGTCCCAGAGATAGTTTCCGGACTGGTACCGTGACGATATCCTCGAGATCGAAAACCTCGGTCAACCTGCCAAGCTTCCGGCGATACTCCTTGTCGGGGATCTCGTACATCCGGCCGAGAAGGCGAAAGGAATCCAGGGCGGGGAGGTGGAGCCAGAGCTGCGATTTCTGCCCGAACACGGAACCTATGTGAAAGGACAGCTCTCGCCGGTCAATCCATGGGACGAACCCCAGAACGCTTGCCCGTCCACCCGAAGGGTGAAGGATCCCGGTCAGCATCTTGATGGTCGTCGATTTCCCCGCTCCGTTCGGACCGATGAAGGCAAGCAGTTCACCGGGTTGGACCTCGAAGGTGATGTCCTTGACAGCTTCGACCGTCCGGGTCCTTGGAAGGAAAAGGGAACGGATGGAGCCGAGCAGCCCCTGAGCCTTTTCCGCGAGAGCGAACTGCTTGAAAAGCGAATCGACGGCGATAACGGGTTCCACAAGACCTCCGAAAGTGAGCATAACACGCAATCGACCGGTAGGCCAAGTGTCGTGCCCGGCGGCCGGAACCGGCTTGGGTGTTGAAAAATCCGGGGCCATTGGTTAGAATCCCGTGAGAAAAATTCCTCGAGGAGATTCTGGATGATGCGTTTCCATGCGGTTCGGCGGTATCTCTGGCTCGCGGGTGTTTCCTTAGCTCTTTCGCTGTCCCTCGGAGTGCACCTTGCACTGCCGGTTTTCGGCGATGAGCTTGGGGAAATCGACCGGCAGAAAAGGGACGCCGGGGAGAAGATTAAGGAGTGCCGGAAAGCTCTCGAGGAGGTCGATGAATTCATCAGGGTGATCAAGGAGAAAGTGGCCGAGGACGATGCCGCGGTTGCCGAGGTCCGGACGCTTCACGAGGAGGAGGTTCGCCGGATCAACGAGATCAAGACCCGGCTTCGGGAGTTCGACCAGCTCATGGCGAAGCTCACCGCACCCTACGACCTGGTTCTAGCACTGAAAAAATACAAGGACTCCGGCAAGACAAAGGAAGCCTTCGAAGAGTTCTATCGGGTGGTGTACGGCACCCAGCCGGACAACGCGACCCTTTCCCAATACGACATCCACGAGATCATCATGGAGAAAGAGATCCGGGAGAAGGTGGCGATTCCCGTAGGGATAGCACTCTGCCATATCGGGAAGCTCATCACCGATTTCGCCAAGATCGCCTGTGGTGGAATCGGCGGAGTCAACCCGAGCTGCTGGTACCGAAGCAGTGAGTTGTTGAGCGCGAAGGCCGGCAATCTGATGAAGTGCTCCGAGTTCCTGTCGACCAAACTCGGCTCGATCGGAGAAAAGGTCGGGGCGCATCTTCCCTCGATCATCGGCCTTGGCGGAAGCACAGTGACGGCGGCCAGTTACATGGACCTGGGACTCCTCGATGCCGTCACAAAACATATCGACAAACGAAAATGCGGCCAGTTTCTCTATTACATACCCAAGATCGGTTATCTCCTGTCCAAGACAAAGGCGGGAAAGATGGCCAAGGACATGTACCAGCAGTCGAATCAGGCCTGGTATGGAACGACCGATCGGGATGCGGCATACAAGGATGCCCAGGCGGCCAGGGAAGAGATCGAAGCCGCCCTCCCGGATGCGGTGAAGGATGCCGCCGAATCCGAGTCCGTCCTGAAAGCTCTCGAGGAGAAACTTTCCGCCGAGAAGGCTGATTTCTCCAAACTCGAGGAAGGCCGGAACAAGATCCTCGGTTTGATCGAGGAGCAGGAGTTCATCGCCCAGGACCTCGATGTCAAGGCCCAGATCGCGGTCTTCAACCAGCAGCAGTCCAAAAGTGGTCATGGGATGGGCCAACTGGTCGCCGTTGATCTGCTCACCGGGGGTGAGATTGCGGCCGATGACATGACTTCCCGTGCGCTCGGGATTCCCAGATGGGCGGCCTACGCGGTTCCCTACACACGCGGGGTGATTCTGGCAAGGCCCGTGGTTTACGAAGTCACTGGAAAGGACGGAAAGACCGTCAGAAGAACCGGAACCCAGAAATACTACCAGCAGACATCGCAGGGCAACTCAGATCCGAATGTCCATCCCCAGGGCGACCGGTTCACGTTCATCAACACCGCGCGCCGCATCGTAGTCGGGAAAGCCTGCGGTCTCGCGAAGGTCCAGGTTCGGACTCCCGGAGTCGAGGTGGTGGGTGATTCGAGACCCTGGGGCGACGACTCGAGGTTCCGCAGCGTCCAGCTCAAGTCCCGCGAGGTTTCCTTCCGGGTCCACAAGATCACGGATCTGCAATACATCCTTCCCGAGGGGTCCAGGAAATCCTCCCCCTCTTTCGACCTCTTCTATTCCCATGACCAGGAGCATGCCTATTCATGCAGGGGGTCGGTGACCTTGTTCACCAAACTTCTCGTGAACGATGGGACCCGCGAATACGAGACGGATTTCGCCGACGAAGGGTTCGCCCAGAACGCTTTCATCGGCTACCTCCAGGGTGGGGAACACGTCCAGTTCAACCGGAGGGGCCGGACGATCGAGGTCAGCACCTCCGGGACGCAGGGCTATACGCATCTCCAACTCGGGCTGCGCGACGATTCGGGCGGACTTGCCTTCCCCAAGAAGATCCGTTTCAATTCATGTGGGGTGGATCTGAAAGTCATCCTTCCCTACGAGTTTCCGCCACCCAACCAGTACTGCGTTCCCGTCGGCGACACAGGATCGGTCAGGGTTCTCGTTGACGGTCCCGCGGACATGGCGAAGTACCGGGTTGTCTGGGAAAAGCCCGCGGTAAAGGGTTTGATCCTGACGGGAAGCGGAGTCTTCCAGCGGGTCAACGAGACCTGGTACTCGGACCTGAAAATTGGTTTCGACCGGTCGGTGATCCCGGACATCAAGAATCACGAAGGTTTTTCCCCGCGCCTCTCCATCGTCAGGATCGAGGATGGGCAGGTTGTCGCAGAGTTGCGCGCTCCGACCCTCAAACCCACGATCGTCATCCAGGATTTCAAGATCGTCCGGGCGGATCTTGGCGGGAAGGCCGAAGCTCTCGGCCTTAACCTCTTCGGACCTACCGACTCGAAGCATTGGAGCCAGAAGATCGGGGTCCTTTACCAGCTGTCCGACGGTTCGTGGGGGGACGGGCCGCCCGGACTCGTAGAGTACGAGATCCCGGGAACGCTCATGGGATGCTTCGATCCGGTCAAGGGGACTTTCACCGCAAACGATCTTCACCGCCGGCTTGCCTCCAAGGATGCGGGGAAATCTTTTCTTGCCGCTGTCCTCGACCCTCTCTCCTGCCGGACCAAGGGTCTGGCGGTCGCAAGCGATCGTCACGTCCAGAAACGCCTCCTGGTCAATCTCAATTACCTCTACGTAACCATCGAAAAGGAAGGGGTGGAGTCCCTCCACCGCCTTCACATCCTCGGGCCCACGACTATGTCGGAATACAAAACCGAGTGGGTTTTCCGGGGCGGGAAAACTGTGTCCGCGGACTTCTCACAATCCGGAAGCGCCTGGGTAAGCGACGCTACGGGTCGGGGTTTGATGAAGATCGCCATCCTGAGCCCCGGGGGAGGAGAGGCCGCCGTGTACCAGGCCATCGGAACCGACAACGCACCTCTGGCCCGACCGAACCTCCTGGTATCGGCCCCTCCTGTGGTGAAGCCAGGAAAGAAAGTCGTGATCAAGGTGGACATCTCGAACCTCCAGTCGTCGCAGAGCTGGGACTTCCTGACGACCTACGAAACCCCCGATCCACAGTGCAGTTTCATCCGTCCCGAGCATCGGACTCCGATGACTTCACGAACCACCGCCGAATCGAATGGCATCATCCAGATACGGTCGACGGTTCCACAGGAACCCTTCGAGATCCCCGTTACCGTGAAGCTGTTCCGTATGGTCGGAAGCGGGAGGAACGAACAGCGATACCTGCTTGCGGAGGAGAGGATCACGCTCCGCGTGGGAAAGGCCCCCGAAGGACTCACCCAGGCTTTTAGGTATTTCGCGGGCACTCCGGTCTGGAACGCTGCGATCGAGAAGATCACTCCGCTTGAAGGGAACAACCCCTTCGATACCTCAGACCCGCTGGCAACGATCGCGACCGTCCTTCATCCGCCCCCGCCGCCCACTCCGAACCCACCGGGAACGGGTGGCGGAGGTGGGTCCGGAACAGGGACCTGGACTGATACCGGCACAGGGACCGGTACCGGAACTGGGACTGGAACCGGTGGTGGCGGATCTCCGGTGTCGGGTTCCATCGTCTTCTCCGATACTGGAGGAGTCCCCGATGTGGCCTACGACCTTTACGCCGGAATCGATATCGATCCCAACACCGGGGCCGGGAATCTCCGTAACGACGGCCAGGGTCAGACCCTGATCTTCCAGACCCCGCCAAGTGGCCCCTTCGATCCCACCGATCAGATCGAGGCTTTTCCCGACAAACTTGTTGATACCTGGGATTTCTCCACCCCCCTTCCGACCAATATAGTGACAAAGACTGCCAACAGCGTGATCTTCATGCCGGGCCAGAACGTCACTTTTGTCATGAAGGCGAAGACCGACCGGACGGTTCGGATAACGGTCCGAATCGAGAAAGTGAACGAAAAACCTGCCGTCGACAGAAGGACGGGGGACCTTCGTCTCGTCATCGTTGAGTCGACGACTCTTTCCGCGGGAATCAGGAGGAGCTTCCGATGAATACCAGCCAACCGAAGACCAGACTCCTGCATTTTCCACTGGTTTCCGCGATCCAAGGCATGGCCTGGAATCCTCGGGCCTGCTGCCTCGTCGGAATTTGCATTGCCCTTCTCCTTGCCTGGAATGCCTGTTTCGGAGGGGAGTTCCGGTCCTTCAACCCGATCCAGGGTCCGGATCAATTGACACCGAGGTGGGATGGCTCCGCTGCGGGTTTCCAGGACTCCCCCGATATCCAGCGGATCCTTCAGGAATCACGGGCAAGGGTTCCCGACCTGGCCAGGAAGGCTGTTGCTGGAATTTTCGATGCCTGGTCGAAGGGAAATGTCGATGGATTGCTCGCCGAAGGTTTCTACGACAAGAGCCGATTCCTCGACCTACTGAAACTCGACGTTCCCCGGGATGCCCGGGTCAGGATCCTGGCGATCGAATCGATCCATCCGCTCGAAGAGGTCAGTTCGGTCGAAACCGTTCCATCTCTGATACTGCGTGTCCGGACCCGCCTTTCCGCGGTCGTCAGGACCCAGATCGAGTTCGAGGACCCCGGTAGGGGTTTCCGGAAGATCCAGGGCCGCAACGAGTTCATCCTCCGGCTGAACCAGGAAATCCCGTTGACCCGGGGTGAAGGGCGGTGATGAAGATGGAACGCGCCAACCATGGTTCCATGGGTCTCCGGACCCTTGGCTTCGTCATGCTTCTCATCGTTTTCCCCCTGGTCGTCGCTTCCGCGACCGATCTTCCCCCGAACGACGGTGATTGGACCCTCACCGGAAACGATACCGTCCGAATCGACCAATACGGCCGGAAAGGGAATGATGGGGCGGCCCTTTTCGGCAACCTCGGCAACCATTACTACGATGAGCTGCAGCTGCAGGGCTTGTGCAGGGTGTCGGAGTTCGACCGGTGGCGGTTCGAGTTCGGCGGGGTCGCGAACAACTCCCTCTACCGGTCCAACGGATGGGGTGGGGAACTCGAGCGGATCCGCCTCATGCGGGAAAAGGGCGATGGAGCGCTTCCCTATCGGCTCGAGTTGGGGGATCTCTATGCAAATTTCAGCTACCGGACCCTTATGCGGTCCCTCAAAGGAATCCAGCTGGAGTTGCAGCCGCGTTTCAACCCACAGGCAAGGAATCGGGACTCCTTCCTCCTTGTCCTGGGACAGTCGGATTACGATTGGAAGAACCTGCACGAAAACCGTGATTCGACCGCAGGTCTCTCCTGGCTCCTTCAATACAGGGAAAAGATGCGGGCCGGGATCAACGTGGTCTTCAACCGGCGTGATCCCGACGCGAAGCTCGGAACCCTCGAACGGGAACAACGGACGATGAGCGTCATGCTCGAAAACGAGAGCACCATGTTCGGCCGCCGCTCCATCCTCGAAGGGGAATTCGCCTGGTTTTCCGGGGATCACGACGGAACCGACGGTCCCCGGAGCGGTCTTGACCGACGGGCGACCGCGGCATACGGCCAACTGTCGGGGGGGGACTCCCGGTTTACCTACAGGCTTCGCCTGGAGTCAAACCAGCAGGATTTCCGGCCTGCAGGGGCGAACGTGGGGTTCGACCGCAAAACGATGGAAGGGTTCTTTACCTGGGACCTGAAAGCGGGTCGATCTGCCCAGTTCAGGCTGCAAAGGTTCCTCGACGGATGGGAAACCGACAACTGCCGCGTCACGAAGGTAGCCGGATTGGGATTCCAGGGGCCTCTCGACCTTCCTGGAAAGGTTTTCGGGAACCTGGATATGTTCCTCGAGGAGTTTCTCGATGTTCGCCGGACTCTGGATGCCCACGCACGTTCGGTCAATGCCGACGTGTCGAAATCCTTTTCCGACAAGCTGTCTGGAAGGCTCGGGTTTTCCTGCAGGTTTCTCGATGACAACGTGAACGATGCCGGTGACAGCCGACTGGACCAGATCACCCTGGGATTCGATCACTCCGTCCGGATGTTCGAACTACCCGGGCGCCTTGGCCTGGGAGTTGAAAACCGCCTGCTGGACAACGGTGGAGAGCGGAGTCATGAATGGACTCCGGCTCTGACCCTTAACCTCCAGAAGGGGGTCCACGATTTCGGTCTCCATTACAGGGTATTCCGCCAGGACCCGGTGAATCCACTCCTCGCAGACGTCGATACCTCGGATCTGGGGTTCCGGTACCGCTACCATCATGGTCCGGACACTTTCGGAGTGGAATATCTTCGAAACCACCGGGATACCTCCCGGAACCTCTGGACCCGCTCCACCCAGATCACGGCTTTTTACCAGCGGGATATCGATGCGATCCTCCGGACCGGCAGACCTGCCAGGCCAGTGGCAGCTCCTTCCCCGGCCTCGCCTTCGTCCGAAGACCCGGTCATCGGCCTCCTGACGCTCGGAAAACCCGGCTCACCCTACGGGGAAGCACGGAGCGCGCTCGCGGAAAAGATGGGGGCGGTCCAGGCCTGGGGCGGCTTCGACCTTTCCGATCGCCCCGTGTTCGACGAGATTTCCTCGCGTCAGCGGCTGATCCTTGCCAGAGACGGGGAAAAGGTGGAAAGGACCGTTCTTGCGATCGATACTGGGAAGGTCCCCGCCTTCGTCCAGGACGTTTTCGAGAGGATCAGACGCGATCTGGTCCAGCGATTGGGTTCCCCGGCCAACTTCCGCGAGAAGGGGAGTTTCGGACCGAAGCTCGCTTCCGATCTTCGTGAGGGCGCCTTCCTGCGTGTCTACGACTGGACCGTGGGAGAGGGGGTGCTCCGCCTTGGAATCCCGCGAAGACTGGACGGGCTGATCCGGATCGAGATCCAGTTCGCTTCGGAGTTCCCGACCGAGCCGGAGATTTCCTGGGGCCTGGAATCCTTCTACTGACCTGATTTGCCCCCCGGGCGGCAATCCGCCATCCGGGGGGAAGCCTACCCCTCGGCCTTCTGATGGATGCGGATCAATGCGAGGAGCTTTTCCGCCTGATCGTGGTCCATCTCCTTGAGGATCTCGAACTGCTTCCGGGCGGTCGCGAAGTCCCCCGAAAGGACGCAGGCCGCGCCATAGTTGAACCTCGACATGGCGTCCTTCGGGTTGAGGATCGCTCCCTGGTGGAATGCCTCGGCGGCGCCCTTGTGGTCGCCCGATTTCCCAAGGAGGATTCCGAGATTTGCGTAGGGGCGCCAATCCTTGGGTTTGATCCTGATCGCTTCCCGGAAAGCCCCGATGGCTTCGCTGGTAAGCTGCAGTTGGGCGCAGGCGTGGCCGAGGTTGAAATGAAGGTCGAAGTGGTCCGGGGCAATCCCGATCGCGATTTCCAGGTGACTTCTCGCACTCTTGGGCTTCCCGAGTTTCAGGTATGCAACGGAAAGGTTGAACCGGTGCTGGAAATTGTCCGGCTCCAACCCGACCAGTCTCTCGAGAATCTCCGCGATGCGCCGGTCATCTCCCTTCGGGAAACAGAGTTCGAGCTGGGCAAGCAGAACCTCGGGAACCTGCGGGTTGATCATCCAGGCTCTCTCCAGGTGGGAAAGGCTCTCATCGACCTGCCCCAACTCCTTGAGGGCAAGGCCCAGGTAGAAATTGGCCTCGAAATGGCCCGGGTCGAACTCGAGGGCTTTCCGATACGCCTCGATTTCGGGGTCCATTTTCTGCATGTGATGGTAGACCACTCCGAGGTTGAAATGGGCTTCCGAAAAATCGGGTTGGATTGATAGGGCTTTTTCCAAAACCGATGCCGCCTCCCCCGCGTCTCCCAGGTGGAAACGCGACATCGCATGGGAGTAAAGAAAATCCGGATTCTCCGGTTGGATTTCGGCCGCACGGCGAAAGCATTCTCCCGCTCCGGGGAAATCCTTGCGGAGGTATCGGACCTTTCCGAGCATGTGGAAGATTTCCCCATCCTTGGGTGACTGCTCGAGAGCCCTCGAAAGGGCCTGGTCGGCCTCTTCATACCGGTTTTCGAAGAACAGGCAGAATCCGAGCCCGAACCATGCGTTGGGGAAGTCGTCCTGGAGGCGGACGACCTCCTTGAAAGCGAAAATCGCGCTCTTCATGTCCCCCGATTTCCTCGAAACAGACCCGAGGAGAAAATGCGAGCCGACCAGGTGGGGGTCGTGGTGCAGAGCCAACTTGAGGTTGGTCCTGGCTTCCTTCAACCTTCCGAGCTGGTCGAAGGCGAAAGCGAGGTTGTGGTAGGTTATGGCGGAATCGTCCTTGATCGCCAAGGCTTCACGGAAGAGCTCGATCGATTCCTCGAACTTGCCCTCCTGGATCTTCTGCAAACCGCGATCACAGATGTCGCGAAACTGTTCTTCCCTGGTCATTCGGCATCTCGCTTGGATGATCGGGACATTATAGTCCTATTTGGGGATCTTGCCAATCATTGCCGTCGACATCCCTGCCGCCGAATCCTGCGCAGGTGAAAGGAAAGTTGGATGGTCGGTTTCTGTGGTATTTTGGATCCCGGATGTCGAGGTCATCACAGGGATGGTGAAGCCATCCCCAAGAAGGGGGAGTAGTGGAACTGGCTGTCCGGACCCCTCACCTGCGGCCCCCGCAGGCGAGTGTTTCGGGAACCCCACCCCACATGTCTGGAGCATCCTCGGGCGGGGGAGACCCGCTCGCCTTTCTTGCGCAACTGCTCCTCCCGCTTATCCTCACGATTCTCCCTTTCTTTGTTCTCAACAAGGAAATCGAACGTTCCCGGGAAATCCGGAAGGCCGACCTGCATTCGGTCTGGCAAAAAAAGACCGACTCCCTTGCCCGGCGGCTCAAGTTGGAGAGCGATCAGGGGTATTGGCTTTCCCGTTTCACAGGGGCATTGAAAAGGAGGTTCGAAGAACCCGTCATCGCCTCCGGGCCAAGGCCGGTTCTCTCCGCCCTCCGCGGCGCAGGGAAGGGTTTTCCCCTTCCCAGGAAAGTCCGTCCCGAGGAAATCTGGGCGGCAACCTTCCCCGGCGGTGATCTGACAAACCTTCCGGATTTCGTCTCGGGGAAGGGGTTTTCCACCCGCAACCGGTTCATGGTCGGAAAGGTCTTTTCCGCAATGGCGGGGAACATCACCGGCCGTCCCTCGGACTTCTCTTCCAACCGGTTCGAGACAAGGATACAGGCCCTTTTCGGTTTCTTCGTCGACCGCAGCTTCTTCTCCCCCGAGTTCGAGGGGGAAAGCTTCCCAGCCATCTTCGACAAGAGCTACGGGCTTCTTGCCTGGCGCACGCTTCGGCGTGGAGGGCGGGTCGCAGGGTTCGTAATGGTCTTTTGGAAACGCCCTGAAACGGGGCTTCCGGCGGGCCTCCCCCCGCTTCTCGAGAACTGGAACGCGGAAGGCGTTTTCCCCGCCCTGATACCCTTTCCAAACGGTGGCGTAGCTTCTCCTGCCCCGATCCTGACGCCCAGACCCGAGCAGAAGCGCGCCATCCGTGAAGTGCTGAAGGAGATCCAAGCCAACGTCGCGATCCTTCCACACCCGTTTCCCGGTGAGGTTTGCGGGAGGATTCGCCTCCCATTTTCCTGGATCGGATCCGTCAGGGAGGTCGGGGGTTGGATGATCCGGGTCTGCCCTCTGGTGACCGGAGTGGGGCGGTTCGGGATCTTGTTCGAACGCATTCCCGCCTTTGACGCTTCCACTCCCGAGAAGTTGAGACACATCTGGACCGGCGGGTCCGTGGCTGTCTGGACAGCAGTTCTCCTGCTCCTTCTCATGAACGGGAGGCTTCCCGAGTTCCGGGTCCGGACGGTCCTGCTCCTGTGGTTCTGCGGTCTGCTGGGCTCGCCCGTTCTTCTGACGGTGGCTTCCGGGGCCAACCTCTTCAAGGACCTTCGGAAGAACATGGAGGAATACCTCTACCGCGACCTTAGAAACTCGCTTCAGGACATCGAGAGCCGGAGTTCCCAGTTCTTCGTCAGGCAGGGAAAGCTTCTTTCCGGGGTCCTTACCGACCCGGGACGCTCTTCCCGTATCCGGAGAGCCTATCTGGCCTCGGAATCGGTCAGTCCCATACTGGAGGAAATCTGGCAGGACCTCAGGAAGAACAAGATCGAGCCCTACGGAGTCTTCCTCTATGGGTTCGGGTGCTTTCGGGAGGAACTATTCAGGTTTCGCCCTCCCCATGCGAGGGCTTCACATTGGGAATCGCGACGGGGAGCGGAGTTCCTCCGGACGATTCTGAAGGATGGCTGGGGAAGGAAACTCGCTACCGCCACCGGCCCCCTCGGCCAGATACGGGTGTATCCGGATCGGGCCGACGATCTGATCGAAAACAGCATCCTCCAGGGAGTTGATTTCGATTTCGCCGGAAAGATGCAGATCGAACAGGTGGAGAGGTTCAAGGTCATGGAACTCGTGTTTTCCGGGTTCCATACCCGGATCACCTTCGATGGAAGAGTCTGGTTCATCATCGGTGTCCTTTGGGACCAGAAAACTCCATTTCGGGGATATCTTCGCGACAGCCTCGAGACCGTCGACACGTCTTCCGGGGCCATTTTCGGAGGGTTTCTGAACACGGGCGGGGGCCTCGCACACGTCGGCGGGGCAGTCGATTTCCCTTTGCCGTTTCTTCGGAAAGCCATCAGGGAGCCGGTTGTTCGGGAGATTGGGCCGCCTGGCTGGCGAAGCCTCGTCGTCGCTCTCCCCTGTTCGGAGATGCCTGACTTCGTTCTTTGTGCAAGGGCATCCCTGGAGGGGATCGAAGGTGCCATCCGGCAGGAATGGGTGATCCACGGCCTTTCCCTTTTTCTTGTGATTCTGTTCGTCGGGGGCCTGGCTGCATTCCTGTCCGGGTGGCTTGCCGGGCCGATAGTGAGGATGAGCCAGGGTTTGAAGGAGGTGGGGGAGGGGGATCTGGAGGTATCGGTGGCCGAACCCCGTGCCGATGAAATCGGGTTCGCCGGAAGATCACTCGACAGGATGACCTCCTCCCTTTTGGAACGGCGCAAACTGAGCCGGTTCGTCTCTGCAGATGTTCTCCATCTCGTCGCCGGTGGAGAGATGGGCCTTTTCGCCCTCGGTGACCGTCGGGAAGCGGCGATTCTGGTTTCCGATATCCGGAACTTCACCACCTTGAGCGAAACCCATCCCCCCGACCGGATCTTCCACGCGTTGAACAACCACAGGGCCGGAATGACGAGGGCGATCCAGCGCTTCGGGGGGACGGTCGAGAGGTTCATCGGAGATGCGGTTGTAGCCGTGTTCTACCCCGGTGGGGGGGAAGACCATCTTCTCCGGGCTGTAAAGGCTGGACTGGCTATGATGTCCGAGCATCGCGAAATCCAGACCGCCCGGTCCTCCCGCGGGCTTTTCGGATACTCGATCGGGATTGGGATCGAGTCTGGAGAGGTCATCGCAGGCTTGTTCGGGGATTCCGAAATCCGTCTGGACTTCGCCGTTCTCGGGGAAACCGTTTCCCGTGCTTCAGAACTCGAAAGCCTCTCAAAGGGGGGGAAAGCTTCCCGAATCATGGTTTCACGTGAAGTGGCAGGTGTCGTGGGATCTTCCCTTGAATTGATTCCCCTGGATGGGCGTCCGGACGTGTTCGAAGTTGGAAACCCGTCCCCACAGGGGTCCTCCTTTCCCGAAAAGGCCCCTCGAGAGGGAGAACCAATTCTGCAGGGTTTCGGAAGCGGGACGCGAAGCCCGGGGAAGGACCAGGCAAACGTTCCTGGGGAAGAACCGGATGATTTCCCTGCGGTTTCATCCCGCGGGGAGACGGTCACTGACCTTCCACCTTGCCCCAGAGCCGGAAGTCGGATCGGGAAACCACCGTTGGGGATTCCCTCGCTAGGGTGGATAGCTTTCCTGATCTGGCTCCTCCCGATGGTTTTTCTCGGAGGGCAGGCCTGGCTGTACAGGAATACCATGGATCTCCATGAGGACGAGACTGTAATCCAGGCTCTGCGTGAAGATCTCACCTTCGTGGAAAGGAGTTTCGAGGAAATTCCCCTCGTGAGTCTTCATATCGATCGCGAAATCCGGGAAGGCGTTTCCCGAATTCTCTCCTCTTCCCCCACAGCTTCGGAAACGGTCAAGGGGGTGGTATCGATTGCCGAGAGCCTCGCGCGGGACTTCCCGGGAATGCGCTATGCGGTTTCCCTGCCCGGGTTCAGGTTGGATGACTTTCCACCCGGACCCGGCCCCGGTTTCTCTCGGGTGGAGCCGGATATCGGGGAATTGGCGAGGTTCTTCAAGCCCCGGGTTTTGGCCAACACCCGTCCCCTCGGGCAGAATGTTGATGAACAGGGGTATCTGAACCTTTTTGAGGTGATGACCAACAAGTTCACCTTCGAACTTGGACACCACACACCGGTGGCTTCCGTCCCCGAGGAATGGGTTGCCAAAAGATTCACTCAGATTCTCGGGGAAAAGGGTTTCGGTTCTGAAGTTTTGGAGTCGACCTTCCGTTGGGGGGAACGGCATTTCGTGGATCAGAAGCCATTCCTGCTCTTCTGGACCGCGCTTCTTTCGCCGGATGCGGGAAAGCCCAAGACCGGAATTCCCGGCGACGGATTCGGACCTTTCCGTTTCGGGGCGGCCGATCAGGACGGTTGGTCCCAGTTGGACCGTGTCATGTCGGCCTTTCATGGGCTGATTCTCCTGGCCATTCCTGCCGAGGCTTTTCCCACCCCCCTTTTGAGAAATCTCTTGAAAGAGGAGGTTTCACGCAGGGGGGCCCGCCTCGAGATCTCCGGCCTTGAAAAGGTGGCAGTTTCCGGTGGGCCGGAATCCCCTGTCAGAATTGTGCGAAGGGAGTCAGAAGTCTCCCTTGAATCGGTAGATCTGCGCCATGGTGGAGTGGTCTTGACCCTGACCCGGAGAAAGGGGGAGGGGTTCCCGAAACACTCGCCTGCGGCAACCGCAGGGGAGGGGCTCCCGAAACACTCGCCTGCGGCAACCGCAGGGGAGGGGCTCCCGAAACACTCGCCTGCGGCAACCGCAGGGGAGGGGACCGGAGTCGGTTTTCTGGGCCGGGGAATGATTGGCCTCGGTTTTGTCTGGCTTTTGCTGGGAATCGGCGCCTTCTCACCGGCCATCAGGGTTTACCTGGGGCGGCTCCGCATTGGAACGCAGCTGGGGATGGCCTTCGGCTTGGCGGTGCTTCCGCTCATCCTGGGAAGTCTGATAATCATCGAGCGATCCTCAGTTGTTTCCAGCGACAGGCTCGAATCCGACGCAAAGAGGAGGCTTTTCCAGGTTGTTCCTGCAGTCGACGAGGGATACCAGATGCTTCAGAGTTATGCCGCCGCGCTGATTGAAGCCCATCTTTCCGGTCCGACCTTTCGCGAAGCACTTGATTCGGCTGTCGGGGAGGCTCCCGAAACTCTCGGGGACAAACTTGGAGGGATCCTGGAAAGAATGATGGTTTCGGTTGGGAAACGGGGGGTCCACATTTCCAAGACCACCCTTTTCGATGTCCAGGACCGCTTTGTCGCGTTTCCCGCCGAGGGTAGCGACAGCCGGACCTCCCTTGAAAGAAAGCTGAACACCTTCATTTTTTCCCAGATCTGCGCATCTCTGGGCGGACCCGGAGCACGCGCCCCATCGGACGAAAGAGCCGGAAACAACGACCTTGTCATCGGGGCCGAAATCGAGGACCTGAGGAAAGGTGCCGGAACCCTCGTCGGGCCGCAGGACATGGCCGGAATCTGGATGACACCCAACTTCTGGAAGGAGTGGTCCCTTGTGGAGGAACATCCCGAATACTTTTTCCGGACGATGGTTCGCGCAAGGGGGATCCCCCGGTTCATGCTGAATGCAACCTTTTTCCGGCCCAATTTCGAAGCCCCGGTCATTGACTCCTGGGTCCAGAATGGGATTGGGGAAGCGGTTTTGGGAAGGGACCTTTCGGAAGGCGGGGGCCATCGAGCCTCTGCCCCGAACCTGGTCGTCTGTGCTGGAAGCAGGGCTTTCTCCAGGTTCAGATACATCACTCCCGTTTTTCGGAGGGGAATGGTGGGGAGGCTCTGGGAATCGAACGCCCGATTCTTCAGCACCGAGCAGGATCCGGAAGTTTCCGATCTTACCGCCCTCTCCACCTCCGTCGGCGAACCGGTTCCCGCCGAGCGGCTAAGGAACGGCGAGAGAGCCGTCTGCCTGGCATTTCCTTCACGACGGATGGGGTTGGTGTTTTTCGCCGAGGTTCCCGTTGGCGAGCAGATGATGGCTCTTGCGGATCATACGAAGCGGCAGAGGGTGTTCCTGCTGGGCACTCTCCTGGCCGCCCTCCTCCTCTCCCGCCTGGTCAGCCGAAGGTTCCTGCAACCGATCAGGATGCTGAATGAAGCTGGCAAAAGGGTGATGGCGGGCGATTTTTCCGTCAGGCTTTCTATCGGTGGTGCACTGGAATTTGGACTTCTTGGGGAATCCTTCAACCGCATGGCTCGCGAGGCCGGGGAAGGCCGACTGCTGGGAAAATTCGTCTCGACGCGGGCCGCCATCACTGCCGTGGACCCCGATTCCGAAAAGCGGGCCAGGGAAGGGGAGAAACTCGAAGCAGTGGTCCTTTTCGGTGGAATAGGTGGATTCAAGAAGGTCCTTGCCGAAAGACGGGCCGAGGATGTGGTGAAGGAACTCAACCGTTACCTCGAGCGTGTCTCACGTATCCTTCGAGGAAACGGAGGCGAAATCGACCAGTTCATCGGGGAAAAGGTTCTGGCGGTTTTCCGAAGGGAACCCGGTGAATCCTGGAAAGCAACCATCTGGCGAGCACTCGAAACGGCGCGAAGGATGAGAAAGGCCTTCCGTGACGAACCTGGAATCCTGCCCGACCACCAGGGGATCGGACTGGTCGCCGGAGAAATCCTGGGCGGAATTCTTGGCGATGAAAACGTCAGATTGGAATACACCGTGATCGGTGACAACGTCAATCTCGCTTCCCGCCTGTCCGATATCGGGGGAGACCTCCCGGGCGGCGCAATCATCCTCGATGGGGAGTCCGTCCGCCTCCTCGGCCACCCACCCGCCTCGCCGCCCGATTTCCGATTCGAAACCCTCCCCATCTCAAAAATCAAGGGCAAATCCCACGAAGTCTCCATCTTCCGCCTCCTCTAATTCGGGGACATGAGAATCATTTCCAAAAGAGGGACATGAGAATCTATTACCTCCCTTGAGTTTTTCTGGGGGAGAGAAATGTGAGACAAACCCTCACCGAATGACCGTTTTCAAATCTCAAAGGGTTCGGTATCATCTTGGCAGGATATGGTTAAGGAAGGGAACTGGAAGAACCCAGTGACGGTGTTTGCCCTGCTTGCATCTGCCGTCGGCCTGCTTGCCATTGGGACCGCTTTCTGGCTTGTTCAGCCTTCCGACGAATACGCATCGCTCCGAAGCCCGGATGGCCGCTTCCGCCTGGATGTCCGAAAATTTCGATACGAGGGGTTCATTCCAAAATCAATCGGCGGCGGGGGGGACGCCCAGGGGTTCGTTTTTCTTTTTGACGCCTCAGGACGTGAAATCGCTCGTGCACCCATCGAACTGGTCAACATGATCTGGAGTGTGCGTTGGGCATCCGATTCGGTTTCCCTTCCCTGCGTCTTCGATTGGCCTCTCCCCCCATGAACGGGTTTTCCTCCGCAGTTCGGAAAAGATCTTCATGTCCCCTTTTTTGAATAGATTCTCATGTCCCCGAATTAATGGAAGGCGCCCAGGGCGATGGCGAGATGGTAGGCGAGGAGGTAGAAGGTGACTGTGCCGCGGTAGGCTTTGGCGCGGGGTTTGGAGGCCTGCATGGAGTAGGCGACCCCGGAGATGACCACCAGGAGCGCGATGATCCCCGTTCCGATCAGGAGCCCGGGAACGGCCTCGCCAAACCGGAGATAGCAGGCGTTGACCAGGAGGCCGTAACCTGCGGCGGTGTTTGCCAGGAGAAGGAGGACCGCTCCCCACGGGTAAAGGCGGGCGGAATAGGAATCGACGCCTTCCCGCTCCTCCTCGACCGCGAAGGTTTTCCGTCCGAACTCGAAAACGTTGAAGACGAACCAGTTTCCGAGGGCCATCGACAGGAAGGCATTGTCCGCACTCGCCATCGGGGAAAGAGTGACGATCGAGAACACCAGCATCCCGAGAAACGAAGCGGAAAATGTGTGGGTGATGGCGTAGAGTTCAAGCTTGGGGCGCATCCAATCTCCGATGAAGAACTCCATCCGCATCAGCAGTGTAAAAGCCAGAACGAAGACATAGGTTGACAGGACCGACCAGCCCAGACCCGCGGCCAGAATGATCTCCGTCAGGATGCAAAGCAGGGTTCCGGTTCCGAATTCCCCCAACCCGATCAAACCGCGGGCCAGGGGCCGGGTGGGATTGTGCTCCCGGTCGAAGGCGTAGTCCTTGACCTCGTCAAAAAGCCGCATATGCAGGAAAACGAGCCAGACGAGCATAAAACCCGGCAGCAGGGTTCCCCATCCGGGAAAAGCCTGCCCGGTGCCTCGGGGGACTGCGAGCATTGCATTGGCGGCAAAAAAGGCTGCGACCGTGATCGTGATCCCGATCGGCTCATGTCGCTCCCGGAGGAACATGAACCACCTCGAAACGAGACCTGGTTGGGAACGCGGGGCATGAACGCTTTCCTTGCTCACCTGCTCAACCACGACTTTCCTCCGATTGGGCTTTCCGGCGGCATGGCAAACTCCAGCACGCCCGGGAAGGGAATCTGGTTCTCTCGGGATCGAATTGTCGACCGCCCCGTTGGCCAGAGAATCCACCGGGGATGCTGGAATCCAAAACCACCGGTCAATCCGAAACCTTCCGGTCTTCTTCGATTTCCCTCATGTTACCTTCCTGGAAATTCGATTACAAAGGGACCAGCTTACCCTATCATACCGAAGCCCCTATTCCAAGGGGGGATTTTCGGGTAGAATGGGAGGTGTGTCCATTGATTGTGCCCTCCTGGCTTTTCGGCCTCATTCGCCCCATCGTGGGGCTCGTATCTGCTTTCTGGAGTCGTGACGATGAAGTTCCCCCGGATTTCGATTGCGGCCCTTCTTGTAGTTCTCATCTGGGCAGTATTCCCCGCCTGGTCGGAGAACGGGGGAGTCGAGGAGATCAAGAAGGCTGCAGAACGGGGAGAGGCGGATGCCCTTTTCCAGATGGCGGTTTTCCACAGGGAAGGAAGCCAGGGTTTTCCCAAGGACATGGAAATCGCTTTCGGGTATCTGGAAAAAGCCGCAGCGAAAGGACATGTCCCCGCGACGTTCATCCTTGCCACGATGCTCATGGATGGCTTCAAGGGAAATGAGAGGGCCGAGGAGGGAGCGAAACTGTTGACCGAAACCTCGAACAAGGGTTATCCCCCTGCCTGGTTCCTCCGGGGAGCCCTGGAACGCGATAAGGACAAGATCAAGGCTCTTGCCTACATGCAGTTTGCGCGGTCCCGCTCGAATGGAGTCTTCGGGAAAATGGATGAAGACGCCACCGAAGCCTGCAAGGCCCTTTTCGGTGAGATGTCCGATGACGAGGAGGCAAGGGCAAAGGAGCTTTTCGAATCCCTTCAAAAGGATACTCCTGTTTTCAACCTCGGCCGGAAGGCGGTCCAGAGGTCAGGACCGCCCGAAGGCGAACCCGCTTTCTCGGAAGAGGAGGCCCGGCAGTATCTCGAGGAGGTCCTTCCCCTCGTCGAAAAGTCAGCCCACCGGAAGTTCAAGGTAAAACCGAATCTACGGGTCGCGGGCCGGGAGGAGGTTGCCCGCTCCCTTGCCCAGGACATCCTTGTTCAGCTCACCAAGTTGAATCCACAGCTTTCATTCGAGCAGGCAAAGGAAATTGCTGATGGCCAGTCGAAGGCGATGGCACCTTTCCTTTTGGGAAAGTACGGTTTCGTCGACAAAACCCTCTACATTCTACCCCGGAATGTCCCTCCCTTGATCAAGCTGGCAAGGATTCCAGGAAGCATGGTTTCAGCCCTCGTCAAGGTTGTCCTGTCTCACGAGCTGACCCATGCCCTCCAGGATCAGCACATCGACCTGGGGTTGACGCTCAGCACGATAACCTCCCAGGACCGGTCCCTCGCTTTCAACGCCACGATCGAGGGACACGCTGTCTTCATCCAGGACTCCGTGGGGACAGCCCTGGTGCTCGACAAGGAGATCATCGAGTTCTCCCGGATGTTCGTGGCGGGCGAGGTCACAGGAAAAGAGTCCCTCGAGGAGCTACGACAAAAGATCCATGCTTCACAGATGGAGATGGTCTACCTTGGGGGAAAATCTTTCATCGACTTCATATATAACCAGGGAGGTCACGAAAGAATCTGGAAGGTCCTCCAGAACCCTCCTGCCAAGGTTTCGATGATCCTTCAACCCGATACCTATTCCTCGAAGGTTGTGGAGATCGATTATGCCTCGGTCGTGAAGGGGCTCGAGAAGAAGTTCGGGGATTGGGAATGGCAGACCACGATAACGGAGATCAACTCCATTGCTCTGGATGCACTGTTCGCCGGCATGCCTCCCGATGATCGCCGGAAGATCGTGACCGGAATCTCCCACGTCCATACACTTGCCGCGGTGGCCGCCCGCTCGAAGAAGATTGCCGGGGTCTCGATCTTCATCTTCGAGGATTCCGAAACGGTCCCCGAGTTCCTTTCCGCGATCGAGGCAATGGGAAAATCAGGATTGGAGCGCTTGGAGAATGGCAAGGTCAGGGATATCGCCTTTTCCGAGTTCAAGGAGATGTCCGCAAGTCATTCAAGCGTGCTTTCGTACAAAGTCAAGCCCGAAGGGGAACCCGAGGTCGAAAACAAGGTATTCCGCATCGCCAGGGGGAAAGCCCTTGTGGAAATCTCGGACACGAACTGCGGGATTTCCTCCGAGATCGTCACCCAGCTTGCCGAAGAGGTCTTTTCCCGCTTTTCCAGGCTCCAGTCGGAGATGAAAACCCGACAAGGAAATACCGTTTCAGCGGCTGGTGGACCCGGCGCAGATTCCCTTGGGCAGGCATTGAAATCCTTCCAGGCAGGGGATTTCAACAAAGCCCGGGACAACCTCCGGCCGGTCATCTCCCAGGACCCCAACAACCCCAAAGCCCGGTTCATGCTCGCGGTGATGGCCGCTCGCGAGAAACGTTTCGACAAAGCCTGGATCAACATCGAGATCGCCAAGAAATCCGACCCAGGGAACCAGAAAATCCTGGATTTCATCAAGAAGCTGGAAAAAGTTTCTCCGCGCCCCATGGTTCCAGGCCATTGAGATCAAGGGGGTCCCCTGAGATCTCTTCTCTATTCATTCCCCCTACGGAAAAACGAAAAAATGTGGGCGGTACCCTTCCGGGTTCGGGGATTTACGGATAGAATTATCTTATAAGAAATCCAAATTCGTGGAGGGCAACATGGGGAGCAAGTTTTGCAAATTACTTTCAATCAGCCTTCTTTCTCTGATGGTTCTCTTCTGCTTCGGTGAGCTTCGACAGGCTGAAGCCAAGGGAAGACGCCATCGCAAGGTCGGTATCTTCACCCGGATCAAGAGAGCGATCAAGAGGAAGATCAAGAGGATCGTCAAGAAAACCCGGCGTGCCATCGTCAAATCCGCTTGCGGAGTCCACAACCGGATCATGGACGGAGCGGTCCGTGCTGGTTCGGCCCTCACCGGGAAGAAACCCAAATGGACCTGGGTAAAAGGCCACTACTCCAAAGGCCGCAAGCACCACACCAAGGGCCACTGGCGGTATGTCCGGCGCCACAAGAAGTCTGGCGGCGGTGGCGGTGGCGGCGGCGGCGGCGGAGCTCCCGCGGGTGGAGCGTCAGTTTCTGGCGGCGGTTCACTCCCCCCGATCGATCCAGTTCTTCCCAAATCAAGCCAGAAACACGGGAAAAGGTAGCTCGCGGAAATCGGAATATCCCGGAACCCGGTCGGAATGTCGACCGGGTTCTTCGTTTTTGGGCGGTTCGGGCGTTGACGCGTTAACGTGTTGGCGCGTTGACTTCCGTGGCCATTGGGGTTAATGTTGCCTTCAAAAAAAAGGAGCCGTCCATGGAAATCGACTATTTCAAGAAGTTTCCCGATGAAAAGGGGTTTTTCGGAGAGTATGGTGGCGCCTTCCTCCCGCCGCAACTGGAGGGGCAATTCCGGGATATCACCCACGCCTACCTGACGATCTCGAAATCGCACCGGTTCATTTCGGAACTCCGGTCCATCAGGAAACATTTCCAGGGACGTCCCACTCCGGTCTATTTTGCGGAGCGCCTTTCCAACAGCCTGGGAGGAGCCAGAATCTACCTCAAGCGGGAGGACCTGAACCACACTGGGGCACACAAGCTCAACCATTGCATGGGCGAAGCCCTTCTCGCGAAATACATGGGAAAGAAGAAACTCATCGCCGAAACGGGTGCAGGGCAGCACGGTGTCGCCCTGGCCACAGCCGCTGCCTACTTCGGCCTCGAATGTGAGATTCACATGGGTGAGGTCGACATACAGAAGGAACACCCCAACGTCATCCGGATGAAACTCCTCGGGGCAAACGTGATTCCGGTCAGGGAAGGCCTGAAAACTCTCAAGGAAGCTGTCGACTCAGCCTTCATGGCCTACCTAAAACAACCGGAAACAAGCCTCTATTGCATCGGATCGGTGGTCGGACCCCACCCCTTCCCGATGCTCGTTCGGGAGTTCCAAAGGATCGTCGGGATCGAAGCTCGGGAGCAGTTTCTCGAGATGACGGGTGAGCTTCCGGACAACGTCGTCGCCTGCGTCGGAGGCGGAAGCAACGCCATCGGTCTCTTTTCCGCCTTCCTGGACGATCCCACGCGGATCTACGGGGTCGAGCCCACCGGGAGGTCACTGAAACCAGGAGATCACGCCGCCACCATGACCTACGGGAAACCTGGGGTCATCCACGGTTTCAAATGCTATCTCCTCCAGGACGAGAAAGGGCAGCCTGCACCAGTCTACTCGATCGCGAGCGGTCTCGATTACCCCGGCGTGGGCCCCGAGCATTGTCATCTCAAAGATGAGGGACGGATCAACTATGTCTCGGTCGATGACATGGAGTGCCTGGAAGCGTTCTTCATCCTGAGCCGGACCGAAGGGATCATCCCTGCTCTCGAAAGCTCGCATGCCGTGGCGTATGCCATGAAACTCGGTCAGGAGAAGAAATACCAGTCGATTCTGGTCAATCTCAGCGGCAGGGGCGACAAGGACATCGATTTCGTTGCCGAGAAGTATGGATTTTCTCTCGAGGAGATGCGGGCGAAGTTTCCGAAAAGTTGAACTTGTCGGGTAGGGGGATTCCCCGCAAGACAGGCGGGTGACGTCTTTTCTGGGGGGCTTTTGATAAGAAGATTCGAAGCTTTTCTGGCAAAGGTGTTCGACGTCCAGGAACGCGAGATTCCGGTCGCACTGGTTGCGTTCCTGTATTTCTTCTTCCTGATAACGGCATATTACGTTCTCAAGCCGATTCGCGAAAGCCTCGCCCTCGAACTGGGAGCGAAGAAGATTCCGTATCTGACGATCGTTTCCCTCTCCTCACTTGTCATATGCAACGGGGTCTACAGTTTCCTGATCGGGCTTCTCCCGCGCCAGACCTTCATCGCGATTTGTACAAGGTTTTTTTCGGCGTGTCTTCTCCTGTTCTGGTTCGTTTTCTGGAAACTCATCCCCCAGGTTCCGCCGACGGAGGCCTTCGACATCCAGCATCCGCGGGTGGTCGCCATCGTTGCCTACTTCACGTGGGTGAACCTGTTCGCCCTGGTTTCGGTCAGCATGTTCTGGTCCTTCATGAATGATGTCTTTTCGGTTTCCCAGGGAAAGAGGCTTTACACCCTGATCGGATACGGAGGCCTCATCGGGGGCTTGACGGGCGGCATCCTGACTTCCATCCTGGCCGAGAAGCTTGGGACATCCCAGATGTTCCTTTTTGCGGCATTCCTCCTCGAGCCGACCGTCTGGTGCATGCGGTTCATTCACCGGAAAAGCGGTCAACTTGCCCTGGAAGCCGGCGAATATCCCTCCCCGGGGGCGTCGAGCGCCAGAACCCGCGTTTCGTCACCGCACCCGCTGGACGGCCTGAAATACACCCTCGCTTCTCCGCTTCTTGGGCTGATGGCGATAGAGATGTTCATCTACACCTTTTCCAGCAGCCTGTTTTCCTTCCAGATCAATCTCCTCGTCGAGGAAAACCTTCCCTCCCGGGATCTTCGAACCGCTTATTGGGCCGGGATCTACAACATGATAAACGGACTTTCGTTGCTGACGCAGTTCCTGGTGACACGCTTCGTTTTCCGGTTTTCCATACCCGTTTTCGGTCTTGCCCTGATCCCGCTCATCCAGGTTGTCGGGTCCTCGTGGCTTTGGCTCAGACCAGGATTGGAAGCAGCTGCGGCCTTTGGGGTATTGAGATACGCGCTGAACTACTCCACCGGAAAGGCCGTCAGGGAGCTTTTCTATACCCCACTCTCCAGGGAGGAGAAGTACCAGGGGAAGGGGTTCATCGACACCCTCATGTTTCGCGGAGGGGATGGCCTCGCTTCGATCCTTCTCATTCAGGCAACCCACGCCGAGCGATGGAACTGGGGAACGGGGAACTGGATTGACGGGACGATAATCGGGATGATGGCAGTTTCGATCCTCGTGATCCGGATAATCGGAAAGCGCTTTGAATCCTTGTCCAGGAGGACCATTCCCGAAGGGTGACCTGTCCAGGCGACCTGCCCCCAAGAGTTCCTTCGAGCACGAGCCCCACGATGGGGTGAATGTGCCCGAGAAGCCAGGACGAACCGCAGGATGCGGCAGTGTCGGGCCAGGGCCACGGATGGCCCGTCCTTGGCCCGACGGGCCAGTCCTTGAGGGCACGCGTGGGGGTTTGCGTTTGGTGGGTCGAACTGCTATCATGGGCTCCCCAAAATCCAATCCGGAGGAACAACCGATGGCCGTTAAGATGATCGTGGTCGGATCGATCGCGCTCGATTCTCTCCAGACCCCCAAGGGAAAACGGGAACGGGCTCTTGGAGGCTCGGCGGTCTATTTTTCCACCGTCTCCAGCTATTTCACCCAGGTTGGCCTCGTGGGAGTCGCGGGAAAGGATTTCGACCAACAGCACATCGATTTCCTCAAGGCCCATGGCGTCGATCTGGAGGGGTTCGAGGTCGCGGAAGGGAAGACCTTCCATTGGGCGGGTTCCTATTCCCGCGATTTCGGAGATGCCACGACGCACGCCACCGAACTGAACGTTTTCCAGGCTTTCGATCCCAAGTTGCCCGATTCCTACCGGAACGTTGAGTACCTTTTCCTGGCCAACATCCATCCCGCCCTCCAGCTGAAGGTCATCGAAAAGGTGGAAAAGCCGCGCCTGATCGGTCTCGATACCATGAATTTCTGGATCACGGGAGCAATGGACGACCTTCTGAAGGTTCTGAAGAAGGTGGATGTCCTTTTCCTCAACAGGCAGGAAGCTATGCAGCTCAGCGACGCACACAGCCTCGCGACCGCCGTCCCGACCCTCCTCGGGATGGGCCCCAAGCGTCTGGTGGTCAAGCTCGGGGAGCTGGGAGCCTTCACCGCTACCCGCGACAGCTGGTTCTTCGTTCCCGCCTATCCCTGTCCGGACATCACCGATCCTACTGGTGCCGGCGACTCCTTCGGGGGCGGATTCATGGGATATCTCGCACAAACCGGCAACCTCTCGGAAAACGGGTTCCGTCGAGCGATGTTGTATGGAAGCGCAATGGGTTCGATAACGGTCGAGCAGTTTTCCCTCGACTCGTACAAATCACTCTCCAAGAATCATATCGACGAAAGATACGCCAAGATCAGGGAAATGATCACCGTCTCTTGACCCACGGTCTCTTGACAGCCTGCTTCTTTTCGATCATAATTAGAAAAGGGAAAGGGTCCGGGGGGCATTAGCCCTTCGGAGGTTCTTTGAAATGGTCGGGCCGCCATCCTCCGGGAATGGCGGCTTTTTCATGCCCGCCCGTCGAAGGGAGCTTTTGTCCCTTTCGGCGGGTTTTCGTGAGTCCGCGCATTTCCGGATTTTCCCGGAAGGAGCGGACTATGAAAAAGAACCGTCAGGAAAACCCCATCGAACCAAACGAAGAACTCCGTGCAAGAGCTTCGGAGGAAGAAACCACCCAGCCCTCGGATGGGGTCCCGTCCTCGGCTCCGGTAGCCTGGAAAGATGACCCTGCGGGTGAATTGAAATCCAAGGCGATCTTCGTCGTCGTGGCAATACTTGTACTGTGGCTTTCGAAATACGTTGGCTTCTGATAATCAGCCCAGTTCCCTCAGCCGTAGGGCGACCAGCCATTCGGAACACCTGTCTTCCGCGGCCGGTCCCTCCGGTAGGGAGCTTTTCTCGAAAGCCTCGGTTAGCCTGCCATCCAAGCCTGGCCAGAAGGACCTGTGAAGAACATCCTCGACCGGATCGAGCTCCTTCTTCTCCGAACTGGAGCCGTAAATCGCGATGAGGTTCAGCGCCTGGGGATAGCCGTACTCGGGCGCAAGCCTTTTCAGATCGCCGACCACCTCTCCCGAACGCAAAAGGTGGATTCCGGTCAGGGCGGTTCGATAGGCATACAAAAGTGATTTGACCCGCCTGTTCCCCTCCTTCACGTGGAGCTCGCAGACCTTCTGGAAGAAACCCCGGTAATGGTGGTACACCCGGCGGGAAAGGAATGCGGGTGCGAGTTGCCGAAGTTCCCCCATCTCCGTGGTCGAAAAAAGCTGGAAAGGTGAGAAGATCCTTTCCAGCATGTTTCCGTTTCCCTTCAAAAGCAGGGTCAGGGCCTGCCCAACCTCGTTGCTCGTGAGGTCGCAAAGGATTCCGGCTTCCATCCCCTCCAGATTGACGGCCGCGTCGGAGGGGCGAAGGCCCAGAACCGATCGGGTGGGTGCGGCATGGATTCCCTTGAGGTCGAGATCACTGTCCGGCGCGGGGAACCCGTAGAAATGGCTTCCCGTAACGCCGCAGAGAAGCATGCGACCCGGGGGAGGATTCCTCGCCAGGAAGTTCTTTCCGCGGGCGAAATCAATCTCCATTGTCATGGATCGTTTCCTCCACGAGTTCTCTGCAAAGGTCGTTCAATGCCGCCCGATCGGGTTCCTCCGGGAGGCGGCTGGTCTTCCTGGCTCCCTCGATCCGGTTTCGGACGGATTCGGAGTAACCGATCAGCGTGTCGAAATCCCATGTCCCAGCCTTGATCGCCAGGAGTTCCTCGCGGTCGGGCCGGAAGACGTTCACCGAACCTGTCTCGAGGATCTCGATGCTCATCCGGAGCAGCCTGACCAAGTGCTGGGCGTGTTTCGTGTCGTATCCGAACTTCTCCTCGAGGGATGCCCTGGCCGGGTTTCGGTCGCGCTTCCATGCGTGGAACTGTTGCCATTCCCTTCTTGCCACGCGGTAACGCCTCTCCCTGTCGAGGATTTCGAGGAAATTCGGCGAAAGCATCCCGTCGGTCAGGTCCCCTCTTTGGATCAGGACATCAGCGGCCCCCATCTGGTCGCTGGAGATAAGGCTCCGGTTGGGAAGCCCGAAGGCTTCCCGGAGAGGTTCGGTTTTTGGCGGATCCCGCAGCCACCGACGGTGTGTCTTGATCCGTTTCAGCTGGGCGATTGCATAGCTTCCGAAACTTTCCGCGACTCTCCGGGAGAGGAAGAGTTCCCGCCTGGAAAGAAGTCGTTCTCCCGCGGAAGCAGTGGTTCTATGGCAGCTCCCGGGGGCCCAGAGCATCTCGAGAGCTGTCGGGTTTCCGTCGGTTGCGAGCCTGAAGAATTTCCTGATCTCGAATCTCACGTGGTCCTTGTTCAGGATGATCTGCTCGGGGGACTCCAGAAACCCGCAGTACCAGGAAACGGGGCCGACGAAAACCCCCTTCAGGTCTACATCCGAATCCGGTCCGCTGAGGCCGAAAGCCTGGCTTCCGTGAACTACCTCGAGGATGAGGGTCCCCTCGAACGGCTGGGCCTGATCGATCATTTCGGCTTTTCTTCCACCTTCAGGAAATGATGCCTTCCTCGACCTTCTTGAGGCACCGGCAGGAATTCCGGGCTTTGGGTATCTCCCGGATCAGTGGGAGCATGATCTTCTTCAGGTTTTCGCTGTTCTGTTTGAAAATCTCCATTACCTGGGAAGCGGTCACCTCCGGAACGTTTCCGACGAGGCCCGCGTCGAAATCGGTAACCAGGGCGATGTTGACGATGCAAATTCCGAGTTCCTGGGCAAGGACCACCTCGGGATACTGGGTCATGTTGATGACGTGCCAGCCCATCTGCGTGAACCACTTGCTCTCCGCGGTGCTGGAGAACCGGGGACCGTTGATCACGACGATCGTTCCTTCGCCGTGCACGGTGATTCCGCTTCGCCGGATCACGTCGGTGGCGATCTTCCTGAGCTCAGGACAGTAGGGATTCGCGGCGGAAATGTGCATGACCGAAGGGCCTTCGCAGAAGGTGTCGGCCCGGCCGCTCGTGCGGTCGACGAACTGATCGGTGACAACGAATTCCCCAGGTTTCATGTTGGGCTGGAGGGAACCGCAGGCGCAGGGCGATACGATGCGAGTCACGCCCAGTTCCTTCATCGCCCAGAGGTTCGCCCGGAAGTTGATAAGATGAGGGGGGATGGAATGGTTCCGGCCATGTCGCGGGATGAATGCCACCCGGGTCCCTTCGACTTCGCCGATGGAAATCGAATCGCTTGGGGAGCCGTAGGGAGTGTTGATCTTGACCTCATGGGTGTTGGTCACGAATGAGTAGAACCCGCTTCCGCCGAAAACTCCGATTTCCGCCCTGGGTTGCTCTTTTTGCACGCTTTTCCTCCGGTCTGGATTTTCGAATCGAGTCACTTGAACATAAACCAAGTGGCGTTGCCGGACAAGGGGTCGGTTGCCTCAATGTCTGAAGTGGAGAGTTTGGGGAAAATCGGGTATAACTGAGGAAATTTCCCCGCAGGGAGGTCTGCCGTGAGATCAATTCTGAAAACGATGATCGTTCTTCTGTGCGTCCTGGGTTTCTCCGGTTTGGAAAACGCTTTCGCGGAGAGCAAAGGTGTCGTCCAGGGCTCCAACGTGAACTGCCGTTCCGGTCCAGGGAAAGAATATTCCGTACTTTTCCAGCTCAATCAGGGAGATGAGATCCTGATTCACGAAGAGAATGGGGGATGGCTCCATTTCACCATTGGGGAGGAAGAGGAAGGCTGGATCAACAGCCAGTTCGTAAAAGTTATCGGGGATTCCGCCGGACAGACGGGGAAAAGCGGGACTAAATCGCTTGCGGCGATGGGGAACTCCGGGCCGGCCCAATCCAGTGGAGATTCTGCTTACGAGATCACGGGCTCGGGTATCGGTCCGATCAAGCTCGGGATGACCTTGGACGAAGCGAAAAAGGCCATATCAGGAGCGGTTCTCGAGCGGACCAGTGACGGGGACGGGGCTTCCCTCGTTGAGGTCAAGGTGGGGAAGGACAGCGTCATGATCCTCTACGCTGGTGAGGAGGACCCAGCGGCGAAGATCGACTGGAAGCGGAAGATCGAGTTCATCGAGACCTTGTTCGAAGGTTGTTCGACCTCCGATGGCATCCATCCGGGGATCCTGGTTTCAGATGCCGAAAAAGTCTTCGGAAAAGTGGTCAAGATCACCAAGAGTGAGATCGAATCGAGAGAGTATATCGAATTCGCCAAACCCCCCATAGGGTTGGGTTTCCGTCTCGACTACACGGGGATTTTCCCCGAGGGAACGAATGAAACCACGAAGTTCCCCCCCGAAGGCAAGATCTACTCGATCAGCGTCTCCACCCCTCCAAAGGATTGAATGGGGGCTCTCGAATTCCCAGCTTGGAAGTCTGTCAGGGGGCTCGATCGCGATGAGGAAGGGGCCGCCTGGTTCGGAGAAAAGGAAAACCCCCAGGATCTAGCCTGGGGGTTTTTTGATCTACGGGGTCGGAAGGGGCATCACTTCCCCTTTAGAGTCGCATTGTACTCCGCAAGATACTTCTTGTATTCGGCGTAGGAGGCCTGGGCGGCAGCAGCGTCACCCTTGGAGGTGGCGGCCATGTACGCTTTATATGCGTCGAGATACTTGTTGTAGGCGTCCTGGCCATTGTTCGTCGGCGTTGGGGCGGGTGTTGCGGGTTTGGCCGTGGTGGCCGCCGGAGCGGGGGTTGCCGTGGTGGTCGAGGAACTGGAGAGGCTGTTGATGAATGCTTGAGCCTTGTTGTCCTGTTCCGTGACGGTGACCGCGACTTCCGGGGTCTTGGCCTTTCCCGTGAGTTTCTTCCAGAGCCAGGCGATGCCGCGGGCGAGAAGGGCGCCGCCGACGACTCCCACCGCGATCATGGGGAAACCACAACCCGCCAGGAGAAGACCGCCACCTACCGCTCCCGCAAGGGTGGCGAAATTGGTGAGGTTTGTCGTCGCCCAGGTCATGAGCTTCTTCCCGATGATGTAGCCGCCGACGCCTCCCGCGACCATCCCGATCGGACCCCCGCCCAGGGCGATTCCCAGGACCGCGCCGAAATATCCGGCAACCAGGCCGCCACCCTGGACCGCGAGGAACTTACCCACTGTTCCCAGGGTGCTTCCGATGGAGGATAGGATTCCGGCCTTCGCGGGAACCGGCGTGATTGTCAGGAAGGAAAAGACGATCGAAAAAATCACCAGAATCGAGAGTTCCTGCCTTCGGCGGATAGTTAGTGTAAGCATCTTCAGACCTCCATTTCTCAGAGAGAACTTGAGTATTGTATCCCAATTATAAGAATTCCCTCCCCACCCCGCAAGGGACGGTACCCCTCTGTCGCTGGACTGAGATAATGGCATGGGTTAACGGGACTGAGAAAATGTCATGGGATGGAGGAGAGAGCCAGGCATGCCTTTCTCAACGCCTTGATGGGGATTTTCGTTTCAACTGGCTGTAACCAAAACGAAAACCGGGAAAAGAAACATATGCACACAACGGTTTTTGCGTCAGGTATCAGTTGATAACGGAATAAGGAGGTTCCCATGAAAACCCAGACCCGGGTCGCTTTCATCATTGCGTTTTTCCTTCTTTCCCTTCAAGCTTGGGCTGAAGATCTCGGAAAGATCCTCGACGGTGGGCTCAAATCCTATGTTCTGGCCGGCGGAGCGGCAATGAACTCCGACCGTCAGTGGGTCGCCGTGATCGACGATACCCTTTTTCAGGGGCAAGGCGGCTCGGGGGCGAAGATTTTCTCCCTCAAACTGAAGAACCTTTGCCGGGCGGGTGCGACCGCGATCAACCAGGACGGCAAGTGGGTTGCCGTGATCGATGATGATCTCTATTCAGGCCTGGGAACATCCTTTCGGAAGGTCGCTGACGTGAACCTGAACTCCTATTGCGATGCCGGGGCCTGTTCGATCAACGCCCGGGGGGAGTTCGTCGCCGTCATCGATGACGATATCTGGGTGGGAAGCGGGGAATACGCATCCAAGCTCCACGATGCCGATCTTTCCAAAACGGCATCGGCGGCGGCTGTTTCGATCAACGACAACGGTGAATGGGTTGCCGTCATCGACGACAACCTCTACTTCGGAGGGAACAATACGGTCAGGAAGATCCATGACCTCGAATATTCCAGATATGTCCAGACCGCGGCTTGCTCCATCAATCCGAATGGGGAATGGATCGCCCTGATAGACGACAAGCTTTTTCACGGAGTCGGGGCTTCCTTCAGCCGGATAGCGGACTTCGGGTTCAAATCATACGTTCGTTGCAGTGCAGCCGCGATCGATCGTTCGGGGGGGTGGGTCGTGGTAGTGGACGACGACATCCATCGCGGGAGGAACGATTCTCGTCCGGAGAAAGTCTATGACTGCAACCTGAAAGACCTTCTCGAATCCGCTTCTCTCGCCATGAACGAAGAGGGTTTCTGGGTTGCCGTCGTGGACGACAACGTCGTGGTCGGCTCGGACAACCAGGCGGTGAAACGTTTCGACAACATGCTCCAGGGGTATGTCAAGTCGACCGGCGCGGCAATCGATTCCGCCAACTCGATTCTGGTCCTAATCGATGACAACTTGTTTTTCGGGGAAAGCCGGGAGCTGGCTTCGATCAGGAAGTTCCGGGAGGTTCACGGGGAAACCCGCTGATCACCGGAAAAAGCGAACTTCATCCTCCGGGACAAGAGAGGTTCCTTCAGGACTTTTTCCTGAGGGAACCGCATCAAGAAACCATAAGAAAAGGGGGGGACATCCATGCTTCCAAAACTCCGGGTCATTCTGCTCATTTCGCTGGTTCTTTTGCCCTTTCAGGTGATGGCTGACGCATTTCAGAACATTCTTGACGGCTCCCTGTATTACTTTCCACGGGCGGGCGGAGTGGCGATGAACTCCGCCGGGGATTGGGTGGCGATCATCGACAATGCCTTGTTTTTGGGGAAAGGGGTTTCTCAGAAAAAGCTCTTTTCACTGCCTATGACGAAATGCCGTGCGGGGGCCGTTGCGGTCAACAGGGACGGAAAATGGGTCGCCGTCCTCGACAACAATCTCTATTCAGGCTTCGGTGAATCCTACCGGCAGGTCGGCGAAGCCATCATGCCGTCCCTCTGCCATGCGGCTGCGTGTTCGATCAACGATCGCGGGGATTTCGTCGCGGCAATCGACGATCAGATTTGGAGTGGGAACGGGAATACGGCCGCCAGGATCCAAAAATCAAATCTTGGCAGGGTTGTGTCGGCGGCCTCCATTTCGATCAACGGAAAAGGCGAATGGATCGCGGTGGTTGACGATGACCTCTTTTTCGGCAACGGGACGGTCCTGGAGAAGATCTTCGACCTGGGGTCTCCCAATGGCGCCCAGAAGGGTGCCTGCGCAATCAACGAGCCTGGCGAGTGGATTGCCGTGATCGATCGCAGGCAGCTCCACGGGACCGGTAGGGGTTGCTCGGATGTCGGGGAGCTTCCCGCCTCGGCCCCGGTCCGTTGTTGTGGGGCGGGGATAGATGGTGCGGGGAACTGGGTCATCGTGGAGAATGACGGCATCTTTGCAGGAAGAAATGATTCCCCGGCGGTGAGGGTTCTCGATTGCCACGTGAGGGATCTCGAATCCGCCTCGGTTGCGATGAATGCCCGGGGGTTCTGGGTTGCCACCGTGGATGACGATGCCGTCATCGGTTCTGGAAACCAGGTCCTGGAGCGTGTGGATTTCCAGCTCGGGGAGTATGCGAAAGCGACCGGGGCTTCGATTGACGATTCGAACGGACTTCTCATTCTCATCGACGACAAAGTTTTCCTCTCCGAGGACAACCAGTTGGCAACAATTCAAAATTTCCGGAAAGTCCACCGGGAAGAGCCCTGACCGCCCCCTGAATGCCTGAAAACTGATTTCGCCGAGGGACCCCCCCACGGAAAGCCGCCTTTGCAGGTCCCCAGAAGCCGAAAGTCCGGATGATCAAACCGTCACGGCAGGGAGGGTGGGGGAAGCCAAGGTTCCGGTCAGTGGGGAAGGAAGCGGAACATCTTGAAGGGATTGGCGAGTCCCTGTAAAAGCAGGACGAAGGAGATTCCCCAGACATGGAAGAGGTTGACGACGACCACGAGCATTACACCAACAGTATAGGCGATGATGAGCTTGCGGCCGTAGGGACGGTCCGAACCGTCGGGCTTGAACCATCGGTGGAAATTCAAGAGGAAGAATGAATAGAGGAAGATCAGCGTGAAATGAACCTGGACGAACCGGTCCTGGCGCTGGAGAGCCTCCAGAACAGGTTCCTTGAACTGGGCGGGATCGGAAAACCGGAAGACGAGCTCGAGGATCTTTCCCTGAGCGCCCTGGATGTGGTTGAAGGCCATGAAGGAAATTGCCGCGAAAGAGATTGCGATCAGGCGGGGAAGGGAGTTCACTTCATCGTGGGGCGTCCTTTGGCCCGGGATCCAGATCGCCAATAGCCCAAGCAGTGAAAGGATCCGGTTGTCCTTCCAGGCAAGGCATGCAATGAGGGCCGAAGAAACCAGAAGCTTGTTCAATACCGTCCTTCGGGTGGGCGCAAGGAGCGTCTGGGAAGTGGCCACGACGAGAAAAACCATGATCACGAAAGGTTTCGGAAGGAAATTGCCCGCGAGGATGACGGCCGCGGCGAGAAAAAGGCTGCCGGTCAAGCCGATGAATTCGTAAGGTCTGCCCACCCGGGCGGGGTCAATGGCGGCCATTTTGACCGAAGGCCGCTTGGGAACCTCGAGAGCCTTGAGCCGGATGGTCGTGAACCTTGATGAACCAGCAATCTCCAATAGCTGGTTGAGATGCGGGGGGCGAAGTACGTCGAGCAGGAACACGCCTGAATCCTGAAGGGCGATGGAGGAGCTTTCGAGCATCGCCTTAACATGCTCCTCCGCTTTGGCGGGGTCGAACTTGTGCAATGCTCTGACGGCGTTGGCCCTGACCCTGTTGTCGGGAGAGCCTGCCATCCGTTCGAACCTTTCGCGGAGATGGGGAAGATCGAGGTCGGTAAGCCCTTCGACGGCATTGGCCACGATTCGGGGGTCGGAGTTGGCCAGAAACCCCTCGACCATGGCCGGGATCCTTGGATCCGGGATTCGCGTGATGCGTTTGACGAGGTAGGAGACCTTGAATGGGTCCGATTCCGACTTCAGGAACTCGAGAAGGGGATCCGCAAGCGCGATGTCCTGGCTTTCGGTCAGCCTTTCGATAGCTTCGAATGAAACGTAACGACTTCCGAGCTTCATCTTGCGCAGGAGGATCTCCCGCAAGGGTAGTGCCCCTTCCTGTGAAGTTTCCGCCGCCTGGTCGTGCTTCCCCTCCGGAGTGAAAAGGGCCGGAAAACACTCCTGAAAATGGCTTCTGACCTTCCGTGCGAAATACCTGATCTGGGTGTCGGGGTCCAGGAGGGAGTTTTCCAGAAGCGGGAGGATTTCCGCCGCATGATTTTGCGAGATCGTGGAGGCGTTTCCCAGAAAGTCGAGAACCTTGATCCGGTCGTCCTCCCGAGAGGACTTCAGAATCGTCTTGAAATGATCCATCCATGGGAAGCATTTGCCTTGGGAACCATTTCCGGTGGAACAAGACTCGCTCTCCAGCGGTCTTCCAGGGACCCGGGCTTCCCGCTTTTCATCGGGCGACCCCGAGCCATTTTTCCCCTTTCCCGGGAACGGTTCCCCTGGGGGGGGCATCTCTCCAGCCATGGATAGGGAAATTATCACAAATCCGGGGCAGATGCAGCAAAATATTGCCGAAAAATCCCGGGTTGCATGATGAAAATCCGTCATCATGGATGGTTTCGAGCTCGCTGTTCAGCCTTGGGAAAGCTTTCCCGCCTGGCAAGAAAATTGCTTCATATGGTCAACACAGAATAAGAATGCCTGCAATTTTGAACCGGAGGGCAGTAAGATGAGCATCAAGGCCTGGAAAGAAAGAATCAAGATCGGTGTCCTGTTTCTGTTCTGCTTTGGACTGAGCGCGGCTTATGCCGGAATCTCGGTCAGTGTCGACAGGTCTTTGACGAACGAAGTCAAGATCACTTTTCCTGAACTGAAAACCTTTCAGTCGACCATCGACGGGAAAAAGGCGTTCGCCTTCGGGATGGAAGGAACCTCTCTCGGTATCGAGAAGGGCATCCCAGAAGTCCCATTCATTTCCGGTTTTCTGATGATCCCCAACGACCGGGATCCGCAGGTAAAGGTCACCGATCGCCAGTTCTCCGAAATCGATATCGACGGCATCGTCCGGCCGAGCAAAGGCTCGATTCTTCGCACCGTCGATCCCGAAACGGTTCCCTATGAATTCAACAAGGGAATCTACGAGAACGACGCTTGGTATCCCTCCGACAGCGATCTTTTGAGGGTCGGGAAGCCATTCATTTTCCGCGATATCCGCGGCGTCCGGATCTCCGTTCCGGCGGTGCAGTACAACCCCGTCCAGGGAAAACTCCGGATCTACTCCTCCATCACCGCCCAACTCCAGAATGCCGGAGCCGGAACCAACGTCAAGAAGGGTTCCAGCCGCATCACCAAGGCATTCGAACCCATGTATCAGCGGTTCTTCCTAAACTTCAAGGCCATGGGCGCCCGCCTTCCCCGACTGAACGAGAATGGCCGTCTGGTCATCATCGCGGCCGACGAGCTGTATGATGCCACGATGCCCCTCGTGGTCTGGCGGAAGAAGTGCGGCGTCGATGTGAAGATCGTCCGGGCCTCCGAAATCGGCGGAGCCAGCACCACCGCTATCGTGGGCTTCCTCAAGGCCGAATACACCGGCAAAGGCTTCACACACGTGATCCTGGTCGGCGACGCGCAGCAGATCCCCACCCTCAAGGGAAAGAACGAGCGAGCGGATTCCGATCCCTGCTACGTCAAGCTCGAGGGTGACGACAACGTTCCCGATGCGATCATCAGCCGGATTTCGGCCACCAACGCCAATGAAGTGGCATACCAGGTCGCCAAGTTCGTGAACTACGAGCAGTTCCCCTCCACCGGTGCCGATGCAGATTGGTATCTGAAAGCCATGGGAATCGCCAGCTCCGAAGGCGATCCGACAGATTTCCAACGGATGGGCGAACTTCGCGATGCGCTTCTCAAGGCCCGCTACACCTCCATGGACGAAATCTACGACACCAAGCACTCCAACGAGGGAGTCCCCGGAACCAACGTGGGCGGCGGCTCCTGGGCCCCCTATGATTGGCCGACGGGCGGAACCGGTTTCGGCGGCGGGAACCCCCACCTTCCCCCGATGATGGATTTCTCGATCGCCCGCGCCGATGCCACCGAGACCGAGAAGCTCGGAAGCCTCAAGGACATGATCTTCAAGGGTGTCAACGAAGGCCGCGGACTGATCCACTACATTGGACACGGAAGCAAGGACCGCTGGGTCACCTCCAGTTTCAACACCCAGGACTGCCTCAAGCTCAACAACGGATGGAAACTCCCCCTCATCATCAGCGTTGCCTGCGTGAACGGCGATTTCGCCCGCGGTTCCGACTGCTTCTGCGAAGCGTGGATGAAAGCCGGCGACATCGAGAACCCCCGCGGTGCGGTCGGGATCTACGGCGCCTCCACCAACATGGCCTGGGTTCCCCCCTGCGTCGTCCAGGCCGAGATCAGCACCAACCTCCTCATCAACGAGACCTACAAGACCGCCGGTGGACTCATGATGAACGGAATCATGAAAGGCCTCGAGCAGTACGGGACCGAAGATTCCAGCGACGGCGTCCAGATGCTCGAGCAGTGGCACTGGTTCGGCGATTGCACCACCATGGTCCGCACCCGGAAACCCGCCAAGATCGATGTCAAGGCTGAATCCGCCGCCGCCGAGGATGTCCGCCAGGTTACCGTCATGGTTCTCGGTGAGGACGGGAAACCCGTGGCCGACGCGGTGGTCACCGCCTACTCCGAAAAAATGGAAAACGTCGCCACCGCCCGCTCCAACGCCGAAGGGCGTGCGCTCGTGAACCTGACCGTCCCCGGGGAAACCAAGGGATACATCACCGTTGTCGGGCCCAACCTCGTCCCCATCGTCGACCTCCCCGTCAACTTCTGATCCCCAAAGTCCTTTCGAAAGGCCGTCCGGAGTCCCGGGCGGCCTTTCTTGCATGTACGTCACCTCTTGGACAAAAGGAGGGAATTCTGATATCTTCCCTCTCGACTCCAGGCGGTTCTCTCGGGTGTCCCCCACCGGCAATCCGGGCCGAAAAAACCGGCTGGAAGGTGCAGCAAAATGGCCACGGTACTGGAGGAAGCAGCTGATGTCAGAGCAGAAAGCGGAGTGGAAGGTCATCGTGGACCTCCTCCGGGAGACCAACCCGACCCTGTGGTTGCGACTCGGCCGCAAGATGATGAACCACCTTTTCAAGATCAACCCCACCGAAGTCCGTGGCCTCCTGGAAAAACTGAACACGGCGAAGACCGACCTGGCGGAGACCCAGGAAATCCACGAGAACCAACCTATGCCGAGGCTGACGTTCAACATTCTCGAGCTCGTGACCGAGGAGACCTTCCAGCTCGCTGCGCGGGAAATGTCTACGGAGGAGATCGGGGATACGCTCCGGCTCTGGGTCAAGCAGGAACAGTTCCGGTTCCTTTCGATGGCATCCGAGAAACGGGACGTTCCGCTCGCGGAGATCAAGGAGGCGGTGACCCGCTTCTGCAATCTTCCCTATTCCAACCGTAGTCTTTCGAAGGATGAAAAGATCGGAATCCGTGTCGCTCTGGTCAGGAGATTCTTCAGCGAGGACCTGGAGTTCATAAACTCCGTCAAGCAGCACGTCTCCGTCCTGGATTTCCACAACCTCATGGGCCGCATCATCGGACCTTCCCGCGGAAACGGAAAACTTGGCGGAAAGGCGGCGGGGCTTTTTCGAGCCGAAAGGATCCTGAACTCGGCAAAGTACCAGTATCCCTTCCTGAACAAGGTAACCGTACCGAAGACCTGGCACCTGACGACAGACGCCCTTCTCGAATTCATGCACTACAACGCTCTCGAGGAAATGCCGACGCTGAAATACCGTGAACTGGAGGAGATCAGGCAGGAATACAACTACGTGGGGCAGATTTTCAAGAACTCCACCCTTCCTCCTGAAATCATGGCGGGGCTGAACCTTGCGCTCGAGGATATCGGGGATCGTCCCTTCATCGTGCGCTCATCCAGCCTTTTGGAAGACATGAAAGGTTCGGCTTTTGCCGGAAAGTACAAGAGTCTTTTCGTCGCCAATCAGGGAACCAAGCGCGAGCGGCTCGAGGCATTGAAGGATGCCGTTCTCGAGGTCTATGCGAGCACCTTCGGACCCGACCCGATCGAGTACCGGCGTGAGCGCGGGCTCCTGGATTTCAACGAGGAAATGGGGATCATGATCCAGGAGGTGGTGGGATCGAAGGTGGGGAACTTCTTCTTCCCTGCCTTTGCCGGTGTTGCTTTCAGTTACAACGAGTTCAGGTGGTCGCCCAGGATCAAGCGCCGCGACGGGATCATCCGCCTCGTTACGGGGTTGGGCACTCGGGCGGTCGACCGGATGGGGGATGATTTCCCCTTGCTGGTCTGCCCCGGCCAGCCCGGGCTGAGGGTCAACGTGACCTGCACGGAAGCCATCCGGTACGCCCAGAAAAAAATGGACCTGATCAACCTGGAGACCGGGAACTTCGAGACAGTCCCGGTTGCCGATGTGATCAAGGAGTTCGGGGATGACTTCCCCCATCTGTCGAAGGTGATCTCCCACGATCGCGACGGCCAACTTCACGCCCCGGTCAGTCTTTTGAGCGACCTGCGCGAGGGAGACCCTGTCGTGACGTTCCATAATCTCCTCCAACAGACTCCCTTCGTGGCACAGGTGAAGACCATCCTGACCCTTCTTCACGACTCCCTTGGATGGCCCGTCGATCTCGAGTTTGCGGCATCGAATGACGTGAACGGACTTTGCCTTCTCCAATGCCGTCCGCAAACCGAAGCCGCCGGTGGTGGGAATGTCGTCATCCCGCGGGACATTCCGCCCGAGGACATCCTGTTTTCTGCCGCGAGATACGTGACGACAGGTCAGATTCACGATCTCGAGTACATCGTCTACGTCGATCCGATGGGTTATGACCAGCTTCCCGATCTCGAAGAGATGGTCAAGGTCGGCCGGGTAGTCAGCGACCTGAACATGAACCTCCCCGCTCGGAAGTTCATCCTCATGGGCCCCGGAAGATGGGGAAGCCGCGGCGACGTCAAACTCGGAGTCCGCGTGAACTACAGTGACATCAACAAATCCTGCATGCTCGTGGAAATCGCGCGCAGAAAGCTGGACTACGTTCCAGAGCTTTCCTTCGGCACGCACTTCTTCCAGGATCTCGTTGAGGCCTCGATCAGGTATCTTCCGTTGTACCCCGATGATGCCGGAATCGTTTTCAACGAGCGCTTCTTCCGCGAAATGCCCAACGAGATCGACAAGTTCGCTCCCGGCGCGGGAACGGTGGGGAATGTCCTGAAGGTGATAAACGTTCCCGCTGTCACGGGGGGCGCAACGTTGTCCATACTTATGGATGGTGATTCCGAGCGCGCCCTCGCCTACCTGGACCGCACCAAGATCCGTCCCCAGAGCTGACGGCCGCTCTCTCCACCGGGGTGCGGTTTCCCGAAAAGAAAAACGCCCGCCGGGGTTCCCGACGGGCGCTTGATTCTCCCGGTCAGAAGTCGTTGATCTGGTCGACGAACTCGGGGTGGTCGACGAAGGGGTTGCGGTTGTGCTGGAAGTTCTCGACCCGGTCATTCCTGGCTTTCTCGGACGCATCGACGGGGTCTTCCTGGTGCCACCGGCGGAAGGTCTTTTCCTGTTCGGTCGGAATGGATTTGTTGTACCTTACCGAGAAGTAGAACATTGCCCGGGCCACATTGCCCTTGTGGCAGGGACGGGGTTCGAAGTTATCGCCGTCGAACTTGCTTCCACCCTGTTCCCATGTTGGATTGCCTACCTCACCGAAGGGGAAGTTCCCGCGGATGTTGTTGGCCTTGGAATCGGAGGGGAAGAGGTGATGGAGATCGGATTTGGCGATTCCGGTGGCTCCCTGGGATTGCGGCCAGGTGTGCTCCACGTTCATGTTGGTGGCGTCAGGTTCGCCCTGGGTCTGGATGGTCCGGCCGGTGTAGACGCACTCGACCGTTCCTTCATGGTTGTCAAGTTTCGAGAAGATGATATCCTGCGCCTGCTGGTATCCGACCGGAGTCTGTTCGGAGACCAATCCGCGAAGGGAGTTTACAAGCTGGCGGTCGCGCTGCCTCATGACGGTGGTATAGAGATCGCAGCCGACCTTGGGGTCGAAATTGGCCGGTACCCGGCTCTTGCGCTGGAATTCCGGTTCAGGAACCACGGCTACATTGGACTGGAGAAGATCGGCCAGGGTTTCCCGCATCTTGAAGAAGGATACGTGGTCCTGCGGATACTTCTCCTCGAGTTTTTCGATTTCGGAAAGAAGCTGCTTCGACAACAAACCAACCCGGTCGAGGGTGGGTTCTTCCACGGCCTGGACCGCGCTTCCCAGAACGACTAGGGAAAACAGGATTACGGCGATACTTGCTACTCCACTCCGCTTCATACTCATTCCCTTCTTCGCAGGCCATTCCTGCATACTTGTGTATTATTCTATTATACCAATAGGGGGAAAACCCGCAAGAGGTGGATTGGGGAAATTCAATTTTTTCTGTTTTTTTTTCCATCGCCATCGCTGACCTCGACAAGCTGATTTTGAAGCTGATTTGTGAGGAATTGACCATGGGGAATGCCAGTGGTACCTTGGGAGTGAGGTGATCCCAGGTTGAATCCGAAGGAAAACCACGCCACGTTGGAAATCCCGCCAGGCTCGGCCACCCCTGAATCTCGGAAGGGGGCGGGAAAAATCCCCGGCTTTGTCCTCTTCTTCACGTTTTTCCTCCTTTCCCTGCTCTGGACCTGGGAGCAATCATGGCCGCGGGAACACCTCCGCATGGATTCCCGCAGCTTCTACTTCGCCGGAAAAGCCTGGGGGGAAGGGGTTTCCCCATATTCCCCCGAAGCTCTTCAGGCGATAGCGAGTTCCACCGGGATCACGAAACAGGTGTTCGCATACCTCTACCCGCCCGTTCTCGCGCAGATGCTGGCGATCCCAAGCCGGTTGGCTGCCGTGGATTTCGACCTCCTCTGGACCTTCCTGTCCATTTTCTGCATGGCAGGGATTTGCGTCATGCTGGTTTCCCTGCCCCGTACGTTTAGGGACGAAGACCCGGACATCTTCTTCCGGATTGGAGCGGTCGCCCTCCTGATTTTTCTCCTGCCATTCCGGAACAATCTCCTCATAGGACAGGCAAACCTGCTTGTACTTCTTGGTATCACGGGATGCTGGGCGGGATACCGGTCGGGAAAAGACCTTCAGGCGGGGTTCTGGCTCGCATGGGCAACCGTGTTGAAGGTCACCCCGGGTTTCCTTGTGCTGTTCTTCTTTGCAAGGGGAAGGAGGCGTCTGGTTGTCGGTTGGGTTTCCTTCCTGGCCGGAATGGTTGTCCTATCGCTGATAATCGGTGGTTCTGGGCCGTGGAAGGATTTTCTTGCGCTGCTTCAAGGTCAGCGCCCGGCGTTTCCGGTTGCGGGTCTCGGGGATCCGGTCGACTCGGGGAATCTTGGAATCTCGGGTTTCTTGCTTCGAATCCTGCTGGACCGAACATGGGTGGGGCCGGCATTCGGTGCTTGGGTCATCGGGATTGCCGTTGGGCTGCTCCTCCTTTTGGGGCGGCGTTCCGATCCCGACTCGGCGGACCGTTTCTGGGGGCCGTTCCTTTGGGGGATGGTGATGATCAGCCCTCTTGTCTGGTTCCATCACCTGGTTTTCCTTCTGCCAGGGTTGTTCGAGCTTCTGATCGATCTTCGGTCTCGCGGAAAAACCGCCTTGTTTCTGGGGACCATCCTCCTGGTGGCTGCTTTGGGAATCGATTTTCCGGGCTGGTACCCCGCTGCGGGAATTTTCGATTCTTCGCCGAGGTGGGGAACCAACCTGCACTTCTATTTGCTTTCCGGATTGCTTTTCCTCGAGCTCGTCTGGTGCTGGAAAGCTGATGGAAAGCTTGCCTTCAAAACGGAAGGCTCCAAAAGCGTTGGGTAAGAGGGAAAGACTTCCCCGGCTGAGGTGTCCCCGGCCCCATGAATACTGTGCTTGAGGCCGATCGATTGCTCAGGGATGGCCCCTTGCCGGTTTTTGGGGCTTGGTGACCGGGTTCTCCAGCAGGAAGAGCGTCACGTCGTCGTGGCTCGACAACCCATGGGAAAAATGTCTGGCTTCATCAATGATCCCCCGGGTGAGCTCGGAGCCCCTCAAATGGGTGTTCCCTTCAAGAAAGTCCAGGAGACGACCCCTTCCGAAAAAATCCCGGTAAGGGGAACGCCAGTCGATCAGGCCGTCGCTGAAAAGCAGAAGCCGGTCGCCGGGTTCCCAGGGAAATGTCCCGTCCTCGATCTCGTTCACGAGGCTCATCCCGAGGAGAGGGCCACCCTTTTCCAGGAACCTCGGGGGGGCCGAGTTCGGGATGAGGACGGGATACGGGTGTCCTGCGTTTGCGAACCATCCCCGGCAATTCTTCCGATCCAGGACGACATACACCATGGTGATGAAAAGGTCGTAGACATCAAGGGAAAGAGCTTCCTCCAAGGCCTGAAGGACCTGGGTGGGAGGTCTCCAGCCTTCACCCTCATCGATCGTTACTCCCTGCTCGGGCCGCATCAGCTCGGAAACCAGTACACTGACCATCACAGAAGGGACTCCGACACCTCCGACATCGATCATGTATGCTCCGAAGCCCTCCCCCGGCAGAGGTGTCCAATTGAAGGAATCGCCTGCCGCCCGGCCGCAGGGAATAAGTTCCCCCGAAACCTGAAGGCCCTCCACCACCCGTCGCGGGGAGGGAAGGAGGGCGTGCTGGATGACGGAAGCGGCTTCCAGATCACGAACGACCCGTTCCTTCGCCACTTGCCAGTCCTTGAGCAGAGCCCCATAATCCTTCGGGGCGGAGTAGATTCCGGATGATGCCTCTGGACGGGACCCGGTTCTGGATGGATTTCCTGGGAAATGTGGACCGTCTGCCATTTGAGGAAGCCTCCCGCGTTTCCGTGGTTGAGAGCTGGGATACTGACAGTCTATTCCCCTTCTCGAAAGTGGGCAATCGGAAGTATGAGGGAAGTTTGAGGGATGGGGGCTTTCAGGACAGGAATGCCGTTGCAACCAACCAGGCGATGATCAACGAAAAGAAGACTCCAACGACGATCCGGGAAGTCTTGGAGAGAATGGCCTGTAGTGCGGGTCGATCGGCGTTCTTGGCGAGAAAGATCAGGATCGTGAAGATGAGGATGATGAAGATCGCGAGATAGTTTCCCAGCATCATCTTGTCTACGAAGGTCAGGTAGCTTATCGGCGGCAGCCCCTGCGAAAGGGAAAGATGATATGCAACAGAGCTGAAGAGGGATGCGACGCAGAGACTGACCTTCTGGGAAATCTGCTCAATTGGCAGGAGGACGCTCAGGACTGCAATGCAAAGGAACAGGATGGCCGGGATAACCATCTTGATGAAAATGATCACGTGATTCCGGGAGATGTGGAAATCCATACGGATCTGGGAATAGGATTCGGTTCGGCTCTTATTTGGCTCACCGAAGGTGGTTCCGTAATGGTGAATATTGGAAACGATGTCGAACCGGTCCACTCTCCACCCCACTATCGAGAAAAGCGGATCAATCCCCGAATTTTCCAGGTCGGAAACGAAGATACGCTGGTCGGCCTCGATTTCCGTGTCCTCGAAGAAGACCTGAAGGGTGAAACGGTCGAAAGGATAGTTCCTGAAGTCGATCTTCTGGTCGAAAACACCATTCACCCTGAACACAACGTAATCGAGGTCCGTTCCGGGGAAGGGATGGGCTTCCTCGAGTTTGTTGATCTGGAAGTTGCGGCTGTTCAGAAACTCGAATTGGGGAAGGGACCCTCCCTTGTATGTGAACCACATGTAGAAATCCAGCGGAAGACAGGAGTTTCCGAAGTCGATCTTCCCGCCGGCTATCATGTAGATTCCGATCGAAATCCTCTGCAAAGTCCCACTTGCAGTTGGTCTGGCGGAAACACTCTCCGAAGCAGTCGCGTTCACGATGTCCAGGATGGGTGGGGGAACCGTGGCGGTCGCTCCTGGAATCACCGAAACGGCGGATGCGGACGAAAAATCCCCCCTCTGGGCGTATGAACCCCAGGGAAAGGCCGATAGAAGCAGCAACAGAAGTAACAGGGAGAAAGGCTTTGGAGGCCGAGAGGTCATTTCCATAGGATTGGATATTACAGGATAATGAAAAAAGGCGGAAGCCCCCTGTTTGGGACTCCCGCCATTCAAGTTTTCTGTCAGCGGTAGTAGCCGGAGGTTCGGCTGAAAGAGAAGAGGTCAACCCTTTTTCCACCGTCGGTGACGTCGGGGAAGTAGACCGAGAGGTTGAAGGAGACCACGAACCCGCGCTCGAAAGCGGTGACGGGAGCCTTCTCCATGAGATAGCCGTATTTTTCCTCGTCGATCTCCTGGAGCTTCTCGAGGTAGTTCGAGATTGCCCCTGTCACGAGCTTGAAACCATCGGCGAATTCCGCTTCCTTCATGTCGAAGTTGTAGTTCACCCTGCGATGGACTTCACCATTTACCTCGGTTCCCCAACCGTTGATATCGCTGACACGGCTCCAAACAAGGCTGATGGTGGTTCCCTCGGGAAGCTTTTTGAAAAGCCCGGTCGCTGCGAATTCGTCCACCGACTCATTGGGAACCGTTAGGATGTAGGTTTTGAAGGTCTTTTTCCCGAAAAGAAACCCCTTGCTCCACGGATATCCCGTCACGACCTGGGCCTTGGCTGCGATTAGGGTCGTCACCGGCTTGGGTTCTTCCTTGCCCTGCGGAACAGTGCCATACATGTATTGTACGGCCTGCGCAAAAGAAGCCACCGGAAAGCAAAAAAGACAAAAGACTGCGATCCCCAGAAACCAGTTCTTCCTCGAATTCATTCTTTCTCCCCTTCTTTCGATTTGTGGTTGTGTGGCACGCAAATTCCATACCAATCAGAAAGAAGCCTTGGCCGCGATTTCCCCCCCACTCCCGTTCAAAAATCCGTCACCCCCCGCCCAAAATTCGTGACACATTACCGATTTTTTGGGGCGCTTGGGGACTGGTTTTTGGGGGGAAACCTGTCCCTATTTTCGCTGGAGTCTACATGGAATTGAAACATAAGGAAGTAATCCGGGACCACACTTGCCCCGAAGATTCCCATGGAAGGGGCTTTCAAGGGGCTCAAATCCTAGCTTGCCTTGGATGGAATTTCCAACCTCGTCCGGTTTCCCGGAAAAGGGGGACAGGTTACCCCTCTGGACCGCCCATTCCAGGCTATGCGAAAAATCGGTAATGTGTCACCAGAGGAGTTTTTTCAGGGCTTGGGCGCGGAATTCGGGGATGCCGGGGGTGAGGCATTCGTCCGACATCCAGATTACCTCACCGTTCTTTCGTCGAAGGCAGGTCTGGTAGTAAGTTGCCTTTCCATGTCGTCGGCTCTGGACTGAAGCTTCCTGGATCTCGGAGAAGGGGCAGACCAGGGAGCTGAACCGGAAGAAAAGGAAGCGGGTGTGAAAATGGATCGTTTTGGCTTCCAGATTCAAAATGTAGTGCTGATCAATCACTCCATACCAAAGGGCGAGGATGGTTGCCAGGATGGAGGTTCCGTCCAGGAGAAGAAGGTAAAGGACGCGGGGGTTGTCCTGCAGGAACTTGATCTCTGATCCAAGAAGCCAGATCGTGAACCCCGCCATCGCCAGGGTTATCAAGCCGAGGATCCACTGCTCCAGCCCAGTTGAAAGGTCCACGTGGACGACGTCCGGCCGGTCCGAGGAAAAGGAGCTGCATCCCATCCCCAACTCCCAGAGGCGCGAGGCCATCACTTTCGAATCGGGAGCCGAGGCGGCAAGGGATTCAACGTTTTCCCTCCAATCGCGGAATGTCTGGTAGGCCAGAAACGGGCCGGCGAACCAGGGCCGCCCAAGTATGGCCGAGAGCCCGTAAGCGCCATCGAGGTGTTGCTTGAGAGCTTTTTCCGGGTCCCGGGATGCGCTGGAGGATCCGAGGATTGGAAGGGCCGATCCATCCTTGAAGAGAAGGGAGGTCGAGAAGACCATCCGATGAAAGGGAAAGAGCAGTGGAAGGCTCTTGAAGGATCCGCCGACCACCACGGCACAGATTTCATCGAAGGAAATCTCCTTTGAAGAACGGTGAAAGGGGGTTGAAAAGCAATACTTGATGCGGTTTTCCTGCGTATCGATCGTGAATCCGCAACTGGAAAAAAGCAGGAGAAGGGACGAGCCGACAACCGCAAGGATTGAGTCGTTCACGAGCCATTCGAAGGGGAATGGGGTTCTCCAGTAGAAATACAGGAAGGCGGTCAGGAGAACCGTTCCCGCAAGGATCTTCACGACGTGGAGAAGGACAAGGAAAAAGTTCTCCTGCGGGACCCGGTAGATGGTTTTCCGGTCGGACCTTTCGCTGGGGTAAAGCGGAACAGGCCTGACCGCCTGCTCGATCCGGGCTGAGAAAATCCGGAAAAGGGAAAGCGAAACAGCGAAGATCACCAGAGCTTCAAGGCTTCCGGACATCGTCTTCTCGCCCCGCAAAGCCAGAAGTATATTGGTAAGAACGTATCCTCCCGACAAACCCGCGGCCAATCCCGACGAGAACATATGAAGGACCCTGGAAAAAAGCGGCTTGGGTTCAAGGGTGATCACCCCCTCGTCGGGAGGGGGTGACCCATCGCGTTCCCGGATGCTGGAATCAGAGATTTTGGAGGTTCTTTTCATGGGGGAGGGGTGACAAACTTCAACCTTTGATTACACCTAGGGGGCGCAGTTTTACAAGAGGTTCAACGAGGTCGGCTTCGTGGGCGATAACCTGGTCTATGTCCTTGTATGCCTGGGGGGCTTCTCCAAGGTCGAAAGTCCCCTTTCCCTTCCCCTTTCTACCATGGCCTCCAGCCTTTCGCCAGCGGTCGAACACGATTCCCTCCATTGCCCGGTCGCATTCCTCGATCGTCAGGCGGCGGCTGGCTTCGCTCCGTCCCATCCGTCTTCCGGCTCCGTGTGAGCAGGAACAGAAGGAGTCGGGATTCCCGAGCCCGCGGACAATGTAAGAAGAAGCGCCCATGCTCCCGGGGATGATCCCCAACTGGCCCTTCTGAGCAGAAGTTGCCCCCTTCCGATGAACCCACATGTTTCGGCCGAAGTGGTTTTCAAGGGAAGCGTAGTTGTGGTGAATGTTGATTTCCTCGATGAACTCGATTCCAGGAAGCGCGTCCTGGATGACGAGCTTGAAGGCTTCCATCATTCGGCGTCGGTTCTCCCGGGCATACTCGAGTGCGAACTGCATGTCCCTGATGTAGGCCTTTCCCTCATCCGAATTCGTGGGAAGGAAGGCCAGGTCGGGGGAGGGAAGGTCCACGTGCCAGGCGAGGTTGAGCTCCTTTGCCCGGCGGTGGTAGTAGTCCGCGATTCGATATCCGAGGTTGCGCGACCCGGAATGGAGCATCAGCCAAATCACGCCCTTCTCGTCGCACTGAAGTTCGATGAAGTGGTTCCCGCCGCCAAGGGTCCCGAGGTTCTTCCTGTCGTGGGCGAGGCGGTCGCTTTCGAGCCATTCGGGGGTTTCTCCGCCAAGGTTGTCCTCGAAGGATGTGAAGCCATTCCATTCCTGCTGGGTCCGGTGGCTGTTCCCTTCTCCGATCGGGACGAATCGCTTGATTCCCTCGAGGATTTCCCGGATGGCTGCGGTGTCGCGGATCTTTCCGGCTTCTTCGTTGGTCCGGATGGCCCCCATGCCGCAACCGATGTCGACTCCGACGGCGTTTGGAATGACGGCATCGCGGCAGGCAATGACGCCCCCGATGGGCATCCCGTAACCGACATGGCAGTCGGGCATCAGCGCCACGTGCTGGGCAACCGCGGGATGGGCGGTAAGGTTGGCAGCCTGGGCCAAAGCTTCGGGCTCGGGGTCAGGACACCAGGATTTGAGGGGTACCCGGGCGTTCTTCGAAATGCTCGATTTGTCCTTCACCCATTCCATGGGATGCCTCCTTTTTCCATCTTCGATCAGGGCCGATCCTGTGGGGAGACGGTGATCTTCCAAGAATCGTCTCCGAGCTTCGTAACTGTGATCGTCGTGTCGAGGAAAATCCGGACTATCTCGGTGTTTGTCGTGAGATGCGGAGTGGGCTCGGTCGTCGTGAAGCTTCCCCCGCCCCGCAGGGCAAGAGGGATGAGAAGCTGATCCGCCAGATGCTGGTCGACCGCGACTCCCGACTTGAAGAACCTGTTCGCCTGCCTGGTAACTTCGGCGGCAACGGCCTTCCGGGAGACACCAAGCAGTCCGAACCCGGTGAAAACCGTTCGGGACCGATCGAACTCCACCTCCAGCATCGCCACGTTTCCGGGGCCGATGGAAGGAACCTCCTCCGCCCGCGCATTCCCGACGGGAAACCGCACGGTTTTAACGATTGCCTTGGCCTCATCATCGGCCACCTCCCATGGGATCTGGGCAATCCCCGCAAGAACTTCGGCCCGGCGAAACTCTCCCCGCTCCGTGAGGTCGAGCGGTTTTCCAGGGGTGGGGGAGGGGAAAACGCGGACCTCGAACATCCCTCCGCCCGCGGGGAAGAACCCCCACCTGGTGAGTTTGGAAGCGCAAGTCACACCGAGCTGTCCGAGGATCGGGAGGAACGCGCGCTCGATGAAGTGGTACGGAGGTGCCCAGGGATTGTGTGTTCCGCCCTCCAGCCTGAGAACGGATTGAGCATCGGTTCCCAGAAGCGGGGGAAGGACGGTCTGCAAGACCAGGGTCGCACTCCCGGCGGTTCCCACAGCGAACCGGTAATCGCCCGCGTTGACCTTCCCCGGGGAGAATTCGATGGTTCTGGAGGAGATCACGGCCCCCGAAGCGTCGCCGTTGCAGAGGGTTCGGGCGGCCTCGACCGCGGTGAGGTGTTGCCTGAGGAGGCCGGGCTTTTTGCGCTTTGCCCTGATATTGTCGATCCGGAAAGCTTTTCCACTGCACATGGAGAGGGCGAGCGCGGTTCTGAGTATCTGGCCGCCACCCTCGCCGACCGAGCCGTCGATCTGGATCATACTGGGTTTCCTCCTGGGTTCTGGAGGGGCGGGGTCTTCGCTGCCCCTGCCCCTCCGATCATGATATCTCATCCGGATGAACTTTGGACGTTTTAGGAAACCTCCGGACAACACGGTTCCAAAATGGTCTTCCTCGCGCTCAGAGCATGTTTACCAGCTTGTCTGCGAGGCCCTTTTCACCGACAACAAGGTTGAGCTTGGAATTCCCCGCGACCCGCTCGATCACCTCGAGCTCCCGAAGTCTCATCAGGATGGGGTTCTCGGTCAGGAGCTTGGCGGTGTTGCACTGGCTCCGGGTCGCCGCAGTCTCTTCCCGGCGCGCGATCTGGTTTGCCTCCGCGACCTTTTGCGCTTCGACGACGCGGTTGAGCAGGTTTCTCATGTCACCGGGAAGGATGATGTCCCGGATCCCGAACCCCGACAGCGACAAGCCGATCTTCTCAGCCTTTCCATTCAGCATCTCCATGATACCCCCTGCCAGGGAATCCTTGTCGTTCAGGATCTCGTCGAGCTTGCGGGTTCCCACCGCGGAACGGAGCAGGAGCTGGGCTTCCCGGTACAAGACCTGTTCCGGCGCTTCGGCAACCTGCACCGACTTGAGGGCATCGGTGATCCGGAAGTTCACCACCGCGTTCAGACGCAAAGTCACCTTGTCGGCGGTCATGATGTCCTGGCCGGACATTTCCAGGACTTTTTCCCGCTGGTCGATCCGGATGAACTTCAAGGTCGCGATCTGCTTCCAGAACGCGTGGAAGCCGGGGGCGAGTTCGCCGGCGAACTTCCCATCCTTGAAGAAGAGGCATGTCTCGCCGGGTTCGACCTGGACGGTGGAGAGAACGGCGTCATTTCCGAGGTTCTTCGCGATCTGGAACAAGTTCTTGTGCGAGAAGACGGGGTCCGTGACAACCATGCGCTCGAGGCGGATCTCGCGGAACCGCTTCCAGATCGCGTACCGTCCCGTGGTGAGAATCTGGGAGAACCGGCCGTCCACCCACAGGAGCGCCCGCTCGTCGTCCTTGAGGTCGACGGTCTCGATCATGTCGCTCAGCAGGCCGCTCCGGATGATCTCGTCCAGCTCCTTGTGGGCGAGGAAGAGTTCCTTTTCGGAAAGGACGTCGATCCGTTCCCCCATGAAGCCCATCGCCAGGTACCAGCCCGGGGGAAGGGCTTCGATGAGCTTTTCGCGCTTGAAGCGAAGTCCCACCTGGAAGTTGTTGACCCTGACGATTCTGAACATGGATTTCCTCCTTCATCCTGCTGGGGTGCCCTTCCGGGCGCCCCGTTCTTTCCATCGTTCGTTTCAGATCGAGCTTTCCGGACGGCTCACCGCCCCGCCGACATCCGCCCTGGTGGGAGTCGTGTCTGACCTTCGTCGCCCCCCTTTCCGGTTCCGGGCCTTCGGTCGGGATCTCGGAGGATGCGCCGTCCTGGCGCCCTCGGTCCACTTCCCGCATCGTGCGGTCGGGA
>CAYRYU010000017.1:50363-77204 GCA_964428355.1 uncultured bacterium
TCCACTTCCCGCATCGTGCGGTCGGGACCATCCCGTCCTCTGGCTCCGGTTCCGTTCCGGGTTCTTCCGCCGGCCCTGCCCGCGACCCGCAGGACCCTGGCCGATGCCGCTTCCCCCTGCGACCGAGAGCTTCGTCGGGGGCCGCCCGGCCAGGCGGTGAGCCGCCCTTCCGGCTCTTTGGAGGGGCCTTTCGGCCCTGGTGCTTGGGCAGGAGTCGAACCTGCTACCCTGGCGTTAACAGCGCCATGCTCTACCAGTTGAGCTACCTTTGCCGACGTCGTCTCCAAGACCGTTCCGGAACACCTTCACCCACTGGGCCGGTGCCGGGCGGCCGGATCGGCCGGCGCAAATGAATATCGCATGGGTCGTGCCAACTCCGCGAAAACGGCCAGAAATCGCTTGGGGAGCCATCTTCAAGGCTTCCGATAGAAACCCCGGTTCGGAGTTCTTGTATAAAAACTTATAGGAATATATACTGCTTTATATGAAAACAGTGGTGATTGGATTTCTCGGTTCCTCGCTCGACATGAGGGGGAAGAAGGGCCGTTGGGAGGTCTGGCGGCCGACCGTGGCGGTCTGCCAACACGAGGACCTCCTGGTAAGCAGGTTCCATCTGCTCTACAACCGCAGGGATGCGGCCCTTGCCCAGCAGGTGGTAAGCGACATCGGGATGGTCTCCCCCGAGACCGAGGTTGCCCTCACCCCCCTCGAGTTCCAAAACCCCTGGGACTTCGAGGAGGTCTTCGACGGCCTTCTGGAATTCGCCAACCAGTTTCCCTTCGACAGGGAGAACGAGGAATACCTTCTCCACATCACTACCGGTACGCATGTAGTCCAGATCTGCATGTTCCTCCTGACGGAGGCGGGTTTTTTCCCGGCCAGGCTTCTCCAGACCGGACCGGGGCGGGGCAACGTCCCTCCCGGAAGCTTCACCATCATCGACCTCGACCTTTCCCGTTACGACAGCATCGCGAAGCGTTTCGCCCAAAAATCGAAGGACGACAATTCCTTCCTCAAATCGGGAATCCCGACCCGGAACAAGGCTTTCAACAGGCTCATTTCCGAAGTCGAGAAGGTGACGCTCCGGAGTTCCGCTCCGATTCTGCTGACCGGACCCACGGGTGCGGGGAAATCGCGCCTCGCGCGCCAGGTGTATGCCCTCCGGAGGCAGAACCGGCAGGTGAAGGGCGGGTTCGTCGAGGTCAACTGCGCGGTCCTGAGGGGAGACATGGCGCTTTCGGTCCTGTTCGGCCACCGGAAAGGGGCTTTTACAGGTGCGACATCCGACCGCGCGGGTCTGCTGAAAGCTGCAGACGGGGGAATCCTCTTCCTGGACGAGATCGGCGAGCTCGGTCATGACGAGCAGGCGATGCTCCTTCGCGCGATCGAGGAGAAACGGTATCTTCCCCTCGGATCGGACACCGAGGTGGAAAGCGATTTCCAGTTGATCTCCGGAACCAACCGTGATCTGAAGAAGGAAGTCGCAGATGGCAGGTTCCGCGAGGATCTGTTCGCCCGGATCAAGTTCTGGAGCTTCCGCCTTCCCGGTCTTGCGGAGAGGCCCGAGGACATCGAACCGAACCTCGACTACGAGCTTCAGTGCCGTTCAGGGGAGGTTGGGAAGCCGATTACGTTCAACAAGGAGGCGCGGCGAAAATACCTGGAGTTCGCGGTCTCCCGGGAAGCTCATTGGCCCGCCAATTTTCGCGACCTGAACAGTTCGGTATCCCGGCTTGCGATGCTTTCGGAGGGCGGCCGGATCGGGCTCGAGGACGTGGAAAAGGAGATCGGCCGCCTCAGTAGCGAGTGGGAACAGGAGGAAGGAAACGGACCGGAAACCGATGTGGCAAGTCTTCTTGGAGAAAAGGCTGCGGGGTCGATGGACCTGTTCGACCGCATCCAGCTCGGAGAGGTCATCAGGATCTGCAGGGGGTGTTCCACCATGGCGGAGGCGGGAAGAGCCCTTTTTTCCGTCTCCCGGCGGTCAAGGGTGAAACTCAACGATTCCGACCGGCTGCGGAAGTATCTGCAGCGTTTCGGGATCGACTGGGAGATGGTTCACCCGGGGACTGGCATCCGTGACTTCCCCTGACCGAAGGGCGGGGCGAAATCCCGCGAAAATTGCGCATCGGGACGCCGTGTGGAAGGGAAGAGAGAGGTTTCCATGACTTTGGATCAGTCGGTTCCGTCCTATCTCGAGTCGGTCCGATCGGGACTCCTTTCCCGACGCGTTGAGGAAGCGGTTTCAAGGTTGGGCTGCTGCGAACTCTGCCCGAGGGGGTGCCGGGTGAACCGGCTCGCGGGGGAAAAAGGGTTCTGCCGGACAGGTGAGAAGGCTGTCATCTCCAGTTGCAGCGCGCACTTCGGTGAGGAAGCCCCCCTGGTCGGTTCCGGAGGTTCGGGGACCATCTTCTTCACGCACTGCAACCTTGGGTGCAACTTCTGCCAGAACTGGGACATCAGTCACGAGGGCGTGGGACGTGAATGCCAGGACGAGGATCTCGCCTGCCTGATGCTCGCTCTCCAGATTCGGGGTTGTCACAACATCAACCTGGTCACACCATCCCATGTCGTTCCCCAGATACTTCGGGCCGTCGGGATCGCGGCCGGGCGTGGTCTGAACATTCCGCTGGTCTTCAACACCGGGGGGTATGACGAGGTGGAGACCTTGCGACTTCTGGAGGGGATCGTCGACATCTTCATGCCAGATTTCAAGTTCTGGGATCCCGCGGTCTCGGAAGCCACCTGCGGGGCGGCGGACTATCCCGGGATCGCGCGGAAAGCGGTCCTCGAAATGCGCCGCCAGGTGGGAGACCTGGTCCTCGACGGGAACGGAATAGCGCAACGCGGGCTTCTGGTCCGGCATCTGGTTCTTCCCAGCGGGGCGGCGGGAACCAGGGGGGTGATGAGGTTCCTGGCGAGGGAGGTTTCCCGGAACACATATGTCAATATCATGTTGCAGTACCATCCCGAAGGTGCGGTGGGAAGCTATCCTCCGATATCCGGGTTCCCGACCCGTCAGGAATTCGAGGAGGCTTTCCGGGCCGCCGCGGAAGAGGGGATCACACGCCTTGACGAGGGGTCGCCCCTTCGCCTGTTCCCTTGACCAGGCGGTCTCAAGGTCATTGGCGCTCCAGCGTCCGCGCCGGCCCGTGAGCAACCGGGAATCGTCGCGTTGGGACATTCCTGCCCCTGCAGGGTCAATCCCTTGGTTCAGAGCCCTTCAAGATGAAGGATTCGACTTCCAGCCAGACCTTTCGCCGGATTCCGAAGCGGTTGCGGCTGATGGTGTCCATTGCGGTGCGGCCGCCGAGGTTGGGAATGTCGAGTTTCACCCCGTGCCTGAGCATCACCCGGGCTGCCATGGCATGTTGCTGTCTGGGATGGTCGAAATCCGCCGACTTCCAGACGAGGGAATGAAACGGGGTGAATCCCCAGAAATCCTGGGCACGGGAGTTTGCGCCCATGGTTAGAAGGAAATCGACCATGTCCGGGCGTCCCGCTTCGGCGGCCTCGTGGAGAGGCGTCATTCCCCAGTGGTCCCGGGCGTTGAGCTCCGCTCCCCTGCGAAGGAGAATCCTGGCCATCTCAACGGTGCCGGTGCGCGCGGCGAGGTGAAGGGGGGTTTTCTGCGTCGGTGCCGTGCGGGCGTTCACGTCCTGATCGATGTCGAGCATCTCCTTGACCGCCGGAAGGTTTTCCTGCAGGACGGCGAGGTGTACCGGAAGGAGATACTCATCCCCTCGGGCCGAAGCCGGAGACGGAGCGAAAAACGTTGATGCCGCCAACCAATAGAGGATGATTCCGTACAGACGGATCGGATTCGTGTACATCGAAAGCTGCCTCCTTGCATGGAAGCCGACATGGCTCCCGCCTTCCGACCATTGTATCACGACCGCGGGCCTTTTGTACTCGCCGCCATTTCGAGGCTGTACCCCAGTCCTCGGTGGCTGAGGAAAACCTCGGCCGTCCCCGAGGCTCCGCGGAGCTTCCTTCTCAGGTCGGCGATGACCGTGTCCACGGTCCGCTCGGTTCCCTCGTAATCGTAACCCCACGCGAAATCGAGTATCTGTGTCCGGCTGAGGATCTGACCCGGGTGGGCGAGGAAGCATCTCAGCACCAGCAGCTCCTTCCGCGTCAGGGGTGTCTCTCGACCGCCATCAGTCACTCTTCCCTTCGCAAGGTCGATGGAGACCTCCCCGATCTTCAGAAGGTTGCTTCCCGCTCCCTTTTCGAGGAACCGGGTGATCCGCGCCCGGAGAACCGCAAGGGAGAACGGTTTCGTGATGTAATCCGAAGCCCCGATCTCGAAAGCCCTGATGATATCCTCGTCGCTTCCCCGCACGGAGAGCATGAGGGTGGGGATGTCCCTGAGGAGGGGGCGGATCGATTCGAGCAGCACCAGGCCGTTTCGACCGGGGAGGTTGATATCCAGAAGAATGATCTGCGGCTGGAACTCGCGGACAACCTTTTCGAAATCCTCGCCGTCATGGAGGGCCTTGAAGGTGAGGAGGCCGCCAAGGCCTGAGGCAATGGCGGCCCGCGCCGCGGGGTCGTCGTCGACGAGGAGGATCCGGGTCACCTGGTGGCCGCCCTGAGATGGATCCGGACGAGGCATCCTTTTCCGGGGCCATCGGAGCTGAGACTGTAACTTCCCCCCAGCTCGCGGCAGAGGACCGATGCCAGGTGGATCCCGAGTCCGGTTCCCGCGATTCCCTCCGTTTCCGGTCCGGAGCTCCGGAAAAATGGCTCGCCGATCCTTGCAAGGTCCGCCTGCCGTACCCCGAGTCCCTGATCCTGGACCGAAAGGACCGCCATCCCCTCGGAAAAAGAGCCTGCGATCGTGATCAAAGCCCCTCGCGGGGAGTATTTCATCGCGTTGTCCAGGGCGGTCTCGAGAACCTGTCCGAGGGTTTCGCCGTCAGCCTGTACCTCCAGGGTGTCGGGTATCTCGAGCCGGACTCCGGCCCCTGAGAAGTTCGGATAGAGGATCCTGAGCCGGTCCAGGACCTTTGTGGCGATGGGGAGGACGGGGGTGGGGGCGGTCTGGACATCGAGCCGTCGGTGGCCCGCTTTGGCGAGGCGGATGAACCTGCGACAGGTCCCGTCGAGGTGATCGAGTTGGCTCTGGAGAAGGGTTTTCAAGCCCTCCCTCTCAGAGTCCGGGGCGGTCATCAGGGCATCGCCGAGTATTCCGGTCGCGTGGAGCGGCCCTCTGAGCGAGTGTGCGAGGTTGGTGATCCAGTCGTTCTTCAGGCGGAGTTCGGCTTCTCCCGCCCCGATGGTATAGACGAAATAGGCGATCGAGAAGGCAAGGACGATGATGATTGCAACCATCCTTGGCCAGGCGGAATGCAGCCAACCAAAATCGCGGCTGAAGCTGAAACTGCTGGAGACCCGTACGCGGCTTCCCCTCAGGATTCCGCACTGAAGGACATCCTGGACGGATCGCACCTCGCCGGAACCATCCTGGGAGGACGGGGTCGGCTTTCTCTCGAGGCGATGGGGGACGGTGTCCTCGGGTGGGCCGGAAAATTCGTATCCCAGGTTGCCCTTGCAGAACAGGTCGAGGAACTTTCGGGTGATCTCCCGGTGGAAAGCTGCCGGAGCGAAAAGGATTCCCCGCTTTCTCGCGAAATCCGGGCCAAGCTGGGTCTCGACGAAGGAGAAGAACGGCTCTCCAGGCCCAGGCATCCGGTGGAGTTCGACCCTGTGGAAGCCTTCCCCGGATGATGCAAGGGCGGTTCGGACCTCCGGTTGATCCGGTTTCCGTCCGTCGCAGGTGGCGGCGGGAATGGATCGCCAGTCCTGGTTAGGGTCACAGGAGACGATTTCCGATCCGCTGGGGGTGAGGACGAACATCTTTCCCACGCCCGGATCGAGTAGCCAGATCCCACTTATTGCCGAGGATGGACCTTGCGACTCCCACCGGAAAGTTCCGCTGGCAAGGGCTTCCCAGGCTCGTTGCGAAACCTTTTCGGCATTGTCGTCGATCGAGCTTGCGATGGTCCGGGGGATCTGCCTGAGCTCCTGTTCCTCCTGGATGTCGGAAAGGAAGCCGGCGAACGAAACCCCGGAAAAGGCCATCATTCCGATGAAAAGGACTGCGAGCAGGCCGAGCGTGGAAAGGATCAGGACGATGAACTGGAACGTGAGCACCTTGTCGAGTACTTTGCGGAGCATGATGAAACCTCCTTTGGGATTCAGGTTTGTTTCCTTGATCCCAAAGCTATTCCGCGCGTGTCATGGAAATGTCAGGATCCGGGGGAATTTTTCCCGGAACGTTTCCTCAATCCGCCGAGATCTTCCGACGGGTGGAAAGGGCCGCATCGAGGCTCTTTTCCAACTGGGTCTGGTACCTTCGCGTCCCGGCGGCAAGCTTCTTGTAAAGCCAAGCGGGAACCGTACCTTCGAGCTGATCGGGAGTTTCGAACGTCCCGATCTCCTTACGCCTCTTGACGATGCGGGCTGCGTAGTCCCCGGCAAGGCGCCGCTTGTCATCATCGGTTCCGGGGATGAAGGCTTCGAGATGCCAGGCGAGGCGGTCTTCCTGCTCGTCGTTCAGGTCGAGGGAAAGCCGCTCGCGAGAGGTCACGATGAGGGGTTGTGGGATCGCCTCGCAGAGGGTGGCTCCCGAGGCGATGCGGGAATACTGGATGGCCTTCCAGTCCTGCCATGCCTGCCGGGCCTTCCCGAACTCGTCCCGCGTGATCTTCCCCGTAACGAAGGCTTTTTTCGAAAGGTAATACTCCTCGTATTTCTTCATCGCGTCGGGGGAACTGATCGTGTAACAGGTGTATTCCAAAAGGATGCGTCGGATGGTTCCCGCCTGGGAAGGGAACTTCCGGATCAGGGCGGAAACCAGTTCGAAAAAGCTGGTGGGCGCGCGATCGGCCATGGTCGAGAAGATCGCCCTTTCCGGGTTGGGAAGTCCAGCGTGGCCCCAGAGGGTGAAAATGAGGCTTGCGATCACGCCCTCGGTGGCGAAGTCGGTCTTGCCCTGCTTCAGCTTGCCGTCCTTGACCCGGCCGTCGGACGAGAAAATGTACCTGTTGCGTTCCGCGAGCAGTATCCGGCGCTTCCTGGTCTTTTTGAGGAAGTCGGCGACCGCGGGCTTCAGGCCATCGGATTTTTCGGGGGCGTAGAATTCCCGGGGGAAGAGGTTGCCCAGCAAGACTTCACCGGCCTCGGCGAACCCCTCGCGAAAAGCGATCTGGGGATCGGTCTCGATGGGGGAATCGTGGGGAGCACCCGCCATCTGGGCGAGCAGGTCGAACAAAAGATAACGTTCGCGGGTCAGTTCGAAATGGATGGCGTGGAAAACCTCATGACATACCATGGGAACGAGCATTCCCGATTCGAGCATTTCTTCAGGGGATACCATCACCTTGCCGGGAAGCTCGATGTCGGCGATGACGAGGAGGCGGCTGGTCTTCATCTTTCCCCCCGCCCCGGAAAGCTGGAAAGGCAGCGCGGAGTAGAGGGCCGGCCCCCGGCGCTGGGCCTTGGGGGGGACGAGCCATACAGGCAGGACCGGGTCCGAAACGAGCCAATCCTGGACGGGTGGGGCGGCGGTCCGGGCGGCAATGTCGAGAAGCTCGAGGGACTTTTTGACCCCGGGGCTTTGCGCTAGCCTCCCCCTGAAAAGTTCGGTCCGCGGGTCTTTGCCGGGTTCCACGATGGAGAAGGAGTAAGCGGCCGCTTCGCCGCTTTTCGCTACCGGGCAGTTCGCGAGCTCGGTGGCTGTACTTCCTTCGGGAGTGACGAAAACGAGCTCCACTGCAGACACATGGGCGGTCAACAGGAGCAGGAAGGCCAGGATTCCGAGGAACCGGGCGGAGATCGTTCTTCTTTTCATGCCGTTTCTCCATTGCGGGGGAATGAATCCCTGCCGAATCAGGCTGTTTCCAATTGTAGCAGACCCTGTGCCCCCCGAGCAACAACCACTTCCGGCAGGTCCGGGTTCACGTTTCCCGGATTGGGTTCGATTTCCCGGCGCGCCTTGACCGGGAAGTCAGGAAGATGTATTTCAGGGGAAAGTGTATCTCAGGGGAAAGGGAGCCGCCGGCCCCAATGTGCCGACGGAAAAATGTGATGACCAGATCGGGTATCGATGGAAAAGGGATCCTGGAAATCGCCAGGCAGGTTCTCCAGAATGAAGCCGAAGCCATTTCCCGCGTCGCAGGCCGTCTCGGGGAGGGCGTTGCGGGGGCTGTTGACCTTGTCCTCCAGAGTCACGGCCGGCTCATCGTCTCGGGCATGGGGAAATCCGGGCTCGTGGGGAGAAAGATCTCGGCAACTTTTTCGAGTACCGGAACCCCTTCGATTTTTCTCCATCCCGCCGAAGCCCTGCACGGTGATCTTGGAACCGTAACCTCCGGAGACGTGATGCTTCTCCTTTCGAATTCGGGGGAAACCGAGGAGATCGTCCGCCTGCTCCCCTTCCTGCGCCGCGTGGGGGCGAAAATCATCGTGATGGTGGGCAATACGGGCTCGACGCTGGCAAAGAATGCGGACATCGTTCTCGATACCTCGGTCGAACGTGAAGCATGCCCGATGAACCTGGCACCGACGAGTTCCACCACCGTCACGATGGCGATGGGCGATGCGGTCGCGGTCGCACTGCTGCAGGCGCGTGGGTTCAAGGAGAAGGATTTCGCCCGTCTCCATCCTTCCGGAAGCCTTGGACGCAGGTTCCTGACGGTGAGAGACCTGATGCACCGGGAAGACGAGATTCCCTTCGCCCCTCCGGACCGCAGCCTGAAGGAAGGGATTCTCGACATGAGCCGGGGAGGCTTCGGCGCTCTCGTCATAGTCGATGGAAAGAAGCATCTTCTCGGAATCCTGACCGACGGCGATCTCCGGCGTTACTTCGAAAGAACGGACGGAACACTGACCGTGAGCCTCGAGCAGGTGATGGTGAAGAGCCCCAAACGCATCACCCAGGAAAGGCTGGCGATGGAGGCCCTGAAAATCATGGAGGAGAAATCGATCACGTCGCTTCCGGTCACCGAGGGTGACCTCGTGGTGGGCTTCCTGCATATCCACGATATCCTGAGATCCAAGCTGGTCTGAGCCTCCAGATGCGGATTCGGGCACTTCTTTCCACCCTGCTCCTTCTGTGGGTGGTTGCCCCGCTCCGTGGGGAGTATCCGCCCTGTTACATCTACAAGATTTCGCCGGGGGGAACGTTCTATCCATTCACCCTGGAGGATCTGGAAAAGAAGAACTGGTCGCGAAACGGGATGCTCGGGAAGCCCGTCATCATCCTTACCGCCCACCGCTCGGTCAGATACGACCTCCGTGTCTGGGCCGACCGCCTGAAAAAAGAGTTCGCGGACCCGGGGGCTATCACCCTTCTTTGGGTCGTGAATCTTTCAAGATACCCCTGGGAAGCGAGTACAGAGCACCCCGCCGACGAGTGGAACGAGTTCCGCCCGACGGTGCCGCTCATACTCGATTGGCATGCCATCATCGGAAGGCATCTACGGGTGGATTACTCGACCCCCAACATCATCGGGATCGACTCGAGCGGGAACCTCGCCTTTCACGACAAAACGCCTTGTACAAAAGAAGCGTATTTGCTCATTTCGGCCAAGATCGGAAACCTGTTGAAGAAGGATGACTACTGGCGCTCCCCGCGTCCCAGATGATCGAGGACGAGCCGGAAATCATCCCGCGCAATCCCGTGCAGTTCGGCGGTTTTCCTGCGAAGCCGCGTTTCCGCACCCTCAGGATCGGACAAGAGGGTCTGGATCGTTTTCGGAAGGGTTTCCTCGTTGAGCCAGGCTGGTTGCGCCACGAAGTCCCAGGCCATCTCGCGGGCCAACCCCTCTATCTTGGGGTCGTGGCTGATCCCGAACCAGGGGACTCCCGCAAGGGAAGCGAGTATACACCCGTGAAGTCGCATGGAAAGAACGGCATCGAGATCGGAAAAAGCTCCGATGGGGTCAATTTCATCGATCTTCCTGATCTCGCCGGGGTAGCCCGCGGATTTCCAGGAAACGGAATCTTCACGATCCTGGAAACTCATCGGAACCGCGACCATCTTCCCGTCGTTTCCAAAGGTGTCGAGGATCAGCCGGGCCAGTCTCTCGGACTCGGGGTTGGAGCCCCTCAGTATGAAACCGACCTTTTTCCGGTCGGAGAGGGTCCGGGGCGGGGTAGTCCATTCGGGGAGGAACAGGAGATCCGTCGCCCGGTGAACCTGGATGGGTGGTCCGGGGAGGTGAAGTATCTCCTCTTCGGAGAGGCGGTCCCGGGCGGAGAGGTGAACCGCCCCGTCGAACACCATTCGGGCGTTGATGCGGGCGAACGCCCTTTGGATCGTCGGGAAAACCTCTTCCGATGCAGGGTCCCTGGTCCATGGCCCTATGCCCTGGGAAGGCATGAGGATTCTCGACCCTGTGAGCCTGGCGAAAACCAGGAGCAGCGAGTAGTAAAGAAGGCTTCCGGAGCTGGTTGAAGACTGGAGGACTCCTCCCCCCGGAATCACCAGGAACCGCGAACGTGCTATCGCTTCGAGAACCATGGTCAAATGCTGGCGGAAAACAGGACGAACCCCGGCGGGAAGAGTCCCGGGACCGGGGCCCCGGACGAGGAGGTTCCAGGAAATCCCGACCCCGGCTTTCTCCGTTTCACCCACGAAAGTCCGCCATAGGAGTTCGTCACCCAGGTTCCCGAAACCGAAGTAACCGAGCAGAAACCCCTCCCGTTGCTTGTTCCCGGCCATTGCCACCAACCGGCAAAGGAGGTAGAAGGCCATCCCTGCGGTTCCGACCAAGAACCCGAGCCAGAGGCCGTTGAACCCGCGAAGGAAGGTCAAGGCCAGCGGGGAATGGAAATGGCAGAAGGTGTTGACCATCGAAACCTGGCCCATCTCGATGAAAAGTGCCAGGACGGGAAGAATTCCGAATGCTCCCCGAAGGCGGAAGAACAGGAAAAAGAGGACCGCCGGGTAGCCGACGAGGAACTCCTTGTTCCGAGGCCGGGCGATCAGGAGGTCCTCGAGGAAGGTACGCGCCAGGTCCTCCTCCGCGGAGGGTTTGAGGAAAGTCACGTTTCCGGACCTCATAAGGTAGAGGATGGTCCCGATGATGACCGCAGCTCCGATGAAAAGGTCGCGCGCCGTAAGGGGCCGGGAGAAGAAGGACAGAAGACCTCCTCCGAACCTCCGGAGGGACCATGTGCCCACAAGGATGAGGGGAAGGAGAAACGCAAGCTTGATTCCCCTGAACTGGGCGTAATGAAGCAGATAGAATGGCTCCGAATGAAGTCCCGCCACTAGGATTCCTCCGATGATTCCGGGGATCACGAGGCGGGAGAAGAACAGGGGGACCTCTCGCAACAGGGAAATGGACAAGCCCTGGTCGATGCGGCACCGGTTATCGTACCTGTCGATTGCCCACAAGCAGCCGATAGCGGAATAGGAGATCACTCCAAGGCACCCTGCAACCATCGTGAAACTTTCCGGGGAAACGAGGATAAATCCGCTACCAGTCAACAAGGCGACAAGAAAGAACCAGGCCGAACCCGGAAAACGGCTGGAAATGCCCCCTCCCAGGAAAACCGCGCCCAGGGTCAGCGCAAGCCCTATCGCGAGCCTTTCTCCACGGCTGAGAATTCCCACAAGGTGCCGCGGTTCGGCCCGTCGCTGGGAATCTTCCCGGGGAATCCTGAATCCATCATCGTTCAGGCCTCCGGCAATCTTTTGGAGATAGTCGAGGTTGAACCTGACCATGTCCCCGATGAACTTCTTCTTGTCCTGGAAGAATACCCTGACGTAAAGCATCTTCAGCCGGCGATCCCTGACGGCACGATGAAAACGGGCCACTGCCCGGCCGACCGTGTAGTTTTCGTCCAGCTCCCGGCGGCCGATGCTGTGGACCCGGGCGAAGGGGACCGAACCCCTCAAACCCTGGATGAGCGTATCCATTCCAGCCTGGTCGTTGAACTCGATCCAACCCACCCTGAAGGACCGGGCCTTGAGTTCACGGACCACGGCGGGTAGAGCCCCGCGGTTGCCAAGGACCTCCTCCTCGGCGAAGACCACGGCTGAAACGACCGCCGGATCAGGAAGATCGGCGATGATCTGGCGGACCGCCTCGTCGGAAAGGCCGGGATAGTTGTAGATCCGGAGGATCACTCCCAGCTGTTTCGAGCGGATGATGTCGATCAGGTCACGGGAAAAGCCCAACCCGACACGCTGCCTGAAATCCAGGCTGGACTTCCTCAGCAACAGGAGATGCCGCCCAAGCCTCCGCACTTTCTCATTCGGGAGTTTCCAGAGCAGGTGCTGTTCGATGCGGTCGACCAGGGCGTCGTCCTCGGACTTGATCCAGATCGCCCCCGGAGGAACGTCCACCGAGCGCATGAACGAGGCGATCTCCGTTCCTTCGGGCAGTTTGCGGATCTCCGAGGTGGTGAAGACGGAGATCCGCTCCTCGGCGGCGAGTGATTCGACGGTATCCTCGGAAATCCCGACCGAACTTGCTCCGTTTTTGGAAGCCTCGTTGAGCATGTCGTGGAGTCGCCATCCCTCTTCGCGAGCGAGCTGGCGCCACTCGTCGAAATCGATGACGGTCTCGACATAGGCATCGCGGCTCTCGGCCATCAGGCGCAGTCCGCATCGCCAGGCGGCCGCGATGAAACCCGGAAGGGCCAGAAGCAGATAGATCAGAAGGCCCTTTTTTATCCGGTCCATCAGGATTTTGCGGTGGGAATCACTTCTCGGGTGGGATTCCCACGGCCAGGATCAGGCAGAGGTCTTTTGCCTCCAGCGTGTAGCTCCCCGAGTCGGGAACGAGGATGAGATGGTTGGCGGGGAGGACAGCGCCAGGCGGGACGGGCTTCCCTTCCGTCAGGTCGACCAGCCCCTTTCCGGCGGGGCACCGGAGGGAGAGCTTTCCCGACCTTACCACAATCAAGGCTCCCAGAGGAGGTTGGATATGGTCTCCAGCCGGTATGACGAGGCTTCGGAAGCGGAAGAGCTGGTCGAGGTAGCTTTTCGACACCAATGGGTCGCCGGTCGAGCCTGGGTCCTGGGCAAGCGCGGGGTGGGGGGCCTGGAAAAAACCGATTGCCAGGAGCAACAGGAAAGCTGGAAAGGTCGATCGTCGTGGTTTCATTCTGCGGGTTCCTTCCGGGAAGGATTGGTCGGTCGGACCAGGGCAGAGTACCACAGCCCGGGAAAAATGTAAAAAGGGAGGGGGAAGTTGCGGGGAAACCTTCAATCGTGGTAGAAATTGTCCGGAATCTGAATACCCTTCCGGAGGAACAGATCATGGAATGGACCAAGAACAGCATCGGACGAAGCATCCCTCGGGAACTCAACGGGAAGGTCCTCAAGCCCTTCCAGGGTGCGTTCGGAACGCCCCCGGACGGGAAGATCGCCACCCGCGCCATTTCCACCACGCGGGCCCGGGGACGGATCGACAAGGTGGTTTCTTCCTGGGACGACCTTCTCGACAAGCTCCAGATGAAGAATGGCATGACCGTGTCCTTCCACCACCATCTCCGGAACGGTGACCGGATCGTGAACGAGGTCATGAGACGACTCGCCGAGAGGGGTTTGAAGGACCTGGTGGTTGCACCCTCAGCCCTTTTCCCCGTGCATGACTACCTGGTGGACCTCATCAAGTCGGGCGTCATCTGCCACGTCGAGGGCTCGATGAACGGCCAGGTGGGGGTGGCCTGCTCCAAGGGTCTGATGAAGAAACCCGCGGTCCTGCGATCCCACGGCGGAAGATACCGGGCCATCCAGGATGGCGACCTCCACATCGATGTCGCGTTCATCGCCGCTCCGACCGCCGATCCGTTGGGCAATGCCACCGGGGTCCACGGAAAGTCCGCTTGCGGACCGGTCTGCTACGCCCTTCCCGATGCCCTGTTTGCCGACCAGGTGGTCGTCCTGACCGACAACCTGATCCCATATCCCTGCACACCGTGGTCGATCCAGGGCGGAAACGTCGACTACGTCCTTCCCGTCGAATCGATCGGAGATCCCGCCCAGATCGTATCGGGAACCACGAAGCTCACGAAATCCCCGACCCAGCTGATGATCGCCGAGCTGACCGCCCGGTTCATCGAGGAGTCCGGAATCATGAAGGAGGGGTTTTCCTTCCAGGCCGGAGCGGGCGGAATCTCCCTGGCCTTCACGGTTTTCCTCTCGGAACGGATGAAGAAGAAAGGTGTCCGTGCCTCCTTCGTTCACGGTGGTGCCACCCAGATTCTGGTAGATCTCCTCAACCAGAACCTTGTCGACAAGATCATCGATCTCCAGAGCTTCGATCTGGGGGCCGTCCGCTCGATGCGGGACAACCCCACCCGCCACATCGAATCCACCCCGTTCACCTCCTACAACCAGCATGCCAAGGGGTGCCTCGCCAACATGCTCGACGTGGCGGTTCTCGGAGCCACCGAGATCGATCTTGACTTCAACGTCAACGTCAACACCCACAGCGACGGGCTTCTCCTCCACGGAATCGGCGGCCATTCCGATGCCTCGGCGGGTGCGTTCTGCACGATCATCACCGCCCCATCCTTCCGTAAGCGGCTTCCTATCATCCGTGAGAAGGTCACTACCGTCTCCACTCCCGGAGAGGTCATCGACGTGGTCGTCACCGAGCGTGGGATCGCGATCAACCCGCGGCGGGAGGATCTCCTCGAAAGGGTCAGGGGGACCGGACTTCCTCTCATAACGCTTCCCGAGCTGATGGACAAGGTCCACAAGCTGACCGGGATTCCCGACCAGCCCCGGCTCGGGGAACGGCCAGTCGCATTGATCGAGTGGCGCGATGGAACCGTCCTGGACGTTGTCCGGGAGGTCCTGGACTGATCGGGTACGCCTCCTGCCGGTCCGGTGAGGTGACGCAATGAGCGGGAACGGTAATCGTTCGTCGGTTCTTGTCGTCACCGTTTTCCTCTTTCTTCTTGGGATTTCCATTCCCGGCATGGCGCAGACGCCTGCCTCCAAGGTCGCCATCGGCCTCATCTACAGCAAATCCCAGGCGGAAGACCTGAGGGAGGGTACCGACCGGCTTTCCAACTACCGGAATGCCCTGGAAAAAGCGGGCGCGCAAGTTTTCCCGATCTCGCCACTCTATTCCTCCGGGTTCCTGGCCGCCCAGATGCGCAGGGTCGAAGGTCTCCTCGTCCCCGGCGGGATCGACATCGACCCCGTTCTCTACCGCCAGGAACTGAACCCCCTGCTCGAAGAATTCGACCCGGAATGGGATCGCTTCGAACTCGGGGTGATGGGGGCCTGTCTCCACAGGAATCTGCCCGTCCTCGGTATCTGTCGCGGGCTTCAACTCATGAACGTCCATTTCGGGGGAACCCTTTTTCAGGATCTTCCAACTCAACTTCCCGCTGCAAGAACCCGTGTTTCGGGGATAATCCACCGCCTCAGGGTGGACGGAAAGAGCCGTTTCATCTCCCATCCCGTCCGCATTCTCCCCGGAACGCTTCTGGCGCGAGTCTGGGGGGCGGGGGAAATCGAAACTAATTCCTACCATCATCAGGCCGTCCTGGAACCGGGCCGGGGACTCATCGTTTCCGCCCGGACAGCGGACGGCGTGGTCGAAGGTTTCGAGCATCCGGGGTACCCTTTCGTGGTCGGGGTCCAGTTCCACCCGGAGAAGAGCATTCCCGAAAATCCCAGATTTCTCGCCCTTTTCGACGCTTTCGTCTCCGCTGCGCGGAGTTTGCGTAGGACAGGTGCGAGGGGGCACCTCCCATCCCAATCAACGGATCCGGACGGGAAATAGGCTTCACCATTGGGTTCGATTCTCATCCTCCTCTGCCTTTTCTGGAAGCTTTTCCTGTTCGGGCTCGAGATAAACGATGGACACGTCGTTCCCGCCTATTTTTGCACCTCCCTGCTGGTTGCGGTTGTTCTTCACCTGGCCCTTCGGATCGTTCGGGGAACCCGGGCCCGCCTCCTGGTCGCTGCGGCGGCCGATTTCATCTTTTCGTGGGTGGTCCTGGTCACGATGGTCTACTTCCGGTTTTACGGGCAGCCTTTTCCCCTCGACCTGTTCATGCTTTCCGATACCGTTGGTGATATCCGGAACACCGTAACCGAGATCTTCCTCGTCCAGGATGTATGGTTCATCCTTCCCGAGGTGATCCTGGTCTCTTCGCTTTCTTTTCCCCGTTTTCGTTCCCGTTTCTTCCGCAAGGAGGATGAGGAAAACTCCTCTTCCGGAAAAGCCGCATGGATACTTGCGGGTTCCCTCGTTCTGGGGGCCGGTTTCCTTGCACCCACCGGTTTCTGGACCATGCCCGGGCGGATGCAGGGACGGGAGGGTCTTTCGGTTTTGAACCCCCTTTTCCTCTATTCGGTCGACCTGGGCCGGATGGCCTGGCGGGCACTTTTCTTCCCCTCGCCTGAAGAGCGGGAATCGATCCGCCGGGAGCTGCTCAGGATCGCCGAAGAACGCAGGGGCCGGGGGGGATCGGTTCTTCCCACCCCGGACGGAAAACCGCTCGGCCAGCCGAACATCGTGATCATCCAGTTCGAGGCCCTGATGTGGTTTGCCCTGGGAAAAACCATTGATGGGCGGGAGGTTACCCCCTTCCTGAACTCACTCGCCTCCCGGTCGGTCCTCCTGAGAAACTTCTACTCGGAAGGTTACAATTCGCTGGATGCGGAGTTCCCGGTGGTGACCTCGCTTCACCCGCTCAAGGACCACCACGCGAACGTTTCGTTTTTCGAAAACGATTTCCAGTCCCTTCCGAAAGTCTTGAAAAAGGCCGGATACCACTCCGTTTTCGCGGGAGGTCATTTCAAGCATTTCTGGAACGCCGCCCGGATGAACTTCGGGTTGGGGTTCGATACCTCGTTTTTCGGCGATTCGATGGGCTCGACCACGATGGTGGGCCATTTCCCCGCCGATCGGGACTTCTTCGCCACGATGACGGGAGCCCTCGAAAGTCTTCCGAGGCCGTTTTATGCCTCTCTGGAAATGAGCAGCTCCCACCATCCGTTCGCCCTGTACAACATCCCCCTGGCTTTCCCCCCCGAAACTTTGCCCGGGGACGACATCCTCTGGAAAAGGTATTTCAACGTCATCAATTATTCCGACGGGGAGCTCGGACGGTTCCTGACAGGAGTCGCATCGGCTTCCTGGTTTTCCAACACCCTTTTCGTAATCTACGGAGACCACTTCGTCCCGATTCCCACACTGATCGCTTCTTCCCCGGAAGCTTTGGCGACATACCCGGCGGAGGTTCGGAACGAGGTGACCCGGCTCCTTCTTTCACACGTTCCCTGCTTCATCTTTTCCCCCGCGAACATTTCCCCAGGGGTTATCGACAAGTTCGCCTCCCATGTAGATCTCGCCCCGACGGTCGTTTCCCTTGTCGGAATCGAACAACCTCCCGAGTTTCTCGGTGAATCGGTTTTCACCCCGGGCAAAGGGTTCATGGTCAACAAGTATTTCTGGGGTTTCGACGGGGAGAGGGTTTACGGCGGGGCGGACAAAGTTGCGGGGAATTTCCGCTGGGCATTCAAATATCCCGGCTTCCAGTTTGTCGAACCCGGGCCGGACCTGAAGGAAAGGTTTTCCCGCCTTCTCCTTTCGGAAAGGATGATTTTCAACGATACCTGCCATATCTCCCCTTGAAGGTGCGGCAAGCCCAGTTGGGCATCCCCCTTCTGGCAAATAGACCCGGACACTGCAGCAAGGTTACTGACAAAAAATGCCGCTGAGCCGCAGAGAACACCGAGAAAGCCCTGGGGTTTCGGGAAAAAGGAAAAAGCATCCGTCCGATTCATCGACAGCCTCTGTGGCTCTGTGTCTCCGTGGCAATCCTATCAGAGAACCTGCTTAGGGGTCTAAAACCGCGAACGTTTCCGCAATGAGCATGGTTCGAGAACCGCACTGCGGAGCCGGTTCATCGGCATCAGGGGTTGCGGAGACTTTTTTGCCACAAAATGCGATCCCCCATCGTAATCAGGGAAAGTCGAGGGAAACACGAAGGAAATCCGGCCAGGTAAAAACGGGAAGAGGGGGAGAACATGAACAGGTTGCTCATCGCCATCGGAATGTTCCTGACCATCGCCACGGCGGTTCTGGCGGAGAAGGTCCCTGAAGACGGAATCATCAGCCAGGAGACCCTCGTCATGGCCCAAAAGGCATATGCGCGGATCGTGAAGCTGATCGAGGTCGGGCAGGCCAACCGGTTCGAGGCATTGATGGCCCGGAAACATCTTTTGGAGCTTAAATTCCACCAGAATCCGGATGATTCCGCTTCCTACAAAGCCCTGGCCCAGAACACCATCGACCGGATCGCGGTGCTTCAGGTCCTGGTGAGCCGCGGAATGGTCTCCAAGATGGAAATGCAACTGACCATCGAGGAAAAGGAGATGCGTGCCCGGCATGCGAAGGCGTTCCTCAAGGAGGCTGAGCTAAGCGTCAAGGCGGGGCAGATCTCCTCGGTCGGCCTCCAGACGATCCGGGAAGCCTGTGCGATCCTGGGGATCTCCCGCTAGAGGGTGAATGAAGCCTCCAATAGGTCCGGGGTGCGACCTTCGATTAAGCCCCCTGGTCGAACACGTCGGCCCGCCAAGCCACATCATTCTCTAAGAATGGCCCCGGAAGGGGCCTTCGCTTTTTCGGAGACATTACGGAAACCGTGGAACACGGAAATCCTTGTACGGGGGTGGTATTTTCCTTGCTTTCAAATCGGGAAAGGCGGTATTTTTCCAGTGGCTCCGATCATGCGACGGAAGAGGTGAATCGAGTGATCCGTGTTCCAGCTTCAATCCGCACAAACGGAGTCTGGCCCAATGGAGATGTGCGGTTTTCGCGCAAACGGCCTTCCTGCGCGGGTTTCCGTGCGGTTTTCGCACGATTTTCTGGCTTTTGGGGATACGGGTCCCCGAAACACTTGCCTGCGGATCCCGCCGGGAAGGGGTTCCCGAAACACTTGCCTGCGGTTCCCGCCGGGAAGGGGTCCCCCCGATTCATGGTCCAACTGGCTTTGGTGGTTTCCATCCTTCTTGGGATCCTCATCGGAGCGGGACAAGCCGAGCCCCTTGCGTCCCGATCCCGGACGCTGACTATTCTTTATACCAACGATACCCATTCCCATCTCAAGGCCTTCGATCTTCCGGACGTCGGGAAGGACGTGGGGGGGCTTGGGCGCCGCGAAGCCTATTTCCAGAGGGTCAGGAAGGAGAACCCCGCGACCCTGGTACTCGACGGCGGGGATATCTTCCAGGGGACGTCCTTCTTCTCCTTCTTCAAGGGTGAGGTCGATGTCAAGGGGTTCTCCCTCCTTGGATACGACGCCACGGTCCTGGGAAACCACGATATCGACGAGGGCCTGGAAAACACTTTGAAGCTTTTTCGGGAAGCCTCTTTTCCCATGCTGTGTTCCAATGTCAGGTATTCGGGGTCGAAGGAACCTGTGTTCGAGGGATTCCGTATCGTCAATCGCGAAGGTTTCCGGGCCGGGCTCATCGGGGTGATCGGGAAAGATGCATGGAGCGTGATTCCACTCAACCGGCGCAGCGGCATCGAATTCACCGACGAGTTCGAGTCCGTGGCAAGCCTTGCGGCGACTCTCAGGGCCCAGACAGACGTTGTCATTCTTCTTTCCCACCTCGGGTACGAGGGCGACCTCGAGATGGCCGCGAAGGTCCCGAACCTCGACGTCATCATCGGTGGTCACACCAACACCTACCTTGAAACTCCCGTTCTCGTGAAACATGAATCCCGGCTGGTGGCACACTCCGGGAAAAGCGGCCTTGGCGGGACCGTTATCGTTCAGGGCTTCAAGATGGGTGTTTTCGTCGGGCGGCTGGATCTGCAATTCGATCCGTCGGGGAACATCGCGACATATTCAGGTTCCCTTCAGATTCTCGACAAGAGTATTCCCGTCCTCCCCAACTCCCCTGTCGAGAGACTGGTTGGGGTTTATGAAGAACGTATCCGGGCCCAGACTTCCCAGATCATCGGGATGAACCCCGAGGAACTGCCTTATCCCGAGGGTCAGAAGCATGTTCGCGATCTTCCCCTTGGCACATTCGTTTGCGAGACCATGCGGGAGTTCGTCCGGGCGGATCTGGCGATAATCAACTCCGGCGGCATCAGGGCAAGCCTGAAGTCGGGGGAGATAACGATGGGGGATATCTTCGACCTTTGCCCCTTCGAGAACACGGTGACGGTGGTAAACCTCAGTGGTGCTGCAATCCGTGGGATGTTGGAGTTCATCTGCCAGAGGTATTCCACGATCACGGGTTATCAGTATGCAGGAGTTTCGTGTGTTTTCGATCTCAGGGCCCGGGTTGTCCGGGACATTTTCGTGGGAGGCTCTCCCCTGGATCCGAAAAAGGAATACCGCCTCGCGACGATCTCATATCTGACCGACGGAAATCAGAACGGGAAAGATTTGTTCAAGGAAGCGCGATCGGTGAGCGAAACGGGATTCCTGATGCGGGACGCGATTCTGGAATACCTACGGGTTCACAGGACCGTTTCGGTGCCCGAGGGGAAACGGATCAATTTCGTTCCCGAGCCCGAAGAACTTGGCCTTGGTGACCGATCACCTCCCGGGCCGGAAAAAACCTCCGTTCCCGAAAAGTCTTCAGGCCGGGAAAAAGGTTTCGGAGCGGGAGCGGTTTCTGATGCTCCTAGAGATGTAGATCCAGCCACAGGCACCCCCCAAAAACCAGGCTCGAGGTAACCAGCAGGATCACCGTTCCCATCCTGATGAAGTGGATCCGGCGCCATTTTCCGTGGAACCGGTTCCCGATTCCCCAGTACAGACGGTCTGCGAGGATCGTTCCCCCGAGGCACAAAACCCCCGAATGGAGGGGGTGTTTTCCGAAGGTTCCCAAAAGGGGAAAGGGGAGGAAAACCAGAACGAGGAATGCCGTTCGGGCCAGGAAATTCGCATTGTCAAAGAAACCGGGAGGGCCCTTGACCGAGCCTATTTCGATTGCGCGACAGTGCCATCCCCACATGATGCAAAGGCTTGCCATAAGGGTCTGAAGATAAGCCGGGGCGAACAGATGCATGTCCTGTGGGAGCCGGTTGGCTCCGAGAACCCAGACGAACGATATGATGAAGATGTAGAAGATCGGCCTGATACGATGAAGCGCTTCGTGGCTTCCAGGAATCTCGAGGAAGAAATCGCACCGCGCCAGGAGGACGGTCATGATGAGGATTGGAATATACCATTCGAAATCGGCCAGACTCCAGGCGGCATAGGAGATCAGGCCAATGCCGATCGCACCCGAAGTGTCCAGCTGCCGCGATTTCGATGCGAGAAGGGCTGCCAGTGCAAAGACCATTCCCAGGATGCAGAATTTGTAGATCATCAGATTGATCGTGTATGTCTCGAATTTGTGCAGGATGTACAAGGTCCCGAGGGGGATGAAAAAGTTGTCCGCCCCTCCGAGCGACAAGGCTTCGAAAGAGGTCACCAGGATCGAAACGACCAGCCCGGTGATCACGCATTCCTGCCTCCCCATCTCGCTCAGGAGAAGCATCCCGAGGTGGGTGATGAGGAATGCGGATAGAAAGAAGATCAGGGAGCCCTCGATGCTCTTCCTCTCCTCTTCGATCTCGAAAACCCGGAAACCGTAGGACTTTCCGATCAAGGCCGCCAGGGCGTCGGAGACGGAGAGGACGAGGATGGAAATCACGTAGAAATGCGGTTTCTGGAGAAAGAAGGTGATCAGGAAAACGACATAGATCGCGATGGGATGAAGGTAGTCGCCGGATGATTTCCGCGTTATACCGGTGACGGATACGAGCATGTCGAACCGCTTCGTGATCTTGATGATTCCCAAAAAGCCCGCGCACATCACCAGAAGGGTCCAGTGCGACTTGAAGATATAGGCGAAGCTGAGTGAAACGAGGCCTGCCGAGAGATGGACAAATTTCCGCGTCATCTCCTGGGAACATGCGTCGAAGCCCCTCAGCAGTTCCGAGGTACCAAAAATCCCCATGAAGGAGGAACTGATCAGGAAGGCGGGGCCGATTTCCGTCTGCCAGCTCATCAGGTTGTTCCTCTATTTCCTCCAGACCGGAGGGAGTCCTCCCGCGAGGTCATTTCCTCCGGTGTCTGCAACGCGCTCGGTTATCGCCTTTTTGCCAGGCCCGAAAGAACTTGTCCAACATTGTACCTCCCCAGAACGGATTTGGCAAATCGCGTGAAAATGTAACTTGCGAATTCCCGAATTCGCGGGTTCGCGAATTCCCGAATTCGCGGGTTCGCGAATTCCAAGATCGCAAAACCCGATTGCTTGAACCATCGGATTCGGATATAATCCGAACCGGATGAGATACGATCGGGTGGCACCACGCAACAGGCCCGGATCTTCGAAACCGGAGGGGAGGATCCCATTCGGCGTCTTCCTGCTCGTGGCAGTCCTTTTGCTTTCGCCTGCGGTTTTCGGGGGAAACCTTCCCCGACCGGAACCTCCTGCCAGGGACGACCAAACATCCGCTATTTCGAGTCTGGTCCTTACCTTCGATCCACCGCAGTCCGAGGGGGCTTTTCGCGGAACCGCCATGGCGGGCTTCCTCGAGGAACTGCTGGCGAAAGGGGAGAAACCCACATTCCACGATGTCGTTCTTTCGAAAGGTGGGTTGTGGCGGATCATGGAGTCTCCTGATTCCGTCCAGCTCGGGGTTTTCTTTCCCCCCCCGGCCTCGGAGGCGGAAGAGCTTGCCTCCGTCCTCCTGAAACATCTGGTGGTCAGGATGAGGACCTTCGAACCTGGGAAAGCCTCTCCCACGCTCCGGGATTTTCTTCTCGCCTGGGGGCGGTCCACCATGGGCGATTCGCTTCCCGGGCCCGGCAGGGCGACGCTGTGGCTCGCCGGCCCGATTTCCGGAGCCCGGAAGAGGCTCACGGAGACCGTGGGCCAGCTCTCGTTTCCCGACCGCCCGTTGTCCCTGTATCCCGGGTCTTCCGGCGAGATCGTCTTGTCGAACGAGCCCCCCACGGCTCTTCGTCTCGCCATCTGGAACCGCCTCGACGGAGATGCACTGGTTTCAGCACGTTTCATCGGTGAAGCCTTCCTGCGCGACGCCTCGGAGGGGTATCGGGGGAACTACGAAGTATGGGCTTCGGGGCGCCGGGTGATCCTGGCTCTCGTTGCCACCGGGACCCTCGAAGACCTTTCCCAAAGGGAGAAACGGCTTGATGAGTTCCTGAAAGCCCCGCAGGAGACCGCCAGTCCGACAACCTGGAGGATGTTCAGCGACGGTTTCGTCGGGATCACCAGAGCCGACCAGCGTGATCTGGAAAAGGGCGCTTTCATTTCAGCCTGGGCGGAACATCTGGGCGTGGAAGGGGTTTTCAGCGCTTCACACACCCTGATCCTGCCGGACGAGGTTTTGCGCGGTGTCTCCCTTCCGGGTGAGACTGGCCATCGCAGCATGTTCCAGTGCCAGAAGAACCCCTCCCTCGGAGCGGTTTTCCGGGCGGGAGGAAGCGGTCTTTTCGATGTGGCGGTTGGAATCCAGGCCCCCGAATCGTCGGGGATCCTTTCCTCCCTGGCGAGAAAGATCGAAGAGGCGGTGGAAAAGGAATTCCCCGGCGCGGCTTGCCGACTTCTTCCCGATGGTGTGATGCTCATTCACGTCATGGGTGATCAAGGTTCGCTTCCCGCGATCCTTTCCACGCTCCGGAACCTTGTCCAGAGGATCCTTCTGGGGGAGATCGACAGTTCGGGGAAGCCGCTCCTGAGATCGGACGACATGAAAAGGATGAGGTTTGCCTGCGTTGGAGTGGGGAAAATGCCTCCCTATGCGATGCTTTCCCTCCTTCGACATGCCTGGCCTACCCATGGGCAGGAGACTCCAGGGGAGCTGCCGTTGACCGAGGAACTCCTCGCACGGGTTCTTGGCGTCCATTCCACCGATCGGAATGTCATCCAGGGGAGACTTGCAATCGGGATGGCCTCCACTTCGGGTTTGTCCAATCTGCTTGCCCACCTGATGTCCCTTGGAGTCAACCCGGAGAAGCTCCGGGAGCGTATTCCAGACTTCGCGCCCACCGGTTTCTGAACCCGCAAGCCGGGGCCTTTTCCAGAATCCGGTTTGGGGAGATCCCTCCCTTGGGAAAATTCCAGAAACTGCCGATAAGAAGGTGGGGTATTCCCCAGGAAAGGAATCATACCCGGTTTCGGGCCGTTCTCCCGGGGTCTGATCAGGAAACATGATCTGACCGGCAGATTCGGTGGTGGCGGGTATCAGGAGGGCTCATGGATCAGAACTACCGCTCCGGGTTGAGGGAGCTCCAGATAGCAAAGGGGCTGGTGATGCTCCGGTGGGCGTCGATCCCCATTCTTTTCGGGTTCGGCCTCCTTTCAACCAGGCTCCTTGGTATGAGCTTCCAGATAACTCCGATCTACCTCCTTTCCTGTTTCTTCGCTGTACTGAACGTGGGGTTCACAATCCACATCTCGCTTCTCGCCCGCCAGTTGGCTTTGAGAAAAGGCCAGGTCGCCATGCGCCGGTTCCTCCTTCGTATCGTTTCCCAGCTCATGGCGGATCTCCGCGCCCAGGGCCTCAGAGGTGTTCTGGCGATCCCCCGGATGGGCCTGAAAATCCTGGCAACCATCTACCTGATGGTCCTGGAAGCGTTGAAGGGAGTCCGGTTCAACCTTCTCTCGCTCGAAAACATCATGCACACCCAGGTGATCGTGGACCTTGCCGTGATAATCCTTTTCGTGCGGTTCACCGGGTCTTCCGAGAGCCCTCTCACCATGCTGATGGTGATTCCCGTCATTACGGCGGGTGCCGTGATGGGTTTCTACCGGGGCGGAATGTACGCCCTCACCGCCAGCTCCGCTTACCTTTTTCTCTGCCTTCTCATCCATTTCAAGGCCATCCTACACATCAAGTTCTATGGTCCCCAGTTCGGTGACCTGAGCCAATCCTGGGGGTGGGCGATCGGGAGTTTCATCGCGATGGTGGTCGCCCTTCTTGGAACCGCATATCTTTCACACAACCTGACCGCGATCTTCAAGGAGAGGATTTTCTTTTTGAATCAGCTTCTCGACCAGAACCGCCGGGACTCCCTGGCCCAGGTGAACGTGGCTGAAAACGTCTCCTCCGCCTGGTTCATCCTCGATCCAACTGGTGTCGTGATTCGCTTCAGGCGCGGCAAGGCGGGTCTCTTCCCGGTCAACCTCGCCGGCAAGAACCTCCTCGAGGAGATTCCGGTGTTCAAGCAGTATGGCCTGGGGTATGTAATCCAGTCGGTGTTGACGGGGAGCCGGAGTCGCGAGATCGAAAGGATCAAGATCCAGTCCCAGGAGGGGACGGTCCACACGGTTTCTTCCCGGCTGATGCCCATTACCGACCATGAAAACAAACAGCTCGTGCTTTTGATCGTGGAGGACATCACGGAATACGTTTTCTACCGGGACCGGGTGGAAGATCTCAAACACCAGCTCGACGCGACCAAGACGGACCTGGAAAAGGTATCGCTCGAAAGCAAGGAGGCCAATCAGCAGCTGATGAAAAGCCTCAAGCTCGCCAACGACAGGTCGGTCGAGATCGAGAATCTCACCAGGGGCCTGAAGGAAATCGAAGGGGTCAAAGGCGGACTGGACGGGAAGGTCGACCACCTGGTGGGAGAAGTTGCCGCTCTCAAAGCCAAGAATGATGGGCTTTCCGCCGAGATTTCCTACAAGCAGCTCATTCTCGAGGAACTGACCGAACTTTTGAAGAACTGCAGCAGGCTCGACGTCCTTTCCGCGATCATCGAGCGCAGGACCAAAGCTCTCTTCAAACTCGACAACACCTGCCTTCACATTTTCCAGTCGCCCGAAGCTCCCTCCAGGATGAACGAGATCCTCGACACCCGGAAAGCCTCTCCCAGGCTGCTCGATCTTCCCAGAAAGAATCCGAAGGTGCTCGATCCTGTTCTGATAGAGGGGCGGCCCGTTTTCATCAAGGCCGAAATCCTTCCCGACAAAGCATCAGCCGCGATGGCCCTCACGAACGCTCCCGTCCAGAGGCTCGTTGCTTACATTCCCATCCGGGATGGCGGTCATGTGATCGGAATGATGATGCTTGACCGTTACGGGGTGGAGGAGAATCCGGAGAGGATGCTCGAGCTGCTGACCTTCTATCTGTCGCACACCGCGATTGCCCTGAAAAACGCCATCGCGACACAGGACCTCGAGGTCCAGAGAAATGCCCTCGAATCCACCATCCATTCGCTCGAAGCGCAGATCGACGGCCTTCTCGGTCTGATGAACCAGCCTGCCGACTCCCAGGAGAACCAGTTCAGGAACTTCCTGCGCGCCTTCTGCCGGATTACCGGTACCACAGATGGCCTGATGGTCAGGGTTCACAATGACGGCGCTTTCCAGATCCTCGGAAGGTGCGACATGTCCAAACCCCTCGAGTTGAGGACCGTCGAGGAAAAGGTTCTGAAAACCCTCCAGGCGAATCCAGCCCATCGGGCAACGGTCAAGGAACTTGCGGAAGGCATGCTCCTGCTGGGATATCCAATCAAGCTTGGGCAGCGGCTTTGTGGCGTCCTTTTCCTCCAGCACCCGGAAACCGTGCAGCCGCCCTCCGCAATCGTCGAGGTCGGTGTAAAACTGGCCTCGCAGCAGCTCTGTCTCTACGTCCTGGGCGAGGAAAAGGAACTCTGGGAGAACTTCTACAAGGAAAACCTCACCGCCTGACACCGGGCCCGGGCATGACCGCCTGGACCAGACCGGCAAAACGGTTTCCGCCACTCCTCCGGGAAATCCGGCCGCCCGCGCACGTCGTTCCGAAAAGAATCCGGGCTCGTGCCCTCGAGGACTGCGCCATCCGGGCTCTTCGGGCACATTCGCCCCGTCGTGGGGCTCGT
>CAYRYU010000017.1:77304-92938 GCA_964428355.1 uncultured bacterium
GGCTCTTCGGGCACATTCGCCCCGTCGTGGGGCTCGTATCCCAAGGTGGGTTTACACAATTGGGGGATACCCTTGAAAAAAAGGGCTTCCTTTGGGAAAATGGTTCGCGATCCCTCGAAAACCCTGGGCCGTTCGGGCGGAAAATGAAAGAGAAAAAGAAAACCGTAAGAGAGGCACCTTTCGATTTTGGGCTCCATCGGGAAGAGCTTCTTCGGGCAACTCTCGAATCCATTGATGATGGCCTTCTCGTGGTTTCCAAAGGCGGGACCATCTTTTATCACAACACCCGTTTCCTGGAGATCTGGGGCATCCCACCCGTCATGGCGGAAACCAGAAGGGAGAATCTCCTGCTGGAGTATGTCCAGCCCCAGTTCGAGTTTCCGAAGGAGTTTCTGGCCGACGTTTCCCGGGTCTGCGCCAGCCCGGAGAAAACGCCCGAGGTCAGGAAACTGAAGGACGGCCGGTCGATCGAGCTCTTTTCCACACCCCTGCAAGCCTGGGGAGGCGAAGAAACGCGTCTCTGGCTGTTCCGCGACGTGACCGGACGGGTTCGGGCCGCGGCCGCCCTGCGCGACCGGGAAGCCCAGCTCTCCAGCATCTTCAGGGCACTTCCCACCCTGGTCGCCCTCGTCGGAAACCGCATGATACTGGATGTGAACGAAGCCGTCACCGGAATCACCGGGTACAGTCGGGAGGAGGTCATCGGGAAGCCCACACGTTTCCTTTATCCCACCCAGGAGGATTACGAGGCCCTCTCCAGGATCTACCCTCCGCTTCAGGCAGGTGAACCCACGGTCGGGGTCGAAACCCGCTGGCGAAGGAAGGATGGGTCGGTGATCGATGTCTCCTTGAAGGTTGCCCCACTCGATATCCAGGACCCAGGAAAAGGGTTCACCGTTTCGGGGACCGATATCACTGAGAAAAAGCTGGCGACCAAGGCTTTGGAGGCCAACCAGGCGCTTTTGAAAGAATCCCAGCGGATCGGCCAGATCGGAAGCTGGGTGATCGATATCCCTTCCGGAAAACTGACCTGGTCGGAAGAGAGTTTCCGGGTCGTCGGCCGGGAACCCTTTTCGTTCGAACCTTCGCTTCAGCAGCTTCTGGAATGGGTATGTCCCGAGGACCGTCCCCGCCTGAGTGCCCATTTCGAGGACTGCCTTGCCGGAAAGCCGCTCGACCCCTTCGAGGTCCGGATCTCGTGGCCCGATGGAAGCATTCATTGGGTCCATGTGACGGGCGTTATGAAATGTGATGAATCGGGGCGGCCGGTCCGGTTCATCGGCACCCAGCAAGACTTCACCGAACGCAAGAGAAGCGAGGAAGCCCGGCTCGAACTCGAGCGTCATCTCCTCCATGCACAGAAGCTCGAAAGCCTTGGATTGATGGCAGGGGGGATCGCCCATGACTTCAACAATCTCTTGATGGCCATCCTGGGGAACCTCGATCTTGCCCTATTCCATTGTCCGAAGGATTCCCCGGTTCACCTGAACATACAGCAATCCAGGAGCGCGGCCCAGCGTGCCGCGGACCTGACGCGTCAGTTGCTGGCTTTCACCGGGAAAACCGGGTTCAACCCTGGGGAGATCGACCTGAGCGGCCTCGTCGAGGAGAATGCCCACCTGTTGCGAACCTGCATCTCCAGACTGGTCATTCTCGACCTGGAGCTCGATCCCGGTCTGCCCAGGTTCCTGGGCGATTCCGGCCAGATCCAGCAGGTGATCATGAACCTCATCACCAATGCCTCAGAATCCTATGGGGAGAATCCGGGGACGATCTTCCTGAAGACGGGGATGCAGCAATGCGACGGAGAGACGCTTCGGAAGAGCCGTGTGGAAGAGGTACCGCCGCCCGGGACATTCGTTTTCCTCGAGATCGCTGATTCCGGGTGCGGAATGGATGGCGAGACCCAAGAAAGGATGTTCGATCCCTTCTTCACGACCAAGTTCTTGGGCCGGGGCCTGGGAATGTCGGCAATCCTGGGAATCATCCGGACCCACAAGGGTGCCATCTTTGTCGATAGCAAGGATGGCCGGGGAACTACCGTCCGAGTGCTTTTCTCGGCGGGGGAAGCACCTCCCATGGAAACGCAATTCCGGGAAAAGCCATCGGCGTCTGGGGGTGCCATTGTCAATGAAGATGCCCTTGAGGGGGCGGTCCTGGTGGTGGATGACGAGGAAATGGTTCGGGTGGTTTCCGTGCGCATTCTCGAGAAGTTCGGCTGGAGGGTCGTTTCCGCCTCCGATGGTCCCGAAGCCCTTGATCTTCTTCTGGGAGGGACTCCCGCGATCATCTGCGTCATCCTCGACCTTTCGATGCCGTTGATGGATGGGAGGGCTGTTTTCCGGGAAATGCATGCACTGAAACCCGATCTCCCCATAATCCTATCGAGCGGATACAGCAGTGACAAGGATTCCGTCCAGAAGATGCTGGGGGAAGGCCTCGCCGGGTTCATCCAGAAACCCTTCGATGCGGGGGAACTGGACCGCGAGGTAAAGCGTGTCCTGGGCCTGAAGTAGGGAAGGACAGAACCGGGCCGAAGGTGGACGGTGGCGTTGGCGTCATACTTCCTTCCGCTGGACGCGCGAAAGTCCCATGGGCTAACATCGGAATGGAGGAAAGATTTGAAGCCAGATATCCTGCAAATTCTCCTTGCCGGGGACTACCTTGCAGAACGGAGCACCCGCGTCGAAGATTTCGTCCCATCCAGGCTCATGCTGGGCGAGAAAAGAAGTCGAGGAATGGCCGCGGTGTATGGGAAGGCTTCCCTGCCCGGGGGGATGATGATCGGAGGGGGCGTAATCCGCGGCCCTGGGTGCCTCGAATGCCATGACGGGATTTTTTTCCGTCGCGGAGCGGTTCCATGAGCCCTGTTGCCAAGCCCGAATCCGAGGTTCTTTTCGAGCTCGCGCTCATGGTGGGCGGCAGCCTCAACCTCGATGGCATGCTGCGAGGCTTCACCAGGTCGCTGCTCCGGCTCCTCAACGGTAGCGGTGTACACGTGCTCGCCGTCACCGAAACACCGGAAGGAAGAAAGCTCGAGTGGCGTACCGTCCTTTCGATGCCCGGAAAGCTCCCCCTCGGTCGGGCTGTCGATGGCCTGCTGAATGGGCAAGGCCTCCCCTCGACCATAACGGCCTGGAAGGAATGGACGGCGCACCTCCCACTCGCCCGCGACCAAGATGGCCGGACGATTCTTTTCTTCGGCCTGCCCGACTTTGGATTGCTCGTCCTAGAGATCGCCCTCACGGGTCCCGCGCACCTGGAGCCGAGATCGGTCCTGGAGGTTTGCCCCGTTCATGGGAAACAGTGTGTGCCACCCATGGGTGTGCCCTTCCTGCGCACCTTGCAGACCATCCTCGACAAGCTTGCCGTGGCCTGCCATGCCTGCATGGAGGGCGAACGCCGCAGAGTCGACGAACAGAGGCTGCGGGAAAGCGAAGAACGGCATCGGGTGGTCTTTGAGCAGTCGCGGGCAGCCCTGATTGTTCTTGCGCTTCCATCCCTGCAGTTCATTTCCGCCAACCCCGCGGCACTGACGCTCTTTGGGGTCGCAACGCTGGAGGAGTTCCAGGCGCTAGGCCTGGGGGATATATCCCCCGAACGTCAGAGCGATGGCAGGCTCTCGGAGGAAAAGGCGCAGGAGATGATCGCGACCGCGGAAAGGGATGGCTCGAATTTTTTCGAATGGACCCACCGGCGTCGGGACGGTGTGCAGATCGATTGCACCGTCCTGCTCAGCAGGATCGTCACGGCCGGGCAAGCCACCATCCGGGCGACGGTGCGCGACATTTCCCGCCAGAAGCGAGCCGAGCGGGATCTGCTCTTTTTCAGGGAAGCCCTGGAGAATTCGACCGAGGCCATCGGAATGGTAACACCCCAGGGACGGCATTTCTTCAAGAACAAGTCGTTCGACCGCATGTTCGGAAGAATCGGCGAAAATCCGCCTGAAACGCTTTTTGTTGACTCCAAGGTCGGTGAAGGGGTTTTCCAGACGATCATGTCCGGCGAACCCTGGTCGGGCGAGGTCAGGATGTACGGTGCGGACCGTCAGGTCAGAGAGGTCTTCCTCAGGGCTTTTGCAAACCATGACGAGAAAGGCCAAATCACTGGCATCGTTTTCTTTCACACGGACATAACCGACCGGAAACGGGCAGAGGGGAAACTCCGGGAGAGCGAAGCGAACCTTCAGGCGATCATGGCAAACACGACCGACATCATTGCCTCCTACGACCGCGAGGTCCGCCTGGTGGCGTTCAACAAGGCCTTCAGCGAAGCCTATCGCCGGCTTTTCAATGTGGAGGTTCATTCCGGGCTTTGCACGTTCGACCTCTTCCCCGAAGAGATGAGGAGTGGCTGGAAAGCCAACAACGAGAGGGTGCTGGCGGGGGAGTCGTTCACGGGCCAGTTTGAACTTCCCTCAGCCAACGGCGGGAAACAGGTGTTCGAGAGTTCGTATCATCCCATCAGGCAAGGCGCGGAAGTCGTCGGTTTCCTCACTACCACCCACGACATCACCCGGCACCATCTCGATGAACAGTTCTCCCGAACCCTGGGCATCCTCAAGCAGGAGCTTCTGGCAGCCGGCCCCCTTGTCGGGAAACTCCGGAAGATCACGGATACCTGTGTCCGCCTCTTTGGCGCGGACTTCGCACGCGTCTGGATCTCCAGGCCGGGTGACCTCTGCAACCGTGGCTGCATCCACGGTGGCGTAACCGATGGAGTCTATGCCTGCCGCGACCACAAGGCCTGCCTGCACCTCGAGGTCAGCTCGGGCCGTTACACCCACACGGATGGCGGGCACCGCCGGGTCCCCTTCGGGGCATACAAGATCGGCCGGATCGCAACCGGGGAGGATTCCTACTTCCTCACGAACGATGTGGCCAATGACCCCCGGGTCCATGATCACGTCTGGGCGGCTTCGCTCAAGCTTGTCGCTTTCGCTGGGTTCCGGCTCGTCTCGGTCGAGGGAAAACCCATTGGGGTTCTTGCGCTCTTCAGCCGGCAGCGGATAACGCCCGATGTCATGCGGTATCTCGACGACCTTGCCACTACGGTATCGCAGGTCATCCAGACCGGGGTAGCGGAGGAAGCCCTCCGCGAAACTTCCGCGCGTCTGACGCTTGCCACCCGTGCGGGCGGGGTAGGTATCTGGGATTGGGACTGTGTTTCAGATACGTTGATCTGGGATGATCAGATGTACGCCCTCTACGGCATCAGCAAGGACACGTTCGGCGGGGCCTACAAATCCTGGCGTTCCGGTCTTCACCCGGATGATGTCCAACGAGGTGACCGGGAGATCGCTCAGGCACTTTCCGGCGAGTGTGATTTCAATACCGAATTCCGGGTGGTCTGGCCCGACGGTTCTGTGCATGATATTCGTGCCCAGGCGGTCATAAAGCGGGATTCCGGTGGCAGACCCCTCCGAATGGTCGGTACCAACTGGGACATCACGGACCGAAACCGGGCCGAGGAAGCCCTACGCGAGAGCGAGGCCAAGCTGTCGGCCCTTTTCGCCTCCATGGCCGAGATGGTGGTTCTGCACGAAGTGGTTTTTGATGAATCCGGAAAGGCTGTGAACTACCGCATCACCGACTGCAACGCCGCCTACACGCGTATCACCGGTATCCGGCGGGAGGACGCAGTAGGGAGATTGGCCAGCGAAATGTTTGGTACACCCGACCCTCCCTACCTGGCCGAATTTTCACGGACCGGAATCACCGGGGAGCCCTTCCATTATGAGTCCTACTTTGCCACCCTGGACAAGCACTTCGCCGTCTCGGTGGTATCTCCAGGCAAAAACCGCTTCGCCACCATTGCTGCCGACATCACCGAAGCCAAAAGAATCCAGGCCGTCATCGACGCCAAGAACAGGGATCTGGAACAGCTCGTCTATGTGGCCTCCCACGACCTGCGCTCGCCCCTGGTCAACGTGGACGGTTTCGGCCGCGAGCTGGGATACGCCCTTGGTGAGTTGGAAAAGTCCCTCGCGGAGAACGGACCGAACGATTCCCTGGCCAGAACCCTGCGAGCGGTGCTTCCGGACATGACCGGGTCCCTGCGCCATATCCGCAGCAGCACGCAACGGATGGACGCACTGCTCAAGGGCTTGCTGAAACTTTCGCGTGCGGGCCGGGCGGCCCTGACGATCGCGGATCTCGACATGAACCAGCTCGTGGCGGGGGTCGCGTCCTCCATGGAGTTCCAGATCGCTCAGGCCGGGGCGAAGCTCACGGTGGGCATACTTCCCCCCTGCCGCGGGGACGCGGTCCAGATCCAGCAGGTTTTTGCCAACCTGCTGGACAACGCCGTCAAATACCGCGACATGGCCCGGCCGCCGGTCATCGACGTGAGCGGCAGTATCGAGGCGGGACGACCGGTCTATGTCATTTCCGACAACGGCATCGGAATCGCTCCCGCCCACCAGGAGAAGATCTTCGAATTGTTCCACCGCCTGGATCCATCCCGCTGCGAAGGTGAAGGAATCGGGCTGACCATCGTCCGTCAGGGCCTTGCCCGGATGGACGGGGGAATCCGCGTGGAGTCGGAGCCCGGCGTGGGGAGCCGGTTCCGGGTCCAGCTTCCCCCCGCGGGGCGAGGGAAAATTCCCTGAGAAACCATCAGAACGGAGAAAAGAATGAAACCAGACATCGTTAACATTCTCATCGCCGAAGACGATCCAGGCCATGCCGACCTGATCCGCCGGAATCTGCAGCGTGCCGGGATCGTCAACAACATCACCCATTTCGCGGACGGACAGGCGCTCCTGGATTTCCTGTTCCGGCGTGGCCCCGAGCCCCACCGGAAAGATGGCGATGCCTATGTCCTGCTGCTCGACATCCGAATGCCGAAAGTGGACGGAGCGGAAGCTCTCAGACAGATCAAGGGTGATGGCGAGCTGAGGAAGATGCCGGTGATCATGATCACCACCACCGACGATCCAAGGGAGGTTGAACACTGCCACGCCCTGGGGTGCAACAACTACATCACCAAACCGGTGGAATACGAGAGTTTCGTCAACGCGATCCGGCAACTCGGCCTGTTTCTCGGGGTCGTGCAGGTGCCTGCGATCAGCGGGAAGCATTGATTCCCCCGGGAGGCTCGAGTCATGGGCAGGAGCGATAGCACCACACCGGGCGCGGGAGAATGGATCCTCGTCATCGACGACGACGATAGCCTCAGGGATCTGATCATCCGGACCCTGGAAAGAAACGGGCATGAAGCCCGCGGGGCCGCCGCCGGTCAGGAAGCCCTGGAGCTCATCGCAGCGGACACACCCCGACTGCTTCTTCTGGATAACCTGCTCCCCGACATGACGGGCCGGGAAGTGATCGGAGCTCTGGCTGAGCGGCGGCTTCCGGTCCCGTTCATGGTTATGACCGGGCAGGGCGACGAGCGGCTGGCTGTGGAGATGATGAAGCTGGGGGCGGCTGATTACCTGGTAAAGGATACGGAGTTGCTGAGCCGTCTTCCGGCCGTCCTCGAGCGGGTTTTCCGCGCCCTCGGAACGGAAGCGCGGGTGCGCGCCGTCGAGAAGGCCTTGCACGCAAGCGAGGAGCGATACCGCAGTTTCGTCCGGAACGCGACGGAAGGTATCTACCGGATCGAATTCACTCCTCCGGTGCGCATCGATCTGCCCGAGCCTGATTTGACAAGGGCTCTCGCCTGCCACGCCATCGTGGCCGAAGTGAACGAACATCTCGCCCGCATGTATGGCCTCCGTGCTTCGGACATGGTCGGGCGGCGGGCCACCGAATTCGCCCCCGACTACGGTGAGCGTGCCCTGCTTGCGGTTCGTGCGCCCAACTTTCAGGTGACCGACCAGGAGACGGAAGACATCGATGCGTCGGGCCGACCCATATTCCTCATCGAAAATTTCACCGGGGTGGTGGAAAACGGACACATCATCCACATCTGGGGTATGCAGCGAGACGTGACAGCGCGTAAGCGCGCCGAGGAGGAGAAAGAGAGGCTCCAGGTGCAGCTCACACAGGCACAGAAAATGGAATCGGTGGGCCGACTCGCGGGAGGCGTGGCGCACGATTTCAACAACATGCTCGGGGTCATAATGGGGCATGCGGATCTCGCCCTTGCGGGACTCGGGCCGGGGGATTCCCTGCATTCCCACCTGATTGACATCCGGAAGGCGGCCGAACGCTCGGCAGCCCTCACACGCCAACTTCTGGCCTTCGCCCGCAAGCAGACGGTCGCCCCCAAGGTGCTCGACCTCAACGAGGTCGTTGACGGTATGCTCAAGATGCTTCGCCGGTTGATCGGAGAGGATATCGACCTGACCTGGTTGCCCGGCGCGGACCTCGGGAAGGTCTTTATTGACCCCTCACAGGTGGACCAGATCCTGGCCAACCTCTGCGTAAACGCCCGGGATGCAATCGCCGGCACCGGCAAGGTTACGATCGAAACTGACCGAGCTTCCTTCGATGAAACGTTCTGCGCAGGTCACGTGGGTTTCGTCCCCGGCGATTTCGTCCTGCTCGCGGTTAGCGACACCGGCTGCGGCATGGACGCGGAAACCCTCGGCCACATCTTCGAGCCCTTCTTCACCACCAAGGAGATGGGCAAGGGCACCGGCCTTGGTCTGGCAACGGTTTACGGGATAGTGAAGCAGAACGCCGGCTTCGTCAACGTCTTCAGCGAGCCGGGGAAGGGAACCACCTTCCGGATCCACTTTCCGTGCCACCGGGCCAAGATCACCCGGCCCGAACGGGAACAGGCTCTTCCTGCGACCGCGATTCAGGTGACGGGAGGGCGGACGATCCTGCTGGTCGAGGACGAATCGGACATCTTGAAGATGACAACGCTGATGCTCGAAAAACTGGGCTACGCGGTGATCCCGGCAGCGACCCCGGGGGAGGCCATCGGCCTTGCCCGGGAACACCAGGGGGGAATCGATCTGCTCATGACCGACGTGGTCATGCCGGAAATGAACGGCCGCGATCTGGCAAGGAACCTCCTTGCCATCTATCCTGACATCAAGCGCTTGTTCGTGTCGGGCTATACGGCCGATATCATCGCCCACCAGGGGGTGATCGACGAGGGCGTCCAGTTCATCCAGAAGCCATTCTCGATGCAGGACCTGGCCGCGAAGATCCGCGAGGTCCTTCAGGAGTGATCCGGAGCGTCAGCCTTTCATGAAAGGATTCCCGCGGCGATAGGGGTGGCGGGGGAGAAGCCGATATCCCGTGCAAGATCCTCGACCTGGGCGAATACTGCGGGAACTTCCCCTGCCTGGAGGGGCAGGGACCCCTGCCTGGAGGCCCGCCCAAGTTTCTTTTCCAGGGAATGGATGAACTCCATCAGCGTGCGTAACCTGGCAAAACCTGGGGACGCCCGACCGGTTTAAAATCTGGGGACGCCCGACCGGTGTTCCAAAGGTTTGGAGTGTGGTCGGAAACCCAACAAACTCAGCGACGGGTGGATAACTGGTCGTTGTCCCCGCTCTTTTTCGTGATCCTGCGAGGCTTCTGGCGGTGAAGATCCAGGTTATCGGGGAATCTTCCCACAAGGACAGGGACTTGCTATTCTAGCGGATCTGGTGGCTCTCCCATTTCCTTGAAAAAATGTCCCTGCTCTGGGAAAATGGTAAGGGACTCCTTCCAATGCGGATGAGGGTTCGAAAGGACCATGGGAGAGACCCGGATTCCCGGGGAAGGGTCATCCACCGACCTGAATGTCCGTGAAAGCGCGTTTTTTCGGGCGACCTTTTGGCCATCGAGAACCTGCAAAGGAAGAGGAATCAGCAGGTCCTGGTCCTGGAGGTGCAAACCAATAGGGGGGAAGAGGCCCATGGACGATGAGCAATACCTCCTCATCGAGAGAATCACCAATAACAGTCTGGTCTTCATTTCCATCATGACGGTTCCCATAACGTTGGTCGCCTTCCTTGCCCTCCAGGACAGTCCCTATCAGATCCCCCGCTTCGTCCCACCCATATTTGCGGGGTTCCTTCTGTGCGCTACCATTTTCCGGAAGAAGATTCCTCTTCGGCCAAAGATCCAGGGGTTCACCGCATTCCTTTTTCTGGCGGGGTGTTTCAATCTCCTCATCGGGTTGATAGACATGGCCGGGATGTGGTTGATTCTCGCCATCGTCTATTGCCTCTTCATCGCGGAAAAGAACGAGGCACTCCTCCTCCTTTGCGCTTCGGTTCTAGCAGTTGTCATCGCGGGAATTCTGATGATGACGAAGGTCATCGGGGTTCCGCTTGACTACCAATTCAATCCCTGCCAATTCGTGTGCGTTACCATCCGGCTCCTTCATTTCCTGATGATTGGCGCGCTCATCTACTACATCCTGGGCTCTTTCCATGGGGAGCTCAGGAAACGCGTCTCCCGCCTTCGAATTCAATCCCAGGCACTCGAGGAGGCCAACACCGCTTTGGAAATGGAAAGTAAGGAGCGGAGGGCCGCCCAGAGGAAGCTCCTGGAAGCCGTCATTCTCACTGAGGAGGAGGAGCGCAAGCGCATCGCTGCAGATCTTCACGATGGCCTCGGGCCCGTCTTGGCAACGGTCAAACTCATCTTCCAGGCTTTCACGGAGGCGGGAGAAGTACGGGAGCGCGATTCCATCGGCGGGAAATTGAAAGCGGTCATCGACTCGGCGATTCAGGAAGTTTCGAGGATTGCCCACGATGTCAGTCCTCAGAATCTCGATGAGTTGGGAGTGAAAAAAGCGCTGGAGAACTTTTCTCATGCGATTTCCACGGGAAGCGGGATTTCCATTTCAATCGATTTCCAGGACTCGGGGCGGTTTGACCGGAAACGGGAGCTTACCCTGTACCGGGCCTTTACAGAACTCATCCACAATACCGTCAAGCACTCGGGGGCGTCCGAAATCCAGATCCGATGCCGAATCGGCGATGGAAGGGTAACGGGTGAATACTCCGATGATGGGCGGGGCTTCCCCGTCGGGGCTTTCGATCACCCGGTGAAAGGAATGGGATTGGGGAATCTCCGCAACCGCTTCAGATCTTTGGGTGGCTGGATCAAACTCGGGAATGCGGACGATGGGGGAATGTCGGCGCAGATCGAGCTTCCCCTTGCTGAAGAGGAGGCCATTTGAAACAGGTTTCCATCGCCGTCGTCGACGACCATGGGCTCTTCCGGGAAGGAATCATGCTCATCCTGGGCCAGATTCCAGGTTTCCGGATCCTGTTCGACGCTTCGGACGGGGGAACCTTCCTCGCCCGACTTGGCGAATCTTGCCCCGATGTGGTCCTCATGGACATTCAAATGCCGGGCATGGACGGAGGCGAGGTCACGAAACTGGCACTTGCCATCAGGCCCGGCCTCCGAGTGATCGCTCTCACCATGTTTTCGGATCAGCAGCACTATTCGCGGATGATCCAGGGGGGAGTGAAAGGTTTCCTCCTGAAGAGCGGAACCAAGCAGGAACTCGAGCAGGCCATCCGGGTTGTTGCCCAGGGCGGAGTGTTCTTCAGCCAGGAGATCTTGAGAACCCTCGTCCTCCGAACCACTTGCGCAGAGCAGGCCCCGGGGCTTTCGGCGCGCGAGTTGGAGGTGTTGGCGCTGATCGGGCAGGGTCTCACCTCCCCCGAGATCAGCGAGCGGCTGGTTATCAGCCTCAAGACTGTCGAAGGCCATCGAACCAAGATTTTCCAGAAAGCCGGGGTCCGGAATATCGCCGAACTGATCCTCTGGGCGATTAGAAACGGATTTCTGAGCCTCGACTGAACAACGCTTTCTCTGTCCAGAAAGGGGATCCCAGTCGCCGTCCTGGATCGCTGTTTGAAACGAGCCCTGGGAATGGGAATACTTCAGCCCCGGTAATACTCCCTGTACCAGGAAACGAATCGTTCTATTCCCGTTGCGATAGGGGTGGCGGGGGAGAAGCCGACATCCCGTGCCAGATCCTCGACATCGGCAAAGGTGGCGGGGACATCACCTGCCTGGATGGGAAGGTATTCCTTCTTCGCCACCCGTCCCAGCTTCTTTTCCAGGGTCCCGATGAACTCCAACAACGGGACCGGGGTGTGATTGCCAATGTTGTAGATCCGGTAGGGGGCGCGGCTGGAGGCCGGATCCGGATGGTGGCCGCTCCAATCCGGGTTGGGAGAGGGGACCCGCTCGGTTACTCTGGAAACGCCCTCGACGATGTCGTCGATGTAGGTGAAATCGCGTTTCATCTCCCCGTTGTTGAACACCTTGATCGTTTCTCCGGCAAGAATTGCACGGGTGAAGAGGAAAAGCGCCATGTCGGGCCGTCCCCACGGTCCGTAGACGGTGAAGAAGCGAAGTCCCGTCACCGGTAGTCCGTACAGGTGGGCGTAGGTATGTGCCATCAGCTCATTCGCCTTTTTCGTCGCGGCGTAGAGCGAAACCGGATGGTCGACGTTCTGGTGGACCGAAAAAGGCATCGCCGTGTTCGCGCCGTAGACTGAGCTGGAACTGGCGAAAACCAGGTGCGGGGTTTTCGCGTGCCGGCAGGCTTCGAGAATGTTTGTGAATCCTACGATGTTCGAGTCGATGTATGCGTGGGGGTTTTCGATGCTGTACCGGACTCCGGCCTGGGCCGCGAGGTTGACCACGCGCTCGAAAGAGAACCTCGAGAAGAGGCCTTTCACCGACTCCCTGTCTGCCAGATCGCCCTTCACGAAGGTGAAACCCTTTATCCCCTCGAGAATTTTCAGGCGGTCGAGCTTGAGGGAGACCTCGTAGTAATCGTTGAGATTGTCGAAACCTACCACGTCGATTCCCCTGGAAAGAAGAGCGCGGGAAAGATGGAACCCTATGAAGCCCGCGGCTCCTGTGACGAGATAAGCCATGGCGATCTCCTTGTCGGTGAAATGGACGCTCGGGTCGGCCCCAGTCCGATTTCGTTGCATTATGCCCCAATCACGTGGCATGCGCAAGGCCGAAAACTGGGGACACCTGACCGGTTTTGGCGAAAGGAGACCCAACTCGAAACGATTGCATGTTTGAAAGTTTGAAAGTGGTGGTCGGGAATCAAAGAAACTATGCAGCGGATGGAAAACCGGTCGTGTGTCCCCCCCCTTTTTTTCCGTGGTATAATCCCTGCGGCCAGAAACTCATTCCAGGGAGATAAAATGAAAGAGAAAAGGAAAGAGACTGCTTTTCTTTCGGGAAATGCCGCGATTGCCCGGGGGGCATGGGAAGCGGGCGTCAGGTTCGCGGCGGCCTACCCCGGGACACCCTCCACCGAGATTCTCGAGTTCTGCGGAACCTACGGGGAAATCGACGCCCAGTGGGGTGTCAACGAAAAGACCGCCATGGAGACCGCTCTCGGGGCCGCCTATGGCGGGGCGAGGACTCTTTGCGCACAGAAACATGTCGGACTGAACGTTGCTGCCGATCCCTTCTTCACCGCTGCCTACACCGGTGTCAACGGGGGTTTCGTGATCGTGACCGCGGACGACCCTGGGATGCACAGTTCCCAGAACGAGCAGGACAACCGACATTACGCCCGAATGGCCAAGGTTCCCATGTTCGAACCATCCTCCAGCGCGGAAGCGAAGGAGATGACCAAGGCCGCAATCCTGCTTTCCGAGCAGTATGACACCCCGGTCCTTCTCCGCACCACCACCCGGATTTCGCATTCGGAGGGAGTCGTCCCCCTCGGCCCTCGTGAGGAAGCCCCCCAACGTGAGTTCACCAGGGACATGGGAAAATACTGCGTTCTTCCCCAGAACGCCCGGAAACTTCACGTCAAGGTCGAGGAAAGACAGAGGAAGCTGGAAAAGGTGGCCTGTGAGAGCCCCTTCAACCGGATCGAGGACGGGGACAATTCCGTGGGAATCCTTACCTCGGGCATCTCCTACGCCTACGCCCGCGAGATCTTCCCCAAAGCCGCTTTCCTCAAGCTCGGGTTCACCAACCCTTTTCCCCGCGATCTTGTCAAGAAGTTCGCAGCGAAGGTCAAGACCCTGATCGTCATCGAGGAGAACGACCCCTTCATGGAGGAACAGGTGCGGGCGATGGGAGTTTCCTGCATCGGCAAGGACCGGATCCCCATCTGCGGGGAGTTCAACCCCGACCTTCTCCACGAGGTCCTCTCCGAGTTCGTGACCGCTACGCCACCCAAAATGGGAAAATTGTACAAGGGAGAAATCCCTCTCCGGCCGCCCGTTCTCTGCCCGGGCTGTCCCCACCGCGGGGTTTTTTACCTTCTCAGGAAACTCGACGTGACCGTGACGGGGGATATCGGCTGCTACAGCCTTGGAGCTCTTGCCCCGCACAACGCCATGCACACGATAGTCTGCATGGGGGCTTCAATCACCAATGCGCTTGGAATCGGAAAAGCCATGGGGGAAAAGATCCAGGGGAAGATCGCGGCCGTGATCGGGGAGTCGACCTTCATGCACTCAGGGATCACAGGCCTAATCGATACCGTCTACAACGGTGGGAAGCACCTCACGATCGTCCTCGACAACTCCATCACCGCCATGACGGGTCACCAACCGAACCCTGCCTCCGGAACCACCCTCAAGGGAAAACCTGCGCCGGTTCTCGACCTCGTGAAGGTCTGCCAGGCTGCGGGAGTCAAACAGGTGAGGACGGTCGACCCGTTCGATCTTGCGGCCCTCGAAGCCGGGCTGAAGGAATCTCTTGCCGCCAATGAACCCACGGTTATCGTGACGAAGCGGCCCTGCATTCTCCTGAAGGGTTACAAACCGGAGAAACACGTCGTCTCGATCGACCGTGCAAAATGCGTGAAATGCGGGATGTGCTGGAAACTCGGGTGCCCCGCCATCGAAAGGGACCCTGCCGACGGCAAGACAGTCCTGAACGCGACCTTGTGCGTCCATTGCGGGCTGTGTGCAAAGGTCTGCCGGCCCAAAGCCATCACCCAGGCTCCCGGAGGTGCGAAATGAAGATGACGAACGTTCTGCTTTGCGGAGTGGGCGGCCAGGGAACCCTCCTCGCGGGCAACATCATTGCCGAGGCGGCCATGCGAAAAGGTCTCGACGTAAAGAAGTCCGAGGTTCACGGAATGGCCCAGCGTGGCGGGAGCGTGGTCAGCCATGTCCGGTTCGGGAAGAAAGTGGAATCCCCCCTCATTCGGAAGGGCGAGTGCGACATCCTCCTGTCCTTCGAGCAACTTGAAAGCCTGCGCTGGTCCGAGTTCCTGAAGCCGGGGGGAACGATCCTCTCGAACTCCCAACGGATCCTTCCCATGTCGGTTTCCGCCGGAAGCTCGGTCTATCCCGATGGGATCTTCGAGCATCTGAAGAAGATTCCCGCAGAGGTGGCCGTGGTAGACGGGATCGGAATCGCCACCGGCCTGGGGAACCCGAAATGCGTCAACGTGGTCCTCCTTGGAGCTCTTGCAAAGCGTCTTGAGATGATCGAAAAGGACCTCTGGAAGGAAGTCATCGTCTCCCGGCTTCCTCCCAAGCTCCATGAGCTGAACCTCAAGGCGTTCGAAGCCGGGTGGGGGGCCGCTTGACCATCCCAGGGAGGTTTTCCGCCCTGCTGATCGTCCTGTTTATGGTCGCGGGGATCGCTGCGGGCCAGGGCCAGGGCAATGGCCTGGGTTCAGCCTCGGCCCCTGCTCCGGCGGCAGAAAACCGGCTTCCCCGAATTGTTTGTACAGTCTTCCCCATTTTTGCGATAACGGCGAAACTCACGGAAGGATCGGG
>CAYRYU010000018.1:0-66179 GCA_964428355.1 uncultured bacterium
GCCTCGGGCGGATAGCCTCAAAGAGAGGTGGGGGCGAGATTCTCCAGAACGTTCTGCCTGTAAGCCTGGATCGCCGGGATCAACCCGGTCAGCAAACCGAGCGATACGACCCCGGCGAAGGTAAGGAAATCAGGAAGGCCGATTCCCGCGCTTTGAAGGTCCACGCCGGACTCCGCCTTGATGTAATGCGCCCCCACCAGCATCAGAAAGTGACCTAGAATGATTCCCAGAATCCCGCCGATGCTGCATATGATCGAGGATTCGGACAGTACAAGGCCGAAAATCACCCTTCTTCGGGCTCCCAGGCAGCGCAAGAGAGCGTAATCCCGCCTTCTTTCCCGCAACGCGTTCAAGAGCGAAACGAAAAGGAAGAGGGAGGCAAGACCAACCACCAGTCCGGCGATTCCCAGAAGCACCTGGTCTATCCAGCCGATGATCCGGAACAGGGAAGGCAGTACCTCGTTGGGAATCACCAGTTGACCTCGCGGGTCATCCCTGAGGCTGAACTTGAGGTCCTGGATTCCGGGGTGCATCACATCACCGCGAATTCGCCTGATCTTCACGAAGGCCCCTGATACCACGCGACTGTCGAGGTCATTCTCCATTCCGGATACCTCTCCGGAATGGCCCCCCAGTGAGAAGAAGCTTTCCAGGGGAATATATATCGCCCGGTCGTGTGGAGTTCCTGTTCTCCCCAGGATTCCGACGAAGGTGAAATGGTCATCGTCGTGGACCCGTTCCCCCTGGTTGACTCCGCATGTCGGGCTGAACTCGTCTCCGACCTTCACACCGAGGGTTTTGGCGGCTTCCCAACCTATGACCGCTTCATGAACGGGGCCTGACGCAAAAGCCCTTCCCTGTCCCCCTTCGGCCGGATCAAAGCTGAGCTGCCTTCCGGGTTGGATTTCGAACCCCTGGAAGAAAGCCCCGTCCATGGCATTGACCCGGATGCCTGCAAAGGAATGGCCGGTGCAGAAGGGAACAACGCTTTTCACCACCGGGTGCTTTCGGATGCTTTCGATGTAGGACCACGGGATCCTTCCCGGCATCTCTTCAAGGTGGTAGATCGCGTTCAAGACTACCTGTAGTGCCGATCCCTTTGGCCCGGCGATTGCGTCGATTCCGAGGCCCACCCGGGTGAACTGGCGCTGGGTCTCGGTGCGCAGCCCCAACACCGCCGTCATCAAGGCGATTCCGAGGGAGAGGCTGATGATCGCGGCAATGCTCGACAGGGAATGTTGGCGAAGACTTTTCCAGACAAGCTCCCGAAGCTTCATCCCTGTGTTCCTGCTTTGCTGTCGACACGGAACGCACGGTTCAAATCGCCGAAAACCACCCGTCTTGGGAAGAATCCTTCCATTGTCTGGTCGTGGGTAACCACGATCAAGGTACATCCTCTGTCTGCAGACATCCGGTCAAGGAGGGTCATTATCTCTTTCGCCATGATGGGATCCAGTGAGCCTGTGGGTTCGTCCGCAAGGACGATTTCCGGGGCGTGGACCATGGCTCTGGCGACCGCGACCCTCTGCTGCTCACCGATGGAAAGTCGGTAGGGAAGATTATGAAGGCGGTGACCGAGCCCGACCTCTTCGAGGAGGGCAATGGCGATCTTTCTGTCAGGTGGTTTCCCCGAAAGGCTCTGGGCCAGCAGGACGTTCTCCAGTGCGGAGAGGCCTTGCAGAAGGTTGAAGGACTGGAACACGAAACCGATCGAACGGGCCCTGAAACGGTCGCGCTCCACCTCCCCCAGGAGATCGAGCCGGGAGTCTGCCACGGTCACTGTTCCGGATGTGACTGGAAGGAGTCCCGATAGAACGTGAAGGAAAGTGGATTTGCCTGAACCGGACGGTCCGAAGAGAGCGACCCGCTCCCCCCTTTCTACCTCGAAAAGCGGGATATAAAGGATTTTCACGGACCCTGTCGGTCCCGAGACTGTGACTTCGCAGTCGGCTACCTGGACGAGTTGAGATGGATTCTTTCCCATAAAAAAACGCAAGACTCATCCTGTCGGAGTCTTGCGCCCTTTGATCTTCAAAGTCAGGACGGAACGAAACCGTCTTCCGGGATCGAGTGTTTATGGGCAATCTCCTTGAGGACAGCTCGCGCGCTCTTCATGGATTCACCGATCTCTTTGTCGATCAGAAAGAGATGTCCCTTCTGCAAATTGAAGAAGCCAATCTGGGCAAGTTCACCAACCCGCTTCGAAAGAGTGGCCGAGATTTCCTTCAGAGCCTGGATCTGGTCTCGCATGGAGGTGAGGAAGGCATCCCTTTCTTTGCCTCCATTCCCCTTTCCCAAGCGCTGCAATCCCTCGTCAGCCTTATCGACCGTGGCGAAGAACTCACTCATGCAATTTCCCATCAGCGCAAGCTTGTTCCTGAGGTAGGCGGCAAGGGGGTCGGTGAGGGGCATGGTGAGAACCGCGAACTTGATTTCGGTACTGACCTTCTCGGAAACAACCAGGGTTCTTTCGAAATCCTTCAATTGGGGGAGGTTGAAATCCGCGGAAAGGAGAACCACCAGGAACCCCAGGAGGAAGATGGCGCACGTCAAAAGGATGCCCAGCTTCACGAATACCATGCTTTTCGAGATGTTCGTAAGGACCGCCAGTTCGTGAATCTCGTAGAATCCGCACAGAAGGAGAAAACTGGAGAGCAGGAGCAGAAAGCTGTAAACCCTTTCACGAACCTCGTCCGAATCCTCGCTGGAACCCGTTGGCAACTCCCCGTCGAGGTCGACCGGGGTCCTCTTGGCGAGGACAAAGGAATGAACACGGAAAATCAAGTAGCCCCAGAAAACGGCGAAAACGAAGAAGTGCCACCTTTCGAACCCTACATCGCGGGCCAACGCGCCATTGAACAGGTTCGCGCAACAGAGCGAGCTGAAAAGGATTGTCAAAGGAAGCTCGAGGAAGGATTTTGCCAGGCGCTCCAGGGTCTGCTTCAGCTTCATTTCCTGGGATCGGGAGTTACGGATGAGAAAGGCAACGAGGAACAGGAAAAGACCCGCGGAACAGTTGATGATGTCAACAAGGGAATACAGGAAGAGGAAACTCGCCTCCGCATGGGTTGAAGCCTTTTCGAACATTTCGGTGGCGAAAATTGCGGCTCCAAAAAGAAGGATAGCCACAAGATAGATTGAGTTCCGGTTCTGGTTCAACTTTTCGCGCTGGCGGTTGATCAGATGCGAAATGTATTCAAACCAGAGGGCCTTTTCCGTGTTTCCTTCCAAGCAGGGCCTCCTCTCAGAGAAAATAGATGGTTCCCATTTCGACCATTTGCATGTTTTCCCTTAGAAATCCATCTGGAGAAAATCTCGGCATTTTTTCCCCGAACCCGGTTTTCGGGTGATTCTTCTTACGAAGGGGGATTATGTTGATGAAGAGGGTAGTTCAAGGCTGGAATTTCCGCAAGGAAAAACCTTCGAAAGACCTTCGAAAAACCTTCGAAACCTCTACCAACAGAATCTCCACGAAAAATGGAGGCGAAAAATGAGAACCTGGTGGCTTTTTCCCGCCCTTCTTTTGATTTTCGTCCTCTGGGGAGTTCTCGATTCTCCCCCTCCTGATTGTGGCCACGGGGAAACCCTGGCCCGATATCTGGTTCGACAGCTCGAAAATGGAAGGCTCTTCGGGGCCACCCTCGTTGGATCCATTTCCTTTCCCCTCAACGGAATGGTGGTGTCTGTCGAAGATGAGGTTATCGATCCAGCTGACGGGGGCCGTGTCGGGGAAATCCCGCGAAAATCACTGCCTTCAGGGGTTCCGATGGCTCTTCTCAGGAGACCACCAAGCAACTTCGCCGCCGACTTTTCCAGAATCTCTTTCGAAGTGCTGTGCTGTCTTCCGGGGAGGGAACACCGGGAGACCGTTTTCATGAAGGTCCAGAAGAGGGCTTTGGCAGACGGATGGATCCTTGCCGCAATCATCCAGGTCGATACATGGGATGACGGTCCGTCCATTCACACATTCCGGCAGATTTTCCCGGAAGAGGGAAAGACCCGGTCCCAGATTCAACCCGGCTTTTCCTTGAGTCCGTAGCTTCGTATGCGGTTTCCGGGCAATACCTGAACCTTGATCCCCGACTTGGTGATCGAAACCACCTTCAAATTCCCGGGAAGGGTCGCCCCAAGGGAAACATCCATCTTGACCCCGTTCAGGGTTATCTTGGCTCCGCTGGGGTTTTCTCCACCCAAGATGGCTAGAACCTCCAAGGTAATCCCCCCCGCGAACTCGCTGACGTCGATATTATTCACCACCGTGAACTGGTCAGGGAGCATAACCTTGTCGTCCTTGGGGAAAACGCATTCAGTCTTGACCGCGATGATGTATCTCTTCCTTTTGTGTTCTATCGCCGCGCTGTTCTTGGCGGCGGCCACCGAAATCCCAACGACCTCGTCTGCGGAATAATACTGGATGTCGACCGTGTTGACGTCCCTGACTATTATCTGGTCAGATTTGATGGGGATTTCCTCCGAAAACTTCTTCTTGAGATCATATGCCCGCTTTTTCAACCCGCGGGAGTTGTACTTTTCCTCCCGGGTAACCAACCTGATCTGACCAACCGGAGTGGTTGCCGAATAGATGGGGGAGGCCTCGAGGATCACCTCGACCCAGGTTATCGTGCCTTCCTCACCGACTTTTTCGGGGGTGCAGATCGGGAAAAGCATCAGCCTCTGGGGTTCGGGGTCTGGAGAGGTGCTCCCCGGAAGAAGATACATGTCCATTTCCTTGTCATCGCTCTTGATGACCATTCCCCGCAGACGCCCACTGTCGTCATATTCGCGCCATTCCTTATATGAAATGACAACCTCCTCGGTTCCGGATTTTTCGATCGTCGTTGGGTAGCTGGTTCTCTTGAGGAGATACGACAAGCGTCGGGAGGAGTTCCTGAGATCCTGGATTGCCTGCTGGATCCAGTAGCCTTTCTGGGTCTCGGCCCTGGCTCTCGAAAGAACCATGTAGATAACCCCGAAAATGAGAACTGATAACAGGGCTGCGATCATCAACTCGATCAGGGTGATTCCACGTGGGATCGATGGCCGCATCCGAACCCTGGTCATTTGATCCCTCCGGTGAACCTCGATACGATGAAATCCTCCTCGATAACTTCCGAGCAGGGGCTCTTGGCGCGCTCGAAATAGGGGAAAACGGTCCCCGTGACCTTCATTTTGTACCCGTCCTGGGTTCCCTTCATTCCCTTGTATGAGCTTTCGAGTGAGATCGCCTCGAGCTTGTACTCAGCGGAATAAGGAAACTCGTCATCCGGAGGGCTCTCGAAGAACAGATCGAAGGAGTCCCGGTCCTGGGATGATGGGGAGGCATAGATCTTGATCGTCGCTTGATTGTTCTCGGTGTTGATGTTCTCGATGATGTCACGGACTTCATTCTTCTTCAGGGATTTGAACATGTCGAGAGGGAGAAGCTTCAGGGCCAGCTCGGTATGCTGGATCCCGGATTGGGCGATGTAATAAGCCTGAAGCTGGTGAAGCGTCTTCCGGTTTTGCATTGCGACGTTCGATCCCGTGGAAAGAAGGAAGAAAAGCCCGATTCCGATGGTGATCGCGAAGAACAGCACCACCACCAGCATCACTCCTCTTCTCTCGGAATGGTGTCTCATGTTCCCACGTCGCATTTGAAACCTACCAGGAAGATCTTTTTGGGGCTTCGGGCAAAAAGAGGGTCCTCATTCTTGATCAGGGACCAACGGATTTCCAGAATGAGTTTCTTCAGGACCGTGTATTTTCCGTTCCCGTCCTTGGATGTCAGCTCGGAAGGGGTGAAGGTTTTTCCGTCGACCTTGAAAGTGATGTCGTCGACATCGACGCATTTCACCCGGATCTTGTAGATGAACCCCTTCCGGTCGCGCAGTTCGCCCTCATAGCGAATCCCCTTGTCCTTGGTCGCATCCTGGGTGCTCAGGTCGAAAAACCGCTCGAATGACCACCGGAGAAGCCCGGTTACCTTGTTTTCCGGGTCCCGGAGGAGGCAGGTCTTATCGTCCTTGTCGGAATGTATGCACCGGAACGGGATCTGGAACATGAGGGAGTCCATGATCCCCTTCGCATGCGTCATCGCAAAGGCTTCAGTGTAATATCTCTCGGTTTCCGCGACCGCATGTCCGACGGAGGTGAAAATCGGCAGGAGGAGAAGAGCAACAACGAGAAAAGCTATGAGGATTTCCGTCAGCGTGAAGGCCGTCCGGTTTTTCGGTTCCTGCGCAGGGAAAAGGCCGGAAAAAGAAAATACCAACCCCGGGTTCGTTGGCCGGGGTTGGAGCAGATAACCTTGATTCCTCACGGGGGACAGGTTCCTGAAAGGCTCTCGGTTCGGTAATCGGGAAGCGCTTTCTCAGGGAATAGAAAAGCCGCAGAATGAAGCGGCTTCACTGACATCAGCACCTCCCGCGCCGAACCGGAGAGCCTTTCCGCCTTCGCAAAGGTCTGAGGGGGGGCTCTCCGTGATTGGTCTTACTGGAAAATCACCGGAATGAACATGGATCCCTTGTTTCCGGTTACATCCTTCGCCTGGATGAAGAGGAAAACCTGCTTTGGAAGCTGGAGTTGAGCCGGTTCGATGGTCTCGGGGTTGGGCTTGCCGATGGGAAGGAGGGAATCTCCCTTCAGCTCGCACAATCCGTATTGGATGGAAGCGTCATCGACCTGATCGTTGTCCTTGACCACGGGCTTGATCGTGATCTTGCCATTCTTGGGGAGGAACACCCCTTCGGCTGCCTCCAGGGTCATTTTTTCCCCCAGCTCCTTGTGCTCGAGGGTCTTTTGAATCTCTTCAGGTTTCGCCGTGAAAATCCCCCCTGACATCATCACGTCGCCGAATTTGGGCAGTGGAAAATGATTGACCGGGTTTTCCACGACCCAGACCGTTCCCTTCTGCGAGGGGCCTGCCGAGATCTCCAGCCCGCAAAGGGGAGGGGTGATGTCCGTCACTTTTACCGCGGTCCCATTGCTGGAACTGGCGTGAACCCTCACGAGCGAGCCGGGTTTCTCTTCGAATGTGAACTCCCGGTTGATGAAGGCGATCAGGGAACCTTCCTTGGTAGGGCTGGGGGGAACGATGACGATCTGGTTCATCGGAAGGTTTTCCGTGATCGAAGCCTGGAACGACCTGTTACGGATCATGTCGGTGAACTGCCAGTTGAAGGAAGCGGCCCTGGCCCATTGCGCGTTGGTGAGGTTCGCATCCTTCCAGGTCGAGGGCGGTTTTTCCCCGAAGATATCGGAATTTGCCTGGACGGTAATCGGCTGATCTTCGGTGAGGACCGCCGGGATCGGCTTTCCGTCTCCCATGGAAATCTCACAGGGGTAGATCGGGTTGGGTAGGGGAGGTTGGGTAGGAAGATCAACCCCATCCAACCAGGGCGTGTCGCTCTGGCTGGATGGGGTGGTTTCTTCGGTCGTGGCGGCAGGCTCTTCGGTTTGAGCGAAACCCATCGGAGAGAGGACCACCAGGGAAACTAGGACCAAGAACACAATGTGACTGGGATTCCGCATCGGGCTATTCCGCCTTTCCTGCCTCGAAAGAAGTCTGGGTATCGACCACGTGGAGTGGAAGCCGGACAACGGTCTCGTTCCCAACCTTGTCCGAACCGGTCATGACGAACTCATACTCGGGCTGGTCCGAATACTTTTCCCGGGGGAAGTTGGGCACTCGGAACAGGAAGGCTCCCTCGACCTTCTCGACGGTCTTTCCACCCTTCTCCTGGATCGAATAGGTGACCGCGGTGGGATCCGCACCGCCGTTATCGCTCTGGCGGGCGATTACGAGGAACGGAACGTTCCGACGGACATACACCGCGGAGTTGGGGGCGGAAACCGCATCGACGCTGGCGCGCCGGGTCCGCGTGAGGGCGTTGGAAAGGGTCATGCTGACCTTGTCGCCTTCCTCCGAAAGCTTGCGTCCACCCTGGTCGAAGAGCGCGCCCTTCTTCACGATAGCCGATGTTTTCCTTTCAGCGGGAGCATCGGTGGGGGATTCGACGATCGCCAGGAGGCTCGATTCCTTCAGATCTCCCTTGAATTCTGTATCGGGGGCGATCTTGCCCTTCAATTCGGAAAGCTGCTTGTCGAAATTGTCCGCAAGAGCGGCTTCGCTTTCGGCAAGGTTGATGGCTCCGGCACCTTCCTGGAAAAGGGCGAACAGGTTGGGGGAGGTGATGTCATGAGCCTTGACCTTCATTACATTGGTGGAGGTAACGACCTGCCGGCCGCCGCCAGGGTTGGTGGTGCTTCCTGAAGCCTTGTCGCTTCCCTCTCCGCCAGGAGTGCTCTGGTTACCCGAGGAGGCTTGGGAGCCGCCGGCTCCTGGAGGCGTGGTCTGCTGGCTGCCGGCTCCTTCGCTTCCGCCCGATCCGGGGGTGTTGACCAGGAGGTCCTTTCCACTGGCGCCATCGCTGCCACCGGTGATTCCGGTGGTGGAGCCGCCGGCTTCCTCGGTTCCGCGGGCACCGTCGTTCTCGAGAGCGTAGGTTCCGGGGGTGGGGAAGGAGGTCTGGAAAAAGGCCTTGTTGGTGTTCGCAATCTGGAGGATGGATTCCGTTCCATCATCATTTTGGCGCTTGACGGTCCAGGTGATGTTGGGGGGACCGGAGTACTTGGCGTTTTTCGCCTCTGCCCCGAGACCCGTCGTAGTTTTCTGATACAATTCCGAATTCTCGACCATTCCCTTCGAGTTGCGGGGAGGTTCGCAGTCCTCTTCGAAGTTCTCGATCCCCTTTTCCGTTCCACGGAAGCCCTCGGGCATCAGGCCCGGAACCCCTGAAACGACCCCGATATTCATCGGGGGACTGGGAATCCGAATGGTCGGGGCCTGCTGGGCGAGACACAGCCATCCGGCCATGACGAGGGTGAACGCCAGGAGAACCTTAAAACCCGTCCTGTTCATAGAATCCTCCTTGTAAAATGTCCGATGAGTCATCAATTCCTACCATACTTACGCGTACCTGGGTTTAGGGGTTCGAAAATTTCCCCTCCTGGGGAATATCAAAAGAAGCGGATTCCGTACACACCTGCGGTCAGGGCGTCAACCGGAACCGGAGGGGAACCGGTCCATTCCATTGAAACACAATTTCCTCCCTTGGTCAAAGTTAAGGAATTCCGGGAAAAAAAAACGTCGCGTTTTGGCGCGACGCAGGAAATGGGTAGATTGGGGGGAGAAAAAGGGATTTGAATTCGTTGCACGTTCCAGAATCATATACGAGTCCCTTCGAGTCGAGGTTCAAAATTTCGGTGGATTTTTTTCCCCGAACAATGAAACGTTCATCAACAGGCAGGATGTTGGCCATTTTTTCCGTCTTCCGGTTTGAACGCCGGCCTGGATCGTGGGAGAATGCCTTCTGATGAGACGAATCGTCCTCGAATCGTTCAAACTACTTTTCGCCGGAAGCCTGCTTTTCGCGCTTTTCATCCTAGGATCCCAGTTTTTCGGCCGACCGGATCTCAAAGCCAAGGCCGGGATGCTGACTCCAGCATGGCTGGTGTCCGATGATTCCCTGGACAGGTGGGTACGGACAGCTGTCGTTCGGGAAAGACTCCACCAGAAAGGCTGGAAATCAACGGTTGAAGGTGTGGTTTCCCGGGGTTTTCCCGGCCAGAGGCTGGCTTCCTGGTCCGAGCAGATTCTTTTGGGCCGTATTTCCCTTGGCCGCTGGATGGATTCCTCCCCATGGATTTTCCCTGAAATTGAGCTTATGCCTCTGAATGGGGTTGAAGGCGCTTTCGAGAACTTTTTCTTCATCAGTGTGGATCCACAAGCTCCAGATCCCTCGAGAGTCCTTTTCCATGAGCTGGGCCACCTCTACCTCCTTTTCAGCCTGCTTCCCGGCCTTCCTGTCGATTGCCCCAGGTGGTTCAATGAAGGGTTGGCAGAAGAGGTTTCCGACAAGCTCGCTTCGAATTCGGTTTCCCGGTGGGACTTCCAGGCGATCCCCCGCAATATGGTGGTTCCCTTTCAGGAACTATCCTCTTCATTCGGGAAATCCGGATCGTTCACAGAGTTTCAGGCTCAACACGCCTTCCGACTTTTCCTTGACCGATTCGGTTGGGGAGGGGTCCGCCGGGTAACCCGGGGTCTGTCTGGTGGACGGCCTTTTCGGTCGGTTTTTCTCATGGAATTCGGGTTCCCCCCCGAGAGGTTTTCAGAAACCGTTGCTCGGGATTTTTCCAAAACCCGGATCCTGGAGAACCTCCCTCCCCAGGAATTTTCCAAAAGGCTTCAAATGATGGCAGCTTTTCTGAGCCCTCCGGAAATCCTCCCCCTTCTCTCAATACTTCCTGACTCCGCCCTCTCACCGGAGGACAGGGCGAAAATCGAAAAACGGGTTCGGGTTGCGGAAACGCGGCGATGTCTGGCAAGAGGTCTCCCCGAAGAAGCTCTCGGTTGGCTTGGAAAAGCCGCCCAGGGTGGTGGAGTAGATCCTGAAACCCGTTTTCTGGTCGGAGAATGCAAGAGGATGCTCTTCGAAAAAGGCCGGGAAACCTCACAACAACTGGATTCTCGCCCCGAAAGATCGGGATGGTTGGGAGTATTGATCGTCCTGATTTCCGGTTTGTTAGCTGTCAGGGCGTATCGGTGGTTTCGGGCCAGGATGTTTCCACCGCTTGCCCTGGCATGGGAAATCCGGGACCGATCGAATCTGGTTTTCCGGTTCCTTGTGCTCATCCTGGTGCTTCTCGGGGGAGGATGGTTTTTCCGATTCATCATCATCGGCGCGGGACCATACATCGGATTCCCCGTGGACGACGATCATTCCAGAATCATTCTGGCGGAAAATCTCGTCGTCCTGCTTTGGACAGCCTTGTTCTTTTTCTTCTCCGCCGAAGGCCCGACTCGTTCCCGTTGGCTCCCGGAGGCGAGTGTTTCGGGAGCCCCTCCCCTCCGGACTGACGGGGTGAGTGTTTCGGGAGCCCCTCCCCTCCGGACTGACGGGGTGAGTGTTTCGGGAGCACCCACCCTCCTTACCGGGGCAACTCCCAGATACTCTTTTTCGATGGCCCTGATGGTCTTGTCCGGATTCTGCGGAAGCCTGGCTTTCGTTTCCCCGGCCCTCGGGGGGTGGCAGCCTTCAGGATTGCCGCTTGGAGAGAGGCTCATTTCCTTCATGGTGTTCCTTGCAATCTCGGGGGCATTCGGCCTGGCTTTTTGGAAGACAGTACAATCCTGGATGAACCAGGTCACCAGTCCCGACAAATGGTTTCCGGCACTGGGGTATGGGTTGTTTCGTGCCGGCCTGTCAGCGTCGTTTCCCGAAACCCTCTTTACCGTTGCGTTTGGTCGCGTTCTCTCCGGTTACCTCAATCTCGGGGGGAGTTGGGTGGGTGTCATGGTGGCTGATGTTCTTTTTGCGGCCCCCCATTTCCTGCTTGTAACGAACGGTTTTCCCTCCCAGGATCCTCTCGGGGGAGCTTTTTGGGGGCCCAGGCTCGGTTGGTGGGCTTGGGGAATCCCGCTTTTGGGAGCCTTTTTTCTTCTTTGGAAAGGCGGAATGTTTGCTCCCCCGTCATCTGATATAATTGTGCGAGAGGATTCTGGAAAAGACGGGTAGCCTCCCCTCAAACGGTTGTTTTGCAACCTTTTTCCAAGAGGATACGTTAATTGTACTGGAGATGAAGGAACCACTCCAAAGAGGGAAAGAATGCTCTCTTTTTCTCCACCAGGATGGTTTCACATTGGTGGAGATGATTGTCGCGTTCGCGTTGTTCAGCACCCTTATGGCAATCGGGCTTCGTGCCTGGAGCCAGTTCGGTGGAAGGGCTGCCGAAAATCTCGCTCAGCGACTGCTCCTTCAGATCGAAGCGCGAAAAGCACTCGTCAGCCTGTACAGGGAACTCCAGGAGGGAGTCGAAGTGGTTTCTCCGGTTCCTGGAAGCAGTCTTCCATACCTGGTTTTCAAGGACAGCGTAAATGATCTGCGGATGGTTTACCTTGCAGACGATCCGATGGAGACGAAAAAAGAGGGGGAACCGATCTTCAGGATGATGATAATCAGGCGTGAAGTGGGAAAACCTTCGTGCGATGACCCGAAAACCCTGATGGAACATGTAAAGAAAATCGAGTTCACCACCTTTCACCCGGGGGCGGTTCTTGTTTCGGGCAACCTGAGGGGGGGCGGGGGGAGTTTCCATTCGTGAACTTTGTCCGTCTTCAGAATTCCCTCTCCGAGGACCAAAGGTAGAGTTTTCAGGAGGTGATCTGAATGGGGCGCAAGAGAGGTATTGCCCTGGGAGTGACAATCGGAATCGTGGTCATCCTCTTCCTCGCGGGATATACGATCATCCATCTTTCCCAGGGCGTTCAACGGCAGCTCGAGTATTCCGATTCCGTCATCCGTGCTCAATACATCGCCGAATCCGGGATAAATGCCCTGGTCGCCCGGTTGATGGCTAGACCGTGGGAAGAACGATGGTTTTCCCCCGGGGGAAAAGCCGGTTCGCAGATCCCGTTCGGGGGCGGGGTTTACGACTACTTCATCCAGGACACCCCCAATCGGGATTTCCAGGTCGATATCTGGGTTCGGTCAAACTACAGGGAAGCGAAGAGGGCCTACTTCTGGAGGATCAAGTTCGATCCAAACCTCTTCAAAGGCATCCTTGAAGGGCTGATCGCCGGGGCGTTGGAAACCGATCCGGAAAAGCACCCCACATCGGCGCCTCAAGCCGCTCCGCTTTCGGAGGATATGGACAAAAACATCGCGAAGCGGGATTCCAACCACTCGAAATCCGAGGCAATCTCATCGAATGTTCGCAAAACTACCGATGCCAATGAAGCTCTCAGGGAAATCGGAGTCTCGGATGGTTCGATAGGACGTTCGGGATCTTCAGGCAAGCCCGATGCCCCAACCGGGATTACTCCTTCCTCACCGAAAGCGGTAACCTCATTATTCGAAGGGATTCCCTCGAAATTCTACCCCAAGGGCGATCTCGAAGATTTCCTCGTGGCCGAAACACCCAAGAAAACTCACGAACCTCCACCGGACAGAGTTGCCGCAAAAGGCGAACCTGTCGAGGGGTTGGGTAATCCGCCTCCAGCGCCTGGTTTGCCTCCAAAAGTCCCTGGAGGCCCTGGAGTGCCTGGAGTGCCTAACGGACCTCCTCCGCAGGCCCCTGAAAATTTCGGCCGAAAGGTTACAAGTCGGGATGGCGTTGCAAATACCAACCCCATCGATGCAGAGGCTTCTCCCATCCCGGTGAAACCCGGCGTAGAAACGAACGGTACCAAGGAAGATGGACCAAATGCCAAAGCCGAAGAAAAAACGAACATTGAGGAAAGAAATCCCAAGAAACCAGGGGAAAATGACTCTGATCAGTGAGATTCCAAGGATTGGAGTTTGAAATGGGGAGGAGGACCCTTAAGCAATCCCCTTTCCGGAGAAGAGGTTTCTCGCTCGTCGAGATCCTCGTTGCCATGGTCATTCTTGTCACCTCCGGAATGGGGCTGATTCTCGTTTTCCGGCAGGGTGGAGCGCGAAGCGAAGCCTTTTCGGCGGAACACTATTCCGCCATGTTCATTGCCCAGAAGATCTTCGAGGACCTGAACAGCCGGATCCAGGAAAACCCCCACTATTTCAATCACCTTCGCGAAAACGACAGCATTCCCCAAAGAACGGTCGTAAATGATTCTGACGGTTTCTTCCGGCTGATCCAGAACAAGGTCCGACTCGACTTTTTCGACGAGTCCGAAGATCTGCCCATAACCGATGACGCGGGAGCTGCATTTAGACAGCTGAAAACCTTCAGCTATTCCATGGACGTTTTCCGGGGTTGCGATCCCGAGACGGGGAATGAAATTCCGGGACTCCTGGACGTGAAGATCACGGTCTACTGGAAGGACAAGGGAGGGATCGACCAGCAATACGAAATTCGCCAGATCGTTCAGGGAAATGACCAGAACGTCTTCAAGGAAGCCGACCCGGCGAAGTTCCCGGAGTTTGCTTCCGATGCTATCGCAAAATCTCTATGGAGTGCATGTGGAGGGACGGAGGAGACGGCTCCGCGGTCTTTTGAGGAGTTCATGTCAAAGAACCAGGGCGATCGGGAACTGGTGCTTGCGGTGGGGACCCTCGTCCATCTCTGGGCTGTCGCCGAGGCGGCCAACTTGAAATACAACGACGGGATCGATCAGATCAGGCGAAAACGTGACCTGGCAGCCGCTTCCGGGGAACCAGGGACCTACGACGCGGCCATCTTCCAGGAAAAAGCCGCCCGTTTGTTCGAGGAAAAAGCAGCCGTACAGGCAGCCCTTTTCGCGAGGGCCCTTCCTGCCGTGCGAAAACTCGCGGGAAAGACCCTCTCTCGGACTGACCTGGGTGAAGAGATTTTCAAAGCGGTCGATTCCGTAGCGGGATACGTATGGAAGGCGAGTTTCCTCCCCGAAAGGATCGCCTTCGACTTTGATGCTTCGCGGGCATTACTCGGAGAACTTCTTTCGCCGGCCTACAAAAAGGGCTTTTCGGGTCGAAAGGTCGGCCCGATCCTTTGCAGGATCGTCGATCTCCACAAAATGGGATTTTTCCTGGCGAAGGAGGTGGGGATGAAAGAAGCCCGTCTCAAGGAGTTGAAGGAACTTCTGGGCAGCCTCAATTCGAAGCTGAAGGGCCGTCAGCCGCATTTTTTGGAGTTCTTGAACATGGAGTTCCAGATCTGCACCAGCATGGAAACCCTGGAAGCATATTTCGGAGGGGAAAGTGGAATGGCGGGGATCCTTTCAACGATCGGAGCTTCCCGGGAAACGCTCCAGACGATTTACCGTGGTTTCCCACCCAAACCCTGAACAACCTCCCTCGGCTTTTTTGGGCATGACGAAACGCCCTTCCCCGTTGGTCGCTCGGGAAGGGCATTTTGCGCTGGCTTCGGGTTGAAAACCGCTCGGGGAATGATCGGGGATCCGCCGGGGAATGATCAGAAATCGGCCGGGATCTGGATCTTCCGGTTGCACTTCGGGCAGCGGGCCCATCTTTCTCCTGATGGGTCAACTTCCAGGGCGACGGGTTCGAAGACGTTGCCGCAGGGACACTCGAGACCGACGATGAGTTCCTCTTCCATTTTACGTCCTCCTCGGGTGGCGCTGTCCTCTTCCTAAGATAACCCGATACCCCCCCTTTGTCCAATGACCCTTTCCGGCGGGCTTCGCTCACTTCAGGAGTTTGTTCCAATCGAGCCTGAACTGGTTCGAAGAATTGGAACTCTTTCGACGCCTCGATGTCGAACTTGAAGGAATCTTCCAGTTTTGCATCTGCTTCTTGTATTTCTTCATATAGTCAGAAATGATGGTTGTCTGGACATTCTGTTGCTGGTTCGTCGCGTTTGCCCAATCATCGGAAATCCCCCCGGAACCCGGCACATCGAAGATATTGTACATGAACCCACCCATCCTCATGGCTTCCTTGGTAAAGAAGATGAGGGTGGCCGAGGCTGTATCCTCTTCGCCAGAGGCGATTCCGTCCTCGAAGAAGGTTCCCGATGCCGGTTCTGAGACCATTATCGCAGGGGTGAAGGTGGCTTCGGTCACCACGGGTTCCGGACTTTCCCCCGCACGTGAATCCCCGCGAAAAGAATCGGAAAGACCCTCGGGTTCATCACCTTCCTGCGAGTAACATGCCGTTGCCAGGAGGAGTAATACAAAGACAATGCATAACTTGCCAGAGAAGAAATGACTTTTCATTTTCCAACCTCCATATTCCGATTCTACCCCGGGGAAGTGAAAATGGTTTAGTCGGTCCCTGACAAGATGCCCTGACATGGTGGTCGAAAAGACCCGCTCTTGGACGAACTTGTCTGCCATGTGTTCCTCGTTTCCCAGCCCGGGTGGGAGTTCCCCCAGATATCATTTGGAGGTGGTGACCCGGCTTGAACGGAGCAGGGGGATGAGGTACATTGTCGCGGGTCAGGAGGATTGACCATGGGAAAGAGATGCCTGCTCCTCGTCTTGTTCCTTGCGGTCTCGCTGGTTGGTTGGTCTGCGAATCCGACAGGGAACTCCCTCCAGTTGTTCCGTGGACGTGCCGCCATCTCCCGGAACGGTGGAACGAACTGGCTCGAACTCGGGCCGGAACCCATCGGGGTGAAAGTCGGATACATGGTCCGAACCGAAGGCGATTCCAGGGCGGAAATCCGAATGGCCGATGGGAGCATCTATCGGGCAAAAGGGGATTCTGTCTTCACGCTGATGGATTGGGGAATCACGATGCAGGTCGGGGACCTCTGGCTGATCCTTCCCACCCGGCAGTCGACTTTCCAGGTAGTCAGTCCGACGGCGATTTGCGGGGTCCTCGGAACGAACTTCGACGTCAGGGTCGATCGGTTCGGACAGACCCAGGTCCGCGTCTTTTCAGGGATCGTTTCGACGAAAGCCCGCGAGGACAAGCGGAACAGGCAGCTCGTTCTCCAGCGTGGGATGATGGCCGCGATCAGCGACAAGACTAAAACCCCGGAAAAATACCAGAAGCTGGATCCCGACCTGATCGAAACCCAGGTCAGAGGAGAGTGGGAACGTTCCGCGTATTCCAAGGTCAGGACCGGATCCATAATCGGCCCCGGCCTGCCCGGCAAGGTTGGGCTTCCTCCCATCCGGGCTCCTATGTCCGAAGAGCCCGTTCGCCAGAACGTTGAGGAAGAGGAACGGACCTCGAAGACAGGAATCCCCGAGGGAGAGCCCGGTGATATTCGCGACCAGATGAACTTCTTTCAATCCCTGCATGAACAGAGGCTGCGCGAAAGGATTGTCAGGGAGCGGATGACCCCCCAGGGAGGGCTTGCTCCCTGGGAAAAAACCTCGGTTCCGATTCCGGGCGAGGTCTCCCGAAAGGGCTTTCCGGACGACCACCAGTTTCCCACCGATTTTTCCCCATTCCGGGAACAGCCGCTTCCGAGGGAAATGGACCGCCAGGGCCATGGCAGGATGTTTGGCCAGAACGCTCCCATTCCGACTGGAATCCAGAATGAACGGCAGCTCCAGTCCGAAATCCTGTCTACTCGGAGCCGGATCGTGATGGTCCAAAACCGGATCGCTCAGCTCACGACGGAAATCGAGGCGTATGCTGCCAAGTTGACCCAGATCTCCCATGCGCGCTTGAGAAACCCCTCCCCAGCGGATTCCACGCGTGTTGGAACGATCCGGACAGAAGTGGGAGCGGGCCTGACGGCAGACCAGATCCGCAACCAGATCGGTACGCTGAAGTTTCAGCTAGCTGACCTTCGGGAACAGCAACAAAAGCTGGTCTACCGTCTCAATGATCTCCGAAATCGGCTCTACTAAGGAAAAAAAATGAAAAATTTTCTCTTTACCCATTGACAGGGCCGGTTTCGATTTGGTACGATCTCCACATCGGTTCTCAAACTTAATCTTAGGAGGATCCTATCTCGTGAAGAAGATCGAATTGGTTAGGGAAATCGCTCGGCAGACCAACATCACCCAGACCCAGGCCACCCATGCCCTGGAAGTGACTCTTGATGTCATCAAGAACACTCTTCGCCGCAAGGAAGAAATCCGCCTCGTCGGATTTGGTTCCTTCAAAGTCACCACCCGCAAAGCGCGCACGGGAATCAACCCCCAGACGAAGAACACCATCCGGATTCCGGCCACCAACGTGGCGAAATTCGTTCCCGGAAAAGACCTCAAGGAAATGATCAACAAGAAGTAACCTTTTCGGAGACCGCCGGCGGAAAACCTGCCGGCGGTTTTTTTTTGATTGTTCTTGCCCTTTCCAGGCGATTCCATTAAGATAAAAAGTTGGCATGAGCACCATTCCGAAAAAACGTCTGGGCGATATTCTGATCGACTGTAACCTGATTACGGCCGAGCAGCTCAAGCAGGCCCTCAACTATCAGCGGGAGAAGGGACTGAAGCTTGGTGCCGCCCTGATAGAACAGAACCTGGTGACCGAGGATGACATCATCTGGGCGCTGGGGAATCAGTTGAACATCTCGTTCATTCATCTGAACCCTGAGATCGTCGATCGAAGCCTTGTAAGGACAATCTCCCCGGAGTTCGCGAGAGAGCACCGGATGATACCCCTCTACCAGACGGGAAGACAGCTCAGCATCTGCATGGTCGATCCCCTCGAAACAGAAGCCATCGATGTCGTCGCGAACAAGTCGCAGCTCGATATTTCCGTTTCCATCTGCACCAAATACGATTTCGAACAGACCTTCGCCGCAATCTACGGCCCGCTCGAGATTCCGCCCAAAGTCCAGGGAGATATCGCTCCCGCCGACAAGGTCCTCGAACGGGGAATTCCGCAGGGAATGGAATCCCCGGAAAAGGTCATCAATTATATCCTCGGACAGGCGATCATCAACAAGGTCGACCGGATCCATTTCGAGCCTTCCGAGAAGGGTGTTTTGATCCGCTTTCGGACTTGTTCCAGCCTCTCACGGAAGCTCGAGATACCCCTGAAAGTCCACCATGAAATGATCGGGAAGCTGAAGACCCTTTCCCAGGTGGCTCCCGGCCCCGGAACTGGTTCCGGGATCATGGTCGGCCACTTCAGGGTTACCGTTTCGGGCCGGATGGTCAACGTCCAGTCGATGTTCTATCCCACCGTGAACGGCGAGATGGTCATCCTCAAGATCAGCGATTTCGAGACAATCGGTTCCCAGATCGCCAAGGGGAGCCGGTCTTTTCTCGAGCAGCTCGTGAAGTTTGTCCAGGCCAACCACGGCGTTCTCTACGTTTCGGGACCCCGCGAATCCGGCCGGACGACGACGCAGTATTTCCTTCTCAAGAGTTACGACGTCGAGACGATGAAGATCGTGACCGTCGAAGATCCCGTCCAATCGGCCCTTCCGAAGGTCACCCAGATCCAGGTGGGCCAGAACGGGGTCGGTTCCGTCAGGGAGGGCTTGGAACTGGCTCTCTTACTGGACCCCGACCTTATCTACCTCGACCACCTCGGTGACCAGCCGATCGTCGAGGATATCACTTTCGCCGCCCTGGGTGGAAAGACCGTTCTGACCTCCATCATGGCGTATGACGCCCCCAGCAGCATTGTCCGTCTTCTGGACAAGGTCGAAGACCCGGTGATAGTGGGAATGTCACTTTGTGGATTCCTCTCCCAACGCCTGATAAGAACTCTTTGCCCTGCCTGCAAGGTTCCCGCCCAGCTCCCTCCCGATGTCCTTGATCGGCTGCGGCAGAATGTGGAACAGCCAACCCTTTTCACTCCGGTGGGTTGCGACGCATGCCATCGAAGCGGCTACAGTGGACGGACCCTGATCGCGGAGTTCCTTCCCACCAGCCCCAGCCTTCGCCAGATGATCATCAATCGTGCCAACTACCAGGCATTCCACCAGTTCGCACGGAAGCAGGAAATCCCCACACTCGAGGATCAGGCACTCGCCCTCGTCGCGTCGGGCGAAACCTCGATGGATGAATTCCAGCGGCTGTTCTAGCCTGTTCACTCATGAGCGAAAACGATTTTTTCGGGAAACTGTTCGGGAGTGAGAAACCTCCCGCAAGTGCCCCCAACAACCCTAATGCCAATCCCAATCCGAACCCGGGTGGGGCTCCCACGAATCCCCAGCATCCTCCGGTCCGGCCTTCCGGGCCGAACCCCACGCAGCCTACCGGCCCGACACTTCCCCGTCCCCCCGCTCCAGGAGGAGTCCCTCGTCCTCCCGGCCCACCGGGTGGTCAACCCGCATCTCCCGTCGGTCATCCCCCGGCTCCAGGAGCGCATCCTCCCGCACCAGGGGCCCATGCCCCGGCGGGTGTTCCCCGGCCTCCGGGTCCGCCCCAGGTTGCCCCTGCGACTGCACCCAGGGGTTCGACGGGCTTTCCCTCCGTTTCCCAGATCAAGGCGGGCGGCCAGAAATCCGCTGAAGGAGGCTACACGATCAACGATCTGCTCACCCTGGTCTGTGAAAAAGGCGGATCGGATCTCCACCTGACCGTCGGAACCTCCCCAATGATGCGGCTCCAGGGAAAACTCTGGCCGACCGATCTTCCCGCCCTCACCGCCAAGGATTCGAAGCGTCTGATCTTCGAGTTCCTTTCGAACGACCAACGCGAGCGGTTCGAACGGGACCTCGAACTCGACATTTCCTACGAAATCGCTGACGTCTCCCGATTCCGGTGCAATATCTTCCTGAACCGCCTGGGAATGGGCGGAGTCTTCCGCGTCATTCCTGCCAAGGTAAAGACCTTGGCTGATCTCAGGCTTCCCGCGATCCTCACCGACCTCTGCCGGCGGAACAAGGGTCTCGTTCTCGTCACCGGCCCCACGGGCTCCGGAAAATCGACAACCCTTGCCGCCATGATCGACCTGATCAATGACGAGCGCCAGGACCACATCCTGACCGTCGAGGACCCGATCGAATTCGTCCATAACCACAAGCATTCCATCGTCAACCAGCGCGAGCTGGGCGCAAACACCAAGTCGTTCGCGAATGCCTTGCGGGCGGCACTCCGCGAAGACCCCGACGTCATTCTGGTCGGCGAAATGCGCGACTACGAAACCATTTCCCTGGCAGTTACCGCAGCTGAAACCGGCCACCTCGTCTTCGCCACCCTTCACACCCCATCCGCCCCCCAGTCTGTCGACCGTGTCGTCGACGTCTTTCCCGCCCACCAACAGGACCAGATCCGCACCCAGCTTGCCGATGCTCTCCAGGGCATCATCGCTCAACAGCTCATTCCGACCATCGACGGGATGAGCCGCGTGGTGGCGATCGAGATCCTCATCAACGTGCCCGCCGTCGCCAACCTGATCCGCGAGAACAAGACCTTCCAACTGTTTTCGATCATGCAGACCAGCAAGCAGATGGGGATGCAGACCATGGACCAGGCCCTAATGGACCTCGTGAAATCCCGCCGGATTGCCACCGAAGAAGCCTACCGTCGCGCCTTCGACAAAAAAGCCTTCGAACAGTACAAACCCCGGTGAAAAAAACCGGTGCCACATTACCGATTTTTTCCCCCGCCATGGAAGGCACTTTTCGTGGGATAACCTGTCCCCGGATTTGGGTGATTTAATGACTTTCAGGGGGGGGGTGGCATTTGGAAAGGGCTTGGCTGGCCGATCGAGAATCGCAAGTTGTCGAAAATAGGGACACGTTAGCCCATCCCGAACAGCTCTGTCAGTCCCTCGGGAAATCGTTATGTGTTGAAATGTCAAGGGTTCCTTTGTTGGTTGTAATCTGAACCAACGATGGTTAAAATATCTTGTTTCTCATGGATTATTAAGTGAAAAAATTCACAGGTTTATTGGACAAGTTTCTTTGTGGGAGGTGGGTACATGAAGCGGTTTTTTGGGGGCTTGGGGTTTCTCATTCTCATTTTGGTGATGCTCGCAACAGCAGGCTGCCAATTCTTCGGACTTTCCGACGTGGGCGAGCAGATCGAGGCTTTGCAAACCCCGACGGGGAACGCCAAGGTTTCATTCCGGATCGTCATGCCGGGCTCGAATACCGCTTCGTCACCTGATGCCATAATTCTTTCGGGTTCCCGCGCCAGAGCTTATGTCACTTTCCGCCTGACTCTGGTTCATCCGGGAAGCACCAAACTCCCGACGGTGATTACCCAGACCGTCGAAGCGGTTGACGGGGTTGCCCAAGCCTCGTTCGAATCGGTTCCCGCCCAGCCCGTTGTCGGGGAGATCCAGATCGCGAGCGGTTCGATCGGAGGAAAGACTGATTTCCACGGTGCGGCAGATCTCAATGATGGTGGAAACGTCGTCGACATAAGCCCCAAGGGTTCAAACATGCGCGCCGACGTGCTCGCCCAGGTCGTGTTGTCGATCGCCAACGACCAAAGTCTGATGGAAAAGGCTCCCAGACAGCTAACCACGGCTGTTGACACGGCGGGGTCGGCTTTGCTGGCATCGCCGACCAGCTCGGTCTACACCGACGTGCTCAATGCGACAATCATCACCGCCTTCGATCCGACCGCGTTCGTCAAGCTCGAGAAGAGCCTCGACGAATTGACCCTTTCCGGAAGCGGAAGCGCGACCTGGCAGATCAAGGCGAACCAGGTCTGGACCTCGGGGTTGCTCGCCCGGATCTGGCGGATCCTCCGCCAGGGTTTCGGAACCTTCTCTTACGTCAGCTGGTATGGTGGCGGCCAGGGTGGAGTCACGAAACTCAACACCTTCGACGGTTCCGTTCTTACGCGTTTGACGAGCGTCGAGCGGCTGGACCAGTTCGTGGTTATGCCCAACAACGACCTGATTGTGGGTGGTACCCTTGGCGGGAAACCCATGTTGTGCCGCTGGGATGCGAGCGCGGATTTCGCGATTACGGCAGACATGCAGACCGGAATCAAGGCCGGAGCCGTCAAATGGATCCAGCGTTTCGACGGGTTGGGAACCAACGTCAACGTTCCGAACCCCTCGGTCGAGTTCGTTCAGTTCGATCTGGTAAACGGCGGACGGCTGACGTGCGCGGCCCGTTCTCCCTCGAGCCGTGGACAGGTTCTCTGCGAGTTGAATCCCGAGACCGGCGCGGTCACCTACACCACCGTTACTCAAACCATGGCTGTCTGGGCGCGACCGGCCGACGGGGCGAACGTCATCGGCTGGGATTCGATGGCCGGTGCGACATCTTACAACCTCTACTGGTCGACCGCTTCCCCAGTTTCGAAACTCAACTCGACCATGATCGCCAGCGCTTCGAACCCGTTCACGCATGCCGGGCTCACGAATGGCACGACTTATTACTACGTCGTGACCTGGAACGAAGGTCCCGCATCGGAATCGGCTTTTTCCATCCAGGTCGAAGCCACCCCCAAGGGAACCCTGCCTCCTCCACCCGCTCTGGCAGGTGCGCTCTGGGGCTGGGGTTACAACAATGCCGGATCCCTCGGCAACGGAACGACGACCCCAGCGGTCTCGCCGGTTCCCCTCTTCCGGTGGGGTGACGTGGTGGCGATCTCGGGATACTATCACACCGCTGCGCTGATGCGGGATGGGACAGTCAAAGTTGCGGGAGCCAACGATTGGGGCGAGTTGGGAATAGGTGATTCGAACACCGGGTTGCGGGCCCTTACTCCCGTTGTCGTTCAGGGCTTGTCAGGGGTCAGGGATGTCCAGTGCGGGGCCAACCATGTCGTTGCGCTCATGAACGACGGCACCCTGAAAGCCTGGGGCCGGAACGACCGCGGCCAGCTCGGGAATGGGCAGATCATCCCGGATCGGGTGCCAGCTCCCGTCACGGTTCTGAACGCCTCGCACGTCCAGGCCATCGCCGTGGGCGGGCACTTCAGCTATGCTCTTCTCGAGGACGGGCGAGTAATGGGCTGGGGTTCGAACGCCACCTGCCAGTTCGCGACCGGAACCCCCAACACATCCACCAACGACTTTTGGAGCACCCCCGCGATCATACCCGGTCTTTCCGGAGTCAAGGCGATCGCGGCTGCGGCCTACGAGGGTTGGGAAGGCCATGCAATGGCCCTTCTCACCGACGAGACGGTCGTTTGCTGGGGATGGAACGGCAGCGCACAGCTGGGCGATGGAAACTCCTATTCGACCAGATCCGAGATAGAACGGATAGTGGGCCTGGACAACATCACCGCCATCGCCTGCGGGAACGTCCACTCCGTGGCTTTGAGACGTGACGGAACGGTCTTCGTTTGGGGCGACACCAAGACGAATTTCAACAACTATGTTCCTGCGCCGGTTCCAGGGCTTGGGAACGTTTCGAAGATCGCGGCACACAAGAACGTATGCTTCTTCATCGAGGTCGATGGCACCTTGAAAGCTTACGGGAGCAACGATTCCGACGGTGGCGGCCGGCTGGGCGACGGAACCACGATCCCCCGCCGGGAGCCCGTCCCCGTAACCACGTTCGGTCGGGCGTTGGCGGTGTTCCCACACTGGCAGGGCGCTTTCGTTCTGGCCGAGAAGATTCCGCCCATGCTGAGGGCCGCGGTGGGCGACGGTCAGGTCACCCTCGACTGGAAAGCCGTTCCCGATGCGGGCGGTTACAACCTCTATTGGAGCAACGTCCCAGGGGTGACAAAGGCCAATGGGAACAAGATTCCCGGGGTCAGGCGACCTTTCATCCATTCGGGGCTGACCAACGGGAAGGCCTATCACTACGTTCTGACCAGTCTGAATGCCGCCGGCGAATCCGCCGAATCGGCCGAAGTCGTTGCCAACCCGCGTTCTCTCGTCACCCCCGGATCCCGGATTCAGCGTCTGGTCGGGTGGGGCGGCTCCCTGTGCCTGTTCAACGACAATTCGGTCAGTCCTGCACCCGGAGCATCGAGATACCCCGTCCTTCGTCCGATCAGCCTGGCGAAACTCGGGGACGTACGACGTATTTCGAGTGCCGACTTCGTTGCAATGTTGATGGGGGACGGCACCGTCCAGACCTGGGGTGGGAACTACTATGGCCGGCTTGGAGACGGGACCTTCTCCGACCGCATGATCAACAAACCCGTTCCGGGTTTGACCGGAGTTAAGGATGTCCAGTGCGGCCAGGACCACGCGGTCGCCTTGATGGCCGATGGAACCGTAAAGGCCTGGGGCTCGAACTACTACGGGCAACTTGGAAACGGGGTGCAGGGGAACAACGCCTCGTCGCCGGTTCCGATAGCCGTTCCCGGGCTCTCGAATGTCAGGGCGATCGCGGTTTCCTCCTACCACACGTTGGCCCTTCTCGAAAATGGAACGGTCATGGCCTGGGGTTCGAACAACCACGGCCAGTTGGGTGACGGGACGATCGTTACCCCGACGAACCCGGTGCAGGTTTCCGGCTTGTCGAACGTCAAGGCGATCGCGGCGAACGGTGATATGGATTGCAACCAGGGCCACAATCTCGCGCTTCTGAACAGCGGTTCCGTCATGGCCTGGGGAACCAACAGCCGCCGCGAACTTGGAATCGGGACCACGGTCGACCAGATGGTTCCCGTTCAAGTGGCCTCCCTTCCCGGAATCATCGATATAGCCTGTGGTTACTGGCACTGCCTTGCCCTGGCGGGGGATGGAACAGTATTCTCATGGGGTTGGAACGGAACCGGCCAGCTCGGGGACGGGTCCGTCGTCGACCAGGCGTATCCTCAAGCGGTTCAAGCCCTTCCATTCGTGAAGAAGGTCGCATGCGGCGGAAAGCAGAGCTACGCCATCCTCAGGGACGGAACCCTTATGGCATGGGGTGAAAACCTGAACGGGGAGCTGGGGGATGGAAGCCGCCAGTACCGGTATCGGCCGACGAGAGTTCCGAGCCTGGGCAACGTGACCGAGATCTTCGCCCGGTGCTATACGGTCTACGCATTTTCTGAAGGAACCGTGCCGCCCGAAGCCCCCCATCGGCTGAAGGCCGTGGGAGCCAGCGGAACGATCACCCTTTTGTGGGATCCGGTCCCGGGGGCCACCACCTACAATCTCTACCATGCAACCGCGCCGATCGGACTCCTGGCTTCCGCCACCGTTGTCAAAAACGCCTCGCAGGGATACGTCTTCCCGAGTCTTGCCTCCTCGACGGTTTTCTTCTTCCGGGTCACCGCCCTTTCGGCGGGCGGGGAGTCACAGCCATCGAACGAAGCCTTTGCCAAGCCCCGGGATGCCCTCTCCCCCACCGTCAAGGCCAACGTAACGCTTCTGGGCGTCAACGAGAATGGAAATCTCGGATTCGGGAACGACAAGCTCGTCGCCACGAGCGTTCCCGCCCCGCAATGGGACGACCCGGTGGCGGCCGCGGGAAAACTGCACACGTTGGTTCTGATGCGGAACGGCGAGGTCTATGCCAGCGGAAACAATGACCAGGGCCAGCTCGGAGTGAACCGGCTTTGGTACGATACCGGAGAGGCGCCCAACATCATCCCCGGGTTGCCATTCTCCTACTCTCCGATGAAGGTAGCGAATCTGACAGGGGTTCGGGATGTCCAGTGCGGTTGCCACCATTCCGTCGCCCTGATGTCTGATGGAACTGTTAGGACCTGGGGGCGGAACGATCGCGGCCAGCTTGGGGACGGTACTACAGGTTTCGCCATCGCTCCGGCTCCTGTTCCGGGCCTCACCAACGTGGTATCGATCGCCGTGGGCGGTCATCACAACCTTGCTCTTCTCCAAAACGGAACGGTGATGGCCTGGGGTTGGAACTCCAACGGACAGCTCGGCCTCGACCCCAAGCTCACGGCATTTGCGACTGTCCCTGCTCCCGTTCCGGGGTTGTCGGGGGTAACCGTAACCGCGATCGGTGCGGGAGGGAGCTACTACAACGGCGGCCACAGCGCGGCGCTGCTTGCCGATGGCCGGATAATGACCTGGGGCCAGAACGGTTCCGACGACAAGCAGAATTGCGGTGTTCTCGGGGATGGAACCACCACCGAACGGTTCACTCCCGGGCCCGTTCTCGGACTTCCGGATCATGCCATCGCCATCTCGATCGGTCCAGCCAACTGCCTCGCCCTGTTGCGGGACGGTTCTGTCTGGCATTGGGGCCAGATCATACTTGGAATCCACTCATACAACCTTCTTCCCAAGAGGGTCCCCGGTCTTGGACCGGTCCGGAAGATCGGAACGGGCTGGTCTTTCAACGTCATCCTCCAGCAAGACGGTACTGTGAAAGCCTGGGGATCGATGAAACTGATGCGCGGGGATCCGGCTCCCTATGGTGAGGACACTCAGGAACCAGTCCCGATCACGGGTCTTGGTCAGGTGAGCGATCTGTCGGTCCTCGACAGGGGTCTGTTTGCCTTCGCCAACGGCGGGTATGTGGGTGCGACCGCCCAGGGTGGTGGAATCCCCGGTGGAGTCGACGCCCGCAGCGCGGGTGACGGGTCGATATGCGTCTTTTGGAACCCCGTCGATGGGGTTGGGTCATACAATCTCTATTACTCCGAAGACCCCGCAGTCGCGAAGGGAACGGGTACGAAGGTTACGGGAGCGGTTCCCGGGCAGCTGATCCAGGGGCTGACCAACGGGAAGGCCTATTATTTCACCGTGACTGCCCAGACTGGCGGAATCGAATCACCTGAATCGGAAGTAGTGTCGGCCGTTTCGACGGGTCAGACCGGGGGCAAGCTGACCTACGGTTGGGGTTACAGCGACAACGGAGAACTGGGATATCAGGGAAACTTGGACGGAGGGGACAACGCTTCCCAAGACAAGCCCGTTCTTCTGCCCGGTTGGGGAGATGTCGTTTCGATGAATGGTGAACTCCACGTGGTCGCCCTCCGTCGCGACGGAAAGGTCGTCACTTGCGGCCGCAACAACGAGGGACAACTCGGTGACGGAAGCTTGCTGGGCCGTCGGGTCATTCCCTATGTGATTCCGGGCCTTTCCGACATCAAGGATGCGAAAGCCGGATACCTGCATTCCGTGGCCCTTGCAAGCGGCGGAGCCGTCTACACATGGGGGAGCAACGGTGCCGGTCAGCTCGGCCTTGGGCTGAGGAGTGATGAACTTGGTCGTGCAAACGTTCCAACGCTCGTTCCGGCATTGTCTTCCGGTGTTGCAGCCATAGCCGTTTGCGGGAACTCGAATCTGGCCCTCCTGAACAATGGGGAAATCCGTGCCTGGGGTTACAACGCCTTCGGGCAACTTGGCAATGGAACCACGACAACCGCCCTTTCCCCGGTAAGGGTGACGGGAATCAACAACGCCGTCGCGATCTTTGCCGGGGCGGCGGGGGATGTTCCCGCCGGTTGTTTCGCGAAACTATCCGACGGATCCTGGATGGCCTGGGGATACAACTCGATGGGCAGGCTCGGTATCGGAACGAACAATCCCGATGTCGTTCTTGCCCCGACTCCCGCTCCCGGGCTCAACGGGTTCTCGAGCATCCAGTGCGGGGGTGAGTACTCGTGTGCCCTGATGCAGGATGGAACGGTGAAAGCCTGGGGCTACAACCAGTATGGCCAACTTGGTGACGGGACCGTCTTGGAACGGTGGTCTCCGAAGACGATCCCGGGATTGAGGGGAGTCAAGAAACTCGTCGCGGGGAACCGGTTCGGGCTGGCCCTTCTCCAGGACGGGACGGTGAAGATGTGGGGATGGATGTTCGGTGCCTATTCTCACTCCGGAATTCAGGATGACAAGGCAAGGTACATTCCGGTGGATCTTGCGGAGGTTTCCGACGTTGTGGATCTCTTTGCCCTGTCCTATGGAGCCGTGGTCGTCACCACCCGGCCGGTCGCGCAACCATTCAAGAGGGTGAAAACGACCAGATAGGCCCGGTTCTTCGGCTTTACGCCAATCTTCTCAAACCTCCTCCCGGCGGAAACCGGGGGGAGCGTTTTGCATCCGGAAAATGCCGATAGGATATTATGGAAGAGGAAATTCGCATCTCCGGACAATCTCCAGTTTCCGGACGATCTTCCATTGTTCGGTTCGGGAGAACCCGGAAGAGGGTTTGCCACAGAGCGCACCGAGGTCACAGAGAACGTGTGAGAAAATCGACCGGCGGAGGACTGGATCGAGAACGAAGCATTTTTGCCACGGATAAACACGGATCAACACTGATTTTCCCAAATTCCAATCCGTGGCAATCCGGAAAAATCCGTGGCAAAACCATTCTTTGGCGGTTTTTTCCCGGCTTCCTAGCTCACCGAGAGCCCCCCAAGAAAGAGGATCGGAGGCACTTGGCAACTTTCTCTGAGTCTTCTGCGACCTCTGTGGCTTCAATCGTTCCGTCCCGTGGCCTCATGGTTTGCCTGGCCATTTTCCTTTTGTGCCTTTCGACTGCGGCACGGGCGCAGGAAATGGGGGCCCGCCCCTACGGATATGAGGTCCAGACGATTCTCGCGGGGTTGTCGGTCAACCCGAGGGATGTCGCCCTTTTGAATTCGTACGGAATCGAGCAGGCGAAGGCGGGAGACCTCATCGGCGCGGTCCGTACCTGGCGGTATGCCCTCGACATCGACCGGCGATATGTGCATCTCTACAACAACATCGGGAGCGCCCTTCGTCGGTTGGGCCAGTTGCAAGCCTCCTACGAATGGTATCGTGCGAGCCTGGTCCTGAGCCCGACCTACTGGACCTGGTTCAATCTGGGTCTGCTGCTCGAGGACATGGGGCGGTTTCCAGAGGCGGTGCAGGCGCATCAGGCTGCTCTCGCGATGTATCCTGGGTTTTCCCAGGCCAGGGAGCGTGTTCTCTATCTGGAACGCACCCGCGATCGTCGTCCCGGGGAACAGGAACCCGGTTCCAAAACCGAAATGGGAGAGAGACACCCCAAACCCGAAACGGAGCTTCCCAAGCCGCCCAAACGGCCTAACCTTCCCAAACCGCCAAAGGTTCCCAAGCTCGAGTACAAGCCCCAGCCGGTCATCGCCCAATCCACCCCCGCCGTCGTAAAGTCCGAGGGGGGCCAATCGGTCGGCCTTGTCCTTCCCAACGATCAGGGCGGTCAGGTTTTCCTGACATTCGACGGCGGAGCGGATGCCGACGGTCTGGAAGGGATCCTGCAGGCACTGGGGCGCTTCCAGGTAAACTCCACTTTCTTTTTAACCGGAAAATTCGTTAAGGCGTATCCCGACCTTGCCCGCCGGATCCTGGCTGAGGGGCACGAGATCGCGAACCACAGCATGAACCATCCGAACATGAGCTCCTGGTCGAAGGAGAGGATTGCCGACGAGCTGGCGCGAACCGAGCAGGTTTTCCAGGAAGTCCTCGGCCGACGAGCGGTTCCCTTTTTCCGGTTCCCGTTCGGTGCCCAGAACCGTCGGGTCGAGGCCATCGTCGAAAGCCTCGGCTACCACCCGGTCTACTGGCACATCGACACCCTCGACTGGAAGGAACCGTCGGTTTCCTCCATCCTGGAAAAAGTCCGTCGGCGGATCGGCCGGGGAAACGTCGTACTGATGCACGTGGGGAGCAGGAACGGCTCGAAAGCCCTTCCCACCATGCTCGAGGAGCTCCTCGGGCGTGGTTTCCGACCGACGAGGTTGACAGCTCTGGACGCTTCCCAGATCGCGGCCCTTCCCTAGATGCGGGAAAACCAGATCGCGGTTCAACGACGTTTCCGGACCACGACGGCGGTTGCGTCGTCCTGCCAGTCGAGGTTGCCGGTGAAGGACCGGACGTCAGCGAAGACCGCAGGGAGGGGATCCGACTCCTCCCCCTTCAAGGCCCGGCCGACAATTTGGAAGAACCGCTCGAACCCCAGAGGTTCCTCGTTGGGGGATTCCGCTTCGACCAGTCCGTCGGTGTAGAGGAAGAGAGTTCCTTCATTCAGGTTCACACGTTTGGAGAAGGTTCGGGCTCTCGAAAAGATTCCGAGGGGTGAGGATTGCCCATCCAGGAAAGCGGGCTTCGCACCGCGGTTCACCCAGATGGGGAAACAATGTCCCGCACTCGCGCAATCGATCGTCCCCGAAACGGGGTCGAGAATCCCCAGAAAACAGGTCATTCCCTTTTTCCTTTTCAGGAGTTCGAAGAAATGCGCGTTGAGTCTGGCAAGAACCGTTTGAGGGGAGTCGGAATGCCGGTTGGCGAGAATGGTGAATCCCGCTTTGGCCATGGCCGTAACAAGGGCTGCGCCAATCCCGTGCCCGGTGACATCGCCAACCACCACCGCGATCTTACCGTCTTCCAGAGTGATGAAATCGAAATAGTCACCCCCGATCGCCTGGGTCATTCTGTTCAAACCGTGCATTATGAAAGCTCCGGCCTGGAAATGCGGGGGCGGAAGGATGCTGCTCTGGATCGCCGAAGCGATTTCCATCTCTCCAAGGTGTTGGGAGGCCCGGTTGAATTCGCGGCACAGAGAGGCCAGTTCGTCATTTCCGCTGGAGATGATGCGAAACCCGAAGTCCTTGTTTCTGATGGCTTTCACGCCCGCGGACAAATCTTCGAGAGGGCGGAACAGCTTTTGGAAGAAAGCCCAGACGAGTATCATCGAAAAGAGACAAACTCCGAAGATGATCGCTTGGAGCTGCCTGAGGAATTTCCTGGCCCGGAAATCAAGAATTTCGGAGGGAACGCAGTGAACGAGGAAGAAGTCTGTGATGTTCTTTCCACGCAGGATGCAGACTTCATGTTCCTTCTTCCCTATTTTCAGGCTCCCGGCGAACCGATGGGTTTTCTCCCTACCAAGTCTGTTGACGATCGGGCGCAACCAACGTGAATCTTCGATCCGGGGAAGGCAGGGGGGGTAGATCTGACCGGTGGAGATCGCTTTCAAGGGGGAAAAGCCACTTTTGGCATCTCTTTCCAGGACCCGCTGAAGAAACCACCGGCAGAGGCCCGCTTCGGAATGGGAGATGAACAATGCGTACCTTCCACGGTTTCCCGGACCTTTTACGATTCCGGAGAACAGATACAAAGGTGGGGGAATGTGACGAATCTGGTACATTTTCCCGAAGTTTGTCCGCAGATTGTCTGCAAGAAATTCCGTCTCCGGCGGGAGAAGGGCTTCGGGGGAGATCCCTGTTTCTGAAGGCGGAATGTGGCTGCCCGGATCATCAGGAGAACCGAACTCGGCAAGGAAATTGCGGCCCCAGATCTGGAAGGCTTTTTCCCACAGGTCCCTGAAGGCTTTCGGAGTTCGCGGTTCAACGAGTCTTCCATAGTTTCCCGCGTCAATGAGGCCGTTCAGGAGCTGGAGTCCCAGGGTCTGACCGTCATTCGCGAGTTCCCGGATCATCTTCAAACGGTGTTTCCCTGGAAGCCTGAAGAGAGGGGCCCATTCGAAGGGAACCATCGAGAAACTCGAGATCATGGGTTCCTGCTCCCTGGGGATGATGTAGAAATCATCAAGGATTCCCTTCGCCTGGAGCCTGGAAAGGAGTCTGACGATCCTGTCCTTTTCCGCGGGAGAAGAACCGAACTCCCCACAGAGTTTCCGATAGATACGCTCGATTTGTGCAACTGCATGCGGAAAGGCTCCGTCCAGATGTTCGAGTCTCTGGAAGGCTTCCCGACGGTGTTGGAAAAGGACTTCCTCCCTGGTTTCGCGTGTCAGGAGAAATCCCAGGGAAATGGAAAGGACGAGGGGAAGTCCAAGTGCAAGAAGGAAGAAGAACAGCATCCGCGTCTTCAGCGAAAATGTGATTTCCGACTCCCGTTTGATGACAAGAAAAAGATGGCGGAGGAAAAGGAAACTCGAAAGGCAGAATGCTCCGAGAAAACCGAGGAATCCCCAAAAGGGGGGCGTGGGCATTCGCTTGAGTCCGAAGACGAGATCACCGTGATCGAGAGAACGCGATTCGACAAGGAAATCCCCGAACCCGAAACTTCGGGAAGATTCATCACGAAGCTTTCCGATGAGGATTTCCCGGTCCCTTTGGTCGAGAAATTCCGGAAAATGGGCCGTTGCAGTTTGCATTTCACCATTGCCCGGGAAGAAAGAGCCCGCGATTGCGGCATCTTCCTTGTTTTTGCGGCCCATTCCCCGCATCCTGCGGGCGGCTTCCTCCTCCCGGTCAGGGTGAAGGACGAATCCCAGGGGGGACCCCCTGAATCGGGCCTGTCTGGCAAGGGAATCGAAGAAGAAGTACCTTGAAAAACTCCTTTGGTAGATCAGGATGATCGCTCCCGCCGCGAATCCTTTCCCAGGCCGTGGATTCCTGAAGGAAATCGACCAGGTCGGGAATTGGGGAGCTTCCTTTTCACCGAAGTTGATCCTGGAAAGCCGTCCGTCTTTCCCTCTGGTCGAATCGAGGAAAACCCTGATGTCGCGAAACAGGTGGTTCGTGGTCCGCATTGCCTGGGAAGGTTCCGTGGCAATTGCGTCCAGAGGCCGGGTGATGAAACGGAAGATTTCCTCCCAGCTTGCTGAAAGGGGATCCGCAACGGGAAAGACCATCCGTCCCTCGAAATCGAACAGGAGAAGGGAAACTCCACCTTTCGGAAAGGATTTCAGCAGATGCCTTATATTACCGGGAAAACCGGGGTTGGAAATTGGCATTCCCCAGAGCGTCCGGATCTTCCTCCGCAACTCGAGCGGGAAAAAGACCTCCGGGCAGACCGTATCGGAAAAGATTTCCAGGGATCTAGCCAGGCCCTGCTGGGAAATGGAAATTCTTTGTTCATACTCCTGGCGGAAGAAGAACCGGGTTCCCAGGAGCAGCAGGAAGGCCGGCACACCCCAAACGGCGATGGCCGTAAGAAACCAGCGTGCCCGTGCGGTCATTCGCGAACCTCACCTCCGGAGACCCCCCCGGGATCTATGAGGAGGATCGTCTGGCTGGTCCAAGGCCCTGTCTGTGAGTATCTTTGGTCGAGAAGGGAAAAGACCTGTGGACCGAGGCCTTCCGTGGGCGAAGTGTGGGAGTCCCGGAGGAGTTCGTCGAAGTCGGGGCGGGAAAACCGCTCCTCGAGATTCTGTGGAACCTGGAATAGACCATCCGAAAGGATCAACAACCCATCCGACCGGCTGAGATCTTCTTCCTTCTCGACGTGGCCCTTAAAGGAATTCACGAGGGACCACCCTCCGGTCTCAATGTGCCCCTCGGCCATTGGTCGGGTTTTCCTGATCCCGAAACCGACCGCGGGCCCCCGTGAAAAAAGGGAAACCCGCCCCGTCGCGGGGTGGAAGAACCCCACGACGAAGATGCCTTTCTCCAATGCGGGAAGGAGGGTGGGAAAGAGCCTGGACAGCTGTTGGTAGGTTCCTCGGGGACGTTCACCCTGCTCCGAGAGAAGACGGATCGCGGTCTTCAACATTCCCAGGAAGAAGGCGGAAACTATCTTCCCGCCAGGGATTCCCACCATGACGAAACATACACGGTCGCCCGAGATCTCGAAGAAATCGAAAAACTCTCCGCCAATGTCCGAGGCGGAGCGGTTCCATCCCTGCAGCGTCCACCCTTCCCGCGATATCGGGCGGGGTGGAAAAAGCTCCTCCTGGATCGATCTGGCGACCGCCAATTCCTGCCATTCCTGCATGATTCCCCTGATTCCGGTGGCGACCTCTCCCAGGATGTCGCTCGATCCGACTTCAAAGGTAGCCTGGAATCGTGATTCGTTCAGGAGCTTGATTCCCTGGGAAAGCCCCTCCAAAGGTTTCAGAAGGATTCCGGAGCAGAGAAGACCGAGCGACCAGGCGAAGAAAAGACTCAGGATCGCGAACAGCCGGAAGTCCCTTCCGAGTTCCTGGATTTCGTTCTGGATGGGTTTCAAAGGAGTCGCAAGGAAAAGGTTGTGATCGGGGAAGTTCTTTCCCGGAATTCCCGTCATGATGACGTTCTGTCCTCGATGCCGGCCGGTTTTCGAGCACGAAGCCCCGGTCTGGGTGACCAGGTCGTTGAGGTCACGGAGATCCTCTTCCCTCGAAGGTTCCGGCACGATCTCTCCCCGCTTCGATCCATCCTTGGGAAGGACGCTGATCCGGAACGAGAACGGATCACGGAAGGAGTGGCAGAGCAACTCCTGCTGCCGGTTCAAAAAGAACTCACGTTCCAGGGAAAGGTTTTCGTGCAAGGCGATGAAGGTCCCAAGAGATTTGCCCGCGGGATCCTCCAGCAGGTCGAAAAACGCCCAGAAAGTCCGCTTGTCGACCTCATACAGCTTCAACTCCCCCTGAAACTGGATCGATTGGTTTGCGAGAAACCCGACCAGGATCCGGTTGAGTTGGAAATCCCCGAGGCCTTGGGCGGGGTTCCTCCTTCCAAGGGATTTCTTCCTGGTTATGACCTCCTCCCCGACCTGTTTGAAAAGCGCTTCGAAATCCTCCCCGAAGACCCTTTTCATATCCGACGGGCTCGCAAAATGGCGGAAGAGCGTCTGCCCGGAGGAGTCTTGCAAGACAACCGAAATCTCCCTGGGAAGTTTCCTGAACGACTCCAAGCCTGCCAGCCGCGACTTCGGGTCGTTCCAGTTCTCTCGGACGCCCGAGATGATCTGCCGGAAGTATTTCGATTTCGAAAAGATCAGGCCGAGGAAATCCCCGTCGAGTTTCCCGAGGATTTCCTCCGACTGCTTTACCCGCTCCCGGATGAGGGATCTTTCGCGCTTTTCCTGGTAGGAACGAGCGAAACCGAGCATGACAGCCATCGAGCCGAGGGTCGCAAGGGAGATCAGAATGATGACCTGGGAGCGTAGCGGGATCATCCGCTTGTCTCCTTCGCGCTGTATCCAGGTCAGCAGAGTCAGAAGCGCTCCTGCCAGAACGATCCATGGAATGGGTGTGAACATCCACCCCGGAAGGCTGGAGGTTCCCGGGAAAAGTCTTGCCGGAAAGCCATTCGTCCCGACAATGCGCGGAAGTTCCTCATCGGTGAAAGGGGATTCCGGAAGCCTGACTGAGCCATATAAGAGGAACCGGCTGCTTTCAAGGAGCGAGTGGAAAAATCGCCCCCTGGCCAGGAAACCGGGGTTGAGTCTGGGAGAAACGAGGATCTTTCTCACTTCCGGGGCCAGGGGAAAGTTTGCGCCCAACCCCCGGTCAGGGAACTTCCTCCCCAGATCGATCACGCCGAACTCGAACAAAGGTCCCGCCAGCTCCTGGATTCTCTTCAGTGCCTTCCTGTGGAAGAGATCCAGGTCGATCTTTCGGGAGTCCATGAGGACGAGAAGAAATCTCTTCCTCCCGGAGCGGGTCTTGAAGGGGAAGACACCCCCCAATCGCCCTTCTGGACCCGGAACGATCTGGACGAGCTTCCCGGGATTCAGGGCCAGGAGGTTGGTCGCTTTCTCGTTTCCCCAAAAGGATTCCAGAAGTCTTCCATCCTTTCGGGAGATCCGATAACCATTTTTGGACGCCACTTTTCGAAGGACGTCCAAGGCAAGCTGGGAGGTGAAAACGAGGTCCTTTTTTTCTCCCGGAAGGAAAAGACGCCTTCCGTTGTCCGAAAAGGCGAACACCCTTGTCGAACCTGCAGGGAACCCGCCAAGGATGGCGGTGGGGTCCTCCCCCCATTTCAGAGCCCGGGTCAATCTCCTGATGAGGCTCTGAAAATGGGAAACTGGTTCCCCCATCCTCTGGAAATGGGCGAGGATCTTCTGGAGATCCTCCTTCCGCTTTGAAACCTCCGATTCCCATCTTCCCGTCCGGTTTTCCCTGGCCAGGAAAAAGAGGCCCGCAAGGGGGAATGCAAGGAGGATGGTGGTCAGTATCAGGCGGCGGAATGGCAAATCCATCCCGGAAATTCTACCATGAAGCATCCGGGGATTCGTTCAGGCAAGAGACCGTTCGGGTGCTTGCCGAAAGATCTGGCCCGGAGCCCGGCTTCCCTCGAAAACTTCCGCTTTGGGTTCCGGATCAGGGGAATTCGGTGGTATTCACCTCCCGATATTCGACTCCACCGAAAATGCGGTCTCTGATGAAAGCGTAACGATCGGGGTGGGTTTCCTTCATGCGGGGACCGTTAGCCCAGTAGGCCGCGACCGAATCAGCCATGTCTTCAGCGGGTTGGGAGTTACCGTAATCGGAGACGGAGGAGGTTTTCGGCTTACCGTCTCTCCAAAATGTCTCTGCCCAGAGGTTTTCCGCGGCAGGGTAATCATCTCCCTGGAAACCATGGGTCATCTCGTGAACGAGAATGGCCTTGAAGTAGCCCAACCCAAAGGGGGCGTAATCTGCCATGTAGATGGTGTCGGAACTCGGGTCGTGAAGCCCATCGATTTTCCCGGCGGGCCACTTGATATCTTCAACCCGTTGCACGTTCCGAGTGCACTTTCGGAAGGGCCCGGGGAGGCTTTCCAGAGTGTCCTGGACGGCTTCCACCTCATCCTGGGTCCATTCTTTCTTCGTAACGGCGGTGCCCTGTCCTATTTCCTTGGTCTTTCCGTCAGCCAGTTTGATGCCAAACTTGCTTTGGATCTCCCTCACTTCCCTCTCGATGGGCGTTACTGGGGGTTCCTCGGGGGTCGGAGTGGGTGTGGGAGTCGGCGTGATGGTTGGAGAAGGAGTGGGCGTGGGAGACGGCGTAGGGGTTGGAGAAGGTGTGGGCGTGGGAGATGGGGTCGGCGTCGGCGTTGGAGAGGGAGAAGGGGTAGGGGTGGGAGAACTGGTTGGAACTGGAGCCGCCGTCGGAGTGGGTGGTTCGGGCGAAGGAACGGGTTCCTCGGGAACGGGTTCCTCGGGAGCGGTGAGAACCGCGAGATAATCGTTGTAAGCGGTCGTGTAGTCCGAAAAAGCTTGATCGATCAGTGATTTGTCTGCCCCTGTCGTCACGAGCGTCGAATACCTGCCCAACGCCTCGGCATACCGGGCATTGGCCTGGGCGATTTTCTCCGGTTTGGTACTTCGGGCTTTGGGAGGACCTTCCATTTCGACGTTTTCCGTTGTCGATGCAGGGTTGTCCGGATTGGTGTCGAACGATTCCGGAAGGGCCCCGAGTGGCGGGGGATCTGGAGGGTTTTCCTCCGGTGGCGGGGTTTGACCCCAGGGAGCTTCTCCGGGTTTTCTCTGGGGATCCTCTTCTGAAGCTGAAGATGAAGCAGGAAGCGATTTTCCCTCGTCGAAGGAGCTCGTTCCCTCGTCCCATTGGACTCCTGGCATTCCGCCCTTTTCAAAAGCATCTTTCACTGCGTCCGGGATTTCCCTGAGGAGGCTATCCCGAGAAATTCCCGTATCTCCAGCGGTTTCCTGCGAAAAAGCGATGAAGCCGGCGAACTTGCCTCCTCCTCCGATTGAAAGGAAGAGGACGAAGACTCCGAGAAGGCAAAGAACTTCAGCTGGTCCTGATTTTCTCATCCTTTTACCTCGATTAAAACGGCGTTCCGGTTCGAACAAGTTGTCGCAACGGGCTCCATCGAAGATGGCGGGCCCTTTCCCTCAAGCTAATGATACCAAATCCGTCAGAATTCATCATCAGGCCTGGGGACGATGGGATGGTCGGCCATCTTCTTTTTCCCCGGGGAAACCTTGTCCAATGCCCGGTCGGTGGCAAGCTGCATAAGGTCTCTCAGGTCAGCGGGAACAGGGTTTGGGAGGACGTAGGTGAATTTTCCGGGAACCCCACTCCCCGTTCCGGAATAACCTTTTGCCTTCAATAGTGACTCCACTTCGGAGTTGAATTGAAGGAAGAAGTCCAGTTCGGCTTTTTCCTTGGCCGTCAGAGGCTTTTCACCGGTCCTTGAGACGTCCCGGACGGAGGAATTGAGGTTCAGTGCCCAGTGTTCCGAATCTCCGGGAATTTCATCATCGCTCCAGGAACACGAATCGGGGATGGCCGTTGCCCTGTCGACAGCGGTTTGGACCAACTCCTTCATGTCGTTTGGCATGGTGGAGTTGATGAATCGGTAGGAATACTTATATGGGACTGCACTGCAGGCGACGGTGAAGCCGCGCGCTTTGAGGATGGTCTCGATCTGTGCCTGGACCTTGAAGAAAAAGGCCAGTTCGGCTTTCTCCTTTTCTGTGTGTGGAGGGTCTCCGCCCATTGTTCCGTCGGGGTTCGTCCAGGCACATCCACCGGCATCCCGGACTCCCGCGTTCAGGGTCATGAACCACGACCCCGGGTATTTCGGGTCGGTCTCGGCGCTCCAACTGAAATCGGCCCAGGATCCCGAAGAAGTGACGAAGAAGAGTAGCAGGGACATTGCGATAGGTATCTTGATATCCCGCATTCTATGCAACTTCATGTTTCCCCTCCATCTCCCGGTTTTCGCTCGGTCATTGTAGCTACGAACGAACCGGAAAAAAGTTACCGGCTGATTTTCTGCACATGGAAAAAAAAGGGCAGGCAACCTGCCTGCCCCTATCGAGAAATCCCGAAGGATCTGAGTTTACAGCGCCTATTCCGAATCGGGAGAGGGAACAAACCCGCTGTTGGCGCCCTGTTCGCTCCCCGATCCGCCGGAGATCGGCTGTGAAAGCAGGGAAGGAGTCTGGGTCGCGATTCCACCCAGAGTGGTAGTTCCGGTTGCAGTCACGGTTGCAGTTCCCGAAGCTGTAGTGGTTTCCGGAGGTGTCGTTGGATTGACCGGAGTGGTGGGATTCGTGGGATTCGTAGGGGTATTGGCCTTGTTCAGTCCCTGCAAAAGCTTCTGGAAGATCTCTAGCAGCTTGTTGAAGAAGTTCTTCATATCGTTTCCGCCGCCACCACCGCCGTTTCCGCCCCCAGTTCCACGGCCTCCGCCGGTTCCCTTACCGCCGCCAGTTCCACGGTCACCTCCTCCTGTATCTCCGTCACCAATGTTTCCGTTACCCTTTCCTCCCGTCTTTCCCCCAGTCTTTCCGCCAGTCTTTCCGCCAGTCTTTCCGCCGGTTTTCCCACCGGTTTTTCCGCCCGTCTTTCCACCGGTTTTCTGACTGGTCAGTTTGTCCAGTTTTTTTTGGTTTTCGTCTATCTTCTTCTGTGTTTCATCTATCTTCTTTTGGGTTTCATCAATCTTCTTCTGTGTTTCGTCGATTTTCTTCTGGGTCTCTTCGATTTTCTTCTGGTCTTCATCGATCTTCTTCTGGGTCTCCTCGATCTTTTTGTCGAGTTCCTTAATCTTCTCCTCGGTCTCCTTGATCTTCTTTTCGGCCTCCTCGATCTTTTTCTCGGCCTCTTTCTTCTCTTCCTCGCTCTTTGCCTCACTCTTCTCTTTTTCTGCCTTTTCCTTGTCCTCTTCAGCCTTCTTCTTTTCGTCTTCTGAATCCTTCTTTTCTGCTTCCGTATCTTTCTTTTCGTTTTCCGCGACTTCCTTGTCCTTTTCAGCTTCTTCCTTATCAGCTTCCACCTTGTCCTTTTCGGCTTCAGTTTCGGCCTTTTCGGTTTCCACCTCAGCCACTTCCTCTTTTGCTGCGTCCTGCTCCTTCTGGGTCTTTTCCTCTTCAAGTTCTATCTGTTCCAGTTCCTCTTCCTGTGGAGTATCCTCCGACACTTTCTCGGTTTCCTTCTGGTCGTCCTCGGAGATTCCTTCGTCAGTCTTGTCCTCCCCGTAGACTTCGTCTTCCGAAGTCTTGGTTTCGGTTTCTGTGACGGTTTCGGTGTCGGTGTCAGTGACGGCTTCGGTTTCGGTGACGGGGGTTTCTACCTCCGGCGTTTCCTCCCCGTAGATGTTTCCTGGAGGCACTTCTCCACCATAGGAAGTGTCCTCGGTCGGGTAACCGCCGTAAATATCATCGTCTGAAGGGCTGACGTCGTAAGTGTCGTTCCCGAACGTTCTGTCATCCGTATATCCGCCCGCGCTTGTGTCATCTGTAAACCCGATCCCGCCTATGTCATCGTCCTCCCCTATGGCGACCAGGGGTATCGAGAGCACGAAGAAGAGGACCAGCTGGATGCTTATAAGACGTTTCATTCGAATCCTCCTTAAGCCTCGGTTTTTCCTTCACCACCAAAGCTACGAACGAACCGGAGAATTGTTACCTCATCGGGGAAAAAATAGCCTTGTGCTCCAAAACCCCTTCAGGGAGCGGAGATGCCGGTGTGCCAATTGGGGTTGAAACCGTCCCGGTTGACGAGCTTCTCGAAAAACCCGGGGATGACGACCCAGAAGTAATCCGCAATCGCGGCATCGACCGGACGGCGGACATCCGATCCGGCGGTGGGCACTTCAAGTGAGGCCCTTCCCTTCGAGGAGTCCAGCAGCTGCAAGTTGATCCAAAAGCCCTGGACGGTCTTTCCTTCGCCCTGGATCTCGTATGGAACGATCTGGAAGCCAACCACACGATCGCTCAAAACCCTTGAACGCGACGGCTCGGACGAGATCCCCGGGTTCGCAGGGTTGAAAAACTCCGTTCGCGTGATGCAAAACAAAGGGGAATCGGGTTTCCGGCCCGAAATGGAATACCTGATCCTGTTGGCCCGGGTGAAGGCGGTCCCGGAATCCCCGCATGGGACGGCATCCTTGACCTTTCCAGGAAGAGGGAAGGAAAGGAACTCGTATTCGCAGGAGGGAAAATCACCTCGCCGTACAAGGATGTCTGTGAAATCGGGGGTGAACTTCTTCCCCGTCATCTCCAGGCATGCATTCTTGAGGTCGTTGTCGACCTGGCGGAGAATCCGTCCGGCCTCGAGAGTCACCTCGGTTTGGAGGATTCCTCTCAGGGAGGCCCGAACACCCCAACGGACAAGGAAGAAAGCCATGTTGGCGAGAATCAGGAACAGGCCGACGCAAACGAGAATCTCGACGAGGGTGATTCCAGCCCGCGGTCTACCTGATGTCCCTGCCGTCATTCCGACTCCACGAAGGTGGCTTCAAGGGCGACTTCATCCCTCCGGAACCAGGGGAGAACCCAGCCCTCCTCGGCGGGAAGAATCGTCACCCTGACCGTTAGAGCCTTGAGCCCATCTTTTTCGAGAGGCCTGAAGGAAATGTGCCGGACGAATGCGGTCGCATCCTTGGGATACTGCTCGATGCCCAGATTGGCATCGGAAACGATCGAGAATCCGAGGGGGTATTTCGGAAGGGGATGCTTTTCATACTCCCGGAGCCAATGGTAACCGAATGCGCGGAAGACCTCGATGGGCTCGCGGGCGAGAGCGAGGGCGAGGAACTCGAAGTAGGAATCCATGGTCCCCCGGTTGGCGAACCCGATCAGTGTGAATACCGATGCGGACATGACCGCCAGAAGCAGGATGGCGATGGTTATCTCGACAACCGAAAACCCGCGATCATTCATTGGAATCCTCACTCCAGCGGCGAAAGGTGAAAACCGGTGAAATGTCGACCTGGTAAAGGGCATCAGGGACTTTCAACATCGGGTCATACTCGATCTCCAGTTTCCCGGGGCCGGGGAAATCGGGAAGCCCAATGCGTTCCACAGCCACTGCTCCGAAGATCTTGGCTGTTTTCTCGGGAACCACCCTTCCCCGATTCGGGTTCCCCAAAGCGATGAGTGATGCTTCGACCCGCTCGTCCGCCCCGATATCGATGTTTCCGGTCCTTGCGCACAGGACCAGGAGGTCCTGGGGACGGGACTTCCGGATGCCTGCCCGGATCTTGAAACCACGGGCGATCAGGACCCCCTGCCCCTGCACGGTCCACGTTCGGCCCGGCGGGCCGATTTCCACGTCATCATCCACCCACTCGATTCCCCTGAGGGTTATCAGCCCCCTTTCCTGATCGAAGGTGGGTGATTTGAGAAGATCGCTTCCTTTGAAGAACCTCCGGTTCCAGAGGTTGACATGGCCGAAGGCCCGAAAACCCTCGCTGGATTCGCGAATCCGGTTACCCTGGGCGTCGAAAAATGAGGGGTTGGGGAAGGAAGGGAGACTCTCACGGTCACCGTCCGACAATCCGGAGAGGAAGGGGAAATCCTGGTTCAGGCTGGACAAAAGCGAATCGGCTCCGTTCGCCCGGGCCGCCTCCATCTTTTCAAGCCTTTCGAGAAATGTCCGAAGATCGGCCTCGGAAACCGGTTCGCGGGGAAGGGGCATGCAGGGGAGCTCGCCCGCGTCTCCGACAGCGGCCCCAAGCGGGCTCCCCCTGAGATCGAGCCGGAAGGTAACCAACCGGAGGAATCTCTGCCTGATGTTGCCCTCGAGAATCGACCTTGCGAACTCGGGATCACAGGTTTTGGACGGGTTTTCCGAGAGGATATCGACCGGAGGATCGAGATTCTTTTCCGCTCCCGTTGCGCGGTCGGAGAGGCATGCCAGTACTTTCTTCTCGAGGCCGTGCCGGTTTCCGATGCGGATCGGCCTTACCAGTGGGACCTTCCACTCCTCGAAAATCCCTTCGATGTTTTCCAGAGATCCGGGGGAGACCTTCTCGATTTCGGCCAGCTTTGGGACAAGGGCCAGGCAGTCCGCTTTCCGGACCCGCTGGACTTCCTTCTGAAGGGGCTGAGGAAGCAACCCGGAAATTTTCGACGGAAGGTTGAGGAACACAAGTTGCCCGGAATAGCCTTCTCCGGTCTCGCCGAAATAGACCTTCCCCCTTTTGTCGGGGGGGATTTTCTCCTGTGCAAGCACGACTTTGGGCTGGGATGAGTGAAGGGATTGGCCCGAGATTTCCCTGAACTCCCGGAAACCCTCCCTTACGAGGAGCGCGTAATCGAGGATGAAGTTGTGCGCGTAACCTGCCCGCTGGCGGGAATTGTCCCGGGGGCTGACGATGGAAGCCACTTTGAAATCGTGGTGTCGCACCAGACGGCCCGTCAACTCTTCCTGGGGGATTCCCCTTCCCGAGGCAAGGGTGACCTGAACCGTTATCTGAAGCCTGCCAACCCCTTCTTCGCAGATATATCTGCGGCCCTGGCTGTCGGTTCGTCGGAAATCGAACACACGCGCCTCGGCCGTGATCTTGGGGTCGAAAACGCCTTTCCACGCGCTTTGAGCTTCCTTGACGACGAGATCGAGCGGAATCCTGAAGGGTTCGGGGCTTCGGCTGATCAACCAGATTCCCGCGGGGGAACCGGGGGCCGAAGTTAGCATCCGGAATCGGGAGAATGCCTCTTCCATGGCCGATTCCGCGATCTGGGTCAACGTTTCGTGCGCCACGGACCTGCGGGTCATCGCTTTCCCGTGCTTCGCGGCCTGGAAAAAGGTGAGTGCGAAAACCACGAAAACGAACAGGACGGGAATGATAAAGGTGAGGGCCATCCCGGGGCGGGTGGAAGGATTCTCAGGCAAACGGGGGCTCATCTTTCCTGGTCGGCCGGGGGAACGGGATCCGCGCCGGTGAAGATCGAGTGTGCATCCGATGCGGGAACGGCAACTCCGGTTCCGGAGGCAATCGGGGCGGGAGTGGCTGCCGGGACCGGAGGGGCGGGAACCGGGGTCTCCATGACGGGCCTCGTTTCAAGTGGAGGAGAAACCAGACGGGAGAAGAATGCCCCCGCCAGGAGCCCACCCCCGATTACCAGCCCCGTGATCAGGGCCTTTCCAAGCAACTTTGAAAGGATTCCGTGGGCGGCGAAAGGAAATACCAACCCCTTCATCACCCTCGACCTGAGCCGCTGGAACGTGTCATCGGGAAGGACGGTCTTGGCGGCCCGGACCTTTTCCAGCGTCTGCAACAGGTTACGGCATGCCTCGCATTTTTCGATGTGGGAGGCAAGTTCCGGCGAGAGCGGGTTTCCGCTCAGGATTTCATCGTAGACGCCCTGGCAGGGTTTCGACTCCGTCATTTCCCGACCTCCAAATCGATCGCAGCCCTCAAGCGCGTCATGGTCCGGTGGAACCGGACCCGGAGATTGACCTCGGGCTCCCCCGTGATCTGGGAAACCTCGTGGAAGGGGATGTTCTGGAACACCCGCAACTCGATGAGCAACTGGGCTTCCGGGGGAAGGGTTTCCATTAGTCCCTTGACCGTTTGCTGATTAACGACCTTCTCCTCGATTCTTGGGTTGGAAGGCTTCATCGTTGGGTCCGACAACACCATTTTCTCTCGCCCTGCCCGGCGGCACTGGTCGTAATAGAGGTTCCGTGCAATTGTCAACAACCAGTTGGTGAAGGATCGCTTCCCGTCGAACAAGGAGAGGTGCTGGAGGGTTTTTGCGAAAGTCTCCTGAACCAGATCGTCGACCATGCTTTCCCTCGCCCCGAGACATCGGAAAAAGGACACCAACCCTCCCAGATGTCGATCCACCAAGTGTCCGAACCCTTCCCGCGAACCGTTGAGGGTGAATTCGACAAGCTCGTTGTCGGTCAGGTTTTCCAGTTCAGGGTTGGTTACGATGGTTTTCTCTCCATTTTCAGTTACGAATGAAAGCGGGAAAAGTTACATTTTTGGACGCGAGAGAGTTCCTTCCGCCGGAAGGTCTCACCCGGTGGAAGGGGTTTTCAGAGAACGGATCGCTTCGGAAAGGTTTTGGACATGCTCCGCCACGGGGAGAACCCCCACCATCTTGAACAGGGAGATCTTCAGGTCATCGATATTCACTATTGCTACCCGCCCCTGGAAACTCTCGGTAATCGTGACCACGGATTCCATCAAGTCGACGACCCCGGGACTGCTTACGGCTTTGCATTGCGAAAAATCGAGGACGATCCTTATGCGCCCGGTCTCCCACAAACTCCTCAGGGCCGCGGTCAAGCTTTCCCCTCCATGCTTGTCCAGGTAACCTTTGAGGAAAAGGACCGGAACTCCATCCATTTCCTCCTGCTTTATCTCGAACATTTCATTCCCTCCTTGGGAGGTCCGGCGCGGCTTCCTTCCGGTTGCCTCACCTCAATATCGCTCCCACCGTTGGACCTGGGATACGACCTGGCCTTCCGAATTGACCCTGAAAGGGACGAGGAGAACCTTCCACTTCTCGCCGACCCGGAAGGTGGGGATGGGGCGCCCATCGGAAAGCGCGACATACTGCCTCCCATCTTCACCTTTCAGAAGGAAACAGCCCGATTTTTCCCTGACATCCAGAATTTCACCACTCACGGAAATCGGGGAAGGAAGAACCGCCCCTGGTTTCGCTCCACCCGCCCTGACACTTGTTTGGGGGAACATCCAGGGCCCGAGGAAAACAAAACCGACGACTCCCATGGATACGAAGACCAGGAGCAACCAGAGACTGCTCCTGTCGAAGCCGGGGGGCGAACCCCTTCCCCTCCCGACTGCGAACAGCGAAAGAAGGCCGCCCCAGAAACCTGTCTGGTCCGTTGGTTGAAGAAAAGGAGGCTGCATCCGGAGCGGGAGCATATCCCGTTCCTTCTTCAGCCGATCGGCGAAGGAGGGTTCAAGTGACTCCAGAAGCTGGGCGGGGATGATCCCCATTTCCAGGAGGGCGGTCTCATTCTGGCGCCTGACGAGGGAACATTCCTTCGAATAATCGGTCGGAAGGGATTTCTCGAGCCGGAAAAGGAGGTAAAGGTTTTCCCACTCGGGGTTTGCCTGGAACAGTGCGAGGCCCATGTGGAATACTTCCGTCGGCGGTTTCCTGAGAAGGATCTCGAAAACCATTTCCCGGATGTTGGGAAAATCGAAATGTACCATTCCCGCAAGTGCGAGGGACAGATCCTGCGGGTTCTGGGAAAGGATCATGCCCTCGATCAGCGAGAGAGCCCGGGATTGGTCGAAACGTACCAGAAGCTTGAAGGCAACGCGGAACAGGACGGGAGTCCGGACTTTCAGGAAGTTCATCAGGAGGGGATGAACCTTCTCGGGTTCCACGCTGCCGAGGTAGTCGAGTGCCGCGCCGAGTATGGTGGCATCCTTCCCCGAAAGGAACCGCTCGGAATCACCGACAAGATCGCGTATCCCGAGCCTTTGCGCGGTCCGGAACGCCGTTGCCAGCAGTTCCGGAGAAGCCTTTGGATGGTCGAGCACACTCTTCAGCAGAGGAACCGCATTCTTCGCATTGTCGCGAGTGATTCGGGAAAGCAGTTTGGGGGCCTCCTCGAGGGCGAAGGGCCCCTCGCAGACCACCTCCGATTCCTGGACTTTCGTCGTGAAATCCAGATTCTTGGGGGTTTCGAGAAATCTGCGGATCTGGTCCTGGATTTCCGGAGGGAGGTGCCAGCTCAGGGCTTCCTCCAACGCACAACGGACATCTCCGGAAGGCATTCCCTTGAAAACCTCGAAATCGAGGCAGGGTCTGGGCGAAGAAGCGGAGCCCATGACTTCCACCAGAAGCTCCTGGACCTTCTTCACCGTGATCCGGCGTTTTGCCCAGGCGTGAAGGCGTTCAAGATAACCGGGGAAATCCTCTCCCAGGATTTCGGAATTCTTCAGGACATCACAGGCCCCCTCCACGATCTTCTTCATTGCGGCTGCCTTTTCCGGAGCAGATTGCTCGAGGATCTCCCACAGCCGGAAAGGGGCTTCGATATCGGGGTTGGACTGGAACAGCAATCCTGCTTTTTCCAGGAGCATGGGATGATGCTCCCGGGAAAGGAACCTGAGCATTACGGATTTCACCTGGGCGAACGGAAGGAAAAAGCTTGCATGGATGCCGCAGAACCTCTCATGGGTATCGGCCCCGAAGAGCAGGGACTGCACCTGTCGGACGGCCTCTTCTGGGTCTATCCGGCCGAGTCCACGGATTGCGCTTGCCCGGAAACGAGGGATGTCGGAAGAGAGGAGGCGGGGAAGTTCCGCCGCGAGCATCTCCGGGTTCCGGTCCACGATCACTTCCAAAGCAGCTCCGCGAACGGAGATATGCGGGGATTCAAGCTTTGGGAGAAGGACTTCCAGCCCGCTGGCGGGAAGGACAGGGCCGAAAACCCTTATCAGAGCGGAAAGTACTGCCGGATCCGCTTCCCGATCGAGCCACCCGTTTGCCTGGGCCGAAAGCTCCTGGGCCTTCCCCGGAGTCAGCTTCATCAGGAGTTCCAGCCGGGTGGCCGGAAGGCCGTCCGCGAACCGCTTCCCGAAATCGTCGGATGACAAGCCGGAGAGGTCGGGAGAAGAAGAGGATTCGAGTCGGTTCTTGACGGAAACGATCGCATGGGAGAGGAGCAGGCTGCATTCTTCGTCGCTCTCCTCGAGCGCCCTGGCGCGGAGTGCTGCCAGCAGATCGCTTGAAGAACCCTTTCTGAGTGCCTCCTCGATGGCGAAGACACGAAAAGACCGGATGGGAGCGGAAAGGTCCCGGATGGGATCGAAGGGAAAATCCATGCTCTCGAATCCTGCTCCGGTTCCTTTCGCTATCCTCCGAAATTGAAAGCCTGTCGAAGGGGGCTTCTTTGTAGCTCCATTCTACCTTCGTCGAGGGGATCGGTCAAGCCGGAAGCCTGCCCCAATCTCGCGATCGAAGCGGAAATCCGCTTCATTTCAGTTCTTCTTCAGAATCTTCAAGGTCGACTTGATCATCTTGCCGAACCTCTTGTCCTTCTGCCGCCGCTCGGCATAGGACATCTGGTTGAACGCGGATTCGCGCACCAGCTTGAGGTAGTTCCTGTACTGCTCTTCATCCAGTTCCCCCTGCTTCAGCGCCTCGAGAACCGCGCAACCGACCTCGCCGGTGTGTGTACAGTTTGAGAATCGGCAGGATTTGGCCCTTTCCGACAAATCCGAGAAGCTCAACTCGATGCCCGGGCCAACTCCGATCGCCCCCAGTTCGCGCATACCCGGGGTGTCGATGATCAGGGCACCCCCGGGCAACCGAACCAGCTGCCTTCGGGTGGTCGCGTGCCGGCCCCGCCCGTCCTGTTCACGGATCTCTCGTGTCTCGAAAAGGGTCTTTCCAAGTACATGGTTCAGGAGCGTGGATTTGCCGACCCCGGAGGAGCCGATCAGGCAATAGGTGCGGCGGGCTTGCAGACTCGATCTGAACTGTTCATGGCCTTCTCCGGAGACGTTGCTGAGAGGGAAAACCGGGCAGCGTACTCCTGCTGCCTGCATGTCCGTGACGTTCCGGGCCAGTTCCTCCGGGGAAAGAAGGTCGGTCTTTGTAAGCAGGACCACGGGTTCGATGTTCCCTTCGAAAACCATGGCCATATATCGCTCGAGGCGTCGGAGGTTGAAGTCGGGGCCGCAGGCCTGGACGATGAAGGCGGTATCGATGTTGGTCGCGATCATCTGATATTCGATCTTCCGGCCGGCGGCCTTGCGCCGTAGCCACGATCTCCGTGGGTAGACCGCGTGGATGATGGCAAGTTCGTCCTGGTTGAACATCTGCACGGCCACCCAGTCTCCGACACAGGGAAGGTCTGCGGGGGATTCGGCGTTGTAAAGCAACCTTCCGGTGGCTTCCGCGAAAACCTCGGAGGTTTCGGTCCGAACGACAAAACTGTCCCGGTTGACCTCGGTCACGCGGGCAACAAGGCAATCCGGGGCTGCCTCCCCGGGAAACCTGTCGGCGAACCAGTTGTCGAAGCCGAGGTCCTGGCGATCCAGTTTCCCATCCATGCCCGTATGATCTCAAAAACCCGGTTTTCTGGCAAGCAAACCAGCCTCGTCATTTACAACAGGAACAACTTTTCCCTTTTCGCAAATCGTGCTAACTTGTCTGCGAAATCATGGGAAAGGTGGTTGATATGCGAAGAACGAATTCGTATGCTCTTGTCCTCCTTTGTCTGCTGGTGTCTGCAAATGTTGCTTTTTCCCAACAGGCCCCCTCACCCCTCGATCCGGTTTTCACAGCCATCGAGAAGACCGTGGCTGAGAAGAAGGTGCCTCTGATCGTTACGGATCTCGATGGGACCCTCTTCGACACCGCACTGCGAAACGTCCGGATCCTGCAAGAGTGGGCTGCGGAGAATGCATCCCACCCCCATGCGGCAGCTGTTGCCAAGGCATCGGACAAGGACATGGAATACTCGACCGAGGATTCCCTCAAGAAACTCGGGGTTGATGATGCCTCCACTTCCGCCTCTATCCGCGAGTTCTGGGGAAGCCGGTTCTTCAGCGATTCCTATGTCGTTGAGGACGCTCCAGTCCCCGGTGCTCCCGAGTTCATGAAAAAGTGCGCGGAAAAAGGCGCAATGGTCATCTATCTCACCGGGCGGGATACTCCGCGCATGGGAAAGGGAACCGAAGAAAGCCTCAAAAAGCATGGTTTTCCGCTCGATCCGAAGGTTGCATTGCAGATGCTCAAACCCGATTTCAAGATCAAGGACCTCGATTTCAAGAAGGAGGCCTGCGAGAAGATCAGGGCGCTCGGGGTCGTGGTGGCGATTCTGGAAAACCAACCGCGGAATCTTGTTGGCCTCGCCAAAGAGTTTCCGGATGCGATCCAGATCTTCGTCGAGACCAACTTCGATCTCAAGGACAAGGAAGCGGTCTCTGAAAAGGCGCTCCGGGTCAAAAAGTTCTGAACTTCCCGGAAACCGATATGAGAATGCGATCCATCACGTTTGTCCTCTTTTGTCTTCTTCTCGCCGCAGTAGAGTTGTGGGCACAACCTGGCCAGAGATTGGGGTGCGGGTTCGAGTGGTCCGGGAATCTCCGGGACAACCAGATAAGGAAGGCCTTGGAATCCACTCTGAAGGGAGAAGGCCTTTCCCTGGAGGCGGGTTTCGATTACGTGACGATGAACGGGAAGACCTTCTACCTCCTGGCAGGGGACGAGTTCGTCTTCGTCGACATCTCCGGTCCGAAGAAGGAACACTACGTTTCTCCGCTTTTCAGTGTCGAATCAGGAAAGATCAGTGTTCTCTGGTCCATTGTCCGAAGGGACCGGAAGGTCTTTTTCATTGCATATTCGGGAAAATCCAATGACGGCCGGTCCGGGGACCACTCGTTCTTCCTCGAAGTGACTCCCCCCCAGGGATATTGCAACGACGTCTTCGGGCTGGAGGAGTGGAAGGAAAGAGCCACAAGCCAGGATCCGGAGTCTGCTGGTTATCTGACCGACCTTCGTTTCGTCGACATCGACAATGATGGAAGGGATGAGATGCTCTGCTCGCTCGAGATCCCGGATTCCTCGGGAAAGAGCCATCGGGAGCTCGTGACCCTCCGGCAGGAGGAAACCTCCGGCGGAGCCACCAGATTCGTTGCCTGGAAACCGGACCACTTCTCGAACCGGGTCCGGAAGTTCTTCGACTCCCTGCGCTGAAGTCCTGAACCGGAAACACGGAACTTCCGGTCGCCCCAACTCTCTTCGGGTTCACCAAGATCCCTTTTGAGTGAGGTCCAGAGTGATTCGGAAACATATTCCCTGCTGTCTTTGCGGGGGAAAGGGAAATGACCTGATCGGTTCCGGGACGGATTTCGAGTATGGAACGTCCACCGAGGAGTTTCCCGTCGTCCGGTGCATGACCTGCGGTTTGATCTTCCTGCAGGATAGGCCGGATACCTCCGAGTTCAAGACGATCTATCCCCGGAATTACTATTCCTATTCAACGGTCGAGAATGAGTTGCGCAACCCTTCCAACAAAAACTCGCTCGCGGCCCGTTTCCGAAAGTTCATGTACCAACGGAATTTCCGCAAGGTTCTCGATCTCCTTCCCGATTGCTCCCGGGCACCCTCGATCAGCATCCTGGATATCGGTTGCGGAGACGGAAGGCTTCTGAACTGGTTTCGGGAGATGGATCCGGTGAGGCACAAGACCTTCGGAATCGACAACGACGACAATGCCCGCCGGATCGTCGAGGGCAACGGGCACCATTTCATCATGGGAATGTTCGAGGAGCTGGAATGGACCGGTGACAAGTTCGACATCATAGTTTCGAATCACGTCATCGAGCATGTGGCGGATCCGGTCGCCTTCTGCCGTAAAGCCCGGGGGCTCCTGAGAGACGGGGGTATCTTCTCCTTCGATACTCCGAACGTCGATTCCTGGGACTGGAAACTCCTGAAAGAGAGGTTCTGGGGGGGATACCACTTCCCCCGGCACTGGACGTTCTTTTCCCGGGAAACCGCAGAGGCCCTCCTCGGAAAGGCCGGAATGCAACTCGAGAACGTCTTGTACTATCCCAATCCCGTCTTCCACAACTGGTCCATCCACCATTTGTTGATCCACTCCCCCCGCTTCGGAGCGGTTAACCGGCTGAAACGCTTCCGACGGCGCGTGGAGGAGTTGTTCCCCCCGGTCCGGATCTTCCACAACAGTTTCCACTCGTTCTGCCTTCTGGCCGTTTTGACGGTTCTCGACAAGGTCGGGCAGATCCTTTTCCAGGGCCTTCCATCGAACATGAAGGTGATCGCCCGAGCAGGGAGATGACTATGGCATCAGAGATCCCGGGTTCCGGGAAAGACGTCCGTTCCGCTGAAAAATCGGCCAGCCGTTTTCTAACTTCATTCCTTTACAACTTTTCGTACATTTTCAACCCCGGGAAACCTTTGATGATGATGCGGGTTGCCCGCAACCTGCTTGCCGCGAACCTCCTCCGCCGTCCCCGTCCCAGGACGCTGGACCTGAACATCACCAATCAATGCAACCTGAGATGCGAACACTGTTTTGCCGAATCCTTCAATCTGAAGGCTGGAACGCAACCTCTTCTCGGGATCCCTGATTATCGCCGGGTCGCCGCCCAGGCGATCAACATGGGATTCACCTCCTTCACGGTGACCGGCGGAGAGCCATTCGTCGATGACCGGATTTTCGACATCATACGTGCGATTTCTCCCCGAAAGGTGTGGGTCGCCTGCGCTACCAACGGGACCATGACCGACGGGGAAACCCTTCGGAAGGCGAAAACCGCGGGCCTCGACGCAATCTACGTGAGCATCGATTCGATGGACCCCGCCCGTCACGATCGGTTCCGGGGAGGAGTCCCCGGGACCCTGGACAGAGCGCTGAAGACGATCGATCTGGCGGTCGAGGCCGGTCTCAAAGTGGCCATAAACACGACGATAACGCGTTTCGATCTGAAAGATCCGAACTTCGCGGGAATCATATCATTTGCAGAGCGGCGGGGGTTTCTGGTGCTTCTGAACCTCGCAGCCCCCGCCGGAAAATGGATGAAAAGGGAGGAACTCTACTTCACCGATGAAGATTCCCTCGAGTTGCTGGGGATTCTTCGCCGGCATCCCCATGTCAGGACCGACATGGAGGCGAATTACCTTGAATGGGGCTGTCCCAGCTTCAAGGAACGACTCTATATCACGGCATTCGGGGATGTTCTTCCCTGCCCGTTCATCCATATCTCATTCGGGAACGTCAGGGATGCCCCCCTGAAGGACCTGATCGCGAAAGCCCGCCGGAATCCCTGGTTCGCAACCTACCAGCCGCTCTGTCTGGCGTCGCAGGACCTCCGGTTCATCAGGAAGTACATCTATCGCACCTTCGGCCGGAAAACCATCCCCGTTCCCGCCGATGAGATCTTCGGGGGAGCCGGAACCGACTGACAGTGCGGGGGAGGCCTCATTTCCCGCGGGGAAGGAATGCTTCGATGGCGGTTTCGGCAGTCGGGGCGGCGGTGACAAGGTCGAGGTTTTCGGGGCGGATGGTTCCCGAGTCGGCTCCGTGGCGAAGCATTGCCAGGAGAGGGGCGAAGAACCCGTCGACATCGAGCAGCACGATGGGCTTGCCGTGTATGCCGAGCTGCTTGAGGGCGAGGATGTCGAAAAACTCGTCGAAAGTCCCTATTCCCCCGGGTAGGACGGCAAATCCGCCCGAGAGCTCGGCCATCTTCGCCTTCCTTTGTTGCAGGTTTTCCACCACCACGGTTTCATCCTGTCTGGGGTTTCCAATCCCCTTCTCCACGAAAAACCGGGGAATGACCCCGATAACCTTGCCCCCTGCCGCCTGATGGCCTTCCGCCACGATCCGCATCAGGCCGCATGTCGTCCCCCCGTAGACCAGGGAGATACCCTCGCGCGCGAGCCCTTGGGCGAATTTGAGGCATTCCCGGGTGATCGGCTCCGGAAGACCGGAACTCGAGGAACAGAAGATACATACACGATTGGGGACAAGGGACTCTTTCATGGGGGTTTTCTCAAGACTTCTTCTTCAGCTTTTTCCGCATCGGCTTGAGACGTACCCGGTCATCGGTCATCCCGGCTCCGAGGGCCACAGCCATCAAAGCCCTGTGGCTTCCGCGGGCCTCCGGCCCGGTGCTTCCCGGTTTGGGCTGTCGTTGGGTATAGGACCCGTCGGGCAGCATGTCCCAAGCCTGGCGCTGGTCGTTGAGCATGATGCCGAAGATTTCCCACAAGCGGGCTTTGGCTGTAACATCCTCGATCGGGGAAATCACCTCGACACGGTAACAGAGGTTGCGGGTCATGAGATCTGCCGACCCTATCAGGAACAGTCCTTTGAGAGGGTTCTCCTCTCCGTCGGCGAAATGGAAGATCCGGGAATGTTCGAGAAAGCGGCCGATGACCGAAATCACCCGGATCGTCTGGCTCAATCCCGGGATTCCCGGTCGGAGGCAACAGAACCCCCTGACGATCAGATCGACGGGAATTCCCGCCTGGGAAGCCCGATAGAAAGCCTGGATCACGTCCTTGTCCTCGAGGGAGTTCATCTTGGCGATGATCCGGGCCGGCTTTCCGGCCTTCTTGTTGGCGATCTCCTTTTCCACGAGCTCGATGAATCGGCTCTTCATCGTGTACGGTGCCACGAGAAGCTTCTTGTATTCCTTCTTGAGCGAACGCCCGGTCAGGAAGTGGAAAAGGTCGAGGAGGTCGGTGGTTATCGCGGGGCTGCATGTGAGCAGGCTCAGGTCGGTGTAAAGCCTCGCGGTCTGGGAATGATAGTTCCCGGTTCCGATGTGGGCATAGCACCGGACTCCATCAGGTTCCCGCCGGATGACCAGGGCGGTCTTGGCATGCGTCTTCAGGCCGACAAGCCCGTAAACGACGTGGACTCCCACGCTTTCCAGCGCTTGCGCGAGCTGGATATTCCGCTCCTCGTCGAACCTGGCTTTCAGCTCCACCAGGGCAACCACCTGCTTCCCTGCCTCCGCGGCCCTTATGAGAGGCTGGATGAAAGGACTGTCCGCGCCGGTGCGATACAAAGTGATCTTGATCGCGAGAACGTTGGGATCATCCGCCGCGGTCCGGACGAACCGTTCCACGCTGTTGTGGAAACTTTCGTACGGATGGTGGAAGAACATGTCCCTTTTCCGGATCATGGCGAAAAGGTCCGCCTCCTCGTCCTGGAGGATTTTGGGGGTCTGGGGAAGCCAGGGATCATTCTTGAGCGCGGGGAAAGGCAGGGCTGCGATTTCCCTTATCGCGGTGAAATCCATCATTTCGGGAAGTTCGAAACAGTCCTCCTCTTTCAACTCCATCACCTGAAGGAGAAGATTCAGGATGTCGGGATCAGGATTCGCTCCGTATTCGAGGCGGATCACGCGTTCGAACTTTCGTTGCCTGAGTTCCTCCTCCATCAGGTCGAGGAGGTCTTCCGCAGCCTCTTCGTCGCGTTCAACCTGCGCATTTCGCGAGATCCGGAAGCCCATGACATTCTGGATCTTCATCCCGGGGAAGAGAGCGGGAAGGGAGTTCGAGACGAGGTCCATCAGGGTGACGTAGACGAACCTTTGCCCGATCTTGTCGCTGTCGATGAGAACATACTGTTCGAGGACGGGGGGGACCTTGATCCTGGCAAAGAACTTCTCGCCGGTTTCGGGGTTCTTGAGAGTTATTCCCAGAGAGGTCGAGAGATTCGAGATGAACGGAAACGGATGCCCGGGGTCGACGGATAGGGGGGTGAGTACGGGAAAGATCCTTTGGAGAAAGATTTCATCGGCTTTCTTCCTGAGGTCTTCCTTAAGTTTCTTGTAAGGAATAATCATGATCCCGTTCTTTTCCAGCTCGGGAAGGATGGACTTCGAGAAGATCCGGAACTGGGACCCAATCTGCTCCTTGATCTTGCTCCGCAGGGCGGAAAATAGCTGGGAAGGCGTGACCCGGTCCGGATTGGGTGACCGGACACCGGCTTCCATCTGCCTCTTGAGGAGTCCGATCCGCTTCATCACGAATTCGTCCAGATTCGAGGAGAAGATCGCCAGGAAGTTCACGCGTTCGAGCAGCGGATTGCGTTCGTCCGCAGCTTCGTTCAGGACCCGGCCGTTGAACTCCAGCCAGGCCTGGTCCCGGTACAAAAACCTCTCGCCTGCCGGAACCGGGGGCTTTCTTTCCTGACTGCCTTTCGGCTCCGGGGCTTTCCCTGGGGCCTTTCCAGAGTCGCCGCTTTTCTTAGCTACTGCCATGCTGGCCTCCCAATACCGCCGGGCCTACGCCCTGTGCTCCACCTGTGTACCATTTGAGGTTCCAGATTATATCACATCGCTGTAACCACCACCCAACTTCGGAGACCGATTCCGGGAAAAAAAATAGGCCGGTTGGTACCGGCCTGAAAAATAAGGAGGCAAACAAATCCACTCCCCTTTTCGTCCGAAAGCGATGTTTCCTTAACGATTTTTGAGATTTCCTCTACGTACATGGACGGACATCGACAAACCTTGGTGCCTCCAACCGATCGCTCCCGACCAATACCGTACGAAAAAAAGGCCCGAAAAAGTTGCCGCCAGTTGGTATTAGGTGAGAAAATCACCACATGTCCCCCATCCGATACATGCCCCCGAATTCATTCCCCCCTGAAATGAACATGGCCATCGACGAAGCGTTATTCAGTTCGGTCGTTCAAGGCCGAAGTGCGGGGCATTTCAGGGTGTACCGATGGGAGCCCCATTCCCTGTCCTTCGGGTTTTTCCAGAAGATCGAGCGGATCCTGGACATCGGCAGGATTCCAGGGTCGGGAATCGGGGTCGTCCGCCGGATGACCGGCGGGAAGATGGTTTTCCACGCCAGGGAGTGGACCTTTTCCCTCTGCCTTCCCATGGGGTTCATCTCTTCATTGTGCAACCCCAACCCAACCTTCCTCGAAATCTTCCTCAGGATGATGCAACCACTCCTTGAAGGTCTGAATTCCCTCGGGCTCCCTGTCCGGTTCGGACGTTCCGGGATGGTGACGTTCCGGGGGGCCCCAAGCCCCGATTCCACCCGAAAAGGTGGCCATTCCGGGGTGAACTGCTTCTCGTCCGCCGCGGGACATTCCGTCTTCCTGGGGGAAAGAAAGCTGATCGGATCTGCGGGAATCTGCCGGAATGGAGTCTTCTCTATTCACGGATCGATCCCGATCTCAAAGATCGGCTTTCCACAAGGAGTTTTCCTTGCCGGGGTTGACCCTGAACCTGAGCTAGGAATGGCTTTCTTAGAAGATTCTCTCTCAACAACCGAAATTGAAAAGGTCCCCCGCGTGCTTGCATCGGCCATCGGGATGTCCCTTGGCGTGGAGTGCATCCCCGCATCCCTGGACCCCCAGGAGGAAAGATGTGCCGGGATTCTTGCAAGGGAAAAATATTCCCATCTCGATTGGAACAAGACAAGGCCCGAGGTTTGGGATGACCTGGCAAAAGGCTTGGAAAAACCCGTTTGCTGAGGGGAACATGAGGATCATTCCAAAGGACAAGTTCGACTTCGAAGCTTGTGAAAGGTTGGACAGGGCTTCCGATGATGAGGTCCAGAGACACCTTCCCCAGCTCCTCGAGTGGCTTCAGGATATCAATTGGCCGGTTGCGCCCCGGATAGTGAGGCGGCTCAGCAGTATGGGGGACAGGCTCGTCGAGCCGGTAAAAGCGATATTGCGGGGAGACGACGGGATGTGGAAATACTGGATCATCTCGATGCTCGTTTCCGTTTCGGGGGAAACCGTAATTGTTGCGCTTGAAGGGGAGCTTTCGCGGCTGGTGGCTCATCCGTCAGAGAACGACGTTCGGGATGAGGTGGATATCGCGGCAAAAGAGTTGTTGGCCAGGGACAAAAGGTGAAACCAGGCTTTCTGGCCTTTGGAGGAAATCTCGGGACCTGGGACGACCCTCGGATGTAAAAGGTCCATCGGATTGCCTTGGCGGAAAAGAAGGGTGACGAAAGAATGTCGGTGTTTCCCAAAACAGGGTTTTTCATTCTGATCCTCTTGCTGGGTGCTGCGCTGATCTTGGGATTCCCCACCTTCTTTCTTTTGAAGGGTGGCCCGAAACGGGATGAGGAGTGGTCACGTGAATCGATTCTCAAACTTCTCGTGGTGCCGTTCTTCCTCTCGCTTCTTCTGGTGGCATTCTATTGCGAGTTCCAGATCAGGAATTTCCAGAAGGCAATTGAACTGGTGACAACTGTCGGGATCGGATGTCTCGTACTGATGCTTCCTGCTGCGGTCATCATCCGATTTCTCAGGCGATCTGGAATTGGGGGCAAGATGGTGTTCTACGTCATCCCCGTTTTGGGAGTTTTCGGGGGATTTTTTTCCGTCGTCTACCCCGATCTTGTCAAGCATGGATTGGATCTGAACCGCGGAAGCCAGGCCCGGGAAAAAGCCTGCTTCAGCAATATGAGAACCATCCTGGGCGCGATCGAATCCTTTGGAATGGGTCACGGTTTTCCCGAGTGCCCGGTTCCCGGGCCGGTTCCATTTGACCAGTTGATGAAGGGTGGGGTTTTGAAGGAGATACCCGTTTGCGATGATTGTGAGCGAACCAGGAAGGGGGTGGGATATTGGACCCGAAAACGGAAGACCGATTCCTCACTTCCTCCGGAAACTCTCGAGCCGGGTCCGACGATGAAACTTCCCGACGATTTCGAGGTCTTCTGCCCATTTCATGGGGCGGTTCCAGGGAAGTAATCTCCATCCGCTTCAGATTAGTAGGCTGAGGCAAGGATGCTGCCAAAAAATGCCGCAGAGCCGGAGAGAACACAGAGAAAGCCAGGGGGGGCGAAAAGGGGAAACAACACCTGTCGGTTTCATCGACAACCTCTGTGTCTCCGTGGCAACCCTATCTGCAAACCTGCTATGGTGTCCAAAAATGTCGGAATCCGGAGGGGGATCAGGGATTAACCTGCGGAATTGGAGTTTCCCGCTCATTCTTTTGTTGAAATATTCCGGGAATTTGTTTATTCTTTTCTTCCTGAGAAAAAAAGGGATATGAGGGCATGAAAGTAGAGATCATTCCACTTCCGCGAGGGGGTACGCTGGTAAAGGCTCCTTCCGGAGTGCTTCAAATCGGTGCAGCGCCCGAAACGATCAAGGACACCCTCGACCTGATCGGGGAAGTTCCCGACACTTTCGTTCTGCCCACCAAGCTTTTCAGTACCGAACGGGGTGTTTCACTTGCCGACATCGAGTTTCCGGCGTATTACAATTTTTTCCTCAAGAATCGCTGTATCAAGGTCATCGGACAGACCCACCAACTTGAAACCATCATGGGGGTACTCAAGGAAGCGGTTCTCGGCCCTGAAGTGGTACAACTTTCCCGTGATTATCCCTACGGGGTCAACCGTGAACTCATTCCAGACCTGAAATCGGAAATGGATTTCCTGAGGGCTCGAGATCCCTCAGGGCTCAGGAAAATGGAGTTGACCGACATAGTCCAGGGAATCCCCTGGGGGCCAACCAATCGGGTGCCCTTTGGGGGGCTTGCGCTCGAGCGGACGAACAAGAACATGCTCCGGGTGGTGGAGGGTGCCGAGGTTCTGGCGGAAGTGCCGCTCGATATCACTTTTGGCCAGGGCCGGACATTTCCCGATCGCCACAAGCCTTTCGAGCCCCCTCTTTTCGGAGTGACGGTAATCGGTTCCGGCTCCGGATTCGACCCCAAGGAGATGACCAGCGGCTTCATAGTCTGGGTCAACAGGCGGGGAATCCTGATAGATCCGCCCGTCGATTCCACGCACTGGATGAAGGCGATGGACATCAACCCACGTCTCATCGATGATTGTATCCTGACCCACTGCCATGCCGACCATGATTCGGGAATTCTCCAGAAACTCCTTGAAGAGAAGAAGATCAACCTCTATACCACCGAAACGGTCCTGGAGAGCTTCGTCCGGAAATACCAGGCTCTGACCGGGCTTTCCCACAAGTCCTTCATGGGGCTGTTTCACTTCCATCCCGTGACGGTGGGTGTTCCCATCCGGATCAACTGCGGCGAGTTCCGGTTCTTCTACACCCTTCACTCCGTTCCGACAATGGGTTTCGAAGTGTATTTCCAGGGCAAGAGTTTCGTCTATTCATCCGATTCCCTTTATGATCCCCCAACCGTCCGGAAGTTGTACGACATGGGAATCATCAACCGGTACAGGATGATCGAGCTGGTCAACTTCCCATGGCACCACAGCGTCATTTTCCACGAAGCGGGAATTCCACCCATCCACACTCCCATCAAGAACCTCGTGGAGCTTCCCGATGCCGTTCAGGAACGCCTTTACCTGATCCATGTCTCACAGCGGAGCATTCCCCCCGGGTCCCACCTCCGGAAAGCGGCGGGGGGGCCCGACGAAACGATCGTCATTCCGGTTTCCCCGCCCTCGAGCAACGAAGCGTTGGAGTATCTCGACGTTCTCAACCACATCGACCTTTTCTCCGAGCTTCCCATCGAGAAGGCCAGGGAGTTTTTGACCCTGGTGAAGGTGGAGCGGTTCAAGGTGGGTGACGTGATCATCAAGAAGGGAACGGTCGGCGATCGTTTTTTCATGATCGTCAATGGCCGTGCCACCGTCCTGCGGGACGGGGAAGTGATCAAGATCTATTCGAACAACGATTACATCGGGGAAACCTCGATGATCCTGAATGCTCCCCGAAATGCCGATGTCATCACCGAAACCGACCTCAAGGTCCTGGTGATGGACAAATACGATTTCCTTTATTTCATCCGGGGTTCCGAGATCGCAAGGCACATGAAGGTCATTGCCGAGAACCGGGAGCACAACACCTGGGCTCTCTTCGATGACAGCCCGCTCCTGCGGGGCCTCTCCCCAACCCAGAGAACCCAACTCCAGGGGATCATGTCGCGCCAGGAGATCCCCGCAGGGAAAACTTTCGCCCGGGAAATGACCGAGCGCGACAACTTCCACATCCTCGATTCCGGAAAGGTCAAGGTGCAACGCCGGGGCAAGGATCTTTTTCAGGCCGCTCGGGGAACCCTGTTCGCCAAGATCTTCACTTCCGCCATGCGGGGAAAACACCGTTTCTCGCTGATTTCCGCTACCCCCCTGGTCCTTTACTCGATCGATATCCTTGAGTTCTACCGTTTCCTGGAAAGGAACCCGGGGATCTTCCTCCTTCTCAGGCAGTCGCGGATCAGGGACCAGATCGTCAGGGTTCCCGAGGAGGGGGAATAGGCCGCCCTCCGGGTGCGGCGCTTCCGGGCAGCTACCCGGATGAAGCACCATACAGGATATGATCGAAAAGTTTCAGGCGGCAATGATCGGTTTGGCCATCGGGGATGCCCTGGCTGCGCCGATCGAAGATGTCATTCGCACTTCCGAGGAGTTGCAGCCTCCCGTAACGGAGTATATCAAGGCACTGCCTTCGCATCCGCTCAACCACCTCCATCCCGGTCAGTTCTCCGATGAAACCCAGACCACCCTTGTCGTTGCGGAAAGCCTCGTGGAAGCCAAAGGCTTCGACATCGAGAACTTGGTTCACCATTTCGTGGACTGGTACCAGGGTCAGAAGTTGCGCTCCGCGTGGCGGTTTCCGGGAAACACCCTGATGAAAGCCTGCCAGAAGCTCGCCTCGGGCACCCACTGGACCCAAAGCGGTTTTCCTTCGGCCGGGGTCAACGCCGTCGTCCGGACGATCCCCCTCAGCCTTGCTTTCTGGCGAACTCCGCAGGTATTGAAGGATGCCCTGGAAAAGTCCTGTCGGATGACGCACACCGATTCCCGGGTTCTTGCCTGCGCTCAGGTTCTTGCCGGTGCGGTCAAGATGGGTCTCGAAGGTACCGAGCCGCAAGCCGATCTGATGGTCAACATGGCCATGGAACGCGCACAGGTTTACTCGCCCGACATCGTTCGCCGCTTGGGAATCCTTCGCGACGTGATCAAGTTGGAACCCGGCCCCGCACTTGCCCAGCTGGGAACCACCGGTTTCTGCATGGAATCCGTTCTGGCCGCGACCTACTGGCTCTTCCGGTGCCCGAGGAAGTTCGACGATCTGGTCATCGGCGCCGCCAACTCCGGGGGCGATTCCGACGCGATCGCCGGGGTTGCAGGGGCTCTATATGGGGCTTTCTACGGTCTCTCCGGGATTTCGGACAGATGGCTCCGTGACCTCGAGGACCTCCCCAGGCTCAAGCAGATCGGGTGCGACCTATACCGCCTGTCAGGAACCGCCAGGTAGAAGTTCCTGAAAGAATGAATCCATGACCCTTTCCAAGTTGACCCACCTCGACGCGAATGGGCGCCTGACCATGGTCGACGTGGGTGAAAAGACCGTTTCCGCAAGACGGGCCATCGCCCTGGGAAGCCTTTTCGCCGGCGAAACGGCCTTGGAGCTGCTTCGAAAAGGGGAACTGGCGAAAGGGGATGCCTGGAGCGCAACCCGCGTTGCCGCGATATTGGCTGCCAAACGGACTTCCGATCTCATTCCGCTCACCCATCCCCTCAGGCTCGATGCGGTCCACGTCCACCTTTTCCCTTGGGGGAAATCCAGGGTGGGGGCTCTTGTCGAAGCCCTGGCCCACGACCGGACGGGGGTGGAAATGGAGGCCATGACGGGGGTTTCCGTTGCCCTCTTGAACCTGTATGACATGGTCAAGGCCGTTTCGAAAGGTGCCGTCATCGAGGGAGTCAGGTTGCTGGCGAAATCAGGTGGGAAAAGCGGTTCGTGGCTTGCGGCGGGGGTGACAGAGGGGCGGGTCGAGAAACTCGCTCTGAGTGAATCCAAAGGAACCCCGAAGACTCCGGTCGATTCGGCCGTGGTCAGATCCGATCACGGTCTAGAGGGGGATGCCCATGCCGGAGATTGGCACAGGCAGGTTTCCCTGCTTGGAGTCGAGAGCATAGCCAAGATGAAGAACAAAGGGCTGGATGTGGACTTCGGGTCTTTTGCCGAGAACGTGGCCGTTTCCGGGATCACGCTTTTCGAACTTCCGCTTGGGACCCTTTTGTTTTGCGGTTCCGGGGTCATTCTCGAGGTCTCCCAGATCGGAAAGGAATGCCATTCCCGGTGCGCGGTGTACCACCGCGCCGGTGACTGCGTAATGCCGCGGGAAGGCATTTTCGCGAAGGTCCTGTCTGGCGGGGCCGTTAAATCCGGCGATCCGGTCCTTGCGGTCCGGATCGAAGAACCCCGGGCACCGGAAGCTCCTTCAGGGTTTCCGCAAACTTGAACCAGGGCGGCTTTTCTGCCCCGGTTTCGGGCAGGTGACTTCCCGGTGACGGCAGTTCCAGGATCTTCATCGCCAGGGAATGTGATCGGGGAAATCCTTCCCATTTTCACGTCCTTTCTATTGGTCGGAATGATGGCGGCGGATCTTTTCCCAGGGGCTCCCGGAAGCCTCTTTCTGCTCGCATCGATGGTGTGCCTCGCCTCGGCCTTCCTTTTCGTCATTCCCAACCGGATTGGCTGGGTGCCTCTTCTTTCCGGAGTGTTTTTCTGCGGGATGTTCATCCATGCGGTTCGCGAGGTCCCTCAATTTCCCAGATCCGTTATGGAAACTTTCCACGAGACGTCGGGTGTGCTGACCGGGACCTTCACAGGCGAGTTTCGCTACCGGAAAAGGGGTGGGGTCGCTTTCCAGATGGAGGAGGTCGAGTATTCCTTCGCCTCACAGACGGTTTTGTTGCCCTGGACGGTCAGGTGCGAAGTCGAAGATCCGGCCCTGCTCCCCGAACCCGGACAGACATATATCGCGACGGGGAGCATGAAAGTCTTCCGGAACCGGAAGTCACCATCTTTCAAATGCCCGAAAGCGGAGATTTCCCCTCGGAGTTTCATCGGAAACCGGATGATCGCTTCTGTACAAAGAGCCGTCCGGGACGGGATGGGAAGCTTTCTTTCCGACCGTCACCAGGCCCTCATGCTGGGGTTTCTTTTGGGTGACACATCCAAGCTGGGGCTGGACGATCGTTTCCTTTTTCGCGAAACGGGAATTACCCACCTTCTTGCGGTTTCAGGCCAACATGTGCTCGTCCTCGCGGTTTTCCTGCTCGCGGTTCTTACCTGGATGGGGGTCCCCTCGATGTCCAGGGCGATCTTGACGATCGGTTTCCTGACTTTCTTTGCATTCTTGACGGCTGGTCAGCCTTCCGTCTGGCGGGCCTTGATCATGTACATCGCGGGAGTCGCCATCCTGCATCTGGAGGTCGATCCGGGGCCCGTCCGGCCGATGGCGGCCACTGCCCTCATCATCCTTCTCTTTCGGCCCGCATTCCTTCATCACATCGGGTTCCAGATGAGCTTTGCCGCAATCCTTGGGATCGTTTTCGGGCGGCCTCCCATCGAGCGTTTTTTTTGCAGCCTCAGGGTGCCGCTGGTTCTATCCAGATATCTGGCGGTTTCGGTCGGGGCCAATCTTGGAACGATTCCCCTTGCCGCGTATCACTTCGGTTACGTCCCAGTGGTCTCATTTCTCGTGAACCCTCTCGTGGTCTGGACCTTCGAGATCATCCTTCCCATGGGCCTTCTGCTTGCCGTCATCGGAAGCCTTTGGTTCTCGGGGGGGGTCCTCATCGGAGCCTGCCTTTCGCTGATCCTTGACGCTTTCCTCAAGGTTGTGGGACTTTGCTCATCGATCCCGGGGTCCGTCTGGGACACAGGTCAAATCCCCGCTTTCGCGGCTGCCGCCGCGTACGGTCTCATGTTCTTTCTTGTCACTCGCCGAAAGGATGGAACTGGGGCTGAGAAAGCGGTTTCTGGCCTTGTTTCCGGTGCCGAGCCCCACGATGGGGCGAATGTTCCCGAAAAGCCGGGATGGCGCAGTCCCGGAGGGCACGAGCCCCACGATGGGGCGAATGTGTCCGAAAAGCCAGGATGGCGCAGTCCCGGAGGGCACCACCGTCGCGGCTCTTCCGCACCGGTGGATGAGGGCTCCAAAGGCGGAAGACCTGGGAAGACTGCATCGGGGGGGGCTGGAACCCCGGGAGAGATTGGGCGGTTTTCCGTCCAGGGAAACGGTGAAGTATCGGCAACCAACATTCCTTCCACGGGGACCTTCATCGTGGATCCTTTCGGAGACCAGGAGAGAATCTCCCTTCTCGAACGCCATCTGGCGGTCATCCCCGCCCGGTCCCTGGTTTCCAGGGGGAACCGCGAGGCGGTCGTTTTCCCCCTTCAAAAGCTGACTCTCGAAGGGCAGAATCTCTTTCACAGGGTGGACGACCTCTCGCGGGAAGTCCTCAAGAGCAAGCCAGAACGACTTGTTCAGGCTCAGGTGTTTTGCCTGGCGATGCTTGCCGCAGAGATCCTTGGAAAAGTGCCTGGGAGGTTGGAACCTCCCCCCGAGCCGGGGGAGATAACGTCACCTTTCAAGGTCCGTAACCGCCATCTGGCTCTGGCACTAGCGGGGGATGCCTTTTTCCGATCCTCCCTCGTCAAACGGGCTCGTGATCCGAAGCTTGCGGCGCTTCTTACGGACTGCTCCTTGTCACATTCGAAGGGCAGGGAGCTGATTGCCAGATTCATGGGGGCGGAGCCCGCAAAGATGCTCGAAGAGCATTTCGCGAATCGTCGAAAAGTTCTCGAACTTTGCCGGGGGCTTGTTTGGGTTTCGGCTTCCCCTGCCGGAGAAGGGGAATGAACTTCGACACTACAGCAAGGTTGCCTTGCAAGTCATTTTGCTTCAGACTCTGAACTTTCCGAATTGGGGGGGAGCGTGATGTCCGGGGAAAAGGTTGTTGTTCCTTCTTCAGGCTGGCGAATCGCCGTGGCCTTCACCACAGCGTTCTTTTTCGTGTTCTTTTTTCCCCAGCTTCCCAACGAACTCGAGTGGAGAATCGGGGTGGCGATGGGGGTGGCTCTTTCCTTCGGTTTGGGCATTTACGCGAAGTTTCGTGGGGATGTTCCGGTCGGGAAGTTCCTTGTCGAATGCGCCGCCGGAATCGGGGCCCTTCATTTCCTTGCCCTCTACACATCGTTTCCCCAGTGGCTGACCAGACCCCTCATGCTGCCGGAACCTCCGGGGAATGCCCAGGCCATCTTCGTTCTCGCTTCGGGTGTCACCCCCCACGGCGCTCCCAACTACAGCGGATTCCAGCGATTCATGAAGGGGTATTCACTTCTCAAGGCGGGAAGGGCACCAAAGATGTTCATCAGCACCGGGGATTACAGCAACAATGGATTCAGGGAGATAGGCTGGGTTTCCTCGTTGACGGCACTGCTCGGTATGGCAAGCGGATCCTGTGAAATCCTTGATGGGGCATTCACCACCCGGACGGAAGCCCTTGCGGCGGAGCGGATCCTCATCCCGCAAGGGATCCGGAGAATTCTTCTCGTGACCAGCGGTCCCCACATCTACCGTGGGACCCGGTGCTTCGAGAAAGTAGGCTTCGAGGTTTTGCCGGCTGCATCCCAAACTCCCGAAGCGGGGGGTGACTGCCTGGAAAATGGAATCGAACTCCTTCGCTATGTCATGCATGAATGGTGCGGGCTTCTTGTCTATCGGGCCCGGGGTCACATTTCGCTTTTTTGAAAAATCTTTTCCCCGATTCCCCCCTTCGGGCGATTACTTTTTGACCCTTGGAAAGAGGGCAAGCAATCAAACCGAAGGAGAATGGAAATGATCACTCTCAACCGTATCTTCATTGCCGGATATCTCACCAGAGATCCCGAGAGCCGAAACACCCAGAGCGGGATACCCGTCACGAAGTTCCCTGTCGCGGTGAACCGCTTCAAGAAGAACCCTGAAGGAGACGGCACCCCTGAAGCCGACTTCTTCGACGTAATCGTATGGAACAATCTCGCGGTCAACTGCGGAAAGTTCCTCTCAAAGGGGCGCCCCGTTCTGGTCGAAGGCCATCTGCAGAACCGGCAGTTCGAGATCGAGGGTGGGAAAAAGCGGTTCGTCACTGAGATCATGGGTGAACGAGTCAGTTTCCTCCACCCGCCCGAAAAAAAGGAAGCTGGGTCCCCTTCCACCGAGGGCGGGGCTCCCCCCGAATTCTGACCCTTTTCCCGGAGATTCCGGAGGCGAGGGTTTTGCAAGCCTTTTCCCCCGGGTTCAGGAATATGGGCGTCCCGGGCCATTGTTTCCCACCCCTCTCGGGCAGGACATATCCCGCGACCTCTGGTAGAATCATCTCCGGCAGCCGATGGAGAAGATTCACCTTTCACCAGACGAGGAGTACCGGGCCACCCCTGCGGGGCCTCAGACCCCTAGCCTGCGGGTTCCGCAGGCGAGTGTTCCGGGACCCCC